>NZ_SMCQ01000001.1:0-245572 GCF_004343035.1 Longibaculum muris
AATGGAATCGATGATGATATAATGAAGTTAAAGAAGAAGGTGGTGGATATCATGGAGAAGAAGGCAGATGATTTTAATGAAGATATGATTCTACAAGACATGGCATTCAACCGTGATTTAAACAAGCGAGCAAGACAGGCAAGAATGAAAAGAGAACGTGACGAAGGAAAAGAAGAAGGGCTGCAAGAAGGATTGGCTGAAGGAAAGAAACTTGGATTGAATGATGGATTAAGATATTCTGTATTAAAATTGTTTATCAAGACATATCCACAAGCCGAAACAGGCTTTCTGAAAAATCTATCCGTAGAGCAGTACGAAAAGATATTTGATTTACTTATTGAAAAAGCAAGTCTAGAAAAGATATATGAAGCTGCAGATTGTATAAAAGAGTAAACTTGGAATAAAAGGGAAGTTTCTAGTGATAGAGACTTTCTTTTGCATATTTTGATAGATTAAAAATAAAATGAAATCTTTAAATACATTTGTCAATAATTAGATAAGTATAATAAATTGAATAAAATAATAGAATATCGTGATTGTTATAAGCTTTTTGTATTGACCTTTTACTTTTATAGTGAAGTTGTGTATAATAGTAAAAACAAAGAGAGGAAATAAACATGAGTATTAGGGGAATAAAAAATCAATCAAATGATATCTATTTAAAGTATCGTCAACAAATTATACCTGAATTCTTTTATGTTGGTTATGTGGGGTTATTAGCGCAATATTTAAGAAGTGGTTTGTTTTCATTTTTTGTATCTTTGTTTTTATGCCCAATTGCTCATGGATATGTAAAATGTGCAATGACTTTGGTTGATGAGAAAAAGCCAAGAATTGATTACCATCAGTCAATGATAGGAATTATAGAATTTGCTAGAGTTGCACCAGCTTATCTTATGCGTAAGGCAATTATTCTTTTTGTTGTTTTGCTAGTTGCATTACCAACTTTATTTTCTATTCATTCATTGATACCTGAATTATCATTAGAATGGATATCATCGATTGGAAATGCTTTAATACAGACAGAATATTTTATTCCTAATTTTAAAGGAATACAACTTATTATGCATAATAGTTTACTCATATTAAATATTATTGTTTGTATTTTGGTTTATTTATTTTTGACTGCATTATTTATGCCGGTTCCATATGTCATGGAGTTAGAAGAATTTTCTTGGAGTGAATGTATTTCTTATTCTATTCGGTTGATGAGAAAAAATATTTTTAACTTTTTTGAATTGTACTTAGTTTATATGCTCAGACATATGATATACTGGGTTTTAACAGGAATTGTTATCCTGATTGTGGGATCAATTAATGAAATATTAATGTTGTTTTGCATGGTTACTTCTTTATTTTTATATATTGAAGTTTTTAAGGGTAGATTTGAAATAGCAAAGTATTTATTTTACAAAGAAATAACAGGGGGATATGATGAAAAGAGAAATAGCGAGAATCAAGAAGATTATCATTAAAGTAGGTTCATCTTCTTTATGCAATCAAAATGGGGAAATTGATAAAGAAAAAATATTAAACATAGCATTACAGATTTCTAAATTAAAAAAACAAGGTTATATAGTTGTATTGGTCTCATCAGGAGCAATTGCGGCAGGAATGGGAGCATTACATTTAAAAAGTAAACCTAGTACGATTCCAGAAAAACAAGCATTGGCAGCTATTGGACAAGCTCAACTTATGCAGATTTATGAAGAAATTTTTCATATCTTTCATTTAGATTGTGCACAGGTTTTATTAAATCATGGCGATTTTGATGATCGTAAGAGATTGTTGAATTTATCAAATACAATGCATGCTTTAATGGATTATGGTGTCATTCCAATTGTCAATGAAAATGATGCCTTAGCAGTTGATGAAATTAAAGTAGGAGATAATGATACATTATCTGCTTTATTAGTGCCTGTTGTTGATGCTGATTTATTAATTTTAGTGAGTGATATTGATGGGTTATATACAAGCCACCCTGGAAAGAATCCAGATGCTAAGTTATTAAAATATGTTGAATGTGTAACAGATGAAATTAAACAAATGGCTGGAGAACCATCTTCTTCTTTAGGAACTGGTGGAATGATGACAAAAATTAAAGCTGCTCAAATTGTTAATGATTATGGACGTGATATGGTCATTATTAATGGTGGAAAAGAAAATAGTATATTACATGTTTTTGATAATGAAGAAGGAACTTGGTTCAATGGACATAGTGGTAAAAATTTAAATGCGAGGTTACATTGGATTGCCTATCGTAGTAATGCTAAAGGAACGGTTGTTTTAGATGATGGTGCTGTTTTGGCAATTGAAGAACAAAGAAAGAGTTTATTGGCTAAAGGAGTCATTGATGTAAGTGGTCATTTTTTGATGGGACAGGTCATTGATCTTGTAGATCAACAGGGAAAGAAGATTGCTAAAGGAATTAGTAATTATTCAAGTGATGAAATTAAGCTCATTATGGGTCATGATAGTCAAGATATTGAATCTATTTTACATTATAAGGATTATGATGAAGTCATTCATGCGAATAATATGGTGGTGTTAGGAGGAGAAAGTCATGGATAAATGTTTATTAAAACAGTTAACTGAGGCAAAAGATGCGAGTCGTTTAATGAAAAATATAAGTCAAGAAGATAAAAACAAAGCATTGCTTAATATATCTTCAGCTTTACTTGAACATATTGATGAAATTATTATAGAGAATCAAAAAGATATAGCGTGTGCTAAAGAAAATAATATGTCACCGGCTATGATTGATCGTCTGCTTTTAGATAGTCAACGGATTCAATCAATGGTTCAGGACGTTAGAAAACTAACACAATTAGAAGATCCAATAGGACAAGTTATTCGTGAAATAGAGCGTCCTAATGGATTGCATATTCAACAAGTGAGAGTTCCTATTGGTGTTTTTGCGATTATATATGAATCTCGTCCTAATGTAACCGTGGATATTGCATGTTTATGTTTAAAATCAAGTAATGTTTGTGTTTTAAAAGGTGGGAAAGAAGCCATTCATTCTAATCGTATTTTAACAAGATTAATGCAAGAAGCAACCAAAGATATTTTACCTTATGGTTGTATCCATTTGATTGATAATACTGATCGTTTAATTGTTAATGAATTAATTCAAGCAAATGATTATGTTGATGTTGTTGTTCCTAGAGGTGGAAAGGGATTAATTGATTTTGTGGTTAAAAATGCAACAGTTCCAGTGATTGAAACCGGGGCAGGCAATTGTCATCTTTACATTGATAAAGAAGCAGATATGCAAAAAGCTATTGATATTAGTGTGAATGCTAAAATACAAAGACCATCAGTGTGTAATGCGATTGAAACAATCCTTGTTCATCAAGATATAGCTCATGTTTATTTGCCATTAATGGTAAAAGCGTTTGATGGAAAAGTTGAAATTCGTGGCGATGAAAAAGTTCAGCAAATCATAGATTGTTATCCTGCGACCAAAGAAGATTATGCCAAGGAATATGATGATTATATTGTTGCTATTAAAATAGTTGATTCAATTGAAGAAGCTATTTCTCATATTTATCAATATTCTACTAAACATTCAGAATCTATAATCACTGAAGATGAACAAGCAGCTGCAAAGTTTATGGATTCATTAGATTCTGCATGTGTTTATCATAATGCTTCTACGCGTTTTAGTGATGGTGGAGAATTTGGTTTTGGAGCGGAACTTGGAATTAGTACCCAAAAATTACATGCCAGAGGTCCTTTAGGACTTATTGAGATGACTTCATATCAATATAAGATTTATGGAAATGGTCAAGTTAGAAAATAATGTTTATAAAAGAATCGATGAATGATGAGATATTTATTGATTCTTTTTTGTTATAAAAATAAAAGATACTTTTTGTTGACAATACTTAGTCGACTAACTATAATTGTTAGTGCACTAAGTAATAAGGAGTGAACAAAGATGAAACATGAGAACTTTAGTAGAATTATGGAAGAATTACGGACAGTACACAAGCTTTCAACAAAACTTGTTGCTTCACGTTTTCATAATTTAACACCAGAACAGGCAAAACTGATGTTTTTAATTCATGATAATAAAATGAATCAAAAAGAAATAGCTCAAAAACTTCATATTACTGAGGCAACTCTTTCAGTAAGAATTAAACGTTTGGTTGATTCGGGGTTAGTCGAAAGAGAAATTGATAGTCAAGATAAGCGCAATAATAAAATTGTCTTATCGCCGCAGGGGGAAGAAACATTAAATGGTATGCAAAAAGAGTTTGATTATGTCTATGAAGTTATTTGTCGAGAAATGACTCAGGAAGATTTTGAAACTGTTTTGAATATCATTAAAAGAATGCAAAAAAATATAAAGGAGGAAATGGAATGATTAAGTTGCGTAAGTTTGCTTATAAATTCTGGTTACCAATTCTTTTATGTATTGGATGCGTTTTTATCCAATCTCAATCAGAATTGGCTTTACCAGATTATATGAGTAAAATTGTAACCAATGGAATTCAAGCAGGTGGTTTTGATAGTCCAGTTGCTGATGTATTTAGTGATGAAACTTTTAAACATCTTTTGGTTTTTGCTGATGATGAACAAAAGAAAACCATTGAATCAAGTTATACTTATACAAGTTATGAAAACTTAAAAGATAACTTTAAAGAAGAATTCCCTAAACTTAAAAATGCTTATGTTTTAAATGATCTATCTAAAGATGAAAAGAGTCAATTAGAGAGTGCATTAATTAAACCAATGTTGATGGTATCTTCAATTGATTCAATGGATAAAAATTCCAAAGAATATCAAGAAAGATTTGGGAATTTACCAGCTGGTATGGATATTTATCAAGTATTTTCAATGATGGATGCGAATACCAAAAAGGAAATGACAAAGAAAATTGATACACAAATAGATGCAATGGGTGAATCAACAATGTTGATTGCTGGTGGAAATGGTGTAAAGACTGAATATCTTGCATTAGGTGCTGATGTTGATAGTATTCAAACACGTTATATTCTTTCATCTGGTTTAATTATGTTGGCAATTGCTTTGTTAGGTTCAGTTGCAGCAATGATTTCTGCCTTTTTATCTTCACGTGTTGGAGCAGGTGTGGCTAGAGATTTAAGAAAAGCTGTTTTTGAAAAAGTTGAAAGTTTTTCTAATACTGAATTTAATAAATTCTCAACAGCTTCATTAATTACGCGTACAACAAATGATATTACACAAGTACAAATGTTAATGATTATGTTGCTTCGTATTGTTTTATTTGCTCCAATGATGGGTGTTGGTGCATTATATAAAGCAATTACTCATTCAACATCAATGACTTGGATTATTTTGCTTATTTTATTAGTTATTAGTGGCGTATTGTTTGTCTTAATTAAGGTTGTTATGCCTAAGTTTAAAATTATTCAATCATTAATTGATAGATTGAACTTAACAATGCGTGAAAATCTAAGTGGTGTCTTGGTTATTCGTGCTTTTGGTAATGAAAAGCATAGTGAAGATCGCTTTGATAGAGCCAATGATGATTTGACAAAAGTTAACTTATTTGTTAACCGTGCAATGGCGACATTAATGCCAATTATGATGTTTATTATGAACATTGCGACTGTGTTAGTTGTTTGGGTTGGTGCTCAACAATTAGACTTAGGAAATATTGCGATTGGGGATATGATGGCCTTTATCCAATATGCAATGCATATTATTATGTCATTCTTATTTATTGCGATGATCTTTATTATGATTCCTCGTGCAAGTGTTGCTGCTGGCAGAGTTTATGAAGTTTTATCTACTGATTTATCAATTAAAGATCCAGATGATGCAAAAGAATTTAATGCATCTCAAAAAGGATTAGTAGAATTTAAAGATGTCACTTTCCAATATCCAGGGGCTCATGAAGCTGTTTTAAGTCATATTAGTTTTACTGCTGAGCCTGGTAAGACAACTGCATTTATTGGTTCTACTGGTTCAGGTAAATCGACTTTAATTAATTTAATACCACGTTTTTATGATGTTACTGAAGGTAGTGTAACAATTGATGGGGTAGATGTTAGAGATGTTAAACAACACGATTTAAGAGAATTAATTGGGGTTGTTCCACAAAAAGGTGTCTTATTCTCAGGAACAATTCGTTCAAATCTTCAATATGGTGCACATGATGCAAGTGATGAAGAATTAAGCGAAGTGATTCGTATTGCCCAAGCAAAAGAATTTGTCGATGATAAACCAAAAGGGTTAAGTGAAGAAATTTCACAAGGTGGAACAAATGTTTCTGGTGGTCAAAAACAACGTTTAGCGATTGCTAGAGCATTAGCTAAAAATCCAGAAATCCTTATTTTTGATGATAGCTTCTCAGCTTTAGACTTTAAAACCGATGCTATTTTAAGAAAAGAATTAAGTAAGCTCACAGAAAAAACTAAAAATACAGTTTTGATTGTTGGTCAAAGAATTGCATCAATTATGGATGCTGATCAAATTATTGTATTAGATAAAGGAAAAATTGTTGGAAAAGGAACTCATAAGGAACTGATGGAAACTTGTCAGGTATACCAAGAGATTGCTTATTCACAACTTTCAAAGGAGGAATTAGCAGATGCCTAGAGGACCAATGGGACGTGGTCATGGACCCGCAACAGAAAAAGCTAAGGACTTTAAAGGAACAATCAAAAAATTATTTGCTTACTTAAAACCTTATTATGTTAAATTTATCTTTATTATTATATTTGCCGCTGGTTCAACTGTATTTTCAATCTTTGGACCAAAGATTTTAGCCAAAGCAACTGATAAATTAAGTGAAGGTATTATGGCTAAAGTCAGCAATACTGGCGGAATTGATTTTACAGCAATTTCACAGATTTTAATTTTTCTAGCATGTATTTATTTATTAAGTGCATTGTTAAATTATATTCAAGGATTTATTACTTCAGGTATTTCTCAAAGAGTGGCTTATGATTTTAGAAAAGCAATTTCGCAAAAGATGGATCGTTTACCATTAAGTTATTTTGATAAACATTCAAGTGGTGATACTTTATCACGTGTCACAAATGACGTTGATTTAATAGCTCAATCATTAAATCAAAGTATGACACAAATTGTCACTTCATCAGTCACAGTTATTGGTATTTTCATTATGATGTTAACAATTAGTGTTCCAATGACATTAATGGCATTATGTGTTTTACCAGTTTCAATGTTCCTGATGACAAGAATCATGAAAAGAACTCAAAAATATTTCTTTAGACAACAACAAAGTTTAGGAAATGTGAATGGTCATATTGAAGAAATGTATGGGGCTCATCAAGTTGTTAAAGCTTTTAATGGAGAAGAAGATTCAGTTGAAAAATTTGAAGTTTTCAATAATGATTTATATGAATCAGCATGGAAATCTCAATTCTTCTCTGGTTTAATGCAACCATTAACTAACTTTGTAGGAAACATTGGATATGTTGGAGTCTGTTTATTAGGTGGATTCTTAGCATCAGGAAATGCGATTTCAATTGGTGATATTCAAGCCTTTATTCAATATGTCCGTCAATTCAATCAGCCAATTACCCAATTAGCTCAAATCATGAATCAATTACAATCAACTGCAGCAGCAGCTGAACGTGTTTTTGAATTTTTAGATGAATCTGAATTGGAAGAAGAAACACCAAGAATTACGCATGAACAATTAGCTAAGATTGATGGTAGTGTGACTTTCAATCATGTTAATTTCGGATATAATCCAGATAAAACAATTATTAATGATTTTTCTATGCATGTGCATGCTGGACAAACTGTTGCGATTGTTGGTCCAACCGGGGCTGGAAAAACAACAATTGTTAAATTATTAATGAGATTCTATGAATTAAATAGTGGTAATATTTTAATTGATGGTCATGATATTAAGGATTATGCAAGAAGTGATTTAAGAAGTTTATTTGGTATGGTTCTTCAAGATACATGGTTATTTGGTGGAACGATTAGAGAAAACTTAAAATATGGTAAGTTAGATGCGACTGATGAAGAAATGGAAAAAGCATGTCAATTGGCTTATGCTGATCACTTTATCAACACATTAGAAGATGGTTATGATACTGTGATTAATGAGGAATCAAATAATATTTCTCAAGGTCAAAAACAATTATTAACAATTGCAAGAGCATTCTTAGCTGATCCAAAAATCTTGATTTTAGATGAAGCAACTTCTTCAGTTGATACCAGAACAGAAGTCTTAATTCAAAAAGGTATGGATAAGTTAATGGAAGGTCGTACAAGCTTCATTATTGCCCATCGTCTTTCTACAATTCGTGATGCGAATACAATTATTGTTATGAGAGATGGAGACATTGTTGAACTTGGTAACCATGAATCATTACTTGCAAAAGGTGGCTTCTATGCTGACTTATATCATTCACAATTTGAATCAAGTAAAGAAGATGAATAAAAAAAAGAGTTTGTAGAGAAATTTTACAAACTCTTTTCTTTATATAAATTTTGAATCATTTCTATTTGTCTTGTTTCACTTTCTATTTCACCTAGATAAGGATGAGTGAGACATGCTTTATGAAATTGTTCCAAGATTTTTTTAGCTTTTACTGGATTATGGCATGATAATAATTGGTAAGCATATTCAATTTTTAAAGTTGTGAGATCACGTTTAAGAAGTTTAGCCATTTTTAAATATTTTTTATCTCTTATATTATTAATTTTAGGATTTTGTGGATCTGTGAGGATAAGAATATAAAGAACGATGTTTTTGAGAAGATAAATCGTATTATCTTCCATTTGAATATTTTGATTCAAAATATGATTGGCTATATCATAGGCTTTTTGATAGTGAGATAAATCAATTTCTCTTAGACAATAGAAAGCAGTGATACTCATACAAAGATTATGTGTTAAGTCTTCATTGGAATAGATTGTAAAGTTGTCTTCATTGATATCTTTTAAGGAATATCCTTTACTCATATATTCAATAATTTTGAGTTGTTGAAAACAAGCATATTTTGTGATTGGGTATTTCATCATATTGAAAACATTTTTAGCATCATTATCTATTCCTATATTGAGTGGAAGTCCATTGGTTAGAGCACTTATCAATCCAAATATACCAAGACTAAAACAGAACGATTGTAAATAGGGATTATGGATAATTAAGCATATAATAAAGGAAATGAGTGCAGAAATAAGATTGTTAAAAACACCACCAAGATGATAAAGAACAAAAGGAAAAGGCTCTTGATAATGGTCAATACTCATCAGACATTGACCAAGTGTTCCAGGAACTTTATTCATCTTAAATACAATTTTATCATTCCTTTTTACCCACATGAAATTATAGAAACGAATAGATAAAAATTGATAGCCTGATAATAATCCAAAAATCAAATGACCACATTCATGAATAATGACTTGAAGAAAGATACATATATAAAAAGCTCCAAGAACGTAAAAAGCAGTGATAATTGATAAATCATAATCTTTAAAAAAAGCAATACCAAAATATCCACACATTCCTCCAGCAATTAAATATAAAACAAAAATAAAAAATTGACTAAAAAACTTTTTCATAAATTAACCTCACACATTATTTTTTCTTATTATAACATAGTTCTTGAAAATGATATATCTCTTTATTGTAAAGATAATTACAAAAAATACTTTACAAATAAAAAGATTTGTTGTATTCTTAGGAACCAAGGAGGTTATCAAATGGAAACAAAAGATATGTGTTTATATGCTTTATTTGCTGTACTGATTGGAGTAGGAGCGTTTATCAAGTTACCAATTTCTATTGTACCAGTAACATTACAAACATTGTTTGTGATATTGGCCGCTTTGATATTAAAAGAAAAAGCAGTTTATAGTGTGTTATTATATATTGGCATTGGATTATTAGGAATTCCAGTGTTTGCTAGTGGTGGGGGAATCTCTTATGTGCTTGTTCCTTCATTTGGGTATTTGATTGGGTTTGTTGTTTGTGCCTATTTTGTAGGACACTTTCAATACCAAAATTATATCAAAACGTTTGTTGTCTGTTTAATAGGAATGTTATTGATTTATTTGATTGGGATGTTGTATTTTGCTTTGCTTCAATATTTCTATTATGGACAAAGTTATCCTGTTATGTTTTTAATAACAAGTTTATTTCTTGTTTATATTCCAGGGGATCTTTTATCAGTCATTGCAGCAATTGTTATTTATGAAAGATTACAAGCATATGTGCCTAAAAAGATGCTTTATGAATAGTTAGTATGAAAATAAAAAAGGACTTATTTGAATGAGATGGAGAAATCCATCTTTTTCTTTATCTAAAAACTTAAAAAATAATATATAAAATTTTTTAAATAAATTTCATAAAAAGTATTTACAAATCAAAAAAAGAGGTATATACTAGCATTACTTCAAAAATTTGAAGTAAGAAATTAAAAAGTTTTAAGTAAATAAACATATAGGAGGAAATATAAATGTTTGAACAAGTGAAAGATGCATTAGTAGAATCATTAAATATTGAAGGAGAAGATATCAAATTAGAATCTAACTTAAAAGATGATTTAGGAATTGATTCATTAGCTGCAGTTGAATTATCTTTAGATTTAGAAACTGAATTTGATGTTGAAATCAGTGATGAAGAATTAGCTGCTTTAGTTACAGTTGAAGATATCGTGAAATTAATTGAATCTAAACAATAAGCTAAGTTATCTTAGCTTATTTTTCTAAGGAGGAAAATTTATGGATACAGAAAAAATCAAATCAATCATGAAAATGTTTGAAGAAAGTCAAATTTCAAAAATGGACTTAACTGATGGTGATTTGCATATCACTTTAGAAAAAGAAATGGAACCAGTGGAAGTTGTAAAAACAATAAAGAGTGCACCTATTCAAGAAGTTGAAGAAGTAAAACAAGAACAAGGAACAGCAATTACGAGTCCACTTGTAGGAACATATTATCAAGCCAGTGGAACAAATCAAGAACCATTTGTGAAAGTTGGGCAACACATTCAAGAGGGAGATACCGTTTGTATTATTGAAGCGATGAAAGTGATGAATGAAATTAAAGCGACAGTGAGTGGAACAGTTTTATCTATCAATGTAAGTGATGGAGAAACAGTTGAATATGATCAAGTTTTAATGATGATAGGGTAAGGTGAAATCATGATTGAAAAATTATTAATTGCGAATCGTGGTGAAATTGCTGTTAGAATTATAAGAACATGTAAAGAAATGGGAATTCAAAGTGTTGCTGTTTATTCAACAGCTGATAAGTCATCATTACATGTTCAGCTTGCTGATGAAGCTGTTTGTATTGGTGGACCTTTAGCCAATGAATCTTATTTGAACATGAATGCGATTATTCAAGCAGCTTGCAATACTGGTTGTGATGCAATTCATCCAGGATTTGGGTTCTTAAGTGAAAATAGTCAATTTGCTAGACTCGTTATTCAATGTGGATTGATTTGGGTTGGACCATCTCCTGAAATTATTGATATGTTAGGAAATAAAGCACAAGCTAGAAAATTGATGAAAGAAGCTGGTGTTCCTGTGATTCCTGGTTCTAAAGAAATTATAGATTCTCTACAACATGGAAAGAAAATTGCTGATGAATTAGGATATCCTGTGATGATTAAAGCAAGCAATGGCGGTGGTGGTAGAGGTATGCGTATTATTCGTCATGAAGATGAATTTGAAACGCAATACCAAAATGCGAAATCAGAAGCGAAAGCATGTTTTGGTGATGATGATGTTTATTTAGAAAAATATATAGAAAATCCTAAACATATTGAAGTTCAAGTTGTTGGAGATCAATATGGACATGTGATTCACTTGTTTGAACGTGATTGTTCTTTCCAAAGACGTCATCAAAAGATGATTGAAGAAGCACCTTGTCATATTCTAAAAAAAGAAATCAGAGAAAAATTATTTGAAGATGCTCTGAAGGCTTGTCGTCATGTCGGTTATAACAGTGTTGGAACAATTGAGTTTCTTTTAGATAAACATGGAAATTATTATTTTATGGAAATGAATACCAGAATTCAAGTGGAACATCCCATTACAGAAATGATTTGTGGTATTGATTTAATCAAATTACAGTTAAAGATGGCAGAAGGTTTAAAGATGCCTTATCAACAAGCAGATATTAAACAAAATGGCTATGCGATAGAATGTCGTATCAATGCTGAAGATATGAATAGAGATTTTGCACCAACACCTGGAAAAATCACTTTTATGCATATTCCAGGAGGTCGTGGAATCCGTGTTGATAGTGCTATGTATAATGGTTGTGTTATTTCACCATATTATGATTCAATGATTTTAAAATTGATTACATTTGCGCCAACACGTCTTGAATGTATTAAAAAAATGCGTGCAGCATTAAGTGAAGTCATTATTGATGGAATTTCTACCAATACAAAATTCCATTACTATGTCTTACATGCGAAAGACTTTATTGATGGAAGTTATGATACAGGATTTTGTGAAAACTTTATAAAGGAGTTGAAAGAGAATGGATCAATTGTTTAAAAAAAGAAACCAAGAATTAAAAGAATTTTCAACTTGGTTAAAAAGACATAAACCCAAAGCAAAAAAAGAAGTACCAGATAATATTTTTAAACAATGTGATGCTTGTCATCAATCAATTCCTTATTTTACCTTAGTAGAAAATGATTATGTTTGTCCACATTGTGGAAATCATATGAAAATCAGTGCTAGACAAAGGATTCGTGATCTTGTTGATGAAGGTAGCTGGCGTGAATATTTTCAAAGAGATATTTCTAAAAATATTGAAGATTTTCCTGGTTATGATCAAAAACTTCAAAAAGCCAAAATGTCAACTGGTATGAATGAAGCGGTGATTTGTGGAATTGGACAAATTGATCATCAAAAGGTAGTTCTATGTATTATGGATTCTCGTTTTATGATGGGAAGTATGGGAAAAGTCGTTGGTGAAAAAATCTGTAAAGGTGTCGAGTTAGCAATACGTAAAAAGTTACCTTTGATTATTAGTTGTACCAGTGGTGGTGCCCGTATGCAAGAGGGAATTGATTCTTTAATGCAAATGGCAAAAGTTTCAAGTGCATTAAAAAGATTTTCAAATCTTGGAGGCTTTTATATCACTCTACTAACTCATCCAACAACGGGTGGTGTAAGTGCAAGTTTTGCTATGCTAGGGGATATTATTATTGCTGAACCTCATGCATTAGTTGGATTTGCTGGAAAGCGTGTTATTGAAAAAACAATGAAGCAGGAATTACCTGAAGGTTTTCAAACAGCTGAGTTTTTATTAGATAAGGGATTTATAGATATGATTGTTGAAAGAAAAGATTTAAAGAAAGTTTTCTCGGATTTACTGAGAATGCATGGAGGTCGCTCATGAATATAGTGGAAAATGAAAGAAAAATCAAAGAACTCCAAGCACATGTTTTGACACTGGAACCTGGTCAAGAATATGACACATTAACAAAAAAAATCGATGAATTAATCAAAGAAACTTATGAAAATCTTTCTGCATGGGATCGTGTCACTCTCGCAAGAGATCCATCACGTCCTAAGGCAAGTGATTTTATTGAAGGATTGTTTCATGATTTTTATGAATTCCATGGGGATCGTTGTTTTGGAGATGATCATGCGATGATTGGGGGAATTGCATATTTTCATGACAAACCAGTGACAGTGATTGCTCAAGCTAAAGGAAAATCTTTGCAAGAAAATTTAGAGAGAAATTTTGGAATGTGTAATCCTGAAGGTTATCGTAAAGCCCTTCGTCTTGCAAAACAAGCTGAAAAATTTCATCGTCCAATTATTACTTTTGTTGATACGGCTGGGGCATATCCAGGAATTGAAGCAGAGGAAAGAGGTCAAGCACAAGCCATTGCTGAATGTTTATATACATTTTCTGATTTAAAAACACCAGTGATTTGTGTTGTACTTTCAGAAGGTGGAAGTGGGGGAGCCTTAGCATTAAGTGTTGCTGATCGTATTTGTATGATGGAAAATGCAATTTATTCTGTGTTATCACCAGAAGGATTTGCTAGTATTTTATGGAAAGATGAAACAAGAGCTCAAGAAGCTGCTGAAGTGATGAAATTAACATCATATGATTTGTATCAAAAAGGAATTATTGATTATTTAGTGAAAGAACCAACAGGTGGTATGCAAAATGATTTAAAACTTGTTTTACATGATTTAGATCGTTATTTGACACAGGAACTTGAAAAGCTTGAAAATATGAAAGAAAAAGATATGTTAGAAAAACGTTATCAAAAATTTCGTGAAATGGGAAGAATGTCATGAATCAAATAAAAATATTAGGTAGTGGTATAGCCAAAGCCAATCAAAAAATTACAAACTTTGATTTAGAAAAAAGAGTTGATACAAGTGATGAATGGATTGTTCAAAGAACAGGAATATCATCACGCTATGTAAGTGTTGGTGAAAATACGAGTGATTTGGCAGTTCGTGCTGCATTACAGGCAATTGATAATGCGCAAATTCAAAAAGAGGATATTGATGTGATTATTGTTGCGACAATGACACCTGATTGTATGACTCCATCTACTGCTTGTTTGGTGCAAGCAAAATTAGGATTAAATGATTATCCCATTTTGGCATTTGATTTAAATGCTGCATGTAGTGGTTTCTTATATGCTTTTCAAGTTGCAAGTGATTTGTTAAATCGTTATCAAAATATTTTGGTGATTGGTAGTGAAACATTAAGTAAAATGATTGATTGGAATGATCGCAGTACATGTGTCTTATTTGGGGATGGGGCAGGTGCTGTGATTATGAGTCGAGGACAATCAAAATTGTATCACTATGCCAATAGTGAAGGAGATTTAAATGGTGTTTTAAAGGCTGAAGGATTACCACTTATTGAACATTTAGAAAATCATCAGCCAATTCAAAGTTTTTTAACAATGCAGGGAAATGATGTGTTTAGATTTGCAGTGAGGGTTTTAAAAGAATCAATTGAACAAGTCTTAGAACTTGCTCAATTATCAATAGATGATATCGACTTGATTATTCCTCATCAAGCCAATTTACGTATTATTAATCATGTTGCTAAAAAAATGAAAGTGGATATTTCAAAGTTCTATGTCAATTTACAAGACTATGGAAATACATCAGCAGCGAGTATTCCTATTGCCTATGCTTTGGCAAGACAAGAAGGACTGATTGATGAGCATAAGCGTATTATTCTTGTAGGATTTGGCTCAGGATTGACATATGGAGCAACATTGATTGATAAAGCAGGAGGAGAAAATGATGTTAAATAAATTATTAAATATAAAATATCCCATTATTCAAGGGGCCATGGCCAATATTGCAACTGCTCAGTTTGCATCTTGTGTGTCTAACTGTGGAGGACTTGGGATTATTGCAACAGGTTCATTAAATGGAGAACAAACACGTGCACAGATTCAAGAATGTAAACAACTTACAGACAAGCCATTTGGTGTCAATATTATGTTGATGAATCCTTATGCGTCAGAAATCGTTGATGTCATTGTTGAAGAAGGTGTTGCAGTGGTGACAACGGGAGCAGGTAATCCTGGACCTTATATGGAAAAGTTAAAAAGTGCTGGAATTAAAGTTTTTCCAGTTGTTCCAAGTGTTGGTTTAGCTAAAAGAATGGAACGTGCTGGGGCTGATGCATTGATTGTAGAAGGTGGCGAATCTGGTGGACATGTTGGTGAAATGACAACCATGGCATTATTACCACAAGTTGTAGATGCTGTTAATATTCCAGTAATTGCAGCTGGAGGAATTGGTGATGGTCGAGGAATGGTGGCCGCACTAGCATTAGGTGCCTGTGGGGTTCAAGTTGGAACATGTTTATTGGTAGCTGATGAATGTCCAATTCATGACAATTATAAAGAAGCAGTTATCAAGGCAAAAGATACAGATACTGTAGTGACAGGGAAAAGTGTTAATACACCTGTTCGTATTTTAAAGAATCAGATGGCAAGACAATATTTAAAATTAGAAGGTCATTTTGAAAGTTGTGAAGAATTAGAAAAATTGACATTAGGTGGTTTACGTAAAGCTGTTCAAGATGGTGATATGAAAACAGGTTCAGTGATGATGGGTCAAATTGCAGGAATGATTAAAGAAAAAAAGCCAATGCAACAAATCTTAGATGACATGATGTCATCAGCACAAGTTGCCTATCAAAAGTTAAGTGATGTTATGGAGGAAATCTAAATGATTCAAATTCAAGATAAATACTTAGACATTCCTCTTATTCAAGGTGGAATGGGAGTTGGTGTTTCTTTATCATCACTGGCAGGACATGTCGCAATGTGTGGTGGAATGGGTGTCATTAGTGCTGCTCATCCAGGCTATCTTTATGAAGGTTTTCGCCAAAATCCTATCGCAACAAATTGCCAAGCAATTAAAGATCATATCAAACGTGCTAAAGAGATTGCTCAAGGTCATGGGTTGATTGGTGTGAATATTATGGTCGCAGGACAGGGTTATGAAGATCTTGTTAAAGCTTCTGTTGATGGAGGATGTGATGCGATTATTTCGGGGGCTGGACTTCCGTTAGATTTACCGAAATATGCCAAAGGAAAAACCTTGTTAGCACCAATTGTCTCAAGTGGAAAAGCGGCAAGATTAATTGCGAGAGTCTGGGAAAAACGTTATCAATATACACCTGATTTTGTGGTTATTGAAGGTAGTGAAGCGGGTGGACATTTAGGTTTTAAAAAAGAAGATCTGTTAAATGGAACTTGTCAGACATTGAGTGAAATCTTAGCTGATGTGAAAAAAGAATTAAAACCTTTTGAGGAAAAATTTAAAAAGATGATTCCTATTTTTGTCGCAGGAGGTATTGATTCAGGAAAGAAAATTGCTCAGTTTATTCATTTAGGAGCAACTGGTGTCCAAATCGCAACACCTTTTATCGCAACTTATGAATGTGATGCCTCTCAAGCTTTTAAAGATGCTGTCATTCAAGCATGTGATGAAGATATTGAAATAGTGAAAAGTCCAACAGGTTTTCCAGGTCGTGCCATTGTGAATGAGTTTGTGAAAAAGACCCGAATGACAGGCAATATCACAATGAAAAATTGTCTTCACTGTATGATTCCATGTACACCAGAAGATACACCTTATTGTATAAGTGAAGCCTTAATTCAAAGTGTTAAAGGCAATGTTGAAAATGGATTGGTTTTTGTTGGAACACAAGCAGCTAAAATCACAAAAATGAAACATGTCAATGAATTGATTCAAGAGTATATGAATGAAATGGAGGAATATCTATGAAATTAGGATTTATCTTTGCTGGGCAAGGTGCTCAATATGTGGGAATGGGAAAAGAACTTTATGAACAATATGAAGTGGCTAGAGACGTTTTCAATCAAGCACATATTGATATTGATGTCAAAAAAGTTTGTTTTGAAGGACCAGAAGATATTTTAAATGAAACATCTTATGCGCAACCTTGTTTATTAACAACTTCACTAGCAATTGCACGTGTTATTGAATCCTATGGTATTTATCCTGATTATGTGGCTGGACTTTCTTTAGGGGAATATTCGGCTTTAACATATGCTGGAGCATTTGATCTTCAAGATGCCATTGCGATTGTAAGACGTAGAGGTCAATTGATGAGTGAAGCTTTACCAGCAGGAACGACTTCAATGGCAGCTGTTTTAGCAATGGATGCCAGTCGCATTGAAGATGTCATTAAAGATATAGATGATGTAACAATTGCAAATTATAACTGTCCTGGACAAATTGTTATTACTGGGAAAAAAGAAGCCGTTGAAAAAGCATCAGAAAAATTAAAAGAAGCTGGAGCGAAGCGTGTAATTCCTTTAAAGGTTTCAGGAGCTTTCCATTCACCATTACTTGAAGATGCTTCAATGAAATTAAAAGCAGAATTAGAAAAATATGATATTCATCAACCACAAATTCCAGTTGTTTATAATATTTCTGGAAAAGAAGAAGATGGAAATCTTATTGATATTTTAACCAAACAAATCAAATCAAGTGTCTACTTTTATCAATCACTTCAATACATGATTGCGCATGGGGTTGAAGCCTTTGTGGAAATAGGGCCAGGCAAAGCCTTAAGTGCATTTGTGAAAAAAACAGATAAATCAATTCCTGTTTATAGTGTTGATAGTATAGAAAGTTTAAATCAATTGTTAGGAGCGTTGAAAGATGAATAAAGTTGCAGTGATTACCGGAGCAGCGCGTGGTATTGGAAAAGCGATTGCGCTTAAGTTTGCAAGTCAAGGATATCATGTTGTGATCAATTATCGTGGAAGTGAAGAAAAAGCCAATGCTGTTAAAGAACAGTGCATAGCATTAGGTGTAGAGGCATTGACTTATCAAGGTGATGTCAGTCATTATCAAGAGATGGAAGATATGATGAAAGCTGTCATGGAAAAATTTGGACGTATTGATGTGTTAGTCAATAATTCAGGGATTACCAAGGATCAGTTATTATTAAAAATGGATAGTGAATCATTTATGGATGTAATTGATGTGAATTTAAAAGGCACTTTCAATACAATCAAAGCTGTCAGTCGAATTATGATGAAACAAAAATCAGGAGTGATTATCAATATGTCTAGTGTGATTGGTGAAATTGGTAATGCTGGTCAAGCCAATTATGCAGCGAGTAAAGCTGGTGTTTTAGGCTTAACAAAATCAATTGCCAAGGAATTTGCCCCACGTCATATTCGTGTCAATGCGATTGCTCCAGGATTTATTGCAACTGATATGACAGATGTTTTAAATGAACAAACAAAAGAAAATATCTTACAAGCCATTCCTTTAAAATCATTAGGTGAGGCTGAAGATGTCGCTAACGTTGCTTATTTTTTAGCAAGTGATGATGCGAAATATATAACAGGCCAAGTCATTAATGTAGATGGTGGCATGGTGATGTAAGGAGGAAACAAGAATGAAAAAAAGAGTAGTAATTACAGGAATGGGAGTTGTTTCACCCATTGGAAATACAGTTGATGAAATGTGGAATAGTATTACTCATCAAATCTGTGGAATTGATGAAATTACGCATTTTGATACAACTGATTATAAAGTCAAATTAGCAGGTGAAGTTAAAAATCTTGATAGTGAATACTATTTTAGTAAACGTGAATTAAAGTTTAATGATCGTTTTACACAATTTGCAAGGATTGTATCTAAACAAGCAATTGAAAATGCAAATCTTGATTTAGAAACAATCAATAAAGATCGTTTTGGAGTGATTATTGGTTCTGGAATTGGTGGTGTAGAATCCATTGAAAAAGCAGAACAAACTTTATTCAATCGTGGTCCATCAAAAGTTTCTCCTTATTTTATACCAATGACTTTAATCAATTTAGCAGCTGGAAGTGTAGCTATTGATTTAGGAGCCAAAGGGCATGTTTCATCTGTGGTTACAGCATGTGCGGCTGGGACAAATGCAATTGGTGAAGCATTTCATAAAATTAGAGATGGTTATGAAGATGTAATGATTGCTGGAGGAAGTGAAGCTTCTATTACACCATTAGCAGTTGCGGGATTTGCGTCAATGAAAGCTTTGCATACTGGTGTAGATAAGAATCGTGCTTCGATTCCTTTTGACCAAGAACGTAGTGGCTTTGTCATGGGTGAAGGAGCAGCAGTTCTTGTATTAGAAGATTTACAACATGCTTTGAATCGTGGTGCAAAAATCTATGGTGAAATTGTTGGCTATGGAGCGACTTGTGATGCTTATCATATGACTGCCCCATTATCTGATGGAAGTGGTGGTGGAAAAGCAATGAAGAATGCTTTAGCTGATGCTTCATTAAAACCAAGTGAAATTGATTATATCAATGCGCATGGAACAAGTACACCTTTAAACGATAAAACAGAAACTGCTGCAGTTAAATATGCTTTTGGTGATCATGCCTATGCTTTAGCCATGTCATCAACAAAATCATATACAGGACATCTTTTAGGTGCCAGTGGTGCTTTAGAATCTGTTATTTGTTTAAAAGCTTTAGAAGATGGTTATATTCCAGCGACTATTCATTATCAAAATAAAGATGAAGAATGTGATTTAGATATTGTTGCTAATGTTGGAAGAAATCAAGACATTCATTATGCCATGAACAATTCATTAGGTTTTGGTGGGCATAATGCTTCATTAATATTTAAAAAATGGGAGGAAGAATAATGTTATATAATTCTAATGAAATTCAAAAAATTATTCCTCACCGCTATCCTTTTTTGTTGGTAGATTGTATTGAAAGTATTAGTGAAGATGGAAAAACAATTGTTGGGAGAAAATGTGTGACTGCTAATGAAATGCAGTTTTTAGGACACTTTCCTGATAAACATGTGATGCCAGGTGTTTTAATTATTGAAGCCCTTGCTCAAACAGGTTGTGTTTTGTTATTGTCAAAAGAAGAAAACAAAGGAAAAATTGCTTTCTTTGCCGGTATTAATAAAGCTAGATTTAAAAGACAAGTCATTCCTGGAGATGTTTTAACTATGACTGTCACTTTGACAAAAGAAAAAGGTGGCATTTATTTTGCCACCATCCAAGCGAAAGTTGAAGATGAAATTGCAGTAACTGGGGAAATTATGTGTGCTGTGGGGGAATAACCTTACGAATAGACACTTCACCAGATTGTAAGATTTTCTCTTGACCATCAACGATTAATGTTAAACTTGCATCATCGTTAATTGCAGACACATAAGCAGGATATTGCTGATTGTTTTCATAAACCATGATGTCTTGGTGTAAAACATAGGAATGTTGTCGATAGGTTTTAAGAAAAGATAGACTTGATAATTTTGAATAATCATCATAGAAGAAATTTAAAAAATCTATGATGATTTTTTGTCTTGGAACAAACAAATCGCATTGATCTTCAAGACAACCCGCAATCCCTTGTAAATCCTCTGGCATATCATAGTGATGGACATTGATTCCAACCCCTACAATCATACTCTCAAGACGAGCCGTATTCATTTCTAAACTTGCTTCACATAAAATACCACAGACTTTTAAATCATTTAAAATAATATCATTCACCCATTTGATTTGGGGAAATAAAGGATAATTCTTTTGAATAGCCTTGACAACTGCTACTCCACAACAAGCTGTAATCTTTAACGAATCATAAATCGTTAAATTAGGTTTTAACATCAATGACAAATAAATACCCTTTTGACAAGGCGAATGAAAACTTCTGCCATTACGACCTTTACCACTTGTTTGTTGATTAGCAATAATGATATCTCCTTGCTTAAAATCATGTGTTTTCATATATTGATTGGTTGAGTCAATCTCATCAAAATAATGAATATCTTGATAAAAACTTGGTATTTTCTCCTTGATTTGCTCAATAAAAATCACATCATTCTCAAGTGTTAAACAATATCCTTTCTTTGTAGATGTTTGAATATGATAGCCTTTCTCTTTTAATTTTTTGATTTGTGTAGATATTGTCATTCTTGAGACATGTAATTCTTCACTGATTTGTTGGCCAGAAATAAAATGACCTTGATGTTTTTGTAATATTTCGAGTAATTTCTTTTCCATGAGCACATTATACTGCACAGTTTCAAAATTATCAAGAATATCAAAGTCATGGGTTAAGATTTGGAGTTGTCAAGGAGCATCAAATTGTTTCTGGTGAGTATTCTGATATTTATTATCATCATCTTGCTTTAGCAACTATATGTAGTGTTCCATTGATTTTAGAATATTTATAAAATCATTTATATCCGTCTTGTGATGCTTAAAATAAGTATGACATCGTAGAAATGATTATATGATTGTAATGTGATATTGTCCTTATTAGGTAAATTTTAACAATAAAGATAATATTGTATAATAGCTTAAGTATAAGTGAGGGAAAAATATGAAATTAAGCTATCAAGTTGGACAAAAACCATTATGGAGTCAACTCTACGATATATTAGAAATGCGTATATTAAGTGGTGAATATAAAGAAGGGGATACTTTACCTAGCGAAGTTGCTATTATGCAAGAATTTGATGTTTCAAGAATAACAGTGAGACAAGCTATGGATAAATTAATTCAAGCTCAATTGATTTCTCGTCAAAGAGGCAAGGGGACTGTTGTTTTAAAGTATAAAAATAAAGTGACAACAGCTTTTCAATCTTCTTTTCAAGAAGTAAAAGAAAAGAATCAATTAAAAGATCGACAAGTTATAGCAGTTGAATCTGTAAAAGCTCCTAGTGAAGTTGCATATTTTTTTGATATTCCTACATCTGATTCAGTTATAAAACTAACCCGACAAACTTTTATTAATGAAGAAGTTGTTGCTTGTTATGAAACCTATCTGCATCCACTTGTTCCATTGACAGTTCAGGATGATTTTAAAGGTTCTTTGTATACAAAATTAGAAATAGCATCCTATCCTATAACAAATGTTATGGAAAAAATATCAGCCGCACTAATAAGTACACAAGAAAAAAAGATATTTTCAATTGAGCAAGATGAAGCAGTGATGCATCGTATACGAATGGGGTATTCTCATGATTTGGCAATTGAATATACATATGCGACTTATCTTGCTAGAGGATATGAATTAATAATAGATTTAAAATAATAAAGTTTATCAACATATGATGATGTGTTGATAGACTTTATTTTCTTTTCAATAAAATGTTATGACATTGTGATGTTATTATTGCAAATCAGCAAGATAAGTACTATAATAATATTGTAATGTTATGACTATATAAATATATAATTTATTGCTATAACAAATCTTGAAAATATAAAATAAAAGAAAATTTCAATGAATAATATAAATTTTTGTATCATCATATTTTGATAGACAATGCATACACATTTTTATTTATCATAAATTATAGATGTAGGGTTTTAAGAGTTGAGTTTAATGAAAAAATATATCTTCTAAAATGATATCTTATTCAACATTCATTATCTTTTCATTAAACTCACTCCCTAATTTTGAGGTTAGTTAGTTTGTAAAGACAATTGTTTTAAACGATATGCCTATTACATAAAGAAATAGAGGTGATAAACAAAGAAAGACGGCAAGACAAAATTGAATAATATTATTTAAAAAGAGGAGGAAGTATATCATGAAAAAATTTTTAAAGGTCTTGTTAGCAGGTGTTTTAGTGTCAGGAGCACTCGTTGGATGCTCACAATCAGATTCTAAAGATGCAGGGAAGGTTGTTATTTATTCACCAAATACTGAAAATGAAGTGAATAGTATTATTCCAGCATTTGAAGAATCAACAGGTATTAAGGTAGAATTGGTACAAGGAAAAACTGGAGAAATGGTAACTCGTATTGATTCAGAAAAGGGAAATCCTCAAGCAGATATTCTTTGGGGTGGAATGAATTTAGGGGTTTATACAACAAATCCTGATCTATGGGAAAAATATGTTTCACCTAATGAAAATTTGATTGATGAAAATTATCGTAATACAACTGGATATTTTACTAATTATTTATTATCTGGTTCAGGATGTTTTATCTTAAATAATAAGTTAATAAAAGAATTAGGTGTAGAAGTAAAAGGTTACAAAGATTTATTAAATCCAAAATTAAAAGGAAAAATTGCTTCAGGTGATCCAACTTCATCATCAAGTGCTTGGGCTGAATTAACAAATATGTTACTTGTTATGGGTGAAAAGAAGTATGATGATAAAGCTTGGGATTATGTAAAAGATTTTGTTAAACAATTAGATGGTGTTGAATTATCAAGTTCTTCAGCTGTTTATAAAGGTGTTGCTGAAGGTGAATATGCAGTCGGTGTTTCTTATGAAGATCCTTGCGTTTCATTACTTCAAGATGGTGCTGATGTCACAGTTGTTTATCCAGAAGAAGGTGCGGTTTGGTTACCAGCTGCCGCTGCTGTGATTAAAGGGGCACCAAATATGGAACAAGCTAAAAAATTTATTGACTTCCTTATCTCTGATGAATGTCAAAAAATTATTAGTGGATTAACAGTACGTGGAACAAATACAAAGATGAAATCTACTAATAAATATATGAAACCAATGTCTGAAATTAACGTAGCTTATGAAGATATTAAATATTGTGCTGATCACAAAACTGAATGGCAAGCTAAATATGCAGAAATAAAACGATCAGTCAAATAAAAATGAAGATTGGAGAAAATATATGAGCGTCGAAATTAAAATTAATAATGCCATTAAAAGATATGGTGATAATACAATTATTGGCGATCTTTCTCTAGATGTCAGGGAGGGTGAATTTTTCACTCTCCTTGGACCATCTGGATGTGGGAAAACAACATTATTACGTATGATTGCTGGCTTTAATTCTATTGAAGGTGGAGATTTTTATTTTAATGATAAGAGAATCAATGATATTGATCCAGCTAAAAGAAATATTGGAATGGTTTTTCAAAACTATGCGATTTTTCCTCATTTAACAGTCAAAGATAATGTCGCTTTTGGTTTGAAAAATAAAAAAGTTCCTAAAGAACAAATTGAAGTTGAAACAACTAAGTTTATGAAGTTAATGCATATTGATCAATATGCTGATCGTTTACCAGAAAGATT
Organism: Longibaculum muris; assembly: GCF_004343035.1. Classification (GTDB taxonomy): domain Bacteria; phylum Bacillota_I; class Bacilli_A; order Erysipelotrichales; family Coprobacillaceae; genus Longibaculum; species Longibaculum muris. The sequence continues at coordinate 24,502 of NZ_SMCQ01000001.1, forward strand.
GTCAGGTGGTCAACAACAACGTGTTGCTTTAGCAAGAGCACTTGTCATTCAACCTGATGTTTTGTTGATGGATGAACCATTAAGTAACCTAGATGCAAAGCTACGTGTTGAAATGCGTACAGTCATTAAACAGATTCAAAATAATGTTGGAATTACAACTGTTTATGTGACTCATGATCAAGAAGAAGCAATGGCTGTTAGTGATCGTATTGCTGTTATGAAAGATGGAGATATTCAACATATTGGAACACCTAAAAATATTTATCAAAGACCAGCTAATTTATTTGTTTCTACATTTATTGGTAGAACAAATGTTTTAAAGGGTCAATTGGTTATAAAAGATGAAAAATGTTATTTAAAATTAACTGATGATTATATGGTTTTAATGGATAATATTAAAACCGAAGAACAAAAAGACATGAATGTTGTAGCATCAATTAGACCAGAAGAATTTGTTATTCATACCAATCATCATGAAGGATTAAAGGCGATTGTCGATGAGAGTATTTTCTTGGGGTTAAATACTCATTATCTTGTACGTAGTGAAGATGGTGAGGAATATGAAATTATTCAAGAATCGAAGATTGATAGTATTATTGAAAAAGGAACTGAAATTTATTTAACAGTTAAATCTGAAAAAATTAATATTTTTAATGAGGATGGTAGTCGTAATATATTAAATGGAGTTCAAAATGATGGTGAACAGTATTTTAAGAAAAAGGAATAGGTGATAAATATGGATAAAAATAAAAAGAAATTTGATGTCTGGCATGTTATTACAATTTCACTTATTGCTTTATATGCTTTATTTTTGCTCTATCCATTATTTTGCATACTTAAAGAATCTATTATTGCAAATGGAAAGTTCACTGTTGAATATTTTATTGAATTTTTCAGTAAATCATATTATTTTGAAACTCTTATCAATTCTTTTGTTGTATCAGTATGTGCCACTGTTGTCACTTTAATTATTGGTGTTCCCCTTGCATATTTTTATAATATGTATGAAATTAAAGGAAAATCAATTATTCAAATTATTATTATTTTATGTTGTATGTCAGCACCGTTTATTGGGGCATATTCTTGGATACTTTTATTAGGACGTTCTGGCTTGCTGACAAATTTAATAAAATCTCTTACTGGTTTTACAATGCCTAGTATTTATGGATTTAAAGGTATTTTACTTGTTTTATCTTTACAACTCTATCCATTAGTTTTCTTATATGTTTCAGGAGCCTTAAAGAATATTGATAATTCTTTGTTGGAAGCATCAGAAAATATGGGATGTTCAGGGGTTCGTCGCTTTTTTAAGATTATTGTGCCTTTATGTATGCCTACAATATTAGCTTCTACGCTTTTGGTATTTATGCGTGCTTTTGCTGACTTTGGGACACCATTATTGATTGGTGAAGGGTATAAGACTTTCCCCGTTGAAATTTATAATCAGTATTTTGGTGAAGTCGGAACAAATCATAATTTTGCGGCAGCAATTTCAGTTATTGCAATTATTATTACAGCGATTATCTTCTTGGCTCAAAAATGGGCAAGTAATCATTATTCATTTAAAATGAATTCTTTACATTCTGTAGAACGTAAAAAAGCTCATGGTATTTCTAATATTTTAATGCATATTTATGTTTATTTTATTGTTGGGATTGCTTTTTTACCACAAATTTATGTTATGTATACATCGTTTTTAAAGACAAGAGGATATATTTTTGTTGGTGGATATTCATTAGATAGTTATAAGCGGATTGCTGGTGATTTATGGAATGCAATTGGAAATACATTCCTGATTGGTGGGATTGCGTTAATATTTATTATTGTTGTTGCGATATTGATTGCATATCTTGTAGTGCGTAGGAGAAATTTAATGAATAATATTATTGATACTTTATCAATGGTTCCTTATATTATTCCTGGTTCGGTTGTTGGGATTGCCTTGGTCATTGCTTTTAACCGTCCACCTCTGGTTTTAACAGGTTCAGCAATTATTATGATCATAGCCTTAATTATTAGACGACTTCCTTATACAATTCGTTCATCAGTAGCCATATTACAACAAATCCCAATGACGGTTGAAGAAGCTGCTATATCATTAGGATGCTCAAAATTACAAGCCTTTTTTAAAGTAACTGTTCCAATGATGGCAAATGGAATTCTTTCAGGAGCTATTTTGAGTTGGGTTACGATTATTACTGAATTATCAACAGCAATTATTCTTTATAATCGTAGTACCATTACTTTAACATTATCAATCTATGTTCAAGTCTCTCGTGGTTCATATGGAACAGCTGCAGCTTATGCAACAGTATTGAATTTAATTACTATTCTTTCATTACTGATATTTATGAAATTATCAAAAACAAAAGAAATTGCCTTTTAGTTATGGAGTACTCATTTTGAAAATGGGTACTTTTATTTTGGATAAACTATACATTTTGACTAAATAAGAGTAAAATAGAATGTGTAAGGGGGAATGAACAATGGCTACATATGAAGATGCTTTGGATATTGTGACTTTGCATGCAAGTGAAATAATAGCACGTTCTGATACGGATCAGATTGTATCTGATTTATATATTGTTATGAGTGAAAAGTGTGAAAGTGGCTCATTATTGAATAATCTTAATGGGATTGAAAGAATTTTTTATTTGTGCTGTAATTTTGATGAAGCAATGAAAAATGGTGGAATTGGTGAATTTTATCGTCAGGATTCTGGAAATTTTGCGAATGAGACAGTTGAAGCATTATTAGAAATAGGGGCTAAAAATTCTGCCTTGATTTTAGATAAGGGAAATGGTGTTTTTAAAGAAGGTGTTGTTCCTGAGGATAAACTGGCACGCATTGAGGAATTGGATAGTCTTGATATTAATGATATTTCATGGTTATTTGATGAATTAGACAGAGAATTTTCGTTGCATCAAGATAATCTCAATGAATTAAACTTACGATATGTTTTGGCTAATAAAGAAGCTTTTATGTAATGGTAATGATTGTTTTTTTATAAAAATGTCTATATAATGAAAATGAGGTGAATAAAAATGGATTATTTTGACAAGATTAAAGAGAGATTAGCATCTAAATTAAAAGGAAAAGAATTAACTAAGGATTCCTCATTTAAAGATTTAGGGATTGATTCTTTAGATTTAGTAGATTTAGTTTTTGAATTAGAAGAAGAAATTGGTGTTGAATTTGAAGATAATGAATTGATGCAAATTAAAACCGTTCAAAATTTATTAGATTTAATTGATTCTAAAAAATAGGGGATAGTATCCTCTATTTTTGTTTAGGAGGCGAAAAAAATGATATATCAAGTTGATAATCAGAAATTAAAAGTTAAGATTCAAGATATTCAAGATGATCATATGTATATAGCGATGATGTCGTTAGATGAATTAAAGACATGTTATAGAGAGTATCATATTACTGAAAGATCGTTATTGCGTTGTGAGGAGACCTCAATGTTGAATCAAAATATTATTATTCCTCATCGACAATATTACTATGGTCTTATTAATTTGATTAATGCGAGAGATGTTTTTGTAAAAAAAGATTCATTAGCCTTTTTCATTTTTAAGAATTTATTTTTAGTCGTTGTGATTGATGATGAAGATCATCATATTAGTGAAGTCTTTCAATCATCAAGTGACTATGTATTAGAAAAAGGTGTTTCCATTACGCGCTTGGTTTATTATTTTTTAAGTGAATTGATTTCAAGAGATTATCAATATATTGAGGATCTTCAAGAAGAAATTGAGGATTTAGAGAGTCATGATAGTGAAGAAGAATCTATTCATTTTACGAATCAATTAAGACAATTAAGTAAAGAATTATTATTGTTAAGGAATTATTATGATAATCTTGTTATTATTGGGGAAGATTTACAAATGAATCATCATCATATTTTCGAAGATGATGATATGCGATATTTTGAAATCTTTACCCGAAGAATTGAGCGTCTTTCTAATAATGTTCAAATGCTTAGAGAATTATTGAGTCAAGCTTATGAAGCTCATCAGTCTAAATTGGATTATAAATTAAATAAGACAATGCAGTTTTTTACTGTAGTAACAACTGTTTTTATGCCATTAACATTAATTGCTGGCTGGTATGGAATGAATTTTAAGAATATGCCTGAGTTATCAAGTCCATATGGATATTTGAGTGTTATTTTAGTGAGTGTGAGTGTTGTTGTTTTATTGATGCTGTGGTTTAAAAAGAAAAAATTTCTATAGAAAAAGAAGCGTGTTATGAACGCTTCTTTATTTTATAAATGATTCTATTGGCATATGGAATAGCTGCGAGTTCTTCAGGGTGATCAGCATATAAGTAAAAGATAATTACAAAATAAACAATGATGCCAATGACAACTGATAAGATTAGTGGAATAAAGACTTTCTTTGTTAGCGTAAAGAGTCCATAGTAAATAAGACCAACAATGACTCCCATTGCTAAGGAGGCTAATAAAGGTAGTAAATATGTACGTCTTATTTCTTGTTTATAATGAACTTTATGACGCAAGGCTTTTTGATTTAAATAACAAACTTGTAAACCATAGAAACAATTACCAATAACTAAAGAATATAAACCTAAAGGTGTAAAAATTAATAAAACAAATGTAATAATGCAATGCCATATTAAAGCTATAGCAGCATTTTTTAGTGGAATATTTACTTCACCAATTGCCTGTAAGATTCCATTGGTAAGTGTCGATAAGCCAAAGAAAACAACTCCAGGACTACCAACTGCTAATAAAATCGTTGCCAGTTGTAAGGTGTCTTTTTGTGGAAAGAGGATACCCATGATTGGAAATGCAAGAACACTCATTCCAACAGCTGAAGGAATTAAGACCATCATTGTTACTCGAATGCCTGAACGAATGTGTTCTTTAGTTTCTTTATAATTTTTAATAGCCCATGAAGATGAAATAGCTGGTATTGCAGCTGTTGACATAGCTGAAGCTAATGCAACCGGAACATTTTGTAAAACAATATATTCGCCAGAATAAACGCCAAACATAGTTACAGCTTCAACCCCTGTACCCATAGCATAATAGTAAATGTACATATCAATTGTTGTAACAAGATTATAGATACATGTTGCAAAGATAATTGGAGTAACAATATTTAAAATCATTCTAAAGATACTTTTATAGGAATCTTCATAATCATCAGGATCATTTTTAACAATTAAATTATTCTTACGTTTTAAATACATAAGAGTCATATAAATTAGACCAATTAAAACACCAACCCCAGTTCCTAGGGCACTTCCAGCTGCTCCTATTGAAGCTAATTGGCTCCCTCCAACACTTAAATAAGGTTGAATGAATAAATAAGCTGCACCAACAGAAACAATTGCATTAAAGACTTGTTCAATAATTTGTGAAATAGAAGTATAGACCGTCGTTTGATGAGCTTGGAAATAACCTCTAAAGACCCCTAGTAATCCTGATAAGAAAATTGTAGGACATAGAACCCTTAAAGCCATAACAGCATTTTTAGGAACGATAAAAGGCGCAATAAAAAATGCAACAATAGCGGCTCCCCCACCAATGGCACAAATATAAATAAAAGAACATCTTAAGATCTTTTGAACATTATTATATTGATTTAAAACTAATTTTTCAGAAATAAGCTTGGAAATAGCAGTTGGTATACTATAGGATGAGATTAATAAAATCAAAGCATAAATATTATATGCTGTAGAATAATACCCAATTCCTTCAGTTGAAATTAAAGATGTCAATGGGCTTCTGTATAAAACACCTATAATACGTACAAGTATACCAGCAACAGCTAAAATAGATGCTTGTTTAACTACGGAACGTGTTCGATTCATACTGGACCTCGCTTTCTACAGTGTCTATTATAACATTAATTTCTATAAAATCAAAAATCATTTCATATTATATCATTTTCGCTATTTTTCATATCTTTTCCACACGACTTTGTTACAATACATACGATAAATAAGGAGGGATAAATGTGAAACATAAATCTTTTCGTATAGTTTGTGTTGTTTTAAGCTTAATTATTTTTATAAGTGGAATTTATTTTGGTTATCATTATTTTTTTGATAATGATGTCATTGATTATGGAGTTTCTATTGGAACATGTTATATCCCAACTTATCATAGTACAACGCAAAAATCATTAAAAACGCAAGAAGATCAGCACATGAATATCATTGCTATTGGAAATAGTGATTTATATAGTGCTTTTCAACCCCTTCAATTATGGCATGAACAAAAATTAACATCAGCTATTTTGGCCGAAGCCAATACAAATATGCGTACAGCTTATTACATATTAAAAGAAAGTTTGAAATATCAAAAACCAGAATTAATTATTTTAGAAGTTGATCAGTTTTTCGAAGAAAAAGAATTAAACAATGAACAACGTGATTTCAAAATTGCTCATCAATATATTGATGAGGTATTAATTCATAATAAGGCAGTAAAAGTTAAAAATAAATATTTAAAATTACATGGTTATTATTATAAGGATCATGTTGTTCAATATAAAAAACAATTTTCATATATGCAACAAACAAAGTACAAAGCACAAGTCAACAAACATGTCAAAACATATTTGCCACAATTTGTTGATCTGGCTAAAGAAAATCAATGTCAAATTCTTTTTGTATCTTTTCCTTCAGCATCTTCTTGGAGTTATCGTAAACATAATGCTGTTCAGGAATATGCTCAGCAATATGGAATCCCTTTTATTGATTTTAATACAGATACACAATTAACTGATTTTAATTGGTTAACGGATAGTCGTGATGGAGGGAATCATTTGAATTATTCTGGTGCAAAGAAAATGACAAAATATTTAGGTGAATATTTAAAAGAGCATTATCAATTTTTAGAACATCAAAATGAAAAAGATAATCAGAAATGGGATAAGGAATATGAAGATTTTCTAAAAATATTATAGGAATGTAAGACGGTTTTTTTGAAAAAGTCAAAAATAAGATGAATATGTAATTTTGGTATACTCTTACGATAAATATGTGTTATAATATTTAAAAATATATCTTGGAGGAGAAATATGAACGAAAGTCGAATTTGTATTGCTTTAGATTTTCAAACAAAGGAAGAAGTTAAAGAATTTTTAGATCAGTTTGGAAATGAAAAACTTTATGTAAAAGTTGGAATGGAGCTTTTCTATGGTGAAGGAATTGAAATGATTAAGTTAATCAAAGAAAGAGGACATAAGATTTTCTTGGATTTAAAATTACATGATATTCCTAACACAGTAAAAAGTGCCATGAAACAATTAGCAAAGTTAGATGTAGATATGGTTAATGTTCATGCTTCTGGAAGTGTTGCTATGATGAAGGCAGCAATTCAGGGATTAGAAGAAGGGGCAATCAATGGAAAACGTCCACTATGTATTGCGGTAACTTGTTTAACATCTTTAGATCAAGAAGTTTTAGATAATGAGTTATTAATTCATGAACCATTAGCAGATGTGGTTTTAAAATGGGCACAAAATGCTAAAGAAGCAGGACTAGATGGGGTTGTATGTTCGCCACTTGAATCACAAATTATTCATGAACAATTAGGTGAAGAATTTTTAACTGTAACACCTGGTATCAGACTTGCAAGTGATAGTGTCAATGATCAAAAACGTGTGACAACTCCAGCAATGGCAAGAGAATTAACTTCAAGCTATATTGTTGTTGGAAGAACAATTACAAGAGCTGAAAATCCAGTTGAAACATATCAAGAAGTATATAGACAATTTCAAGGAGAGTAAAAAACATGGAAAGAAAAATTGCAAAAGATTTATTAGATATTCAAGCTGTCTTTTTAAGACCGAATGAACCTTTTACTTGGGCTTCAGGAATTAAATCACCAATTTATTGTGATAACCGATTAACATTATCTTATCCTCATGTGAGAAAAGATGTTGAAGAAGGGTTGGCATCATTAATTAAAGAACATTATCCTGAATGCGAATGTTTAATGGGTACAGCAACTGCGGGGATTGCTCATGCTGCTTTAGCTGCTGATATTTTAGAATTACCAATGGGTTATGTACGTGGTGGAGCAAAATCTCATGGACGTAATAATCGTATTGAAGGATTAGTAAAACCAGGAATGAAAGTTGTTGTTGTAGAAGATTTAATTTCTACAGGAGGTTCTTCTTTAGAGTGTGTAGATGCTTTAAGAGAAGCAGGATGTGAAGTGATTGGAATGGTGGCTATCTTTACATATGGTTTACCAAAAGCTACTGAAAACTTTGCTAAAAAAGATTGCACTTTCTTTACATTAACAAACTATGAAACATTAATTGAAGTTGCAGTTGAAAACAAATACATTCAAGAAGTTGATTTAGAAAAATTAAAAGCTTGGAAAAAAGATCCTAGTGATGAATCTTGGATGAATAAATAAGATTGCATAAGATATGAAAGGGAAGGGAAAATGACAAATTTAGTTGCAATCTTCCCTTTTTTCGTGTATAACAGTAGAAGTTATGCATCTATCTTTAAGGAGGATAAATATGTTCAAGAGTATAAAATATGTATTACATGAGAATGTTACCAACTTGTTTAGGATTTATTCTATTGCAAAATATGAATTATTAGCAGATATGCGTGATTCTAAATTAGGGTTGTTTTGGAACTTTGCTCATCCTTTAATTCAAGTTCTCACATATTGGTTTGCTTTTGGTATTGTTTTCAATCGAAAAGCGGTAACTTCTTATGGTGTGACAATTCCATATATCTTTTGGATGATGGGTGGTATGGTTGTTTGGTTCTTCATATCTCCATGTATTACAAATGGATGTAATGCTGTTTTTTCTAAAGTTAATGTCATTACAAAGATGAAATTTCCAGTCAGTATTTTACCTGCAACAGTTGTATTAAAGGAATTATTTAATCATTTTTGTTTGTTGGTTATTTTATTTTGTATCTTTTTAATTGGTGGAATTTATCCAAATATTCATTGGTTTGGAATATTCTATTATATGCTTTGTGCGATTATTTTTGCTATTTCTCTTTCAATGACAACATCAGTTTTAAATATGCTTGCTAGAGATACAAGAAAATTAGTTTTAGCTTGTATGAGATTACTTTTGTATTTAACACCGATTTTATGGGATATTAAACAATTAAAACATATGCCTGCAGTTGTTGGTTATATTATGAAGGCAAATCCTATTTATTATGTTGTTCAAGGATATAGAGATTGTTTCTTTTATCATAAAGGGATTTTGTTCTATCATAATTCTATGATTGCATTTTGGATCATTACAATTATATTATTTGTATTTGGTAGTTGCATGATGTACAAATTTAAACATAAGTTTATTGACTTGATTTAAGAGGTGGAAAAATGGAAAAAGAATATGCGATTGAATTTAGACATGTCTCTAAGATTTATTCTCTTAAGTCTAAAAATAAGGAACATGCTATTAATAAGAGATTTTATGCTTTAAAAGATATTAATTTTAAAATTCCTAAAGGTGAGGTTGTTGGTATATTAGGGACAAATGGTTCTGGGAAGTCAACAATGTCAATTATTTTAGCTGGAATTAGTGAAGTTGATGAGGGTGAAATGATTGTTAATGGTGAACAAGCATTAATAGCAATTAATACTGGGTTGAATCCACAATTAACAGGATTAGAAAATATTGAGTTAAAAGGTGCATTATTAGGTTTATCTAAGAAAAGAATTAAAGAAATTACAGAAGGTGTTATTGAATTTGCTGAAATTGGGGATTTCTTATATCAACCAGTTAAAAAATATTCAAGTGGGATGAAATCAAGATTAGGTTTCTCTATAAATCTTTGCTTAGATCCAGATATTTTAATTGTTGATGAAGCTTTATCAGTTGGAGATAAAGGTTTTGCACAAAAATGTATCAATAAGATGAAAGAGTTAAAAGCAACAGGAAAAACAATTGTTTTTATTTCTCACTCATTACCACAAGTTAGAGGTTTTTGTGATACAGCAATGTGGATTGAAGGTGGCATGTTAAAAGAATATGGAAATATTGAAGAAGTATGCGATCATTATGCAGAGTATGTTGATTACTATAATGCATTAGATAACAAGGCTAAGAAAAAGGAAAGAGATGAAAAATTCAACAAGAGAATTATTCCTAATGTAAAGAAAAAAGGTTTTTTTGATAGAATATTTGGTTGATGAGAGAGGAAGAACTCAATGAAAAAAGTGATTACCTATGGAACATTTGATTTATTTCATGTGGGACATTTGAATATTTTAAAGAGAGCTAAGGAACTTGGCGATTATCTGGTTGTAGCAGTGTCTAGTGATGCTTTTAATGCCATAAAGGGGAAAAAATGCATTATACCAGATTACGAAAGAATGGAAATTGTAAGAGCTATTAAATATGTAGATGAAGTGATTGTAGAAGATTCTTGGGATCAAAAGATTGATGATGTTAAGAAACATAACATTGATATATTCGTTATGGGAGATGATTGGGAAGGTAAATTTGACTTCTTAAAAGATTATTGTGAAGTTGTTTATTTACCAAGAACTCCAAATATTTCTTCAACTATGATTAAGACTCAGTTAAAATAAATATCTGTTTGTCAATACAGAGCTAAATAGAGGTGACTAAAATGAAGAAAGTTATTACTTATGGAACATTTGATTTGTTTCATTTAGGACATTATAATATTTTAAAAAGAGCAAAAGAGTATGGTGATTACTTAATTGTTGGTGTAACAAGTGAAAGTTATGATATTGAAAGAGGAAAATTATCAGTTAAAGATAGTTTGACAACGCGAATTCAAAATGTTATGAACACTGGTTTTGCTGATGAAGTTATTATTGAAGAATATTTAGGTCAAAAGATTAGAGATATTATTAAATATGATATTGATGTTATTGTTATTGGAGCAGATTGGAAAGGAAAATTTGATCATCTTAGACAATATTGTGAAGTTGTTTATTTAGAGCGAACGAAAAATATTTCAAGCACTCAAATTAGGGAAGAAAAAAGTAATATTTATAATTTTGGTGTGATTACTGATACTCTTGATGATAGAGACTTGCTTGATGAAATTAAATATGTCAGTGGATTGCATGTTGAAAGTGTTTTTGCTAATGATGCATCAATTTCTGAAGAATTCTGTGAAAAATATCAAATTAATAAACATTTTACACAATGTGATGAATTTTTAGATAGTGTAGACATTGTATTAATCAATTTAGATGTAGAAGATCGATATTCATATATTAAGAAAAGTCTTGAAAAAGGGAAACATGTCATCTCTGCTTCACCTATTGCACTTTCTGTAGATGAACATAAAGAGTTGTTTGAGATTGCTGAAAAAAATAAAGTCATCTTAATGGAAAATATTGTAACTGTATATTTAAGAGCTTTTATGCAAATCCTATGGATGGCTAATGGTGATACTTTAGGAAAGATTTTAAATGTAAAATGTGCTATTTCATTAGAAAACTTTGAACCACAAAAATCTTTTTATGAAGCCTTGGTATTAGGAGTTGTCATGATTATTAAGTTATTGGGTCAAGATTCTGAATGTGTACATGTAACACATTATCAAAATGATGCTCATTATCTTCATGTATTATTTAAAAATCAAGATTCAATTGGAACAATTGAAATTACGAATAATATTGAATTGAAAAATGAATTGGTTATTGTTGGAGAAAAAGGAACAATTGTTGTTGAAGATGATTGGTGGAATACGGGATATTTTGAGTTTAAGAAAATATCTAAGAAATTTGATAAAAGATATAGTTATAATTTTGATGGAAATGGGTTTAGATATGTGTTACAAGAATTATTGATTATGTTAAGTGATAATCGTATTGAAAGTACACGTTTCTTTAAAGATGAATCTGAAATTTTAATTCAATTATTAGAGAAAATGAATATTAAAGGTTTAGATGATTAAACAATTATAGATAAACTAGGAAGTCAATGGTGATTATCTTCCTAGTTTATTTTCTTAGAGCCGTTATTTTTTAAGGATATCATCGCTTATATCTTGAGTAATATTAGTAGAATATAGTATAATATTGGTGATATTTGGCTATAAAAATAATGCTTTTATGAGAAATTGACAAATATCAATGATAGGTATATAATCAAGTGAAAATTGTGTAAGAAAAGAGTGAGCAAAATGTTAATTGAATGCAAAGAAAATGAGAAAAGTAAGATTTTAGATTATATTGGAAAGGATTATGGAAAATGTTTGTATATCTTTATTGATTTATGCAAATATGGTTTGGATAATGAAAACTTTAATGCATGGATTCAATATAATGATAAATCTGAAATAATCGCTGTTGTTACTGAATACTATAAAGGAATTCAGATTTATAGCAAAGATGTTAATCTTGATGCAAAGGAAATTGCTGAGTTTGTTTTACGTAAAAATCCTCCTGTAACATTAGGAATGAAAGAAACAATTGATAAAGTTAGAGAATATATGCCAGGATATGAAGAAGAACTTGGAACAGTTGGACAATTAAAACAATTACAAGTGTCACCAAATCCTAAGGCTTATTCTGCAAGTGTTGAAGAATTAAAAGAAATTGTTGAAATTTTAGCAGAGGATGAAGGAATTGGTAAACCATATGGTTTTGATTCTTTATATCAACAATATAAAGAAAGAAAAGAAGAAAACTTTGGTCGAAACTTTATATTGCGTGATGAAGAAACAAATGAAATTGTTTGTCATGCAGGAACTTATGCAGAGCTTCCAGAATTAGCTGTTATTGGCGGTGTTATTACATCTCCAAAGTATCGTGGAAAAGGATACTCAAAAGAGACATTAGCAGCAATTTGTGAGGAATTATTACATGAAGGAAAAGATGTTTTTTCTTTCTACTATATTCCTTCTGCAACAAAAATGCATCAAGGTGTAGGTTTTGAAAAAATTGGCGATTGGGCTAAATTAATTAAATAAATGGAAGGTGAAGATGATGAGAAGAATGAGAGAAGGAGAACCAATGATTAATTTTACTGTTGGTCCTGTACAGTCAAGTCAAACTGTATTAAATATTGGAGCAGAGCAAGTTCCATACTTTAGAACAAATGAGTTTTCTGAAATTATGTTAGAAAATGAAGCATTAATGAAAAAATTTACAAATGCTAAAGAAGATGCAAGAGTTGTTTTTATGACTGGGTCTGGAACTGCATCTATGGAAGCTTCAATTGTTAATTTCTTTGATGAAAGAGATAAGATACTTGTTATTAATGGTGGTAGTTTTGGCCAAAGATTTGTAGATTTATGTGAACTTTATCAATTAAATTATACACAAATCAAATTAGAAGTTGGTCAAGCTTTGACATCAGAACAATTAGCTCAATATGATAATCAAGGATTTACAGGATTTTTAGTTAATATTCATGAAACATCAACAGGTGTTCATTATGATATTGATATAATCAGTGAGTTCTGTCAAAAAAATAACATTTTCTTAGTTGTAGATGCAATTAGTTCATTTTTAGCAGATAAAATTGATATTAGTGGATCAAAAATTGATGTGATGATTACAGGGTCTCAAAAGGCATTAGCATGTCCTCCAGGGGTATCTGTGATTGTTCTTTCAAAAAAAGCTGTTGATAGATTAGAAGATTATCCATCAAAATGTATGTATTTAAATCTAAAATCTGCACTAAAAAACGGTGAAAGAGGACAAACACCTTTCACTCCAGCAGTAGGAATATTACGTCAAATTCATGCTCGTTTAAAAGAAATTGAGGCTAATGGTGGAGTAGATGTAGAAATTGCTCGGGTAAAAGAGTTGGCAGAAGATTTTAGAAATAAAATTAAAGATTTACCTTTTGAAATTACTTCTGAATCTATGTCAAATGCTGTAACACCTTTACATCCAACAACATGTTCAGCATATGAAATCTTTTTGACATTAAAAGATGAATATGGTATTTGGGTATGTCCAAATGGTGGAGAACTTGCTGATAAAATTATGCGTGTTGGACACATTGGTGCCTTAAGTTGTAAAGATAATGATATCTTAATTGCAGCTTTAAAGGATTTACAAAGTAGAGGAATTATTTAAAAGTAAGGATATTTTAGGAAGATATTAAGCTTCAAGAGGAGGAAAAAAAGTGGATCAGTTGCAAGCAAATTTATATAAACTTTTGGCTGAACTTGATGAAATATGTAAAAGAAATGATGTTACATATTATTTAGCTGGTGGAACAGCATTAGGTGCTATAAGAGGTGGAGGATTTTTACCTTGGGATGATGATATAGATTTATATATCACAAGAGAAAACTGGAATAAATTAGTGAAGGTTATGGAGACACAAACACCAGAGAATAGAGTTTTTGTTTGTGTTGAAAATGATGATATTTATTGTAATCCAGTAGGAAGATATGTTGATAAAGAAACAACTGTCATGATGAAATCTCAATTATTGTGTGGGAAAGCTTGTGGACAATTAATAGAGTTTTTTGTTATGGATCCTATGCCTTTAGGGGAAGATGCTAAATGGAATCATAGAAAATTAGTGAAAGTTTATACTGAACTTCTTTCTCCTTATTTTGTTGTTAATAGAAATATCTTGCATGAGAATACAGAGTTTGATTTTGATTTATACAACAAATATTATAAAAAGAGTTTAATTTTTGGTAAGAAAAAAGTCCTTAATGAATTATTAGAAAAAATTACATCAACTACAACTGAGAATAGTGATTGCTATTGTATGCGATGGGGAACAAGAACACTAATGTATGGCATTGATTTATTGGGTGAACCTCGTATGGAAAAATTTGAGGATGCTATGTTTCCAGTTCCAGCCAAGCAAGAAGAAGTTGCACGAATTGCATATGGTGATAGTTGGATGTATGTGCCAGAGGGATCTGGTAAAGTAGTCCATAACTTAGATAAAGATTTAATGACACCATTTCAACAATATGTTGATTTGTATAAGCCTTTGTTGAATGAAACAAAATTAATGAGAAATTATAAAAAGAATAAAAGAATTCGTGCAAAAGCACTCTATAAGAAAAATGAGTTTAAATATAATTTTGCTTGTTCGCGAGCTAAGATTGCTGCCAAACATATTGTGGAAAGTGATTATGATATTAATGTTTTAAGAGAGTTATTAAAAAATAAAGCTTTTGCTCAACTACAAAAACATTTAAGCTATTTCTATTCAGTTCAATTTAATCCAGATATTAAGGTTGATAACATTTTAGTTCCAGTATCTGATGAATATATTTATATTGCAGTCATGAATCACGTATTACAAGGTGCTTATTATAAAGTGAACAGTATTATGAGTGCAAGAAAAAATATAAATAAACCTTTAACAGATGAATTACAAGAAGCAGATCGTATTATGCAATTTTGTAAACAACTTTCAATTGCAATTTATGATAAAAAAGATATTCAATTAGTTGAAAATATTTTACAAGAAAATACTCAATATTCACACATGATTCCTGATTATGCTCGTGGTGAACTATGGGTAATGTGTCAAAAAGCAAATACAAATGCTGACTATGAAAAGCTTCTTAAAGAAGCTAAAGATAGAGTGGCTTTATTTGTGGATGATGGTGAAATCATGAGATATGAAGCTTATGCGCTTTATATGTTAGACAAAAAAGATGAGTCAAAAGAAAAATATATAGATGCTATTCAAAGAACAAGAAATGGATTTGTTTGGAAAGAAGTCAATGATTTATTTGGAATTGATGCTTATGATGTCATTGATAATCAAGAAGATGATGATGAAAATGAAGATGTAGAGGATACGAAGAATGATGATTAATACAGGATATAACAGTAGAAAAGAAGTCGTCACTGATTTACTTTTTGAGTTAGATGATATATGTAGAAAGAATAATTTGAAATATACTCTTACGGGTACATTTGCAAATACAGTGGCAGAAGAAGGAAAATTTCCAGATGAATATGACTATATAACAATCGCAATGACTCAAGGTGATATTGAAAGATTAATTGAAATTGTCAATACCTCAGAAAACAAACATAGGGAAATTGAATATTTCTTAAATAATCCGTATGCGAGAGGTTTTCAAATTAGATATTGTAATAATGATACAACTCTTATTAATGTGAAAGAAATTGGAAATCATGTGAACTATGGTATGTTTATTAGAATCCAAACAGTTTGGAAAGTGCCAGATAGTCGCTGGAGAGCTAAATTTGTATCAACTTTAAAACAAGGTTGGAAAGGTAGCCAGAAAAGATTAGCTTCTTGTAATTATAAACGCTATATTCCTGCGGTTATTTTAAAGTGTATTGTTAAATTATTAGGTAAAAATAATGTGCGTCGATGGCTTTATAATTACAATAAAAAGTTAAAATTTATAAATAGATGGGAAGATATACCACAAAATGAAAAATTAAGTATTGGTAAAGGTATTTTTTCAGGTGAAGATGATTGGAATTTAAAAGATTTAACAATTGATGGACATCACTTATATGTTGCTGATGCTTTATTACATAGAATTGTTGATCCTCATCCAACACATGCTACAGTAAAAATAAATGATATTGAAGATTTATGTATGCCTTTTAAAGATATCCTAAATAGTGATATTATGAAAGATTTATATACAACACAAAAATCACGTGATCAGTATTTATTTATTGTAACACGTGCTAATAAAGCAGTAAAAGTTGTTAATAATGCATGGCAAACATATTTGATGACAAGAGATGTTATTCGTTTTAAAGATCTTTATAATGATGAGAAATTATTAGAAATTGAAAATTTAATTAATGAAGATAATGCAATTTCTTGTGAAGAAGAATTATTAGAATATAGATCAGCAAAAAGTAAATGGAGAAAACTTAATATTTCGTTTATTGAAAATGCTAAGGTTGAAAGATTAATAGCTAAAGCTGATAAGAAGTTTAATAATGAAATAAATTCATAAGTATGCATATTTGAGATAGTGATTTACAAAGGTGGTTATTTTTGTAGCCATCTTTTTTTAAGGAAAGAAATAAATATGTTTTAAAATGCATTTTGATACACAGAAGTTACACAAGATTATTATATAATAATTAAGGTTCGAAAAAGTGAGTATTAGGAGGTAGTATATGAAGATGAGGAAGAAAAGAATTTTATTAACAGGTATATTAGCTGTTGCTATTGTTTTAGTGGCATATTTTGCAATTTTTTATTCACCAAGTGGTTCTACAAAAGGAAGTCCGGAGATTTCTTTGATTGAATCTACTGATCAATATGTGAAAATTCAATGGAAAAATTCAAAGAATGCGAAAGAATACAATATTTATCGCAAAGAAGATGATGGTGATTTTAAGAAAATTGTGACTTTAGATGGTAAAAATACTGAGTATATAGATAAAGATGTTTTAGTAGATAATACATACACATATCAAATAGAAGAAGTATTGGCACACAAGACATCAAAAAGTGATGAAAGAAAAATTTCTCTTAAAAAGATAGATGCACCTGAATTATTATCTGTAAAACGTTATTCTACTAAAGACAATAAAGAGGCTGTTGAATTGAATTGGAGTTCGCATGATGGATATGATTATTCGGTTTTTAGAAAAGAAGCTGATGGAAAGTATCAAGTTATTGCAAATGTAACTGCAAATTCTAATAAATCAAGTTATATTGATTCAAAAATTGAGAATACAAAAGATTATACGTATACAATAAGAAGAAAACAAAAGGATAGTAATAATGTTTATCAATATGGTAAATTTGATGAAAAAGGTATTACAACATTGTCTGGAAAGCCAGAAGTTAAAGGTGATTTTACAAATTTAAAAGCAACAATTTCATGGTCAAAAGTTAATGGAGCTAATAATTATATTATTTATAGAAAACAAGGATTAACTGGAAGCTATAAACAAATTGCTAAAGTGAGTGGAAATAAAACTCAATATGTTGATGTTTATAATAAGAGTTTAAAAACTGAAAATGAAAAGAAAATTTTAGGTGCTGGATACTTTGTTGATCCATCAATTAATGATTTGGTTTATACAGTAAGAGCTTATAAAAATACAAATGATAAAGAAAGTTTCAGTAATTATTCAAAAGATGGTGTATTTAATATTTGTGCACCAAGTATTGTTAATGTTGAAAATACAAAAGACAATTCAACAAAAGTTGAATGGGGAACTGTAAAAAATGCAAATCAATACTATGTTTATAGTGGTTATGATGATGCTCAAGGTAAACGTCATTGGGAAAAATTAAAAACTGTAGATGCTAAAAATAGTGTTGTGCAATCAATTACCGTGAAACCAAAGAAAGAACATCAATATTTTACAGTGAAAGCATCTTTTAATAGAGATGGAAATAATTTATATAGTGATTATGATAAGAATTATCGTATTAATGATCGAAAATACGAAAATAAGAATGTCTTATTCTTTGGAGATAGTATTACATTTGGTTCACCTTATAAAGGAAAAGCAACAAGAACAGTATTCTCATATCCATGGAGAGTACATCAACTTACAAATGTCAAATTCTATAACCCATCTATTCCAGGATCAACATACACATATAAAGAAAAAAATAATCGTTCTCGTATGGTACAAATTGCTGATTGTTTAGATAAAGGAAAGAATGTTGAAAAAAATGATTTAACAAAACCAGAAGATATGTATGTTTATAAAACTGATTTTGTGGACAATCAAATTAAAGGTAAGAAATTTAAAGATTTTGATGTTGTAATTATGGCTGCAGGAACAAATGATTATTTAGATAATAATCCATTTGGAAGTATCCATAGTACAAATATTCGTGAATTTAATGGTGCTATTAATAAAGTGATGAGTTATGTAAAAAAAGCAAATGTTGAAAGAAATAAAGAAGGTAAAAAGGCCATTAAAATTGTTTTCGTTGATTTATTCTATAGTGATAGAACAAATAATTATGCACAAAAAACAAATCGTTTTGTAACGAAGAATAAAATTGGTTTAACTTTAACTGATTATCAAAATGATATTAATGCATTAGTGAAAAAATACAAACAAGAAGGTTTAGATGTTTATCAATTTGCTACTGATGATTTAATTAATCAAAAAAATTGTCCATATGTAGCTTCTGATAACTTACATATGACAAGATATGCTTATGGACAAATTGGTAATAAACTTTCAGATTATCTAATTAAAAATAAAATTATTTAATGAATGAGAAGATTGATCACTTTAGTGACCAATCTTTTTCATAAAAGACTTGAATATTTTAGGTAAAGGTGGCATAATCGAAAACTGAGGTGGAAGTAATGAAAATATTGAGAAAATTTAAAAAGTTAGCAGGTCAAATTATTAAAATCCTTTATAGATTAGTTTATAGACTTATTAGAGTTGATGATAAATTAGTGATTTTTATTTCATTTCATGGTAGAGGATATTCAGATAATCCAAGAGCTATTTATGAACAAATGAAAAAAGATGAAAGATTTAAAGATTATCGTTTTATTTGGTTTATTAAAAACCATGAGAAAAAGAATATTAAAATAGCTGGTGCTGAAATAAAAGAGTATTTTAGTATTCCTTATTTTTATTATTTATCAAAAGCAAAATATTGGGTTATCAATTGTAAGATGCCTGATTATATTTGTAAGAAGCCAAGCCAAATTTATTTACAAACATGGCATGGGACACCTTTAAAACGTTTAGGACATGATATTATTGCGCCTAAAGATGCAACATTCTACCGTTCAGGTATGACTTACAAACAAATGTGTGCAACATATGATATTGATGTTGCTAGATATAATTATATGATTTCTCCTAATAAATTTTGTACAGAGGTTTTCCAAACAGCATTTGGAATTGATCGCCAACGTCTCATAGAAACAGGTTATCCGAGAAATGATTTTATTACTAATGCAAATGAAGAAGATATAAAAAAACTTAAACAAAAATTTGATTTACCATTGGATAAAAAAATTGTTTTATATGCACCTACATGGCGTGATAATTCTTATGTTGCAGCGGGTTATACATTTGAATTAAAAGCAGATTTTCATCAATGGAAAGAGATATTAGGTGATGACTACATTGTTATTTTTAAACCACATTATTTGATTATTAATAATTATGCTAATGATCATTCTTTAGATGGCTTTTTATATTCTATAAGTGCTGATGCTGAAATTAATGAATTGTATGTATTAAGTGATATTTTAATTACTGATTATTCAAGTGTTTTCTTTGATTATGCAGTGTTAAATAGACCAGTGTATTTCTATATGTATGATTTAGAGGAATACAAAGATGAATTAAGAGGTTTTTACTTAGATATTCATACTGAATTACCTGGGAAAGTTTATGAAGATGAAGAAACTATGTTAAAAGATGTTAAAAATGAGATTTATGATTATTCATATTTGAAAATTTTTAATGAGCGATTTAATTCAGAACAAACTGGAAATTGTGCTCAAAAAGTTATTGATATTGTTTTTCAAGGAAAATAAAATCAGTCCTATTGGTGAAATAGGACTTTTTAGGTTTCATAATTTTTCAAAAAGTGATAGAATAGAATTTATATTAAGGAGTTAGTTATGGGAATTCAAAAGACAATTTTAAATTTTATTTTAACTATAGAATCTTTTTTTCTTTCTTTTTTTAAAATTAAAAAAGAAAGAATCACCTTTATATCTTTAGAATCAGAAAAATTAGAATTAGATTTTAAAAAGATATATGATGAATTGAATCAAGAAGAATTTGATGTTCGATTATGTTTAATTAAATATCATAAAGATTTATGGGGACAATTTTTATATTTTATAAATTGTATGAAACAATTATATTATATATATACATCACGTATTATTATATTACATGATAATAATTATGTTGTTTCACATTTTAAAAGAGAAGGTGTTGTTGTTCTTCAAGTTTGGCATGCTTGTGGAGCTATTAAAAAGTTTGGAAATGTTATTGATAGACAATATCCAATAGCAAACTATGATTATGTACTAGCAACTTCATCTTATTGGAAAGAACCATATAGTCAAGCTTTTAGTGTAAAAAGCGAAAATGTTTTACCAATTGGTATGCCTAGAACTGATGAACTTTTTAATAACAATTGGTTAGAAGAAAAACATAAAGATTTATATTTTAGATATCCACAATTAAAAGATAAGAAGATTATTTTATATGCTCCAACATTTAGAGGTAATATCTATAAAGGCTTTTCAGCAATTGAATTTGATGCACTTAAAATATTAGAACAATTAGATTCACAATATGTTATTCTATATAAATATCACCCATTAATGGGGAATTATCAATTACCTGATCATCCACGCATTATCAATATGAATCATGAAGATACCCATGCTTTATTTAGTATCACTGATTATTTAATATCGGATTATTCATCAATTGTGTTTGATTATATGATTTTAAAGAAACCATTGATTTTCTTTACACCAGATTTAGAAGAATATAGTCAAAGTTTAGGGGTTTTTGTTAATTTGGAAAATTTGGGGTATCCTATATGTTATAGTGAAGAAGAAATTGTATCATCTATTTGTCAATATCAAGTATCTCAAAAACAAATGGAAGATATGAAAGATTTGTTTTTTACATATCAAGATGGTGAAAGTACTACACGTGTTATTCGTTTTATGAGGGGGATTATTCATGAAGAAAATTAGTATTAAATTTTGAGTTTTTTAATATGCATTTCTACTACTGTTTTATTTAATGTACAGAATGTCCATGCAGTTAGTGGATTGAAAGTTCATTATATTGATGTAGGTAGCGGAGATGCTATTTATTTGGAATGTGATGGTGTCAATATGTTGATTGATGGCGGATATATTAGTCAATCTGATCGTAAAGAAGATGAAGCATCAAGAGGTGTATTAGAGCATCTTGTACACAATGATTTACAAAATACAGTGAATGAAAATGATGCAGATTTTATATCACAGCTACGAGTGATTTTAAAAGAAAATGATAATAGTGATGTAACAAAGTATTTAGATTCATTAGGTGTTAAACATATAAATTATATTGTTTCAACACATCCACACTATGATCATATAGGTGGTTTGTTACATGTTATTAATAAATATACATATGATCATATCTATTATAATGGACATGACTATACAACAAGATATTATAGATATTTTAAAATGTTAGCAGAAGATAATGTAAGTTCTGGAAAAGTAAGAGCGGCCTTACAAATTCCTCAACAAAATGATACATTTCAATTAGGAAGTGCAAAAGTAACTGTGTTAAGTGATCAAACAATTGATTATACAATGGCTAATGGTACAGCGATAAATAATGGTTCAATTGTTTTAAGAGTAGATTATAATAAACGTTCATTTCTTTTTACTGGTGATGTTCAATATGCGGCACAAAAGAAAATAATTGAAACAAAAGGAAGTTCTATTTCTAATATTGATGTCTTAAAAGTTCCTCATCATGGTCATACCAATAGTGTGTATGGGAATACTGGTCACTCAGAAAATTATGAATTATTTGCTAAAGTAAATCCAGTTATTAGTATTGTACAATGTGGGATTCGTAATACTTCTGTTAGTTTGCCAACTAATAGAGTTTTAAAAGATTTATCAATGAGTGATGTTTATACAACTAAGAATCAAGGAAATATAGTTATAGAATGTGATGGAAATTATATTAATGTTAAAATAAAGAATGAAATTGTTCATGGATTTGTAAAAGGTGATATTAATGGTGATGGTAAAATTACACCATCAGATTATGTTATGGCTAGAAGACAAATTCTAGGAACGTTATCGTTAAAAGGAAATGGACGTGTAACTGCAGATATTAATGGTGATGGTAAAATATCTCCATCTGATTATGTATTAATTCGTCGTCATATTTTAGGAACATATCATATTCAATAGGGGGAAATTATAAATGAAAATGTTAAAGAAGTTTGAAATGATTGTTATGACAATATGCTTATGTCTAACATTACAATTAAAAATGGTAGGTGCTGCTGGAGTAAGTGTTTCTGCAAGTTCATCTAGTATTACCATAGGTTCATCATTTAAAGTTAGAATTACTGCAAGTGATTGTTATACAACAATTTCAACATCAACTAATAATGGTTCAATTAGTGGTGCACCCAAAGATATAGATAGTGGGTCAGCAAGTTTTACAGTAAAACCATCAAAGGTAGGTACCTGTACAGTCACAATAAGCGGAACATATGCTGCTTACTCAGGGAATACAAAAGATATTAGTTTTTCAAAAACTGTTACTGTTACGGTTAAAGATAAGGCATCAAAACCACAACCAACTACACAAACAACTACAACAGAAAAGCCAAAAGAAGATACACGTTCAAAAGAAAATGCTTTATCTTCATTAAGTGTCAATGAAGGGACTATATCTCCAAAGTTTAGTGCAAATACAACAAAATATACAGTAAATTTAGAAGGTAATAAAACAAAGATAAAAATTGATGCCAAGGCAAAAGATTCAAAAGCAAAAGTTTCTGGAACTGGAGAAAAAAATTTAAAAGTTGGAAAAAATACTTTTGTAGTAAAATGTACAGCTGAAAATGGAAGTACAAGAAATTATACAATCATTGTTAATGTTGATGAAAAACCACTCGTTTATACAGAATATGGAAAACAAAAATTAGGTGTGGTTAGAAATTTAGAAGGAGTAAATATTCCTGCTGGTTTTGAAAAATCTACGACTCAATTAGATGGTCAAAAGATTGATGCTTGGACAAATAAAAACTTAAATCTAACAATTAGCTATTTAGTAGATGAACAAAATAAAAAGGCTTATTATGTTGTTGAAAATGGGAAAATTGCTTATGAATATCAAATTGTAGATATTGATGATCGTCATTTTGTAATTGTACCAATTGATAATAAGTTAAAAGAACGTGAAGGTTTTCAATTCCAAAAAGTACAAGTTAGAGAAATTGAACTTGATGGATGGACATATCAAGATAAAGCTATGAAAAATTATGTACAAGTTTATTTAATGAATGAAAAAGGCGAAAAACATATTTATGATTATGAATCTACAGAAGCTCAATTACAAATTTATACAGAAGCAACAAAAGAAGAAAAAGGAATAGATGTTTTTATGGTAACAACTATTGTATTTGGTTTAACAAGTGTTGCTTTATTAGGATTATCAATTTATTTGAAGAAAAAAACTAATTCTTAACAGAAATATAATGATTTATAAAAGTCAGTAGAAATGCTGACTTTTATCATATTTATAATTTTATTTCATATGTTTTATTAAAAGCATAGGAGGGAAATTATGAATAGGGGAGAAATTTATTATGCAGATCTATCTCCAGTTGTAGGAAGTGAACAAGGGGGATATAGACCAGTTCTTATCTTACAAAATAACAAAGGGAATAAATATTCAACAACAGTGATTGTGGCACCTATATCATCACGTATGACAAAAAATGATTTACCAACACATGTTATTATTGAAACAGAATTTTTAGAAAAGAAATCAGTTATTTTATTAGAACAAATTAGAACAATTGATAAAAAAAGAATAGATGAAAAGTTAGGAAGTTTATCACAAAATTTAATGGAGAAAGTTAATTTAGCAATAAAAACAAGTTTAGACATAAGATAGTAGATATGTTATAATAATTGAAATTAAGGAGTGAAATGAATGAAATTATCAAGTATTAAAAATCGAGCAAATGAAATTTTATTAACAAATAAATCTGAATATATTCGTATTTTGACGATTATATTATTAGTTGGTTTAATTCCAAGTCTATTTTCTGGGAATAGTAATTTTCTAGCGATATTAGTTTATTACGCAATGATTATTATATTTTTACCATTTCATCATGGTTATATTGTTAGCTCATTGAAAATGGTAAGAAATCAATCACAGGCATTAAGTGACGATGATGCTTTTGTTGGATTTAAAAGATTTAAAGAACTATTTGCTACATATTTCTTATCAAATGTTATTGTATGGGCAATCTCGGCTGCTGCAGGAATGATTTTGGTTCTTTTATTAAGTTTTACAATTATAAATGCTGCAAGGTATATTGTGGATGCTGCAGTTAATCAAAGCAATGCAGCTGCATTAGCTCTTGCTGCTATTCAGCATACACCTTCATTAATTATTTTTATAGGGTTATTTTTAGTGTTGGTTGCTATTGCTATAGTGATTGTATCATCTTATTTATTTGCGATGCCATACTTATTAGAACAGTATCATATGAGTGCGACACAATCATTAAAAGAGTCTATTCAATTTATGAAAGGTCATGTTTGGGAACTGATTAAATTACAATTATCTTTCTTAGGATGGATGATTTTAATTATTGTCATTCAATCAATTCTTATTAATTTGCTTGCATTTATTCCAGTAATTGGATCCTTAATCGCATCTATTTTAGGTGGATTAGCGGCTATTTATACGTATTTACCACGTTATCATTTATCACAGGCAATCTTCTTTGAAGAAATTGCTTACTATCGTTATGAAAATAACACATATCAATCAAATACTGGAGAGAATACAAATGTTTAATCAATATTTTTCAAGAAAAATCTCACTACAAATCAAGTGGATGTTTCTACTCATTATCGTACCATTATATTTTTATTGTAGTTCAGTTATTGGAACAGCTATACTTAAGTTTTTAGTTATACAATTTTCTTTTCAATGGGATTATATAACGCTTAATACTTATTTAAATTTCCTAGTTGATAGTGTTATGTTAATTCTTGTTGGTTGGATTATGAAAGATACAATGATTGAGCAATGGAAGGATTTTAAAAAGAATCTCAAGGATAATGTTATTTATGGAGCATTAATTGGAACAGCACTTATTTATGTAGTAGGCATTCTAGGTGGTATGATTACTCTTATGCTAGGTGGTTCATCAAATAGTGAAAATCAACAAATGATTGAAACTATTATGAATGTTCATCCCTTACTCATGGCGATTACAACAATATTTTTTGCACCAATCTTAGAGGAAATGATATTTAGAGGAATTGTTTTTGGCTGGTTATATGAATTAAGTCCTAAATTTGCACATTTTATATCTGCTTTCATCTTTGGTTTTATACATGTTATGATGGCTATTTTATCGGGAAATATTTCAGAATGGGTACAAATCTTTTCTTATTTCTTTATGGGATTTGTATTAAGTTATTTATATGAAAAAAAGAACAATATCTATGTTCCGATTCTAGCACATATGAGTAATAATTTTATTTCAGTTATATTAATGATGATTTAAAAAGATTAGCAAAGTGATGAGCTAATCTTTTTTATTGATGGTCTAATGTTCTTATATAAACATGATATTTATATGAATTAATTAAAAAATAAAAAAACCGAAAATATTGATTAAATCAATCCTTTTCGGTATCTTTTCATTGGTCTCCCCTCACGGGCTCGAACCGTGGACCCTCTGATTAAGAGTCAGATGCTCTGCCAACTGAGCTAAGGAGAGTTCGTCAACGAATATATAATACACTAAACTTACAAAAAAATCAAGTGATTTTAAATGGAATATTGCAATAAAGTTTGTTATAATATGAGACAGGGGTGGTGGAAATATGTATAGACAGTCAATTAATCATATTAAGCTCGCTATAATTCCATTAGATGGGACTGTATTTGATTTAAATAGATTTCGTTATAATTATTATCATCATTTATGTGATCATAAAAAGATACCATTTGGTGTTCAAGATTTTTATCCACATTTATCAAGCATGTATGATATGTATAAAGATCTTCCATTAACGAATAAATTAGATGCTGGTCCTTTAAATTCAAAAATAGAAAGAGAACTTTCTCAATACTTAAATTATAAAGGAATAGAGCCTAAAGAAGGCTTCCTTGAGCTTTTAGAATATCTCCACCAAAAAGAAATACCAATTGCGATAATATCCACTCATCGTACTAAAGATGCAGCTCAATATTTAAAACTAGCAAAAATATATCATAAAGTTCATTTTATTATTGGAAGTGATGCTGTAAGTAGTCCACTTCCTTCAACTGATATTTTAGAGACAACGCTTAATCATTTTCATGTAAAAAATAATGAAGTTTTATTAATTTCATCTTTTGCTGCTTTAAATGAAGCAGCCTCTAAAATGCGATTTAATATTATTTATTGTGAAGATTTAGTTGAAGCAGATACATATGAAAAAGAAACATCTTATAAGATAGTTCATAATCTTTTTGAAGTATTAAATACATTGTTATTTGATCAATATGATGAGGCTGAAATCTATTCACCAATCTTGGGAATGAGTTCTGATATGACGTCTGAGGAACTAACACAGGTCAAGGATGAATTAAAGGAAAAGTATCATGATGATCAACAAATAGTAGATCTTGTCAATCAAACTTATGCTTATCATATTTCCCAACTTAATGAACAAAGTATTAAAGACGGAAGTGTTCTTTTAAATCAAACACCTATGAGAAAAAGATTTCATTTTGATGATGAAACACAAGAAATATCAAAATCTGAATTGTTTTCTTTAACTGATGAAGAAGAAATACAAGAAGAAATGAGTAATGAGGTTGTTGAAAAAAAGGCCGAAGAAATTCATATATCTCCATTAGATAAAGAGGAAGAAATAGAATTGACTGAACTTTTACAACAGATTAATTTTTCTTCATCTCAAAAAGATGAATCTCAACCAATTCTTGAAGTTGCTAAACAAAGTGAACAAATTGAAGAAATTATAGAAAATAATGAAGAAGAAAAATCTTCACCAGTGTTTGAAGTCTTTTTAAATATTATTTATATATTTGCTATTTCATTTTTAGTTTTATTTGCAGGAATTATTGTCTATATTACATTTATCCATCAATTTGAAATGGATCAAGGTATTTTTCACACTATCCATGTTGTTTTTCAAGCTTATCATTCATTTGTTAATATGATTTTTGAAGGTATATTGGATTTTCTACATACATTTATAAGTTTTATTCCAAGTTATCAACAATATAGTCAATCAAATACAATGTTATCAATTGATGGTGTTTTGTTATTAAATTTATTTATCTTTCAAACAATTATTATTGCTATTATAAAAGGTATTGTTCATATGATCAAAAGGAGTTTAGATGATGAAAGCCTTCCTGAATAAAATAAAAGAATATGATGTCCGTTTTGCTTTTTCTATGACTCAATATTACCATCATCGCTTTTTTAATGATTTGATGATGTTTATCAGCTCATGTGGTGATTTTGGCATGAGTTGGTTAATTGTTATCTTAATTACAAATATGATTGATGAGACGCGTTCTATGTCGATTCATATGCTTATAGCACTTATTGCAGCAACAATTATTGGTCAGGTAACAATTAAGTCTATTGTACGAAGAAAACGTCCTTGTCATCAATATCCTGATGTAAAAATATTAATTCCTATACCTAGTGATTTATCATTTCCTTCAGGACATACAACATCTTCTTTTGCATGTTGTACAGTGATGATGTTTTTTAATCCTATGTTAGGGATTATTGGCTTTATCTATGCGATACTGACAGCTTTTTCAAGATTATATCTTTTTGTTCATTATTTAAGTGATGTTATTTTTGGAATGATATTGGGGACGGTTATTGGAATTGTTGTATGCTGTTTATAATAATTTAAAAAAATTTTAAAAATGTATTGAAATTAAAAAAAATATATGCTATTATATTTAGGCAACTGATGGAGACATACTCAAGAGGCTGAAGAGGCGCCCCTGCTAAGGGTGTAGGTCGGGAAACTGGCGCGAGGGTTCAAATCCCTCTGTCTCCGCCATAGTGTTGCCCTTGGCAGTTTATATATATTGGTCTGGTAGTTCAGTTGGTTAGAATGCCGCCCTGTCACGGCGGAGGTCGCGGGTTCGAGTCCCGTCCAGACCGCCAATATATAAAATAGAGTTATCCTAGTGGATAACTTTTTTTGTTTCTATCAAAAAAGTCCTTTGTGAAAAACAAAGGGCTTTATTTGTTTTGTTGAACTGCATACATAATCGCAATCACTGTTTTGGCATCAACAATTTCACCAGATAGAACTTTCTGATAAGCTTCATGAAGATCCATCTTCACAACATCAATAAATTCATCATCATCACAATCAAGTGAATCATCAACTTCTTTAAAATCAACCGCTTCATACAAATATAACCATTCACTTGTATATCCTGGTGAAGGAAGAACTTTCATAATAAATTTCATGTCTTGAGCACGGCAATTTGTTTCTTCTTCTAATTCACGAAATGCACATTCTTTGGTATCTTCATCTTTTTCTAGTTTTCCAGCAGGAATTTCTAATGTGTTAACACGATTAGGATATCTAAATTGTTTAACTAGTAAAATTTGATGATTTTCCACTGCAAGAACACAAACACCACCATGATGATAGACAACTTCTCTAAAAGCATGATTTCCATCTTCTAATTCAACTTCTTCACGAGTGACCTGCATAATTTTTCCATCATAAATCACTTCTCTATTTAATTCTTTTTCCATTTTTTCAACTCCTTGTCTTTATTATAGCACAAAAAAAGAAAAGAAAGTACGCGGGGGAGCATACTTTCTTATTCTCTCTATTATTTACACGTTAGGGTGATAATAGGGGGGGTACGATTAAGTGAATACCACTTAACAACTTTATTATATCAAAATTTCACACATTGTAAAGGCTTTCAGATAAAAATGGTATATTTTTTAATGAAATTTCGTTATAATAAGAGGCGGTGATGAAAATGAAAAAAATAGTCATAGATGAAAATCATGCTAATCAAAGAATAGATAAATATTTAAAAAAGTTATTATGTCAGGCTCCTTCACAATTGATTTATAAAATGCTTAGAAAAAAAGATGTTAAAGTCAATGGTGTGAAGGTCAAAGAAAATTATATTTTACAAAATCAAGATGTTGTGGAACTTTTTTTGTATGAAGATAAATTTCAAGAGTATACAAAACCTCAAACAATTTTTGATTTAAAAATAGAATTTGAAGTCTTATTTGAAGATGAAAATATTTTAGTAGTTGGTAAACCAGCTGGACTTTTGGTTCATGAAGATATAAATGAAGGAATGAATACATTAGCAAATCAAGTTTTAACATATCTTTATCAAAAAGGGGAATATGATTCTCAAGCTTCTTTAGGTTTTACTCCTGGACCTGTTCATCGATTAGATCGAAATACGAGTGGCATTGTGATATTTGGTAAAACTATGCGAGCTTTACAAGATTTAAATGAAATGATGAAAAAAAGACATTGTATAGAAAAAACATATTTAACAATTTGCAAAGGATATATGCCTTCAGATGAATTGATTGGTTATATGAAAAAAGATAGTGATCAGTCACTTGCTAGAATTGTTAGTCAAAATACTCCTGGGGCTCTTAAGATGCATACTATTGTTGAAAATGTTAAATCAAATCAAGAATACTCATTATTAAAAGTTAAACTGATTACTGGAAGAACGCATCAAATACGTATTCATTTATCCAGTGTGCATCATCCTATTATTGGAGATAGTAAATATGGAGATTTTGAATTGAATAAAAAAATAAAAAAACAATATCATCTGAATTATCAATTTCTTCATGCTTATCAAATTCAATTTGTTAAACCAATTGGTTGTTTAAAATATCTACAAGATTATAAAATCACTTGTCCTTTACCACAAAATTTATTAAAAATAAAAAAACAAATCTTTAATGAAAAATGACCTATGAAAATGGCTGTTTTTATTGTATAATAATCTTAACATAAGGGAGGAAAACATAAATGAAATACTATATAGGAATTGATTTAGGCGGAACAAATGTTCGTACTTTATTAGTTGATGAAACTGGTAAATCTTATAGTGAAGTGAAGGATGCAACAGAAAGAGATAATGGTCCTGATTATGTTTGTTCAAAAATTATCCGTCAAATTGAAAGCTTAGATTGCTCAGTTTGTGGTGGATTAGAAAATGTACAAGGAATTGGAATTGGTGTACCAGGACCAGTTGATACTGAACATGGAGTTATGATCATGGCTACAAATTTACCTGGTTTTGAAAACTATCCAATTTGTGAAAAATTATCTAGCCGTTTCAATTTACCAGTTTTTATTGATAATGATGCGAATGTTGCTGGACTCGCTGAAGCCTTACTTGGGGCTGGTAAAGGGAAACCAACTTGTTATTATGTGACAATTTCAACAGGAATTGGTGGAGCATTTATTGTCAATGGTCAACTTGTTTCTGGTGGTAGAGGTCATGCTGGTGAAATTGGAAATATCATTGTGAAAAACAATGGTTATAAATTTGGTGGTTTAAACCCTGGTGCTGTTGAAGGTGAAGCTAGTGGGACAGCAATTACTCGTAAAGGAAAAGAAATCTTAGGTGAAGATAAAGTTGCACATGCTGGTGATGTCTTTAGATTAGCTGATGAAGGAGACATTAAAGCTCAAGGTATTGTTGATGAATGTATTAGTGAACTTGCAACAATGTTTGCGAATATTGCTCATACTGTTGATCCACATTGCTTTATCATCGGTGGTGGAGTTATGAAATCTAAGAGATATTTCTATGACAAATTAGTTGAACAATTTAATTCTAAGATTCATGTTGGTATGAGAGGATATATCCCATTGCTTGAAACTGAATTAGAAGATTGTGGGGCAATTGGTGCAGCTATGCTTCCAATGTCTAAATTAAAATAATGCTGATAAAAAGATTTATGACTATAATATAGAAATAAATCTTTTTCTTTATAATAGATAAAGAAAGTGATAGAATAAAAGGGCAAAATAAGGAGGGTCTTTATGAAAAAAAGAGTTGTATTAGGATTAAGTGGTGGTGTGGATAGTGCAGTTGCTGCTTATGTATTAAAAGAACAGGGATATGAGGTCATTGGCGTATTTATGCGTAATTGGGACTCCACTCTTAATAATGATATTTTAGGGAATCCTACGAATGATAATGACATTTGCCCTCAAGAAGAAGATTACAATGATGCTAAAAAAGTTGCTCAACATTTAGGTATTGAACTTCGCCGTGTTGATTTTATCAAAGAATATTGGGATCATGTTTTTACATATTTCTTAGAAGAATATGCTAAAGGAAGAACACCTAATCCAGATATTTTATGTAATAAACATATTAAATTTAAAGCTTTTTTAGATTATGCAAAATCAATTGATGCTGATTTTATAGCGACTGGACATTATGCCAGAGTAGAAC
Source organism: Longibaculum muris (assembly GCF_004343035.1). Taxonomy (GTDB): domain Bacteria; phylum Bacillota_I; class Bacilli_A; order Erysipelotrichales; family Coprobacillaceae; genus Longibaculum; species Longibaculum muris. Next base: position 56,672 of record NZ_SMCQ01000001.1, read on the forward strand.
ATCATCCAGATGAAGATTCAGTGATGTTAAGAGGTGTTGATAATAATAAAGATCAAACATATTTCTTATGTCAATTAAACCAAAGCCAGTTACAAGCTTCATTATTTCCAATTGGTGAATTAACAAAACCAGAAGTAAGAAAAATTGCCGAAGATCTTAATTTACCAGTTGCGCATAAAAAAGATAGCACAGGTATTTGTTTTATTGGTGAAAGAGATTTTAGAGAATTTTTGAAAAACTATATTCCAGCAAAGTCAGGAAAAATGGTGGATATTGAATCAGGAAAAGTTGTTGGAGAACATCAGGGAATTATGTATTATACGATTGGTCAAAGAAAAGGACTTAATATTGGTGGACCTGGTGATGCTTGGTTTGTTGTAGGAAAAGAATACGATCAAAATATTTTATATGTGTGTCAAGGTGACCAAAATGATTGGTTGATGAGTGATGGGGCATTAATTACTGATGTGAACTGGATTTCAAATGATAAGCCTACAGAAGAATATGATTGCACCGCAAAATTTAGATATCGTCAACCGGATAATGATGTTTCGATTCATTTTGTCGATGAGACAACAATTTATGTGACATTTAAAAAACCAATTAAAGCAGTGACTCCAGGACAAGCTGCAGTCTTTTATCAAGGTGATGTTTGTTTAGGTGGCGGAACAATTGAAAAAGTGTATAAGGATAATAAGGAGATTACATATCTATAATGTTAGAATATACGGGGATTATTAAACAAGTTCGTTTTTATAGTGAGGAGACAAAATTTATTGTTTGTGTCATTGATAGCGAACAAGAAGATAAACCGATTTTAGCAACTGGATATATGAGTTATGTTAATCCCCAAGATAAATATCATTTTCAGGGGGATTATATTATCCATCCTAAATATGGGAAACAATTTCAAATTCAATCCTATGAGATTATATTGGCGGATGATGAGAGTGAAATCATTCGCTATTTATCTAGTTCGCTTTTTAAAGGCATAGGTGAAAAACAAGCCACTGCAATTGTTGAAACATTAGGAAAAGATGCATTAAATAAGATTAAAGAAGATAAACATGTTTTAGATCAAGTCAGAGGTATGAATGAAAAAAAACGTGAGACGATTGCTGAAGTTTTATCATCTCAGGATTTTGATCAAGAAGTTCTTTCCTTTTTTATGGGACATGGAATTAGTACAAAACACTTAGCATTAATTCAAGCTGTTTATCAAGAACATACTTTAGATATTTTACAAAATAATCCTTATCAGCTTATCGATGATATTGATGGAATTGGTTTTAAGACGGCTGATGATTTAGCGTTAAAAATAGGGGTTGACCCACTTGATGAAAATCGTATAAAAGCAGCTATCCTTTATGCCTTAAAAGAAGCCTGTTTTCAAGATGGAAGTACTTTCCATGAACATGATATTATTTTTAAAAGATTTCATCGTTATATACCTGCAATATCTTATGAACAATTTGATGATTATTTAGATCAATTATTAGAAGAAAAGAAAATTATTCAGGATGTTGAAAAATATTATCCTTATGATTTATATGAAAGTGAAGTTACAATATGTCAAACTTTTAAACGTTTTATTGATGCACCGTTATATCAATATGAAGATGAAGAAGTTGAACAATTATTAAATGATCTTCAACAACAATTATCTATTGAGTATGATGATTTACAAAAAGAAGCAATTCATTTATTTTTAAAACAATCTGCAATGATTTTAACAGGTGGACCAGGAACTGGAAAAACGACAATTGTTGAAGCAATTATGAAATTATATATCAAATTAAATCCTGACCAAAGTATAGCATTGGTGGCACCAACCGGTAGAGCAGCTAAACGTTTAAGTGAAGTAACGGGATTAGAAGCTTGTACCATTCATCGTTTATTAAAATGGGATTTACATACCAATACTTTTGCAATCAATGCCCAAAATCCACTAGATGTTGATTTATTAGTGATTGATGAATTTTCTATGGTTGATACATTGTTATTTTCAAATTTATTATCGGCATCTCGTAAAGTTAGTAAAATATTATTAATTGGTGATGATCAACAATTACCATCAGTTGCACCTGGACATGTTTTAAAAGATTTATTAGATTGTGAAATGGTTCCAACGGTTCGTTTAAATCGTATTTATCGTCAATCCCAAGAAAGTGGAATTGTACAATTAGCACATAGTATTCGTAATGATCAATATGATGAGAATTTGTTTTTTGAATATAAAGATATTCATTTTCAAACATGTGCTTCTTATGATGTTGTGAAATATGTTCAAGTTCTTGTTTCAAAAGCAATGAAAGAAGGCTATGATGCAAATGATATCCAAGTTCTTGCTCCAATGTATAATGGTGTTGCCGGAATTGATGCATTGAATGACTGTTTACAAGATTTATTAAATCCTCATGATGAATTTAAAAATGAATTACGTGTTGGAAAACGTATTTATCGTGAAGGTGATAAGATTTTACAATTAAAGAATAGAATTGAAGATAATGTTTTTAATGGCGATATTGGGACATTAGTAGAAATTTGTTATAAAGATAATTTTGAATATCTTACAGATACTCTGATTGTTGATTTTGATGGGACTTATGTAGAATATACAGCCAATGATTTTTATACAATTACCCATGCTTATTGTATGAGTATTCATAAATCCCAAGGAAATGAATTTAAAATTGTCATTATGCCAGTTTTAAAAGATTATTATATTATGTTAAGAAAAAATTTAATTTATACAGGTTTGACTCGTGCAAAGCAATCACTTTTTGTGATTGGAAATCATCAATCATTTCAATATGGCATAGCAAATAACCATGATGAGAAAAGAAGAACAACTTTAAAAGAAAAAATGCTCGATACTCCTACACTTTCACCGTATGATTTTATGTAATATGGACATACTATAAATGTACTTTTGAAGGAGTGAGACAATATGTCTAAATTAGCAGTTGCTTTTTTCTCAGCTGGAATTGTTGCTGCGGCAATGATTATGATGAGTGATATGCCTTGTGCTGACGATATTGAACATTCAGTTCATAAAGCTAAAAAGGCTATCAAAGATCAACTTTAAGAAGTACAAAGGACTCATAGTAGTCCTTTTCTTTACAAAAAGGGGTCATATTATGAATAAAGTTATACTTGCAAAAAATATTATTATCTTTAGTATATGTGCAATTTTGTTATACTATGTTTTTACATTGTTTCAGATAGGAAATTTATTATGTTATATTTTCAATCTGTTTTTTCCTTTAATGATTGCACTCTTTTTTCATTTTTTATTGGACCCGATTATTAATTATTTTAGTAGTGAAAGATTACAACGTAAGATCGTTGTTGTTCATATTTATTTATCATTAACACTTCTATTTATTATTGGTTGTTATTTTGTAGCTCCTTATATTTTGAATCAATGTTTACGATTTTATAACCAATTTTGTCAAGGAAACTTAAAATTAAATCCTATCTTTTCTACTATTATTCAATTTCTAGAACAATATCAAGTGATTGATTATTTAATGAATATATTAAATGGCTGGACACAATCTGTTTTGTATTGGGTTACAAATATTTTACTTGCGATGGGGATATCTTTTTATTTGTCTTATGATAACTTACACTTAATTGAAAAGCTTATCATTTATCTTCCTTTTGATAAACAAGGAATATGTATGCAAACCTTAAAGAAATTAAAACTGATTACTTATCAATTTATGAAATCAATGGTTTTAGATTTTGGCTTTTTCTTTTTTATGTGTTTAATTCCTTTCTTTTTTATTGATGAAAGTTTAGCTGTCTGGATTGCTTTGTTTTTAGCTATTACCAATCTTATTCCCTATATTGGACCTTATATTGGTGGGATACCAGTTGTTATTTATGAATACTTTATTAATCCTGAGTTAGGTTATGCGGCTTTTATGAGTGTTATTGTTTTACAATATTTAGAATCCTCTTATTTACAACCTTATCTTTTTTCTAAATGTATTAAACTTCATCCCATTGCTTTATTTATTGCCTTGACGTTCTTTGGTGATCTATTTGGAGTTGTGGGAATGATCTTTTCACCTTTATTTTTATCATATACAGTTTTGTTGTTGGGATTATTAAAAGAATTACGTGTTTTTTCTAAGGTTTATTCAATTGTAATGAAAGAATAACAATATCCAAAGTATTGTTATTTTTTATTTTGATTGAAACATTCTTTCATAAAATGGATAAGAATATAAGAAAAAATGAAAAGTCAAAACATTTTTATATGTAAGGGTTTACATTTTTGCTTCTTGTTCATAAACTATAGTTAGAATATTTTTATAAGAAGGAGGTTAAAACATTTTATAAACATGAATCAATGATAAAAATAGAGGAGAAGATGAAGATGGGAGTAAAATTAAAGAGTGTTTTTTTATCACTTTTAGCTTTTTCTATGGTTGCCAATTCTGGTATCTACACAGTAAAAGCTATTGGAGATGATCGTGCTATTGATGCAACAATAAGTATCAATAGTGATCATGTATTAACAAATGATTTTGAGGGCTTTGGGATACAATGGGATCCAAGTGATCTGTATACTTATACAGATGAACAATGGGCTTCATTCACTGAAAAAGCAAGATTTTTAAAACCTAATATGATGCGTGTGATGATTCATGATGCAGATAGTTATTGTATTGGTTTTGATGAGAATCAGAAGCCAATCTATAATTGGGATAGTATTTTCATGAAAAGATTATATAAAATTTTAGATTTTGCTCAAGAAAATAATATTCCAATCATGATAGGAGAATGGAATTCACCTAGTGATCGTGGTTATTTATCATTTGATGAGTATGGTAAGACTTTAGATTGGGATAGTCAAACTTGGTCTGATATGATTGTTGATGTTTTAAATTATTTAACTATTGATAAAGGTTATACTTGTATCCGTTATTATAATATGACAAATGAACCTCAATATCGTGATGGGGGAAGTGAAGCTTCAAAACAACGTTGGGTGCGAGCTATTAAGACGTTAAGAAAAACAATTGATGCGAGTCAAAATAAATTAATCAAAGATATTAAAATTGTTGGTCCTGATGTTTATTCAGGTTGGGAAGGTTGGTTAGATAAGACAACAAGTGAGGAGCTTAGAGACAGTATTGGACTCCATGAAATCCATTGGTATGCAAGTAATGATCAAGTGTATAATGGCGAAGTGGAAGATACTTTAACCAAGTTAAGAGAGAAAGTTGAAGCTGCTGATCCAAATGGAAAAGCTAAAGGTTTTGCATTAGGTGAAATGGGTATTAGTACTGGTAAAACAAATAATGATCAACAGATAAGAAACCGTACATATCAATATGGTGTAGAAGTATTTGATATGTCAATTCAAGCGATGCGTGCTGGCTTGAAGTTTGGTAGTGGTTGGGGATTTGAAGATAGTATGCATATTCAATCCAATGATGTTGTTAATGATTATAAAGATCAATATGGTCCAGCTGCCAAGACAGAAGAAGGTCGTCATTATCAAGTCCATACACCAACCGGTGATGTGAAAATTGATAATAATGTTAAAATCTGGGGATTTTGGAATGAGCTTGGAGAGGAAATGGCCGCCCAAAATAAAGCGGCTGGTTATGAAGATGGAACATTGAATAATGTCAAGGCAAGTGATGAACAATTACGCCCTTGGTATTATACTTGGTCAATGTTGTGTCGTTATTTCCCAGAAGGTTCAAAAGTTATTGCGGCATCGGATAGTGATATTTCAAGATTACGTACAACGGCTGCAATTATCCCACATGGAGACAAGCAAAATGATTTAAGTATTGCTGCTGTTAACAGTTCTAATGAGGAAAGAACTGTGACTTTGAATGTACCTAATGTTATTGAAAAAGCTTCTTTAAATCAATATCTTTATTATGATGGAAAAATTGATGGACAAACACGTCCACAAAATGCTAAAGGACAGCTTTTACCTTATCAAACTTTAAAAGATGCTGATTTGTCAAAAGGTGTTATAATCACTTTACCAGCTAATTCTTGTACGATTTTAACAACTTTAGGATATGAGGGTGAAAGTCATCCAATTGATTTTACAACTGGAAGATTACCTGAAGTTGAAAAATTAAAAATTGATACAAGTAATGGTAATAAGACGATCATGTTAAATAAAGAAGTTCAAATGATTGCGAAAGGATATCCATCTGAAAGTCAATATGAAGTTGAATGGAAAGTGACTGATTATTTTGGGAATCCTACCACTAAAGCCAAAATCAGCGCTGATGGAAAAGTCAAAGCATTAGAATATGGTATCTTTAAAGTCGTAGCAAATATAAAAGGAAAACCAGAAATAACAAGTGAAGTCTTATTAGAAAGTACAAGTGGTGGAACAATTATTGATAATTTAGCTTCAATTGGTAGTGATGGGGTAGCTAAAGAATATAATAGTATGATTGTTGATGGTAATCCTGGTAATTTTGATGGAAATAAAACAATCAAACGTGCAACATATGATTACACAACACCATGTACTGTTGTTTATCAAGTTCCACAATTAAATAATTACGAATTTATGATGTATTCTTTACATGATGAAGTGAAAGAATCAGGCAACTTTGTCATTGAAGTATCTACTGATGGTAAAAATTATGAAGCTGTTGAAAGTGATTTTGCATATATTAGAAAACTCAAATCTAATTGGCGAGAATTTAAAGTGACACCAACAGCACCATTAAAAGAAGATACATATCAGTATTTAAGAATTGTCATGAAAAGTATTGGTTTTGAAGATTATGATCCACAATATGCTGGTGGTAAAATCATGTATGGAACAAGCGAAGATAATGAAATATCTAGCGTAAAAGTCAATACAACCAAAGATATTATTGGGATTGATGAAACATTGGCATTCCAAGCCAAAGTATTACCAAGCACAAATGCACAAGATGTTATTTGGCAAGTTAAAGATATAGATGGGAAATTAAGTGACAAGGCTCAAATAGATGAAAATGGTATTTTAACATCTAAAAAAGCTGGTCATGTTATTGTTGAAGCGACAGCAAAAAATACAAAAGTATCAGGATATGCTAAGCTTACGATAAAAGATGGATATTTTGTAGATGAAATTGAGAATTTTGATAAAATGTATCAACATGGAGATTTTACTTTCGATGATAAGGCTTCTTCTAACTTCACTGATACAAGTAGAATTAAAAGATTATCTGATAGTCAACAAAGTATTGTTTATGCTTTAAGTCATATTGAAAAGGCTGTATTTGATGTTTATAAAAATGGACAATTAAGTGATGACTCTGTCGATATTTATACATCTACAGATGGTTTGGTATACCAAAAAGTCACAAAGACAATTTCAGATGCAGGTGTGGCTGCATCAGGTTCAACTTTCCATTGTTTTAAAGTAGCAACGAAAGATTTAGGAAAAAATATTAATTTTGTGAAACTGGAAATTAAAAATGATGATTCTATTTTCTGTCCAATGATTGGTAAAGCTCAAATTGACTATCAAGCAGATGAAACTTTAAAAGTCATTGATTTGTCTATTGATCAAAAAGAAGTTTCTTTAAATGTAGGAAGAACAGTTCAATTAAATGCTAAGTTTGCACCATTATATGCAAAAGAACAAATCAAATGGGTAAGCAACAATAAAGACATTGTTACTGTTGATGAAGCTGGCTTATTAAGTGGACATGCAGTTGGTAGTACAAGTGTTTATGCTAAGTATAATGATGAAATCTATGCAAGTTGTGTTGTGAATGTTCTTGGGGAAAACAAGGCATTCAAGAAAGAAACAACTGCTTCTAGTGATACAAATCAATGGACTAGTGATTCAACAAAAGCACTTGCTATGGATGGTGATTATGAAACACGTTGGGTTTCACATGATGGAGAAAATATTAAAGAAGAATATATCACTGTTGATTTAGGAGAAATTACAGATATTAATAATGTTAAAATTTATTGGGAAGCTGCTAGAGCTAAGAATTATAATATCGAAGTTTCTAATGATGGTCAGACTTTTAAGACAATTAAAGAAATGAAAGATATGAGTCATACTCAATTGATGGATGATGTGACATTTGATTTAATACAAGCACGTTATGTTAAGATTCATTGTTTAATACCAGAAACAATTTATGGATATTCAATTTATGAATTAGAAGTGTATGATAATTCACAATTGAAAGATGCAACAAAGATAGAATTTAATGATGTATTGAATGAATTATATTTAGGTGAAACAGCTGCTTTAAAAGTCAAAGTCACTCCTGAAGATGCAACTTATCAAGAAGCTATGTTTACTTCTGATAATGAAAATGTCATTGTATGTAAAAATAATCAAATGATTGCAGTTGGAATAGGAACAACAACTATTACAGCACATGTTAATGGACAAAAAGTGACTCAAGAAGTTACAGTTGTTAAAGATAATATACGTAAGATTATCAATGAATTAACTTCTTTAACTATTGAAAATGGTCAAGTCAAATTACCTGAATTTGAAGGTTATGAATTAAGTATCTTTAGTACTGATAATGAAAAGATTATTTCTAAGAATGGTCAAGTTCATCAACCAGTAGAAGATGTAGATGTTTATCTTGTTATTACAGTAAGCAAAAATGATGAAACAGCCAATACTAAAGAAATAAAAGTAACAGTAAACGGTGATAAGGGACAATATCAAGCACTGATGAAACGTCTCAACGAAGTAGAAGCCACAGATTGGTCATTATATAAAGAAGCTTCAGTTCATCAGTTTAAATTAGAATTAACAAAGGTTAAAGAGCTTCTATCAAGTGATTATCTATTAGTAAGTGAGGTTGAAAAAGCATCACAACAATTAGAAAAAGCTTATCAATTACTGGAGAAGAAAGAAACGAAACCAGTTCATCCAGATGATAAGCCTGATATTGATGTAAAGCCTAATCCAGATAATCAACAAAAACCAAATCCTGGTGAAGTTGAACAAAAACCTCAAACAGGTGACCAAAATGCTTTAGAATTGTTTGCTTTAATGAGTTTGATAAGTTTGGGAGGATGTATCAACTTATTGAGAAAACGTAAAGAAGATAAATGAGGAATCTTCGATAAAAGGTAAGTGATGAGCTTACCTTTTTCTTTTTGGTCGTCTTATTATTACATTTTCTTTTAACCTTTTTTGCTATGCTTTTATTGAGGTGGGACAATGAATATATCAGGGGCTTTAGGAATTTTAGGCGGATTGGCTTTATTTTTATATGGGATGGAATTAATGAGTGAAGGACTTCAAGAAAGTGCAGGGAATAAATTAGAATATGTTATTAAAAAGTTAACTGATCATAAAATAAAAGCTGTTTTTGTAGGAATGTTGATGACATGTTTGATTCAAAGTTCATCAGCTTTAACGGTTATGTTAATTGGCTTTTTAAATGCTAAGATCATTGATTTAAAAAGAGCAATTTGGGTTGTCATGGGTGCCAATATTGGAACGACGATTACGGGTCAAATGATTGCCTTAAATATTGGAATGATTGCGCCTATTTTAGCGATTATAGGGGTGATTATGATTGTTTTTTTATCATCACGTTTTTTTGTTCATTTAGGAAAAATTATTGGAGGAATAGGGATTTTATTTATGGGCTTAGAATTTATGGCAGTTTCTTTATCACCATTACAAAATTCTGCCACTTTTTTAAATTTTATGACGTCATTATCACAACCTTACTTAGCAATCCTTGCTGGAGCAATTTTCACAGCCATTATTCAAAGTTCCTCAGCTGCTCTTGGAATCTTACAAACCCTAGCTAAGCAAGGTTTATTACATTTTGAAATAGGAGCTTATATGATTTTTGGACTCAATATAGGAACTTGCATCACCGCAGTTTTAGCTTCTTTATTGGGCTGTCAAAATGCTAAGAAGTTAACTCTATTCCATATTCTTTTTAATATCGCTGGAACTGTTATTTTTGTAGCTATTTGTCAAATGACACCTTTTTTATCATTGATAGCTTCTTTAACTCCTCATGCTTACATGAATCAATTAGCGAATCTTCATACTTTATTTAATGTCATCACAGTTCTTATTGTCTTATGTGTAGATCAATATTTTATTGATTTTATAGATAAGATATTTTCTAAAAAGTAAATTTTCTGATGAAAAGTATTTTTATTTTTTTAAAGGAAAATGAAAGAAAATATGAAATCAAATTGTAAACCCTTTCAATTGACTTGTGAGGCTAAAAAATGCATGTTAGAATTTTGGAGGAAAAGGAGGAAATGAAAAATGAAAAAGTTATTCGCATTGGTATTGAGCTTTTGTCTATGTTTAACAATGTGTCCTAAAGTTTTTGCTGATGAAAATGAAAATATCATTAAAAATGGTAATTTTATCAATGGAACTGAACCATGGTATATCAATAAAAAAGATAATACAAATGGAGTCGTAGAAGTAACAAATGAAGGTGCACAATTTAAAGTTACACAAACAAATGGGAATCCATGGGAGTTAGGATTACATCAAGGTCAATTGGTTTTAGAAGATGGCTCAAAATATATTCTATCTTTTGAAGCAAAAGTAGATAGTGATATTGAAAAACCATTAAGAGTTGTCGTTGAAAATCAAGATCCCAATTGGGAAAAGAACTTAGAAGAATATGTCAATTTATCCAATGAATTTCAAAAATTCACTTTTGAATTCACTAAGAAAGTCGGTTCTAAAAATCAATTGGCTTTTTCAACAGGATTTGATGAAAATCTTCATCATACATTTACTTTTAAAAATGTTTCTTTAATTCCTGCACCAGTTCAAAAGATTGGTCATTATTTGTTGGATGAACAAAATGGTACAGCTGGTGTTTTAACTGGAACTGAAGAAAATGTAAAAGTAGAAGTAGCAAAGACAAATCAACAATTTTGGGATTTATCTTTAAAGAAAAGAAATATTCAATTAGAAAAGAAGAAACGTTATGATTTAAGTTTTTGTATTGATTCTAGTCAAGCTGGAAAAATCAGTTTTGATTTAGAAAGTATGCAAGATTATAATAACAAAACAATTAAACGTCAGATGTTAAATTTAAAAGCAGGAGAAAATCATTTTTCATTTGAATTTTTGCAAGCAAATGATGATTTACAGAACTTAGTATTCTTCCTTAGTTATGGTGATGGGAATACTGATATGACAAATGCCAAATTAGCCTTTCATCAAATAACATTTAAAGAAGTTGAGGATTTAAGAAATACATATGTTGTGAATGGTGGATTTGATGATGATATAGCTGGATGGAAAATTTCTAATAATAATGGAACTGATTTAAAAGCTGAAGTGAAAGATGGAAAAGCTGTATTATCTATTTCAAATCAAGGAAATGATTTTTGGGATAGTAAGTTTATTCAAGATAGGATTGCTGTAAATAATGGAAAATATAAAGTGTCATTTGATATCGGTTCAAATGTTGAAGATGTTACACAAGTTTATTTTAGTGTAGAAAGTACGGATGTTATAAATGGGAGTGCTAAAAAATATTTGTGTGATGAAAATGATCAGCCCATTGCTATTTCATTAAATAAAACAAAAGATATGAAAACATATAGTTTTGAATTTGATGTATTGATTGAAGAACTTATTAAATCTACAGAAGATTTAACAATTCGTTTTGATTTGGGAAAACCTTATGAAGGAAGTTTAGAAGGGAAAGAACTTTATTTAGATAATATTAAACTTGAAAGAGTGGGAGATTTACAACAAAAAAATATTGCACATACAAATGTAGAATTTGATGTTAATCATGTGATTACAGAAGATTTTAAGGGGTTAGGGGTTCAATGGGATCCTTATCAAGTTCATCCACTAACAGATAGGGAATGGAAGATGGTCACTGATAGAGTGGACTACCTCAATCCTCAGTTTGTAAGATGTATGATTTATGCAACAACATATTGCAAAGGTGTTGATAAAAATGGTAAACCAATCTTTGATTTTGAAAACAAAGAAATGAAGCCATTGATTCAACAGTTAGATTATTTACAAGACCGTCAAATTGAAACTGTCTTTGGTGAATGGGAAGCACCTGGTAAAGTTGGTGGAGCTTTTGAAGGAATTACATGTGATAATCCAGTTTGGGCAGAAATGATTGCTGGTTTAATGGATTATTTGATTAATGAAAAAGGCTATACTTGTATTAAATATTATAATATGGTGAATGAAGCTAATTCTGATTGGTCATATTGTGGTGATTATGATTTATGGCAAAAAGGAATTAAAAATTTACATAAAGAATTTAAAAAGATTGGAATTGAAGATAAGGTTAAAATTACTGGCCCTGATACAGTTTGGGATAGGAATCATCAATGGCTTAAAAATATTGAAAATGACCCAGACATGAAAGAAAAGATTGGTCTTTTTGATGTTCATATGTATCCAACTTATGATGAGATTACTTCTGGTTATATTGAAAAGTTTGTAACTGAACAAAGACAGACAGTTACAGGGCAAGATTTCTATATGACAGAGATTGGTATGGTTACTGGAAAAGTTGATGGTGATACACAAAAATATGCTAAAGAATTTTGTTATGGAGCTATTATGGCAGATGCTGCTGCGCAGGTTTTACGTGGTGGATTGTCAGGTGTTGCGATTTGGGACTTAGATGATGCTATGCATAATCAAGGAAACGGTTATCCTGATAGTGATATTCGTTCATTAAAACAATGGGGATTTTGGAATTCTATTGCGGGGAGAGTTTATCAACAGCCAGAACAAGAAAAGATTCGTCCACATTTCTATACATGGTCATTAATGACACATCTGTTTCCACGTCATTGTCAAATTATTCAATCAACAGCTGAAAATAATTTAAATGGTTTAAGAACTGTGGGTATGAAATTACCAAATGGTGATATAACATATATGATTGTTAATAATTCAAACGTTGCTAAAAAAGTAACAGTGAAAGATAATAGTCAAATCACTTCAAGAAAAGTTTTACAATATAATTATTTTGATAATGATAGAATTGTTAATGAACAAGGTTATCCAGTTGTTAAAGAAGTTAAGGAAAATGTTAATTTTGTTAATGGTGTAGATGTAGAATTACCTAGTGGTGGGGTTGTCTTTTTAACGACATTAGATACAAATGATTATGTTCAAGAAACAAAAGTTGAATTTCATAATATAGATGCTGATACAAATGAAGCAATTATTGGTTCAAAATTTGAATTAAGAGATCAAACCGGTCATGTTGTTGATCAATGGACAACTCAAGAAAAAGCTCATCAAATCAATGGATTAAAAACAAATGGTCAATATGTATTGGTACAAACAGATTCAGTTAAAGGATTTGTTAAATCAGAAGATATAAATATTACAATCCAAGATACAGTTCAATTACAAACATGGACAATTAAAAATAAACATATGAAGGGACAAGTGAATATTATTGTCAAAGATAAAGATTCTCATGCATTATTATCAGATGCTGAATATTTATTAAAAGACGAACAGGGAAATATCTTAGAAGTTTTAAAGACTGATGAACAAGGAAAAGCAATAAGTCAATTGTATGAAATTGCACAATTTAAAAATGGTTCTATCCAAAAGAATTTCATCTATTCTTTACAAGCTAAAGGAAACTTATCAGGATATCAACAAGATACTCAAAAATATATGATTGAGTTTGACTCATTTGATACAGATATCACACAAAAAACAATCACAATTGAACTCATGAAAAAAGCCCAAGTCGATATCAAACCTGATGATCAAAAAGATGAACCAAATCAGGATATTCCTCAAGACATTGTTCATACAAGTGATAGTTCACAAATAACTTTATTATGTTTATCAATGCTGATAACTATCTTATTCTTTAATTTGATTTATCCAAAGAAAAAAGATAATTAATCAAAAAAATTACGTGGTAGAAATACGACGTAATTTTTATTTTCTTTCACGATGATCAATGAGTTTATCAGCTTCAACTTTCGTTTTCAATGCTTCATCAAAATGTTTAGAGAACAATCCAGCATAAAGAATATCAAAAATAAGATGAATAGAAATTGTTGAACCAATAGTAGAAATCTTATTATAAATCTGTTCACGACTATCAAGATGAAGGACATATTGACAATAAGCAGATAATTTATTATCACCTAGTGATGTAATCGCAATCATAGGAATCTTTTTACGTTTAAGAATCTGTGCAGCTTTAATCACTTCTTCTGTTTCACCAGAATAAGAAACTAAGATAGCACAGTGGTCTTTTTGACACCTTGCAGCTTGAAAGAGCTGTTCATTTACCATTGGAGCAATCTGAACATCTTTCCCAATTCTAAACATTTTATATTGAAAATCACTCGCCATTCTTAAGGGACCAGAAACTCCATAAATATCAATCACTTGAGCTTTATCTAATAAGATAAGACTTTGACGTAAATCTTCTTGATTCAATAATTGCATTGTTTCATCAATACTCTCTTTAAAGAGTTTAGCAATATTATTAACAATATGGGTAATATTGGTATTCTTATCAAATGGAAAGTTAGCATTAATACTATCTTGATGAGAAAGAACATATTGAATATTTGCTGATAATGAAATTTTGAAATCATTATAACCTTTAAAATCAAGCTTTTGACATAAACGTGTAATAGTTGCCGGGGATGTATATGTTTTTTTAGCAAGCTCTATAGTTGATAGATTTAAAACTTCTTCACTGTTTTGTAAAATATATTGTGCAATAGATTTTTCCGATTCAGAAAAATTTTCAGCAATTTCAAGTTTTTTTAATAGACTCATAACATAACCTCCCAATCTGAATATAGTATAACATTTATTGAGAAAAACGAGAAGTCATATATAGTCTTTTTTGAGGTAATATGAATGATTGAAAGGTTATCGTAATAATTTGTTGATAATGTTTATTTTAGTTGATTTTATGAAATAAATTAGTTATAATACTAAAGTCAAATCGTTGAAAAAGAAAAGTATTTATACTTTCCTTTCTAGAGAGGAAATGGTTGGTGAAAATTTCCAGGGAAATATAAAGAAAGCTACTTTTGAGAGTGATGTAAACATCAACGCATGGTCAGCGTTATCGACTTAGAGAGCATAGTCATATGATTATGAATAAGGATGGTACCGCGATATCAGTCGTTCCTTTTAAAGGAATGACTTTTTTTATTAATAAGAAGGAGGATATTATGAAACAATTAACTGGAAATCAAGTGCGACAAATGTTCTTAGATTATTTTAAATCAAAAGGACATATGATTGAACCTGGGGCATCATTGATTCCCCAAAATGATCCAACATTATTATGGATTAATGCTGGTGTTGCAGCATTAAAAAAATACTTTGATGGAAGTGAAACCCCAGCATGCAATAGAATTGCCAATGCTCAAAAATCAATTCGTACAAATGATATTGAAAATGTTGGGAAAACTGCAAGACATCATACATTCTTTGAAATGTTAGGGAACTTCTCAATTGGGGATTACTTTAAAGAAGAAGCAATTCCTTTTGCTTGGGAATTTTTAACAAGTGAAGAATGGATTGGTTTTGATAAAGATAAATTATATGTCACTGTTTATACTGATGATGATGAAGCTTATCGTATTTGGACAGAAGTATGCCATGTTGATGAAAGCCATATTTTAAAAACTGATGGAAACTTCTGGGAAATTGGAGAAGGTCCTGGTGGTCCTGACTCAGAAATTTTCTATGATCGTGGAGAAAAATATGATCCAGAAGGATTAGGAGAAAAATTATTTTTTGAAGAATTAGAAAATGATCGTTATATTGAAGTTTGGAATGTTGTTTTCTCTCAATATGATTGTAATCCTGCTATTGATAGAAAAGATTATAAAGAATTACCACAAAAGAATATTGATACAGGTATGGGATTAGAAAGACTTGTCAGCATTATTCAAGGTGGAGAAACAAACTTTGATACAGATTTCTTCTTACCAATTATTCATGCGACTGAAGCTATGACTAATGTGAAATATGAAGATAATAAAATGGCTTATCGTGTGATTGCTGATCATATTCGTACAGTAACTTTCGCTTTAAGCGATGGAGCTTTATTTGATAATGCTGGACGTGGATATGTTTTAAGACGTATTTTAAGACGTGCTGTTCGTTATGGTAAAAAGATCGGGATTGATCATTCATTTATGTATGAATTGGTTTATGTTGTTGCTGATATTATGAAAGATTTTTATGATTATTTACCAGCAAAAGCTGATTATGTCAGTGGACTTGTGAAAAAAGAAGAAGAAGCTTTCCATAAAACATTATCAAATGGTGAAAAGTTATTAACACAAATGTTAAGTAAAGCTCAAGATCATCAATTAAATGGAAAAGATGCTTTTAAATTATATGATACATATGGTTTCCCATTAGAATTAACAGTAGAAATTGCTGAAGAATCAGGTTTCACAGTTGATGAAGAAGGATTTAAAGCTGAAATGAAAGCTCAACAAGAACGTGCGAGAAATGCCCGTGGGGATGTAGAATCAATGTCATCACAAAAACCAGATTTAATGGCATTTGATACACCTTCAGTATTTACTTATGATCCAACACCAATAACAGCTAAAGTAATTGCAACTTTTATTGATGGGGTTAAATGTGATGAAATCACAGACAAAGGAGAAATTATCTTAGATCAAACAACATTCTATGCTGAAATGGGTGGACAATGTGCTGATAGTGGAACTATGTCTTTTAAGACAACGAAAGTTCAAGTGAATCATGTCACAAAAGCGCCACATCAACAGCATTTACATATGATTGTTGTAGAAAGTGGAAGTGTTAAAGTTGGTGATGAATTGACATTATATGTTGACACACAAAAACGTGCCTTGATTCAAAATAACCATACAGCAACTCACTTATTACAAAAAGCTTTAAAGAACGTTTTAGGTGATCATGTTTCTCAAGCAGGTTCTTATGTTGATGAAGAAAGATTACGTTTTGACTTTACTCATCCACAAAAAATGAGTGATGAAGAAATAAGAAAAGTTGAAGATGAAGTTAATGCTCAAATCTTTAAGGGCATTGCTGTAGATATTAAGCTTATGAGTAAAGAAGAAGCTATGCAATCTGGAGCAATGGCATTGTTTAATGAAAAATATGGTGATGAAGTACGTGTTGTCAGTG
The DNA here is from genome assembly GCF_004343035.1 of Longibaculum muris. Classification (GTDB taxonomy): domain Bacteria; phylum Bacillota_I; class Bacilli_A; order Erysipelotrichales; family Coprobacillaceae; genus Longibaculum; species Longibaculum muris. The sequence continues at coordinate 73,821 of NZ_SMCQ01000001.1, forward strand.
TTGGAGATTATTCTAAAGAATTATGTGGTGGATGCCATGTTTCTAACAGTTCACAAATTGGTTTATTTAAAATCATGAGTGAAGAAAGTGTTGGTTCTGGAGTGAGACGTATTGAAGCTGTAACATCTTTTAGTGCTTATCTTGCTTTAAAGAAGAATGAGGAGACATTACAAACAATTGGTGATTTATTGAAATTAAAAAATCGTAATGAAATTGTTGAGAAAGTAACTCATTATATTGATGAAGCTAATGCTGTTAAAAAAGAAAGAGATCAATATTTAGATAAGTTAAATAGTTTAGAAGCAAAAGAAAAATCTAAGAATATTGAAGAAATTAATGGGGTACAATTCTTATACATCACTGAAAATAAAGATGCTCAAACAGCAAAAGCTATGACTTTTGAATTAAGAAATCAATTACAAAATGGATTGGTTTTAATGGTAAGTGAATATGAAGGAAAAGTTTCATATTTTGTTGGCTTAACTGCTTCAATGGTACAAAATGGATTTAAGGCTGGAAACTTTGTGAAAATGATTAATGAAGTGACTGGTGGTAGAGGCGGAGGTAAACCTGACTTTGCTCAAGGTGGATGCGCTTCTATCGAAGGAATTGAACAAGCAATTGCCCAAATAAAAGCACAATTCTAAACACTTTTGCTAGCAATTTTTAACAATATGGTGTAAGATGGATTATATAGACAGGAGGTATGTGCTATGGCAAAAGATTTTACTCAAACACGTCTATTTAATTCAGAAGAAATTAAAAGAGAAGTTATTCATTCTAATTTAATGACAGTTTCTCAAGCGTTAGATGAAAGAGGATATAATGCAGTTCATCAAATTGCAGGATATTTAATTTCAAATGACCCAGCTTATATTTCTAGCCATAAAGGTGCTCGTTCAATTATTCAACAAATTGATCGTGATGAAATTATTGAGGAATTAGTTAAATTTTATTTGGAGTCTAAATAGTGGAAAAAATATTAGGGTTAGATTTAGGTTCAAGAACGTGTGGGATTGCTATGAGTGATGCTTTAGGGCTTATTGCTCATGGAGTAGAAACATATCACTTTAAAGAGAATCATTATAAAAGTGCAGCGTATCATATTAAGGGTATCGTTGAAGAAAATCAAATCCATACAATAGTTCTAGGTCTTCCTAAGCATATGAATGGAGATTTGGGCGAAAGAGCACAAATCTCTATTGATTTTAAGGAAAGACTTGAAAAAATGATGGATGTTGAAGTTGTTTTAGTAGATGAAAGATTGACGACAGTGGTTGCAGAAAATCAATTAATTTTTGCTGATGTATCGAGAAAAAAGAGAAAACAAGTCATTGATAAAATGGCTGCTGTACAGATTTTACAAGGTTATTTAGATGGTCAAAGGAGATAGACATGGACGTAAATAAAATACAAGTTATTGATGATGATGGAAATGAATTAGAATTTGAAGTTCTATTCACTTTTGAAAGTGATGAAACTGGAAAGAAATATGTTTTATATTATGATGCTAATGATGAAGCACCTCAAGTTTATTCATCAATTTATGATGATGAAGGAAGCTTATATCCAGTGGAAACACCTGATGAATGGGAAATGATTGAAGAAGTTTTCAATAGCTTTATTTCTCAAGACGATGAAGAAGAAACAAATGAAGATTGCTGTTGTCAAAAAGCAGATCATGAGTGCTGTCAGGGGCATGATGAAGAAGATTGTTGCTGTCAAGGTGATGATCATGAATGTTGTCATGGAGAAAGTCACGAATAAGGTAACGAAAGTTACCTTTTCTTTGTTTATCAAAAATTCATAAACATATGGCATAATAGAAGCATTAAGGAGGATTTATTATGGGATTGTTTTTTAATAAAAGAAATGTTAAACCAGTTTTTGTCGGAAGCTATGGAAATGATTTAACAAGAGGTATGTATGTTTTTCATTTAGATGTAGATAATGGTGAGTTTTTAAAGAAAAAGTATTATAAATCTTTAGCCAATCCAACAGCTATGTTTAAACGTGAACGTTTTATTTATGTGTGCTATAAAAATAATACTGGACGTAAGACTGATGGTGGTCTTTGGCAATATGCATCTATGGAATTACAATTTGGTTTAGCTGGTAAAGCAACTGATGGTGGAAAGACATATATGGATTGTTTTGTTAATGAAAATAGAAGTAATGCTTATGCTGTTGATTATTATAATGGTGAAGTTGTGAGAATCCCTATTTTAAAACAAAAGATTGTTACTGTTGCACAAAGAATTAAACATGAGGGGAGTAGTGTTGATCCAAAACGTCAAACAGAGGCACATCCTCATTTTATCGATGAAACACCAGATCATAAAAAAATATTTGTATGTGATTTAGGAACAGATGAAGTTGTTATTTATAATTTGGATGATAAAGGTGCATTAGAAAGAGATGAAGAAAATACATTTAAGGTAAAACCTGGTAGTGGACCTAAGAAAATGGTTTTTGCTCCGAATGGAAAATATTCTTATGTATTAAATGAATTATCAAATACAATTTGTGTTTATCAATATCAAGATGGTCATTTTACTTTTATTCAAGAAGTTGATACATATCCAAAAGATGAATTTGCTAAAGAAAATTTAGCTGGGGATATTGTTATAAGTGAAAAAGGTGATTATTTATTTGTAACTAATCGTGGACATGATTCTATTGTAGCTTTTGAAGTTAAAGAAGATGGTCAATTGGAATATATTGAATATTTAGATACTGATGAAAATCCATGTGCAATGATTTTAGTTAATGATCGTTGGTTGGTTGTTGCTTCGCAAAAAGGTGGAACAATTGAATCATTTGAATTAAAACGTGGTGAATCAAAAGGTGTATTGTTTGAATCACACTTTAGTTATATGGTTGGAGAACCAGTATGCCTTATTGAAGGTAGAGGTATTTAGTTATATTGAGGTTGAATTGCTTATTCAAGTGATTCAACTTTTTGTTTACAAAAAAAGGATATATAATCCTTTAGATGAGCTTATATTTTGCTTTTAAACGTAATATTTTTAAAACACTATGATTTAAACGGGTTTCACTGATTTCTTTGTTTTGCACTGCTTCCTTGATTCCTTTGAAAGCTTCTTTATAATCTTGAGGCATCAATAAAATATCATTGCCAGCTTCAAAAGCTTGAACTGCAGCTTGAGAAGACGAATATTGATTGGTTATTGCCTGCATGGCTAAAGAATCAGTAATAATAATACCATCATAACCTAACTCATTTTTAAGTCTCTCACTGATCATTTCATAAGATAAAGAAGAAGGGAGATGATCATTTGTTACTTGTAATGCAGTAATATGAGAAACCATAATCATATCTGTATGACTTTCGATGCCTTTAAGAAAAGGAATCAATTCACAATTTTGCATATCCTGCCAAGTTTTTGATGTTGTCGCATAACCAAGATGCGTATCGGTTTTGGTGTCTCCATGACCTGGGAAATGTTTGATACAAGTCATCATATTTTCACTATGAAAACCTTTGATTTCTTCACTGACCATTTGTCCAACCAATGTGGCATCACGGCCAAAAGAGCGGACTCCAATCACTGGGTTATCTGGATTTGTATTGACATCTGCAACTGGAGCAAAATCAAGGTTAAATGAATATTCTTTGAGGTAATGCCCGATTGTTTGTCCCACTTGATAGGCTTGATTTTGATCATTAGTCTGACCAATTGCTGCCATGTTTTGATACTGAGTGACATGAAAATTTTTGTTGTTGGCGATTCGACTAACACTTCCACCTTCTTCATCAATTCCCATTAATAAATGAATTGAAGATGCTTTTTGTAGATCATGCGTAAAAGTTTTTATTTGATCAGGATTTAAAATGTTTTTAGAAAACATACAAATACCACCAACAGGATAGTTTTGTAAAGTATCTATCATAGATTGAGATAATGCTGTAACGCCATATCGACTAGGATCATGAACTTGACTATTCGTTAATGATGAATCTAAAGATTCAGGTCTGATGATAAATAATTGTCCAATTTTTTCTTCTAAAGTCATTTGTTCTAAAAGTTCTTCGGCACTATCATATTTTTTTTCATCTGTTAAAACTGAGACTGTTGGCTTTTCTTGTTTTTGACAAGCAGTTATTAAACATAAAGAAGTTATTAAAAAAATTTGTAAAAGTTGTTTTGTTTTCATATCTTTTATCTCCTTAATTATATTGTATATGAAATGATAGGAATGCGCAAAAAGAAATGATTGAAGGTCGTAAAAAGAGATGTTTTATTGATAATTGTTGTAAAATAACCTATAATAATAAAGATGGAGGATGTTTTATGAAAAATAAAAAAACCATTTTAATAATTATTGGTGCAGTTATTGTGATTGGAATTATTGGTTCAATTTTTTTCTATAATCATGGTATTTCAGCTGTATCATCAAAAGATGAAGAAGTCATTGTGAAAATAGAAGCAGGCTCAAATGCTTCACAAATGTTAGAGGCTTTAGATCAAGCAGGACTTGTGAATAGTAAGCTTGCAGGTAAACTATTTTTAAAATTCAATCATTATGATCATTTAGAAGCCAATACATATATCTTTAATAAGAATATGTCTTTATCAAAGATTTTTTCAATTATTGAAGATCCTGATATTGAATATATTTTACAATCAAAATTAACTATTAAAGAAGGAAATACAATTCCTGAAGTGGCACAAGCCTTTGCTGATATTTTAAAAACTTCAAAGGAAGATGTTATCAAACAATGGCGACAAGAAGATTATTTGAAATCTTTGATTAAGGAGTATTGGTTTATTGATAAGAGTATTTTAAATAAAGACATTATGTTCCCATTAGAAGGATATCTTTATCCAGAAACTTATTTTATTACAAGTGAGGAACCTAATTTAAAAGATATGACAAAGTTAGCTTTGGATATGATGGATAAAAAACTAACACCTTTTAAAGAAACTATTAAAAAGATGAATTGGACACCACATCAATTTTTAGCATTTGCTTCAGTTGTTGAAAGAGAATCAGGAACTGATGAAACAGATCGTCCAATGATTGCTGGAGTCTTTATGAATCGTATTAATACTGGCATGAAACTTCAAAGTGATATTACAGTTAACTATGCTTGGCAACGTACAGGTGTTACAGTATCAACTGCACAAACACAAATTGATTCTCAATATAATACATATCGTTATGCAGGATTGCCAATTGGACCAATTAGCACAGTTCCTGAATCGACATTAAAAGCTTGTGCAAACTATACCCATCATGATTATTTATACTTTTTTGCAATGAAGGATCCTAACAATCCTAAAAAAGCAAAAGTTGTCTATACAAAGAATTATGATGATCATTTAAAAGAAGTGAAAAAAGCGAAGGATGCAGGTTTATGGTTAGAGTAATGGATTTAGAAGAATTAGAACAAGATGCACTTAAAAGAAATATTCCTGTGATGCAAAAAGAGGGAATCCTCTTTTTGATTTCACAGCTTCAAGACATGAAGGCAACGTCTTGCTTAGAAATTGGCTCAGCCATTGGTTATTCAGCAATGATGATGGTTACACATGTTGAAGGATTGCAGGTTGAAACAATTGAATTAAATGATGAACGATATCAAGAAGCAGTTAAAAATATAACGGAAAGAAACTTACAAGATAAAATCACTATTCATCATGATGATGCGTTAAGTTTTGATGTTTCACAATTACAACATGCACCATATGATTGTCTTTTTATTGATGCTGCAAAGGCTCAGTATCAAAAGTTTTTTGAGAAGTATGTTCCTTTTGTTTTAGAAAAAGGAATCATAATTGTTGATAATTTAGATTTTCATGGTATGATTTTTGATATTGACCATATTAAGAATAGAAATACAAAACAATTGGTTAAGAAAATTAAAAGATTTAAAGATTGGATTTTTAATCATGAAGATTATGATGTTGAATATTATCAAATTGGTGATGGTATTTGTGTGATTAAAAGAAAGGAAAAAGAATGAAAATAGTATTATCATTGAATGATCAAAAAAGATTATATGACTATATTGATATGGGTATTGATACCTTTGTATTAGGGGGAAAATACTCTTTTCATTGTCCATATGTATTTTCATTAGATGAAATAGCATCATTAACTCAAAAATATCCACAATGTATATTTTATGTTGCTGTGAATGCTTTATATGATCAACATGATATCAAAGATGTTGAAGATTATATCAAGGCGCTGAGTCAAATGAATATTCATGGACTCTTATTTCAAGATTATGGGGTTTTACAAATTGTTAAAGATTATCAATATCATTTTGATATGATGTATTCACCAGAGACATTAAATACCAATGCTTGCACATTAAATGTTTTAAAGTCTCAAGGTGTTACAAGTGCATTTTTATCACGTGTTATCCCTTTGCAAGAACAATTAGCCATCTGTCATGATGTGAAAATGCCATTGATGTTACAGGCACATGGGGTTGAATATATTGCTGCTAGTAAGCGTGAATTGTTATCAAATTATCAAGCAGCATCAGGCTTATCTTTTCAAAATAATGGAATCGATCATTTAACTTTAAAAGCCAAAAATTCTGATTATTTATTACGTATTTTTGAAGATGAAAAAGGAACACATATTTTTTCTGATGCAAGATTATATACTTTGGATTTATTGAATCAAATTCATGAATTTGATTATTTATATATTGAAACGTTAATGATGAATAATGAAGAAGCTATTGAGATTGCTTCATTGTACAGTGATGCTTTAAAGAGTTATAAACAAGGCACATATGATAGAGATATTAAGGAATATATGGATCTTTTATATCGCTTAAAGACACCATTAGATAGAGGATTCTTATTTGATCAAACAGTTTATAAATTAGAAGATATGAGGAAGATGGACAATGAGAAACGTGAGTCAAATCGTTAATGGAAAAAGAAAGATTATCAAAAAACCAGAGTTATTAGCACCAGCCGGTAATTTAGAAAAATTAAAGACAGCAATTATGTATGGGGCTGATGCTGTTTTTGTGGGTGGTAAAGAGTTTTCTTTACGTTCACAAGCGTCTAATTTCTCTATCGAAGATATCAAAGAAGGCGTTATTTTTGCCAAAAAATATGGTGCTCATATCCATGTTACATGTAATATTATTTTACATCAGGACAATCTAAAAGGAATTGAAGAATATTTACAGACTTTAGATGATATTGGAGTCACTGCTATTATTGTGGCGGATCCTTATATTATGAAGATTGCTAAGGATATGGATTTAAATTTAGAAGTGCATGTTTCTACACAACTATCAACTTTAAACTTAAAAGCGATTGAATTTTATCAAAAGATGGGAATGGATAGGGTTGTTTTAGGACGTGAAGTGACTTATGAAGATTTAAAGACAATTATGGAATATGCGCCAGTTGATGTTGAATATTTTATTCATGGCGCAATGTGTATTCATTATTCAGGAAGATGTATGTTATCAAATTATTTAAGTCGACGTGATGCAAATCGTGGTGGATGTTCACAATCTTGTCGTTGGTATTATGATTTATATGATGATGGTAATTTAGTGAATCAAGAAGATGATATGCCTTTTAGTATGTCTAGTAAAGATATGTCATTGATTGATCATATTGGTGAATTGATTGAACTTGGGGTTGATTCGTTTAAGATAGAAGGGCGTATGAAATCATTGCATTATATTGCGACAGTTGTTTCTACATATCGTAAATTGATTGATACTTATTGTGAGGATCCTGATCATTTTATACAAGATGAAAGTTATCGTCAGGAATTATTAAAAGCGGCTAATCGTGCTTTGTGTCATGGTTTTTTCTATGAACATCCAGGTGTTGAGGAACAATTGTTCAATATGCGTGATGAACATCCGACTCAGGAATTTGTGATGCGCATTTTAGATTATGATCAAGAAAAGCATCTTGCTAAAATTGAACAACGAAATTACTTTAAAGTGGGAGATCAAATAGAAATTTTTTCACCACATCATCCTAACCTTTTCTTTACTGTCGAAAAACTTTATAATGAAGATAAAGAAGCAGTAGAAGTAGCTAATCATCCAATGGAAATTCTTTATGTTGAAATTAATGAAAATGTTTTAGCTAATGATATGGGAAGGAAGGTTATACGATGAAAGAAGCAATTATTATTGGTATTGCTGGTGGAAGTGCATCGGGAAAGACTTCAATCGCAATGCAGTTATATGATTATTTTAAAGGAAATCATAAAGTTAAGATTATTAAACAGGATGATTATTATAAAGATCAAAGTCATTTAACTTTTGAAGAAAGAGTTAAGACGAATTATGATCATCCTTTAGCTTTTGATACCGATTTATTAGTTGATCATTTAAAGAAGTTAAAAAACAAAGAAACGATTGAAAAACCAACATATGATTATACCCTTCATACAAGAAGTGATATTACAGAAACGGTAGAGGGTAGGGATGTCATTATCTTGGAAGGAATCTTTGTATTGGCGGAAGAAAAAGTCAGAGCATTGTGTGATATATTGGTTTATGTTGATACAGCAAGTGATATTCGTTTTATAAGACGTTTAAAGCGAGATATTGAAGAACGTGGACGTAGTGTTGACTCTGTTTGTAATCAATATTTAAATACAGTTAGACCAATGCATGAGCAATTTATAGAACCTTCTAAGAAATATGCTCATATTATTATTCCTGAGGGTGGAAGTAATCATGTAGCAGTAGATTTATTAATTACAAAAATAAAAAGTATTGTTGATGAGTAATTCACAATAAAAATCATTGATTAATGCTAGTAATTTTATTTCATTTATGTTATAGTATAGTTCGCGAGGTGGATAATTATGGATCATGATGCAGTATTATTAACCCAAAGTGGGGTTGAAAAGTTAAAACAAGAAAAAGAACAATTAATTAACGTTGAAAGACCTAAGGTTATTGAAGAATTGCAATTAGCACGTTCTCAAGGTGACTTGTCTGAAAACGCCGATTATGATGCTGCTAGAGATAAACAAGCTCATATCGAAGCAAGAATTAAAGAAATTGATCAAATGTTATTGCATGTGCAAATCATTGATGAATCTCAATTAGATAATACAATTGCTAAACCAGGAGCAACTGTGACAATCTTAGACTTATCAGAAGAAGGTGCTGAACCTGAAGCATATACAATCGTTGGTACTTTTGAAACTGATCCTTTAAATGGGAAAATTTCAAATGAATCACCATTAGCTAAAGCTATCTTAGATCATGGAGTTAATGAAATTGTATCTGTAGGGGTTGCTGAACCTTATGAAGTTAAGATTTTAAAGATTGAATATATTTCTTAAGATGATGGCAACATCATCTTTTTATATTTTTAGGGGGATAAAAATATGGATAAGAAAAAACAAATGTCTGATACAATGCGTTTAGGGGTGTTATTAGCAATTGCTGGTGGCTTTTTGGATGCTTATACTTATTTATGCCGAGGTGGGGTTTTTGCTAATGCTCAAACAGGTAATATGGTTTTATTTGGGATTCAGCTCGTTAGTGGAGAATTTATAAAAGCTTTGTATTATTTTTTGCCTATTCTATCATTCTTTGTAGGAATTATTGTAGCTGAAGCTATTAAACATCATTTTTGTGATCATCCAAAATTTCATTGGCGACAAATTGTTTTATTGATAGAAGTTTTTGCTTTAGTCATTGTTGCTTTTATACCACAAGGACAATTGGATATGTTATGTAATATCATGATATCATTTGTTTGTTCTTTACAAGTGGAAAGTTTTAGAAAATTTCATGGAATGCCTTATGCATCAACTATGTGTACAGGAAATTTAAGAAGTGCAACTGAACATCTTTATAATTATCGTATGACTAAAGATAAAAAGACTCTCACAAAGAGCCTTCAATACTATATCATTATTGCTTTCTTTATTGGTGGTGGAGCATTAGGGGTTCTTTTCACCCATAGTATTTCGATACAAGCTATCTTATTACCAGCACTTCTTTTATTTATTTGTTTTATATTTATGTTTATTGAACAAGCTGGATAGCTTGTTTTTATTTTCTTGTTTTTAATTCTTTAAATAAACCAATAGCCATAAATAATAATGATTTTAAGAAAAGATGTAAATAATTAATATTTCCTAAATGCATCAATAAACTTAAAAGAAAATAAATTAAGGTAAAACATAAACAATGAGATAATCTTTTTTGTGTAATAGATGAGGTAAAATAAAGTGCTGCAAGGATTAATAAAGCATAAGAAATGATTTGAATAGTCACATTCATAACAAGTGAATTTGTTTGCATAAAATAAGAGAGTATGGCAAGAATAAAAGAAATCACAACAAAGGGAATAAGAAATAATAATATAGTATTAATATAAGTACGTATTGTTTTTTTCATAGGTTCCTCCTTGTATATTATATGAAAAGGAGTTTGTTTTATGAAATATGTAGAAATATTTATTGAATGTGTTGCCACATATTTTTATTTGGTTTTTTTATTAAGATATCTTGGTAAAAAAGAAATGGGTAAATTAAGTGTATCAGACTTAATTGTTTTTTTATTAATTAGTGAATTAATGACAATATCTATTGGTGATGATAATGTTAATTTCTTTCATGGAGCCTTAGCAGCGCTTGTCATAATTATTTTAGATAAATTGTGTTCATATGCTGCCTTGAAATTTAAACCAGTGAAAAAGGTTTTAGAAGGGCATCCTACATTTATTGTTAATAAGGGGAAATTAGATCAAAAGAAGATGGAAGCATTGAATTACTCAGTTGATGATTTATGTCATCATTTAAGATCACAGGGAATTGGTTCTTTATCAGAAGTGGAATTTGCTATTCTTGAAACTGATGGACAATTATCGGTTATTGAAAGTCAAAAGAATCAAGTGGAAATGCCTGAATCATTGATTATTGATGGAGAAATCAATAGTGAAATCTTAAAGATGATGGGAAAGAATGAAGATTGGTTAAAAAAGAAATTACGTCAACATGGAGTCGATGACTATCATGATGTCTTTTATTGTATTTTAGAAAAAGAAAGATTATTTTTTATAAAAAAATAGGCTAGATATCTAGCCTAATAACATTCTATCATTAACAAATTCTTCACCTGTGGCTTCTTCAAATTTCTTTAATAAATCAGCAACAGTTAATTTCTTCTTTTCTTCACCTTTGACATCATAGATGATATGACCATCATACATCATAATTAAACGATTTCCAATATCAATCGCATCTTTCATATTATGTGTGACCATCATCGCTGTTAGATTTTGTTTTGCAACAATTTCATTGGTTAAGTTTAAAACTTTAGCACTGGTTGCGGGATCTAAAGCAGCTGTATGTTCATCTAATAACAGTAATTTTGGTTTTTGTAAGGTTGCCATTAAAAGAGTTAAAGCTTGTCTTTGACCACCAGAAAGAAGTCCGACTTTACTTGTTAAACGATCTTCTAAGTTTAATCCTAAAGTTTTGACTAACTCATAATATTCTTTCTTTTCTTCTTTGCTGACACCCCAAGCTAAGCCACGATGTTTTCCACGTCTTTTTGCAAGGGCAAGATTTTCTAAGATTTGCATATTGGCAGCAGTACCTAACATTGGATCTTGGAATAGTCGACCTATTTTTTTAGCTCTTTGATATTCTGGCTGTAAAGAGATATCTTCACCATCTAAAGTTATAATTCCACAATCAAGAGGATAAATCCCAGAAATCATATTCAATAAAGTTGATTTTCCAGCTCCATTTCCACCAATGATAGTCACAAAATCTCCTTCTGCTAATTCTAAATCAATTTCATGGAGAACTTTCTTTTCATTGACAGTTCCTAAATTAAAAGTTTTACTCACTTTTTCTAATTTAAGCATCTTTAGAAATCTCCTTTCCCGTTAATTTTTTATACATCGCCACTTGTCTTTGTTTACTCATCATCATTGGAATAGTTAAAGCAATACCAACCAAAATAGCAGTTAAAACTTTTAAATCATCAGTATTTAGTCCCATCTGTAAAACCACAGCTACTATAATACGATAAATAATAGAACCAACTATAATAGAAGCAAGTCGTAAAGCAAAACCACCTTTTTTACCAGAAAAAATAACTTCTCCAATAACAATAGAGGCGAGGGCAATAACGATTGCTCCAGTTCCAATACGTACATCAGTTGCTTGACCATATAAAGCATAAAGTCCACCAGATAAACCAACAAGTCCATTACTAATCATTAAACCTAACAATTTCATTGTGTCAGTATTGATACCTAAAGATCTTGCCATTTGTTCATTATTTCCAGTTGCGCGAATAGATGATCCCATTTCTGTTCCAAAGAACCAATAAAGCAAAGCAATAAAAACAATAACAAATAATAAAGAAATAATAAGGGCAATATAATATTTATTAATATCTAAAGCCATTGATAAATCAGTAAATAAAGTATTAGCTGTCGTTAAAGGTAAATTGGCACGACCACCCATAATTCTTAAGTTAATTGAATATAAACCAATTTGAGTCAAGATTCCAGCTAAGATAGCTGGGATTTTGCATTTTGTATGCAATAATCCAGTAATCGCTCCAGCAACAAAACCAGAAAGAATAGCAGCAATAATAGCCAGCAAAGGATGAATGCCATTTAAAACACAAACTGCACAAACTGCTCCACCAGTTGCAAAGCTACCATCAACTGTTAAATCTGCAATATCTAATAAACGAAATGTAATATAGACCCCTAATGCTAGAAAGCCCCAAATTAAACCTAAATCAATAGCTCCTAGATACGTATAAAATAAACCCATTTTTCATTCTCCTATTCTATGAAAGTTGCTTTTGGGTGATCTTCTTTATTGATTGTAATACCACATTTTTTAGCAACTTTTAAATTAATAACCATTGTACAATCTTCTGCTTTTAATTGAACGATAGGTGAGTCAGCTGCAGTCTTTTCTCCTTTTAAAATAGCAACAGCCTGATCCCCAGCTAATTTCCCTAAATTTGTATAATTAATACCATATGTTGCAAATCCACCAGCTTTACACATTCCTTCTTCACCAACAATACAAGGAATTTTAGCTTGTGATGTAATAGCTTCCACACTACTCATATAAGTTGCTAGTAAGTTATCTGTAGGAATATAAACAACATCAACCCCATCATTTACCACTTGTGAAGTGACTGCTTGAATATCATTAGAATCAGAAACTTTATAAACTTTTGCTTCAAGTCCTTTATCTTTTGCAGCCTTTTGAGCAAGATTACCTTGGAAAATAGAATTATCTTCACTACCATTATACATAATTGCGACTTTTTTAGCCTTTGGTAATAATTGTTTCATTAAATCAAATTGTTCTTGAATTGGAGTTAAGTCACTTGCTCCTGTCACATTTCCACCAGGCTTTTCATTACTTTTCACTAAACCAGCACTTGCATAATCCGTAATGGCACATCCAATAATAGGAATATCTTTACTAGCTGCATAAGCTGCTTGTGCAGCAGGTGTTGCAATTGCATAGATTAAATCATTGCCATCATTGACTAATTTATCAGCAACTGTTGCACAGTTTGCCTGATCCCCAGCAACTTGATAATCAATATTATCTTCTTTCACTCCAGCTTTAAGCAAAGCATCTTTAAAACCTTTATAAGAAGCATCTAATGCTTCGTGTTGCATTAATTGAATAACCCCAACCTTAGCTTTTGATAAATCCTTTGCTGTTTTTTCACTTGAAGAATTCCCCGTTCCACATCCTGTTAACATTAAACCTAATGCTAATAAACCAATTGTTAATTTTTTCATATTTTTTTCCTCCCCATTCATCATAAAAACAAAAAAACTCGCTCATAAGAGGGCGAGTTGACGCGGTACCACCTCAGTTTATTATAACTTCACAGTTATAACCTTCATAAGTTAGAAACTTTCATAAATAACGTTATGACCCCGGTTATCCCTTATCAAGATAACAACTCCGTGGTGTATTCAAAATTCCCCAGCGTATGATTTGCACCAACCATCATATCTCTTATGTCGCAAGAATTTTTACTCTGTCACATCTTAGCTTTTGTTTTTATTGAAGTATATGCCTTAATCATAAAGGAATGCATTTTGTTTGTCAATAAAAAGATACAGAATAATTTTATTTTTTATATACAAATATCTAAATAAAACAAAAATAAATACAATAATTTAACAAATTCATAAAAATTAAGATAGCATAATATCCAATAACATCATGACTAAAAATCCAGCCATACAAGAAATGGCTCCAATATCAATTTGATTTTTACATGATGCTTCAGGAATCATATCTTCAACACATACAAATAACATCGCTCCAGCTGCAAAACTTAATGCAAAAGGAAGAATATTATTAATCGCGGTGGCAAAGATATAACCAATAATCGCAGATGGAATTTCAATAATGCCAGAAAATTGACCATACATCATAGCTACAAATTTACTCTTACCATATTGATGCATCGGTAAAGAAATAGCCGTTCCTTCGGGAAAGTTTTGAATACCTATTCCAATTGATAAGATAAGAGCAGGAATGATATTGTGTTGGGCACAAGCAAAAGCAACTCCCACAGCAAGACCTTCAGGGATATTGTGTAATGTCATTGCTAACATCAACAATTGATTTTGTGATAACTTCGATTGAACTCCTTCAATTTCATGAGACATCATATGCTCATGCGGCAAGAAATGATCACAGAGGGTTAAAAATAAAACCCCACAGAAAAAACCAAAAGGAATAATCAATAAATACCATTTACTTAAACCATCTAATAAATCCATTGCTGGTAGAATCAAAGAAAAGAATGAGGCAGCAATCATAATTCCTGCACTACTTCCTAAAGCAATTGATATAAGATGCTGATTTTCTTTATTGGTAAAATAGACTAAAGCTGCTCCTAAAAAAGTTGAAAGCCAGTTAAAGATAATTGCTCCAACAAATATTAAAATAGGCATCTTTTCAAGTAAAGATAACATATTTTCACCTCTTTATAAGCTATGCTTAAATCAATGAGAAGTGATAAAAAAAGCTGTGAAATCACAGCTTAATAGTTAATATCTTCATATAAAGTTTTTAATAAAATAGCTTTTGTTGTAGGACGTTGTTTTTTAGCATCAAAAGTTTTCATAACGCTATATTCTACAACATCTCTTTTTTCTACAACTTCATCATAGATATAATCAGCTTGTCTAAAGAATAGATTATCATCATCATCTTGATAAATACTTCCAAATTCTTTATCCTTGTTGTAATAAACAACTTTACCTTCATATCTTTCAATATAAGCATCTAAATTTTCCATTAATTGATTATAGAAACGATCATATAATGTACTACTATTCATATCCTTATATTCATCACTAATACTAGCTCCAGTTAAATCTTTACCCGTTTCTTCTTTAACCTTATAAACAAATGCATCAGCCATAGCAGCAACTTCACTGTTTTTACCTGCATGAGTCATTTCTAAGATTTTTTCATATAATGACAAATGTTGAACATTATATCCAGAAGTAAAGAACTTATAAACAAGATTTGTATAAGCTTCTTTTTCTTTACCAGTATTCATATAAAGATCATATAAAACTTCAAATGAATCAACATTAGGAATTCTATTTCCTAAAGATAAAAATTCATTTTCAGCTTCTTCATATCTCTTTAATTGAACTAAAGAAGAAGCACGATAATATTTAACCCAGTTTAAATTGTTATAATGCCATTTAATAGGTTGAGCAAAAGCATTGTTTGCATATTCAACACATTTTGCATAATCACCTAATTCATATGAACATCTTACTTTTAAACGATACCATTTTTCTTTTTTAGATTCATATTCTTTACCTGCATTATTGATAAATGGATCAACACTTAAAGTTTGAACATCTAATTTATCTAATAAATCAGAAATTTTTTTGTAATCAACAGGTTTTTTATTCATAATATATTTCATTGCTTTGTTGATTGTTGCTTCTAAAGGAGAATATTTCTCTTGTTTACATAAAGCCGCAATTTCATCAACGATAGAAAAGAATAAATCTTCTTTTTCACTGATTTGGTTTTCATCAATATTAATGAATTTATTATAAAGGGCATAACCATAATGATTAATAAAACCAGTTAATCCTTCACCAACTTGTAAGAAAGTTCTTCCAACTTCAATTGCCTCATCGTTGCGTCCTTGATTTTTTAATTCTCTTACATAATCCATAGCTTGAAAATCATTAAACGAGCTAGGATCTTCTTCAAAACGTTTATCATAATTTGTTAAATCTTTTGGTTCACGTTTTTCCACGATTCATCACCTCGACTATTATTATATCAATTCTAAGACTCCTTGTGAAGAAAAAATAAAAGTTTTGAAAACGCTATCCCGATTTCTTTGATTTATTTTCACTTTTATAACGATAATGCATACAAAGCATGATATCGACGAATTAAATATTCAACCCCAAAAATCATCGCATAAGGGCCACATTCCAAACTGTTTTCTTGAGAAAAGGTAATAACTTTATCAAATAAGGGAATTGCTGGAATAGATTTGTTTTGAGTTAATAAAACAAGTTTTGTGTGTTTTTGTTCAAGCATTTGAATTAATTGTTGATTTTGAGCAATAAAATTCCCATAAACACTTATCACAATAACAAGATCTTGGCTGGTTATTGTTTCAATTGTTTTTTCTTGAATTTCATAAGTATCTGGGCAAATACAAAGTTTACCTAAATGTAAGAAGTTATCTTGCATTGTTAAAGCTAAATTTTTTCCAAAAGAATAACCATAAAGATAAATTTTTTTATGCTGATGAATATCTTCAAGAAGTTGATCAATAGCTTGAATATCTATATATTTTGCACTTTGACAAATGACTTTAGAAATTTGTTGACTATAGTTTTCAAGATATTTTTGGGGATTTTCTTTTAATAAATATTGTTCAGTTTTATACATATGAAAGAGAATTTGGGTAGATTGCTGAGTCATCATTTGAAATTCATTTTTCATAGAACTATAATTTTTAAACCCAAAAGTTTGTAAAAAACGCGTCATTGTCGAAGGGGAAACATAACATAGTTCAGCAAGTTTTTCGATTTTTAAAGTATCTATTTTATAAAGATTTTCAAAGAGTGTCACAATAATCCTATGATATGTATCATTTAATGTTGTTTTGTTAAGATAATTTAATAATTTTTCTGTATCCATTTTTATCACCTACTGTGATTCATTATAACTGATTTTCTAGCTTTTTAAATCTTTTTTCATGATTATGAAAAAAACAGATAAAAATGAAAAAGCTGTTATAAACATAAAAAGAACATCTCATATGTTTTGTTATAATTGAAGTAGAATAAGGAGGAGAAAAGATAATGAGTATACCACATATTGAAGATTATTATCATACAAAAGTATTAATGGTTGATGACCAACCATTTCTGGCTTATGCTGGAGAAATTCATAATTCTAATTGTTCTCAGGTTGATTATTTTCGTGAGCATGTTTTACCTAAGATTAATCATTTAGGGTTAAATACAGTTATTTTACCAGTTTATTGGGAACAAATTGAAAAGGAAGAAGGACAATTTGATTTTCATGTTTTTGATGAAGTCATTGATTTATTACGTAAAGAAAATTTAAAAGCTGTTGTTTTATGGTTTGGATTATGGAAAAATGCAAAATCTTCTTATATTCCTGCTTGGATGAAAGAAAATCGAAAGACATATCCTTTTATAAAAAAAGAAGATCAAACACCAATTTATACAATTACCCCTTTATGTCAAGAGGCTATAGAAAAAGATGGTTATGCTTTTTTTAAATTAATGGAACATATAAAAGAAAAAGATCAAGGGCATCAAACTGTAATCATGGTTCAAGTTGAAAATGAAATTGGTTGTTTATCAACAAATAGAGATTATAGTGAAGAAGCGAATGCTATGTTTGCTCAAGAAATACCTTCTGATATGCAAACATTGATGTCAAAAAAAGGAACGTGGGAAGAATGTTTTCAAGCAGATAGTCATGAAATGTTTATGGCTTATCATTTTGCAAAAGCTATTGAATATATTGCACAATGTGGTAAAAGGATATATCCTTTACCATTGATTGTTAATGTTTGGTTGAAAAAACCACATGAAAAAGCAGGACAATATCCGAGTGGTGGACCTATTCAAGATAAAATTGATTTATATCATTATTTGGCTCCATCGATTGATCTTGTTTGTCCAGATATCTATGTGACAAACTTCCGTGAAATCTGTGATGTTTATGCGAGTCAAGGAGCGTTATTCATTCCTGAGACACGTCAAGATATTCATTATATAAGTCATGCTATATATGCTTATACACAATATCCATGTCTAGGTTATTCACCATTTGGAATAGAAGATTTTGCAAATGAAGATAGTCAGGAAACAAATAATCATCATATTATGAAACTATTAGGAATTGTTAAAGAAGCATTTCATCCAGAAGGAACACAATATTATTTAAAAAAGATCTATCAACAACTTTCTTCTTTTGAAAAGATTTTGTTAAAGAAAAGAGGAACAGATGATTTATGGTCATTTTTAAATGATAATGAAGAAAAATGCATTGAAAGAACAATGAATGATTTAAAAATAAATGTTCAATTCCTTGATAATCAAGATTGTTTACCAATAGGAGTAGGTTGTATCCTCAAAGAAGATAAGTATTTGTATATTTATGGAATGCGATTTTTTGCAAGTTTATTTTCATTGAAAACAAATGAATATATTGGCATTTTGGAATTAGAAGAAGGACATTTCGAAAACGGACAGTGGATTGTTGAGAGAGTACTTAATGGAGATGAACAATATTTTATTGCCGTTGGTAATAATCCTCGATTTTTAAGAGTCCATTATCATCAGTATAGTGAGTAATAAAAACGAGTGGATATTAAATATCTGCTCGTTTATTCATTTTTATACTGTTCAAATTGAAAATTTGAACAAATAGACTTTAGTCAGTTGAACACATGAAATGTGTGAAACAAAAAACCACCTGCTATGCGGGTGGAGAAATAAAAAGTTATACAGTAGTATCACCTTTCCGGTATAATGAAGTTGTTCAAGCTATCATTAAAAGAAAGGAAAGGTGATTTGACTATGGCTAAAAAAGCGAATTCTTTAGCACACACAAAATGGATGTGTAAATACCATATTGTGTTCACACCTAAGTATAGACGAAAAGCGATATATAATCAATATCGAGAAGACTTGGGAGAAATATTGAGAAGATTATGCAGATATAGAGGAGTAGAAATAATAGAGGAACACTTGATGATAGATCATGTTCATATGCTGGTGATGATACCACCAAAAGAAAGCATATCATCATTTATGGGATATCTCAAAGGGAAGTCAGCAATGATGATGTTTGATAGGCATGCCAATTTAAAATATCAATATGGGAATAGACATTTTTGGGCAGAAGGATATTATGTAAGTACAGTAGGACTAAATGATCAAACAGTCGCAAAATATATAAGGGAGCAAGAAGCATATGATATAGCGATGGATAAACTGAGTGTGAAAGAATACAAGGATCCATTTGAAGAAAAGGAAATCAAGAAAGAGAAGAAGAAAAAAGGGAAGAAAGAAAAATAGCAAAAAAATCCCTTTGAGGGATAGCGAGAGTCAAGAGCGGTAGCTTGAACGAAGTGAAAGCAGCGCCTTGAGACGCGAGCAAGTAACAAAGGCTTATAGCCGCAGAGAAAAGCACGCCTTTTAGACGTGGTTTTTATTTTGGTTACGATAATCTTGAGGGGTATAGCCTGTGTATTCTTGAAATCTTTTATAAAAAGATGTTAAATTATGGATTCCGACTTCACTAGCAATTTCATAAATAGGTAATTGTTTGTTTTGTAAAAGGATAATGGCTTTTTTCATCCGTTCTTCATTGACCAGTTGTTTAAATGTTTTCCCCGAGAATTGTTTAATTAACTTGCTGGTATAAGAAGGGTCATAACCAAAATGCATACACATATTTTTAAGATTGCCATCTTGATAATGATGATGGATATATTCTAAAATATCATCCATGAGTTTTTGATTCTTAAATAAACTTACCGAAAGATTTGTATTGTATTGACCTTTTCTTGCAAGATGAGTGATTAAGATCATAATATAGTTATCAATAATTTCATCTGAAGATGTCATAGGATCAAAATATTCGCAAAGAATATTTTGAATACAATTATGAATGAGTTGATCTTGTTTGGTATAAAACAATAAATAATGATTATGGGTATTTTGATGATTCATCAGTTCAATCATAAATTGAGTAATCAATTGATCATGTGGTAAATGATTAATAAAACGATGGGCAAAATAATTGTCATTTAAAATAATATTAATTCCTAAATCATTTTCACCTGTGGCTGCTACACTATGAGGAACATGCTTATCTAAAATAATAATATCACCTTGATGAAGGGTAATAGTTTCATCCTCAACCCGCATAATAAGAGTTCCCGAATACACGTAAGTCATGACAATATAGTGAAAAATATGCATTGGTACACAACCACTTTTTCGTTGGTGTAAATTAATAATATGATTGTGATTTTGAAATTCTCTTTCATGATGGAAAATAAACATGATATCATTTTGATAAGGCACAACAGTAAATTTTTGTTTAAAATGATCTAAGAGTTCTTCATCACTTGTATTGCTATAACTGATAGGACTTTGTAAGACATTTTCTAATTCTTGATAGTTCATAATCATCACCTTTATTTCATTTTATCATGATAAGTCGAATTTTGATAGTCTTAAAATCTTATAATGACATTGTGAAAGTAAAAAATAACTCTTATAATAGGGGTGTAATTTGTGATGAGGCCAAATCAATTACATTATATTGTGTAAAAAGTAAAAATATCGAAAGGGGAAACACTTTTTATGGAAAAGAAAAATTCGTTTTTTGATACTCTCCAAGAAGTACTTGGAAAAGTTTCAGTAAAATTAAGTGGAAATATTTATATTAATGCAATTAAAGATGGAATGTTGGCATATATGCCATTCGCCTTTATTGCCTCTATTTTCTTAATTATCGCTTTCTTCCCAGTTCCAGCTTTTACCGATTTTGTGAGCAATATCACAGGATTAGAAGCAGGAATATGGCAAGGTAAATTAGCTTTAGTTAATGATGCCAGTTTAGGTATTGGTGGTTTACTTGTTTTACTTGCAATCTCTAGATCATTAGCTGATAAATTAAATATTAATGGGATGCAAGTGACTTTAACTTCGGTTGTTGCTTTTGTGTTGTTGGTGCCATTTGGTTCTGATAAGAGTGGAAGTTTTATTGCTACAACATATTTAGGTGCTCAAACGATTTTCTTATCAATTATTATTTCTATTGTAACTGCGAAAGTTTATCAATTTATTGATAGAAAAGGAATTAAAATCAAGATGCCAGCTGCGGTACCTCCTGCTGTCTCAGCACCATTTGAATCAATTATTCCTTCATTAGTGGTTATTACATTATTTTGGATTTTAAGATTAGTGATTGATGCATTCAATGGTGGTAGTGCTTTAGCTATTTTCAATACTGTATTAGGAATGCCTTTACAAGCTGTTGGTGGATCACTTCCTGGTATTATCATTGTGAAGATCTTCTCACAATTATTATGGTTCTTTGGGATTCATGGTGATTCTATTGTCAATGGTGTTATGACACCAATCTTCCAAGTTTTACAAGATGCAAATAAAACAATTTCGATGGCTGGGGGAACTCCGACAAATATTATTTGTCAAAGTTTCTGGGATAGCTTTGGAGGAATCGGAATTGTTGGTTCTATTATTGCGATTATTCTTATTGCCAAGAGTAAACGTTATAAAGAAATGAAGAAAATTGCTGGGGTTCCATATATCTTCAACGTTGGTGAACCTACATTATTTGGTATTCCATTAATGATGAATGTTGTTTATTTCATTCCATTTATCTTAAGTAATGTTGTCTCTATTTTAATTGCCTATGCTGCCTTTGCTTTAAAACTTGTTCCTGTATGTACTGGTATAGCCCAAGTCCCTTGGACAACACCTTTAATTGTTAGTGGATATTTAACAACTGGAAGTGTTGCTGGTTCAATTTTACAAATCGTTTGTTTAGTAGCTGTTGTGTTATTATGGCTTCCATTTGTTAAAGTAGCTGATAATCAAATCTTACAAGAAGAAAAACAATTAGAAAGTCAAATGAAAGAAGAAACTCATAAAGAAGCATAATGCTTCTTTATGGAGTTTAGAAAAAGAGATGATATTTATGAATAAAAATTATCAATTTCAGGGTTGTTGGATGAAAGGTAATGATATTGATTATGGAGTAGAAGATAGTGGGTATTATCAAGATCATCGTAATGTTGTCTTGGTTAAAGACTTTTATCTTGATGATATCCAAGAAACATATCTTTATATAGCGACTCTTGGATATTCAATCATCTATATCAATAATCAAAGAATAACACAAGATGAATTGAATCTCGTTTGGACACAATTTCAAAAATGTGTTTATTATGATCAATATGATGTCACTCCTTATTTAATGAAGGGGCAAAATCAAATGAAGATTGAATTAGGAAATGGAATGTATAATCCCTCACCATTACGTTTGTTTGGTAAATACAATTTAAGAGAAAGATTAAGTGAAGTTGGAGAACCAAAAGTTCTTTGTGATCTTGTGTCTTGCAATCAAGTTATTATATCAAGTGATGCTTCTTGGATGCAAGGAGAAGGACATTTCTTATTTAATAATCTTTATTTAGGAGAACGTGTTGATTTACGTCTTGAAATGTCATCATTAAAACTAGTTGAAACAAAAGAAAATACGTATCATTTAGAAGCTAATTTTATTCCGCATGTAAGAAGATTTCAAAATATCCAACCAGCAAGTCTTATAGAAACAAAAGAAGGAATGATTGTTGATTTTGGTGAAATGATTTCAGGTTTTATAAATCTATCTTTTTATGCTCAAAGTGGACAATATGTAAAGCTTCAATATAGTGAAAGATATATTGATAATCAGATGGATTATAAAACATGTTTAGCTGGAAGTGTTGGTGAAGGTATTCATGATTTTGTAATTTCAGGAGGATTAGGAGCACCAAAAAAAGCCATTCAAACAGATGAAATCATATCAAAAGAAGGAATAAATCATTTTAGCAACACATTTACTTATCATTCTTTTAGATATGTCCTCATCCAAGGATTGTCAAAAGCAGATATTCATGATGTTTATGCAACGTATGTGCATACTGATTTAAAACAAATTGGAAATATCCAAACAGATCATTCATTTTATAATGAATTATTTGATGCAGCAATGCGTACAAAACTGAATAATGTTCATGGAACATTTGAAGATTGCGCAAGAGAAAGACTAGGTTATGGTGGCGATATGGTTGCTTTAGCAACTTCTAATCTTTATACGTTTGATTTAGAAGCATTTTATAAAAAGATTATTAAAGATTTTCGCTATGAACAAACAACAAATGGCGGAATACCTGAAACTGCTCCTTATATGGGCATTCAATCCAATGGGACTGGTCAAGGTGAAGGACCATTATTATGGCAATTGGTCTATCCATATTTGACTTATAAGCATTATCAATATTATGGTGATATTTCTTTACTAGAGGAAGAATATCCATATTTAAATAAACAATTGAATTATTTATTGAGTTATGATTTAGATGAAATTGCTGAACACTGTTTAGGAGATCATGGCAGTATTTTGATTGCTGGTGAGTTTAGAAAACCAACACCGGATAAGTTGTTATTAGGTTATTGTACAATGTTATTATTCCTTGAATATAATATTGCACTGAGACATATTCTTCATAAAGATACAACGTTGTATCAACAAAGATATGATGAAATTAAAGAGACGACAATTCAAAAGTTTAAAAATGAAGATGGCTCATTTGGTGAAGGAACACAAACAGGTTATGCTTTTGCGATTCGTTTAGGCTTAGATGATGAAAAGATATTATGTCAAAAGTTTGTTGAAAAGATTCAAGCGGATCAAGGTATTTTCAATAGTGGAATTTTTGGTATGGCTTTAACATATGAAATATTAGCTAAATATGGATATCATGAAATAATTGAAAATTGGTTATTACAAGAAAGTGATATTGGCTTTAAAGCTATGTTATCAAATGGAAATAAAGCTTTAGCTGAATTATTTGTAGGTGAACAGTTATCTTTGAATCATGCTATGTTTGCAAGCTATCAACAATGGTATTATCAAGGTTTAGCTGGTATTTGTATTGAAAATAATGCTGTTGCTTTTGATAAAATTAAATTAAAACCATATTTTTCTAAACAAGTGAATCATGTTGAATGTCATGTACAGACAAAACATGGAATGATTCAATCCAATTGGCAAAGAAAGAACAATGAGATTGAATGGATAATCTCTATACCAGAAAATATCCAATATGAGATATGTTTAGATCAGGAATATCAAAAAGAAATCATTGATCAGCAAATGATTATTCATACATTAGGATAGCTTGGCTATCCTTTTGTTATTAAAAAGGAGAAACTTATGGAAGTTAAAGATCAATATTTAATGAAAAATGGAGAAGTTTTTTTCTATTTAGCAGATACATGTTGGAGTGCTTTTACGAATATTGAATTAGATGAATGGGAAAGCTATTGTCAATTCAGACAAAAACAAGGGTACAATGTGATTCAAATCAATGTTTTAAGACAATGGGATGCCAGTCATATATCAATTCGTAGAGATCCTTTTGAGGTGACATTATTAGATGATGGGCATTATATATATGATTATCAAAATATTCATGAAGATTATTTTGATCGTGCTGAAAAAATGTTAGAGATTATGAGAAAATACCATTTAACACCTGCTTTGGTTTTATTGTGGGCTAATTATGTACCAGATACATGGACGAATCCAATGATTATGAATAATCTTTTTAATAAAGCTTATTTAATAAATTATGTTAAATATGTTGTCAAACGTTTTCAAAAATATGAACCGATTTATTTTGTTAGTGGAGATACTGATTTTCCTACACTTCAAACAATAGAATACTATCAGATTGTTTTAGATACATTAAAAAAATATGACAAAGAGTCTTTGGTTTCTTTCCATATAAAAGGACGATTGGATGAAATTCCAGAACAATTTTTAAAATGTATTGATTTCTTCTCTTATCAATCAGGTCATAATAAAAATTACCAAAACACAGCTTTTACGATTCCTCAAAAATTACGCCAAAAAGGTATAAAAATGCCTATTATCAATACAGAACCATGTTATGAACAAATTAGCTATAGTCATAGTTGCCATGAATTTGGACGTTTTAGTCGCGAAGATATACGAAAAATAGCTTGGCAAAGTATCCTTTCAGGAGCAAATGCGGGAATCACGTATGGAGCTCATGGAATTTGGAGTTGGCATCATAAAGGAGAAAATTTTGGTGTTCATACTGGGGAAGGCTTTGATGTTCCTTTTGATGTGATAACTGCTTTAACATTTCAAGGAGCATATGATTATGCATTTTTAAAACAGCTTGTTTTAAAATATCAAATTTATCTAAGTCACCCGGTTAATATAGAACTCATGCATACACCACTAATAAGAATATCTCAAAAAGACAATGATTATTTTATCTATTTACCTTGCAATACAGAATTAGATGTTTCTTGCTTAAATCTTAATTTATCACAATATACAATCACTGCCATTGATTTAGAAAAACGAACAAGTGAAACTTTAAAACATCACAATCAAGTGATTGAAATGCATTCTGGTCAAAAAGATGCTTTATATATTCTTTCTTTGAAAAAGTAAGACTTGCTATGGAATGAGAAGATAGCGTAGAATAGAAGAAGGAAGGATGTGCATAGTATGACTTTATATGATCTTTATTTGGATAATGATGTAGAAGGATATATTGTCTTTAAAACATTATCAAGAAAAAGGATTATGGAAATCATCAATCATTATTATGATGAAAAGCTCATCATAACATCAGAAAGTTTTCAAAAAAGAGGAGAATGTCTTACTTTATCAATAGATCGTTATTTTTATGACTATTTAGAGCTTTACTTTCAAATTGTCAAGAATAAAAAGGAAACAACTATTCATAATGATTTGTTTCATCTTTCAATGACTTCTCCATTAGAACAAATGGTGCATAACCAAGTCCCAACAATTCTATTTGGAACAACAAAACTTTTTCAATCTTTTATAATGATTTCAAATATAAGACATAATCAGATTGTTTTAGATATCCATTTTCAAAATGGACAGTCATATTATTATGTAGAAAATAAAGTTTATAAATTAAAAGAAAAAAATCAATTTTCTAAATTATATAAGAAATTTAATTTAGATAAAGAAGGATAGAAATGATACCACAATATATATTAGAAAAATTAGTATGTTTTAGTGAAGAAGAAATCAATAATCTTAATGGACAAAATGATATTGATCGAAGTATCTTTATTAATCAAAAATCAAATACAATTGATTATCATCATTTATTAGAAGATAATCAATTGTTTTCAGTCAGAAAACATACACGTTTTTGTCAATATCCAGCGCATAAACATAATTATATTGAATTGATGTATGTTTATGGAGGCAGTATGACACATACAATTGAATCAAAAAATATCACGATTCATCAAGGTGAATTGTTATTGTTGAATCAAAATATTGAACATGCAATTGATTATTGTGATGAAAATGATATTATTTTTAATTTTATTATTCGTCCTGAATTTTTATCATTTTTATCTACGATGTTAGATGATGATAATGATGTCTCACGTTTTATTTTTGATACTTTATATTCTTATGATAATGATGGTGAATATTTGGTTTTTAAAGTTCAAGATAATGATAAAGTGAAAGAATATATTGAATCAATTATTATTCATTTATATGAGCCACGTTTACATAATGATTTAGAATTAAAGTTATTGGTTGGTTTGTTATTAACAGAATTAATGAATCACCCGGAAAGTATAGAATCTTACAGTGGCGATAGTTATGAAAAAGTGTTAGGAAGTATGATTTTAAAGTATATTCATTTAAATTATAAAGAGGGTTCATTGGCTGAATTATCAGCGCTTATTCATCAACCTAACTATAAAATATGTAAACTAATAAAAAAACAGACACATCAGACATTTACTCAATTGTTACAAGAGGAAAAGTTAAAAGTGGCTACACATTTGTTAGTGACTACCAATATGTCAATGAATGATTTGATTATAGAAGTTGGTTATGAAAATATTTCTTATTTTTATCGTATTTTTAAAAAGAAATATCAAATGACACCACAAGATTATCGTAGACAATTTCAAAGTGGTGATATTTTATGATTTTTTGTTATTGTGTGGAAGCAATATTAATATTATGGATTCTCATAAATCTTTATCGTATGAAAACATGTAAAGATTTAGCAAAAATCAATATATTATTAATGATTATATCGCTGTTGGTTTTATCTTATATTTTTGGGGGGTGATCAAAAAGGCATTGTTGATTGGATAGAGAGTCATTATGATTTTTTGGGAATCTATTTGTTTACACAACTCATTTTCTTGATGACGCATTATATTGCTGATAGAAAAGTAAAACCATAGCATTTTGCTATGGTTTAAATATGAACTTTGAGTATTTCAATAAATTGAAACTTTTTATCTTCATATCCAAAATGAAGAATTGAACAATTTGGGAAACCACCATTTTTTCTGATGATGTTGGCATCTTCCCAAGCTGATAAAAAGTTGAGACAAGCTCCTGCATGAGAAACAGCAAGAACCGTATGATGATCTTCTTTTTCCATGATTTCCGTTAAAGTTTTTACCATTCTATCTCTAACTTCATAACTGTATTCTCCACCAAACAAGGGAAAGATATTATCAAATTGAGTAATATCAGCATTTAAATCTTCACTCTCACCTTCAAAGACTGAGAAATATCTTTCTTTTAATCCCTTTAAACGAATATAGGGTTTATCTGTCATTAATTCTAAAGTATCACTTGCTCTTTCAGCCGTTGAACAATAATAATGGTCAAATGAAATATCTTTTAACAATTCTTTTGCTGATTGGGCTTGTTGGATTCCCAATTCTGTCAGTGGAGAATCACACCAGCCTTGAATTTTTCTTCTCACATTAAACAATGTTTGTCCATGTCTCATTAAATACAAATCTTTTTTCATAGTATCCTCCTTGGATACTATTTTAACATTTTTAAGATAAAAATAGACTCATTTTCTTATTTTTAAAATAAAACACTATTCTTTTGTTTATATTCTTTAGGTGAACAATGATAGATTTCTTTGAACTTTTTATAAAAGAAAGTTAAATTTTGATAACCACTTTTTCTAGCAATATTATCAATAGAATCTTGATTGCTTAATATCAATTTAGCAGCATAGTCCATTCGTAATTGGATTATTAATTCTTTATATGATTGATGAATGTATTTTTTAAGAAGGGTTGTCAAATAACAAGGATTTATACCAACATGTTTGGCCGTTGTTTCAAGTGAACAATTTAAAAAATTCTTTTCCATATAACTTAAGGCATTGATAATAATTGTATTAGATTCAGTAATAGATTCATAATTGACACTTGTACTTAAAGAATTAATCATCTCTAAAATAATTAAGACAAACAAACTATTCATAATTTCTCTAGCATTCAGTGAAGGAAAATAATATTCATAAAGAAATTCATAAATAAACATTTGTAGACGTTCATTATTTTCAGTATTAAAAATCATATAATTTGATGAAGCATTTTCTTCATTGATAGTATTAATAAAAAAAGAAGTGATGAGATTTTTATTGTTTAATTGAGACAAAAAGTGATTTATAAGATATTCTTTTTTTATCAGAAAATTAATCATAATATCATCCTCATCTGTCATCCCAATCGCATGGGGTGTTTTTGTATCAATGAAAGTCATTTGTCCTTTGTGAATAAGATGCTTTTTTCCATCAATATATTCTTCACATTGACCAGAGTACATATAATTGATTTCAATATAATCATGGATATGATTAGGAACTTCAGCAAATCTCTCATTTCTTGTTAACATAATTGAATCATTTCTTAGTAATTGAGAAAAGGTGAAATGGTATATCTCTTGATTTTTTTCATCTAAAGAGATTGTAAGATTATTATATTGATGCATTGAACCTTGTAAATGTCTTTCTTCAGAATCAGTATGTTGTCTTAATATGTTATCAAGTCTTTCATAATTCATGATGCTCACCTCGCTTTATCTATTTTATCATACAATCTAAAGTTTGGTTAGTTTTTATTTCAAATAACGATATATTTATTTATTAAATAACATGCTAAAATACAAATAAGGATATGATAACTCTTACAAGGAGGAATAAAATGTTACGTTTAGATATTTTAGAAAAACTTGTTTATTTCACTGAAGAAGAAATTCATCATTTAAATGGTGAACATGTTGTTGATAAAAGTATATATCTTAATGAAGAAAGTCAAATTATTGATTGTCATAAGATTTTAGATGATACACAACAATTAGCAGTTAGAAAACATGCACGTTTTATGGCCTATCCAAAACATAAGCACAATTATATTGAATTGATGTATGTTTATGGTGGTTCTATGACGCATATTATTGATGATCAAAGGATTACGATTCATCAAGGTGAACTATTGTTATTGAATCAAAATGTTGAACATTCTATAGAATATTGTGATGAAAATGATATTATTTTTAATTTTATTATGAAAGCGGAGTTTTTGGAATTTCTATCTTATATGATTGAAAAAGAAAATGATGTCTCACATTTTATTTTTGATGCTTTATATTCTTATGATAATAATAGCGAATATCTTATATTTAAAGTTCGAGATAATCAAATCATTAGAGATTATATAGAGTCTATCATTACTCAAATATATGAGCCCGAATTAAATAGTCATTTAGAACTAAAGCTATTAGTTGGCTTATTATTGGCTGAATTAATGAATCATCCAGAATGTATTGAAACCTATCAATCTAATAGTTACGAAAAATTATTGAGTAGTACAATCTTAAAATATATAGCTACTTCTTATCAAGAAGGCTCATTGTCAACATTATCTAAACAACTTCATCAACCAGATTATAAGATATGTAAAATTATTAAAAGACAAACTGGTCAAACTTTTAAACAATTGATTCAAGAAGAAAGATTAAAAGCAACTTGTCAACTTTTAAAAACAACACAAATGGCAGTAACTGATATTATGGTAGAGGTCGGTTATGAAAATGTTACTTATTTTTATAAAATATTTAAAGATAAATATCATATGACACCACATGATTATCGTCAACAATTTATTTAGGTGCAAAAAAGGATAATAGGCAAAACAAATATAGATATATTTTGTAATGTATAACTTTGTTAGGATATAGGTGTCAATAAAAGAGGGAGGAAAATAAATTATGGACAAAATAGAAAAGGTATTAGCACCATTTGCTAATGCATTAAACAACAACAAAATTATTCAAACAATTTCAAAAGCATTAATGTCATTAATGCCAGCTCTTATGATTGGAGCAATTGGATCATTATTACAACAAATTCCAATTCCAGCATATCAAAACTTTATTCAATCAACCGGAATTTATGCATTTACTCAAGTTTTAGTGAATGTTACAACAAACATGTTAGCTTTATATGCTGCTTTTGCAATTAGTTATGTATTTGTTAAAAATGAAGGACATGATGGTTTTACAGGGGGAATTTTATCATTAATTGCCTTTATGATTGTGACACCAATGGAAACAGTTGGTGAAGGATGGGCTGCTGTGACAAATTTACCACTTAGTTGGTTAGGTGCTAAAGGTTTATTTACTGCTATGTTTGTTGCATTACTAACAGGTTATATTTACAGTTTCTTAATGCGTAAGAATATAACTATCAAAATGCCAGATAGTGTACCACCATTTGTTTCTAAATCATTCTCTGGAATTATACCAGGAGCTGCTATTGCATTGATTTTTGGAATTATTTCAATCTTAATTCAAATGACACCATTTGGTGATGTTCATCAGGCTATTTATGGATTGATTGGTGCACCATTATCATCTATAGGAGGTTCTATTTGGGCGGCTTTACTTATTTATGTGTTAAGTGGTTTTTGTTGGTTCTTTGGAATTCATGGAATTGCTGTTATGAGTGCAGTTATGCCGATTTGGATGGCAGCTGATATGGCGAATGTATCTGCAATTTCAGCTGGTGGAGCTGCCAGTAATATTGTGACTTACAATTGGGTTAATGCAATTGGAAATATTGGTGGAGCTGGATGTACTTTAGGCTTAATTCTGCTATGTGCATTTGCTGCTAAAAGTAAACGTTATAGAGAAATGGGAAAATTAGCTATTGTTCCATCTTGCTTTGGAATCAATGAGCCTGTTGTCTTTGGATTACCTTGTATGTTAAACGCAACATTGATGATACCATTTGTCTTTTTACCAGTCATTTTAATTGGAATTTCATATATTTTAACAATTACAGGAATTTTACCAATAGGTAATGGGATTGCTGCAGGGGCTTGTATACCAGTCTTTTCAGGATTATTAATTGGTGGATGGCGCGTTGCTTTATGGAATATTATTGAAATTCTGATTACTGTTCTTGCTTATTTACCATTCTTTAAAATCTTAGATAAACAAGCTTACTTAGAAGAAAATCCATCTACAGAAAATTAGGAAATTGTCGTCATGACAATTCCTTTTATATTCTAACAAGGAGATAAACTATGAAACGATTAAAAGAAAATTTAGAAAACAAAAATAATCATTATTTGTATCCTTTCTTTTGGCAACATGGAGAATCATTAGATGTAATAAAAGAATATATGGATCAAATGTATACACAAGGGATTTATCATATATGTATTGAATCAAGACCACATCCAGAATTTTTAGCTGAGGGTTGGTGGGAAACAATGGATTGTATTATTCATGAAGCCAAAAAGAGAAATATGAAAATATGGATATTAGATGATGCTCGATTTCCAACGGGTTATGCGAATGGAAAAGTTCCTAAACATCTTAAAAAAAGGTATTTGAATTATCGAAGATTTGATGTTGTAGGAACAAACGAACAAGTAGAAATTAATTTAGATTATTTTGTTGATATGCGTGAGTTGATGAGGGATAAACGCCATCAGGAAGATTGCTTTTTTAAAGCAATTTTGGTTGAAAATGATGTGACTGATAAAAAGAGTTTTAAAGAAGAAACACTACAAGATGTCAGTCATTGTTATGATAATCACACATTACATCTTTCTTTAGAAAATAAACATTATAGTGTTTTTGTTTTGTATGAAACAATTTGTGGTGAAGAAACAACCCAAGATTATTTAGATCCTATGCGAAAAGAAGCAACTCAAGTTTTAATTGACGAAGTATATGAAAAACATTTTCAGCATTATCAAGATGAATTTGGTAAAACAATTGTTGGTTTTTTTTCAGATGAACCACGCTTTGGAAATATAAAAGGGCCTCAAGCATCAATTGGTAGAAAAGAAATGCCCCTTCCCTGGAATCATGAAGTTTATGATATTTTAAAGAAAACTAAAGATTTTACAGATGAACAACTTGTCTTTTTATTTCTTGGACAAAGTGAAAAAGCTTCAATGATAAGATTTCAATATATGGATATTATAACACGTTTGTATAGTGAGAATTTTTCACAATATATAGGGAAATGGTGTCAAAGTAGAGGTGTTGATTATATTGGACATGTCATTGAAGATAATAATGCTCATGCAAGATTGGGCTATGGGGTTGGACATTATTTTAGAGGGATTGCTGGTCAAACAATAGCTGGAATTGATATTATTGGTGGACAAGTTGTGCCTGGAATGGATTATTATCATGATGCATTTAGTACAGGAGGTAGTGATGGAGAGTTTTATCATTATGCTTTAGTCAAAATGGGAGCATCTTCAGCTAAATTAGATCCGCAAAAAAATGGACGATTGATGTGTGAAGCTTTTGGAGCATATGGCTGGGTTGAAGGACTCAAAATGATGAAATGGATAACTGATCATATGTTAAGTCATGGAGTAAATGTAATCGTTCCTCATGCCTTTAATCCAGCTCCTTTCCCAGATTGGGATTGTCCACCTCACTTTTATGCGCATGGTCAAAACCCACAATACCCATATTTTCATAAATGGTCACACTATGCTGATAGACTTTGTCATTTATTGAGTGGTGGATATCATGAAGCAAAAATAGGTGTTTTGTATCATGCATTTGGGGAATGGTCTGGAGAATATATGTTAATGCAAAAAGTTTTAAAAGAACTTCAACAACATCAGATTGCTTGTGATATTATCAGTGAGGATTATTTGTTGGATGCTCAAATCAACAATCAAAGTTATATTATCAATAATTATGAGTATGAAGTTTTAATAATACCTTATGCGCAGAGATTACCTCAACATTTATTAAAGAAAATTGAAGAACTATCACAACATATCCAAGTTGTATTTATGAATGATTATCCAGTCAATATGCTATATAAAGGATTGTGTCAAGTTCTTGAATTATCTTCTTTATCTCAACAGTTTAAGCAATATCAAGATGTAAAATGTGAAAGTAATCAACCTTATTTAGTAACTTATCATTATATTCATGATGATGGAGAAGTTATGATGTTGAATAATGAAGATATTTGCCATTGTATAGATACAAATATTACATTAGAAAATAAAAATTGGATGATTTATGATGCCTATAGCAACCAGACATATCAATTAGAAGCAAATCAATTATTTGATAAAAAGAAATTTCATTTACATTTAGAACCTTATCAATCAATTATTTTGGTTACAGGAAAATCAAATCAAAAACTTTATTGTAAAGGACAATTATTGCAAACAATAAAAGTTGCTGATGTTGCATTAAAATCATATCAGGAACAAATTTTTTCAAGCTCTAAAAAGATGTTTATTGAAGATGATTTAACAAAATTATATCCACATTTTTCAGGACAAATTCAATATCATTTTGAGTTAAATATTGAACAAAAAAATGTTCTTTTAGAATTAGAAGAAGCTTATGAAATTGTTCAAATCATTGTAAATGGTAAAGATGGAGGAACTTATATTGCTCCACCATATATTTTTGATTTATCACAAACAGTTGTTGAAGGAAAAAATCAAATTGAAATCATTACTACAAATAATTTGTCAAGAAATCAAAGAGATGCTTTTTCAGTATATATACCTATAGAGCCATTAGGAATTAGAAAAAATATTAAAATTTATAGTAAGGAGGAAAAAGAAAATGAGTTTTCCAAATAATTTTTTATGGGGTGGTGCAATAGCAGCAAACCAATGTGAGGGTGCCTATAATGAAGGCGGTAGAGGTTTGGCAAATGTGGATGTTATTCCACATGGTCCACAACGTTTTGATGTTGCAATGGGATTAAGAGAAATGTTGGAATTTGAAGATGGGTATAATTATCCAGCTAAAGAGGGGATAGATTTTTATCATCGTTATAAAGAAGATATTGCATTATTTGCTCAAATGGGCTTTAAAACTTTGAGATTATCTATCGCTTGGACAAGAATTTTTCCACATGGAGATGAAGAAGAACCTAATGAAGAAGGACTCAAATTTTATGAAAATGTATTTAAAGAATGTCATAAGTATGGGATTGAACCATTAGTTACTATTACTCATTTTGATATGCCTATATACTTAATTAAAAAGTATGGTGGATGGAAGAACAGAATACTTATTGATTTTTATAAAAGATTAGTGACAGTATTATTTACAAGATATAAAGGACTAGTCAAATATTGGTTAACCTTTAATGAAATTAATGACATTTTGTTTATGCCATTTATGGGAGCTGGCCTTGTTTTTAAGGATGGTGAAGATCAAAAGCAGGCCAAATATCAAGCTGTTCATAATGAATTAGTTGCAAGTAGTTGGGCAACTCAAATTGCTCATGAAATAGATCCATCTATGAAAATAGGATGTATGTTAGCTGCTGGATCACATTATCCATATAGTTGTCGACCTGAAGATGTTTTTGCAGCAATGGAAAAAGATCGAGAAAGTTATATGTTTATTGATGTTCAAGCAAGAGGATATTATCCACGATATGCTTTAAAGATGTTTGAAAGAGAAGGAATTCATATCCAAATAACTAAAGAAGATGAAAATATTCTTAAAGAAAATACAGTTGATTTTATATCCTTGAGTTACTATTCTTCGCGTTGTATTTCTACTTCTGAAA
Source organism: Longibaculum muris (assembly GCF_004343035.1). Lineage (GTDB taxonomy): Bacteria > Bacillota_I > Bacilli_A > Erysipelotrichales > Coprobacillaceae > Longibaculum > Longibaculum muris. Next base: position 109,126 of record NZ_SMCQ01000001.1, read on the forward strand.
ATAATAAAGATGGTTTAGGGAATATGTTTGCTGGTACAAAAAATCCTTATCTTAAAGAAAGTCAATGGGGATGGGCGATTGATCCATTAGGTTTAAGAATAACTTTGAACGCTTTGTATGATCGTTATCAAAAACCATTATTTATTGTTGAAAATGGATTAGGAGCTAAAGATGAAATTGAAGAAGATGGTACAATTCAAGATGATTATCGTATTGATTATTTGAGAGAACATATTAAGGCTATGGAACAGGCAATCAATGAAGATGGAGTAGATTTATTAGGATATACAGCTTGGGGATGTATTGATCTCGTATCAGCTTCAACAGGTGAAATGAGTAAACGTTATGGATTTATTTATGTAGATAAAGATGATCAAGGAAATGGAACACTAGAAAGAAGAAAAAAGAAATCATTTGATTGGTACAAAAAAGTTATTGAAAGTAATGGTAATGATTTGAGTTAAGTCTTTTAAATCTTTAGATATGATAGGAAAAGCTGTATAATAATTGTAAAGAAGCTGATAAAAATGCAGAAGTTATTTTGGTGGAATTTAAATGAAGGTGAAAAATATCAGCGATTAAAACATATGGTTTGGTTATATGTTACTACAAGCATTATATTATTTTATAAATGCGATTGCTTTATGTCTATCAATGCTTCTTGTTGTTTCTTATATCATAGAATTAAAAAGATTAAAAGGCAAAATAGGACAATAGGAAAAACAACCTAGGACATTAAAATCTAGGTTGTTTTTTTGTATGATGATATCATCAAAAGTGAGGTGGAAAGATGAAATATTTTTTAGCCATTGATATTGGAGCATCAAGTGGGAGACATATTCTTTGCTTTATTGAAGAAGGAAAAATGAAGTTGGAAGAAGTTTATCGTTTTGAAAACAATGTTCAAATGAAAAATCAACATTATTATTGGAATATAGATTATTTGTTTGGTGAAGTTGTTGCTGGAATAAAGGCATGTGTTAAATGTGGAAAAGTTCCAACCACATTAGGTATTGATACTTGGGCAGTAGATTATGCTTTATTAGACAATAGGGGACAAAGAATTGATGAGATTTATGCTTATCGAGATAATCGTGTTGATAAGCTGATTCATGAAAAAGTGAATCAAAAAGTCTTTGAAGATATTTATCAAAAAACAGGTATTCAGTTTCAAAAGTTTAACACACTTTATCAGTTAGCAAGTGACAATGACATAAGAAAAACAAGAACAGTTGATTTCTTGATGGTACCAGATTATCTCAATTATTTATTAACTGGAAAAAAGGTTAATGAATATACCAATATGTCAACAACACAACTTTTAGATATTGAGACTCATCAATTATCAAAGGAACTGATAGATTTTTGTGAAGTTGATGAAAAGATTTTTCAAAAGATGGTTATGCCAGGAACATCTTTAGGAAGTTTATCAGAAGATATGCAAAAAGTGATTGGAACGAATATAGAAGTTGTTGTTCCAGCAACTCATGATACAGGAAGTGCTTATATGGCAGCTATTGAAGATAACAGTGTGATTTTGAGTTCAGGGACATGGTCTTTATTAGGAATTGAAACAAAAACACCTTATGTTAGTGAAAAAGCAAGAGTTGCTAATTTTACAAATGAAGGTGGATATGATTATCGTTATCGTTTTTTAAAAAATATTATGGGATTATGGATTATTCAAGAGGTTTCTCGTAATTTAGGTCATCAATATAGTTTTGCAAAGTTAGTTGAAGAAGCCAGACGAGCTCCGTTTGATGGTATCTTTGATGTGAATGATGATAGGTTTTTAAAACCAGAAAGTATGATTTTAGAAATTAAAAGTTATTTTGAAGAAAGACATCAAATGGCTCCTCAAAGTGTTGGTGAGATTGCTTATTGTGTTTATCATTCATTAGCACATTGTTATAAAGAAGCTATTGAAGAATTAGAAGATATTACAGGAAAACATTTTGATACGATTAATATTATTGGTGGTGGTTGCCAAAATGAATTGTTGAATGAAATGATTGCTAAGGTATGTAAGCGTAAAGTTGTGGCTGGTCCAATTGAAGCCACTGCTTTAGGGAATATTTTAGCTCAATTGATTCAACAAGGAGTTGTGAATGATTTGAGTGAAGGAAGGCAATTGATTAAAGCTTCATTTGAAGTGAAAGAATATAAAGGAGGACAATTATGAGTCAAAGATTTTTAGAAGCAAAAGAAATTTATCAAAACATGGGTATTGATGTAGAACAAGCTATCAGTCAATTACAAAACTTCCCTGTTTCTATGCATTGTTGGCAAGGTGATGATGTTGTTGGATTTGATGGAGCAGGATCTTTGTCAGGAGGAATTCAAACAACTGGAAATTATCCAGGTAAAGCCCGTAATCCTAAAGAATTAATGGATGATATTGATATGGCTTTAAAACTGATTCCTGGGAAAAAACGGATTAATCTTCATGCATCGTATGCTATTTTTGAAGATGGTGAAAAAGTTGACCGTGATGCTATTGAATCTAAGCATTTTCAAAAATGGGTAGAGTTTGCAAAAGAAAGGGGATTAGGTTTAGATTTCAATCCAACTATTTTCTCTCATCCTAAAGCTGAAGGATTAACGCTTTCTTCAGCCGATAAGGATATTAGAGATTTTTGGATTAGACATTGTCAAGCATGTATTCGTATTAGTGAATATTTTGCAAGTGAACTTGGAACACCTTGCCTGATGAATATCTGGATTCCTGATGGATTGAAAGATATTCCAGGTGATCGTTTAACACCAAGAAAAAGATTTAAAGAATCATTAGATGAAATTTTATCTATGGATTATGATAAAGAAAAAGTTCTTGTTTGTTTAGAATCAAAGGTTTTTGGAATAGGAATGGAATCTTATACAGTTGGCTCAAGTGAATTTACTATTAATTATGCCAAAACAAGGGACATTCTGCCATTGATGGATAATGGACACTATCATCCAACAGAAGTTGTTTCTGATAAATTATCAGCTATGTTGTTGTTCCATGATAAAGTTGCTTTACATGTGACAAGACCAGTACGTTGGGATAGTGATCATGTTGTATTATTTGATGATGAAACAAAAGAGATTGCTAAGGAAATTGTAAGAAATGATGCTATGGAGAGAGTCTTATTAGGATTAGATTTCTTTGATGCAAGCATTAATCGTATTGCAGCTTGGGTTGTTGGTATGCGTAATATGCAAAAAGCAATGTTGTTTGCCTTACTGCAACCTTATGATGAATTAAGAACATTACAAGATGCTGGTGATTTTACAAAAATCATGATGATTCAAGAAGAATTGAAAACTTATCCATTCTCAGATATTTGGGATGAATATTGTCAAAGAAATCAAGTGCCAGTTAGAGAAAAATGGTATCAAGATGTTAAAAAATATGAAACAGATGTTTTAGCAAAGAGGGGTTAATCATGAATATATTAGATTTAGAATTTATTAAAGGATTTATCAGAATGTGCAGTGATGGTTTTGCTCAAGGATGGCATGAACGTAATGGAGGAAACCTTACTTATCGTATGAAAGATGAAGAAGTCAAACAAGTCGCTTGTTATTTTACCAATGAAAGAGAATGGGATGAAATTGGAACTGAAGTTCCTCACTTGGCTGGAGAATATTTCTTAACGACAGGTTCTGGAAAATTCTTTAGGAATGTTGAACTTGCTCCTCAAGAAAATATTGGTATTGTTGAAATTGATGAAACAGGAACAAAATATCGTGTTGTTTGGGGACTAATTAATGGGGCAGTGCCAACAAGTGAATTGCCATCTCATTTGATGAATCATGAAGTCAAAAAACTAGCTAGCAATGGTAAACATCGTGTGATTTATCACTGTCATGCAACAAATGTCATTGCCTTAACATTTGTTTTACCATTAAAAGATGAAATCTTTACTAGAGAACTCTGGGAAATGGCAACAGAATGTCCAGTTGTTTTTCCTAGCGGTGTTGGAGTTGTTCCTTGGATGGTACCAGGTGGTAAGGATATAGCTGTAGCGACAAGTGAATTAATGAAAAAATATGATGTTGCTATTTGGGCACATCACGGAATCTTCTGCTCAGGTGAAAACTTTGATATCACGTTTGGACTAGCACATACTGTAGAAAAATCAGCAGAGATTTTAGTGAAAATGTTATCAATGTCACCAACAAAGTTACAAACAATTCAGCCTGATGAATTTCGTTCATTAGCAAAGGCTTTTCAAGTGACATTACCAGAAGAATTTTTATATCAAAAATAAAAAAGTGTTTATTCTTTTCCTCCCAAAAAAGAAAATACTTATCATATATGAAAAAGATATCTCCATTGAAAGATATCTTTTTATGTTCCTAATACTTTTCAATAACTTTATAAAATTTCTTATAAGTTAAGTTATGGGATAATATCTCTTTGATGACTCTCATCATCCTTCATCCATTCTAAGTCATTCTTTAGATAATATTTTAAAACATACTGAAATAAATGTTTTTCGTTTTCTTCCCATCGTTTTAGCTAATATTGATAAAGTCTATGCAATATATTTTTGTATACTTTCATAAAATTGTTCATAAGATAAATCTTGAAATAAGAGTTCTTTTATCATTTGGCATTGGATTTCATTGCAATCATCAATCCAATTTAAATCATTTTTAGGATATTTAAAAGCAACGCAATCTTTTAAAGCTTTTCTTTCACCTTCTTTTTCTCGTTCTTTCTTTTCTTCTTCATCACATGCTAAGGCAATTTCTCTTTCCATCGCACGTTTTAGTGATTCATTATCCATTTGGAGTTTTAACATTCTTCTTTCCATCATTTGAACTATCTTCCTTTCTTTGTATTTTTTCACTTTTTCATTTATACCATTTTGTAAAATATAAATCATCATTTCAAAATCACTTAATTGACCAACACCTTTTTCCTTTGCGATGACATCAATATAAGGTAGATAGATATAATAGCGAATCAATAAAATATCCTCGTCATGGTCAGTTTTGATTTCTCTTTGTCCTAGAGGTGTCCTTGCTTCAAAGGCTTCAATCAGACTGTGATGTTCTTCATGAATATCATCAATGAGAATAATCTGCACGTTATGTTTTAGGTTTGCATAATGTTCACCAACATTCAAACTTTGGTAAATGAGAGTGGCCCCATAGAAGCCAAAACGTTTGGCCTGTGTTTTTGAAAAATGAGACCGCTGCATCTCGATATCAATCTGATTGCCCTGTTGATCCTGAATCAAAATATCATAACGTATTGTTTTGTCAGTTGCATCCAGTTTAAGAATTTCAGGATTGGTAATGATATAACGCTTTAAAGGGAAATGTGTTGTTTGTTCAACAAGCAGTTTTAAAAGATATGTACTATCACTATCACATTGATTAGTGAAAATGTACTTAAAACAAAAATCTAATTTTAAATCAATCATATAAAATACCTCCTACTACTATATACTGATTTTAAATCGATTTTTCTTTTTTTATTGGAAACTTTTTTAAATATTTTACATAATGGGTCCTCCTTAGCTTTAATTTTATCATAAAATATGCTAAAAGCAAATAAATACAAAAAAGAGAGGCTGAGATTATTGAATTATTATCAATAAAATCAATTCCTCTATTTATACTTCAAAATACAAAAGAATAATTAGAAATTTATTTTCTATTTAATAAGCGAATCCCTATAATAATTTGTTACATCTGTTCCCATTTTTTCATACAATTCTTTAACAGTTAATTCTTGATTCTTTAATGCGATTAATTCATTGTTGGTTGCACCAATAAATTCTACAAATTCAACATATCCATTTGGTGTTGAAATAGGCGCTACATCTGTATCAGGAATTGTTATAAAACCAGTAATATTTGATAACATCTTGATATCAATTCCTTGTGTTTGACCAGTATAAATATATTCATATGGTCTAAAGATTTCTCCATTGACAAAAGTTAATTTAGCAATTGTTTGTAAAATATTACAAATCCCTTTAAGTTCTGCTTCTTCATCTTCATAATGATCTTTTTTAAGTTTGAAAGTAAACTCCATACCATAACCACTTATTTCTTTATTTTCGGATTCTTTTTCATAAAGTTCTGATAAACCATAAGTTACAAAATGCCAATAATCTTCACCTTCATAGATACTGATTCCTTGTAATGGCGAATCTCCGCCTAAACGCCAACTGATTAAAGTTCCATAATGTTTAGGATCCTTTTGAGTAGGATAAACTTTTTCAAAAGCTTCTGTAATTGCATCCCAACCATCAGCCCGTATTTCTTCCTTTGTTATTTCTTGTTTATTAGATTGTCTATCTTTTTTTAATTTGTCAAATAATCCCATGTTTTTTCTCCCTTCATTATTAAAAATTATATCTTGATTTAGAATTAGATACAATAAAAATAGATATATTTCAAAATGTTGAATTTTGTCGTATTAAAAATATTTTTTAGATATTTTCATTTTTTGGAAAAGTTGGAAATAGGAAATGAAAAGAGGTAATATAGTTAAGAGGTGATGTTGAGATGTATATTATTGATAAATTACAAAAATTATATGAAATAGAAGGAATTTCACAAATAGATGGGGAATTAGCATATTATTTATTAACTCATTTAAAAGAAATGAAATCTATGACATTACAAAAATGTATTCAAGATACAGGTATTTCTAAAGCCTCAATTCATCGCTTTTATAGTAAAGCAAAATTTCCTAGCTTTAAAGATTTAACAAAAGAAATTTATCGAGAATATCATCTCTTAGAAAATAAAAACTTTGAAATGTTGCCTACAAATCTTCCTTTTGAAAATACTTTAGATGTTTCTCATATTCAATCTTTAGCAAAGCACATGATCAATGCATCTAAGATTTTATTTTATGGAAATCAAGAAGAAATGAATATCTTATCAAATACTTTTGATGCTTTAAGAAAACATAATAAAATGTTCAAATCATTGATGAATTGGAATTATTCTATAATGATGGATGAAATAGAAAGTTTAAAAGAAAACGATTTACTTGTGATTATCGATACTTCAATGAAAATACATATGTTTAATGAAGCAACTCTTAATCAGGCTGATATGATTAAATTAAGCCATTTAAAAGACTTTCCTTTTCATAAATATTATATTGGGGATGGTATGAATAATGAATATGGTTTTGAAACTATACAATTATTATTGACTCATAAGCAAATGAAAAATATTGCTTTAGCTTTGTTTGATATTCAGCTTAGTTATGACATTGATCAAGGAGGAATGTTATGAATACCGTATTATCATTAATTATTATGATTAGTCAAAATACAATTAGAAAAGATAATATGAATTTTATTGCTAGTTATATTATTGATCATTTGTATGAAATAGATGCAATGAGTATTAAGACATTAGCTGAAAATTGTTATACATCAACAACTTCAATTATTAAATTCTGTCAATTAATTGGTTTTGATACTTATGCTGAATTTAAAAAGTATCTTTACTCTAGTTTAGAAACAAGAAAAGAACAGTTGACTAAGAAATGTCAAAATCTTCAGATTGAGGATTTATTTAATAAAATTGAACTCTTTTCACAAGACTCTTTAGATAAACAAGATTTATATCAAAGTGTTCAAAAAATTGTTAACATGATTATTCAAAAACGTAGTATTCATTTTTATGGTGCTGTTTTTCCTCTAGCATTAGTGGAATCTTTTAGTGAGGATATGGCAATTATGAAAGTCCCTGTTCATGTCCATCAAACTCCTTTTGATCAAATTGATTTACAAAGCAATGAAGCAGTGAATATCATTGTTACTTTGACAGGTCGTTTTATTGAGTTAAATAAAGAAGGTTTTCAACAATTATGTCAGCTTCATCAAGATATCGTATTAATTTCACAAGAAGTATCTGATTTAAAGGAAATTGCTTTGCAGTTAACTTTACCTCATACAATGAATAGTGATTATGATGATATTCTTTACATATTGTTGTTGGATTTAATAAAATTAAGTTATTATCAGTTTTATCATGAACATTTTGAACAAAGATTCTAAGTAGAACATGTGTTGAAAGTCAAGTTGATCTCATAACAGAAGCAATTGAATGCTATTAAACAATTAGAAGTTCGTAAAGAAAATAAACCTGATATTGATTTTGAATCAGATGATTGAATTGAATCATCAATACCAGATTATCAAAGTGAAAATGGAGATACAAATAACCCAGATAATAGTAATACGACTGAAATAGAGACAAATAATCAAAAAGAGGATACAACAAATACTGGAGATACAACACTTATCACAACATTTGTTGGATTAGGATTGATGTCTTTAGCTGGATTATTATTTATAAGAAGAAAAGAAGATTAATATGAATGAAAAAAGGCTGTTAAAAAAAGAATTTAGCAGTCTTTTGTTTTGATATGAAAAAGATTTAATAAATGATAAAATAAGTGATAGGAGGTAAATGAAATGGAACCAAGAAAATTATTAGATATTTTAGATATTGGGGAAAGGTTAAAAGATGCGACAAGACATTGTTATACATCACAAGGAAGGCATGAAAGTGTAGCAGAGCATAGTTGGCGTTGTGCATTAATGGCTTATTTTCTTAAAGATGAATTTCCTCAAGCAGATATGAATAAAGTCATAACGATGTGTATTATTCATGATTTAGGTGAATCTTTTACTGGGGACATTCCAACGTTTGATAAAACGCAGGAGGATGAAAAAAGAGAAGATTATTTATTAAAAGAGTGGCTTAAATTATTACCACAAGATTATTCTTTGGAAATGTTGGCATTGTTTGATGAAATGGCAAAACGTGAAACGATTGAAGCAAAACTTTTCAAAGCGATAGATAGTTTAGAAGCTTTAATACAACATAATGAATCTGATTTAAAAACTTGGAGTGAAAATGAGTATGAATTAAATAAAGTCTATGCTGATGATAAAGTTGCGTTTTCTAAATATTTGACTGAATTGAGAGAAGAAGTTAGAAAAGATACAATTGAAAAATTAAAAAATGTAACACCATAATGATATGATGTTACATTTTTTTATTCTACAGTTACTGATTTTGCAAGGTTACGAGGTTTATCAACATCGCATCCTTTGATACATGCTGTATAATAGGCAATGAGTTGTAATGGAATAGCAACCAAAATAGCTTGTAAAGTAGGAACAACATCAGGTAAATAATAAGTGTTTTCAACATTCTTAACTTCTTCACCATGCGTTGTAAGTAAAATAACTCTTGCTCCTCTAGCCATTGTTTCTTGAATATTACTGATTGTTTTTGCCGCAATATGAGGTTGTGTAGCCACTGCAATCACAACTGAACCATCTTCAATTAAGGCAATTGGACCATGTTTTAATTCTCCTGCCACATAAGCATCAGCATGGACATAGGAAACTTCTTTTAGTTTTAAAGCCCCTTCTAAAACACTTGCATAATCCAAGCTTCTACCAATGAAATAAGCATCATGTAAATTTTCTAACATTTTCGCATAATTTTCAAAAATACTATGATCCTTTAAAATATTTTCAACATACTGTGGAATTGTATTTAACTGTTGAATCAATTCATGATCAATTTCTTTTCCTAATTCTTGAGCGATATAATAAGCAAGTAAAATCAATAAGACAAGTTGAGTTGTATAGGCTTTGGTTGAAGCCACAGCAATTTCAGGGCCAGCACATGTATATAAAACATAATTGGCATCACGAGAAATAGTACTTCCCAAAACATTTGCAATAGCAATTGTTGTGGCTCCTTTTTCTTTAGCTAAACGTAGTGCTGCAAGTGTATCAGCGGTTTCTCCAGATTGTGAAACAAAGATAGCTAAAGTTTGTTCATCAACAAGTGGATCGTTGTATCTAAATTCGCTTGCCACTGTTGCAATCACAGGAAGCTTGGTTGCTCTTTCTAAAACTTGTGAACCACAAAGTGAAGCATGATATGCTGTTCCACAAGCAACAAAATATACTTTATTAAATTGATGAAAGTCAATATCATTAAGTTCATCAAGAACAATCTTTTGATTAACAATTCTACCTCTCAATGTTTCAGCAATGACATGTGGTTGTTCATAGATTTCTTTTAACATAAATGTATCATAACCATCTTTTTTCGCTGCTTCTAGGTCATAAGGAACATTGACAAGTTCTTTTACAATAGGTTCTCCTTCATGAGTAAAGAAGTCAATATGATTTTCTTGTAAAATTGCCATTTCATAATCAGCTAAGAAATAAACATCTTTTGTATATTCCAATAAAGCTGGAATATCACTCGCTGCAACATAAGCTCCATCAGCTTTTCCAATGATTAAAGGACTATCTTTTTTAGCAACAATGACTTTATTAGGTTCTAAAGTAGAAACAATGCATAATGCATAACTTCCTTCAATCCTTTTGAGAACTTTTTTAACTGCTTCAAATAAGTCTCCATCATAATAATCATCTAAAAGATGAACAACAACTTCACTATCTGTTTCAGATTGAAAATGATAACCTTTTTGAATAAGTTCTTCTTTTAATTCACGATAATTTTCAATAATGCCATTATGCACTAAAGAAATTGTTTCATCATCATTTGTATGAGGATGAGAATTCAAGTTAGATGGAATCCCATGAGTAGCCCATCTTGTATGACCAATACCTACATGTCCTTCCATTTTAAAATCTTGTAATTTTTCTTCAAGATTTTTTAATCTCCCTTTACATTTGACAGTTTTTAAACCATCTTTTTCAAGTGTTGTTACACCTGCACTATCATACCCTCGATATTCAAGTTTAGATAAACCTTGCATTAAAAAGGGTAAAGCAAAACCATTACCGCAATAAGCTGTAATTCCACACATAAAAACATACCTCCATTAAATTATTTATTATTGAATGAAGTTATGCCTGATGATATTTGTTTAATGATTACTCATTATTTTTGCTCATCGTTTAGGTAGCATCATACCTCCAGATCATCCGCCGAATCTTTCGATAAATCTGGTCCTCGTCAACTCTAATAGAGTCCTGGCGCTTCTTTTTTAATTCCTTCATCAATAACGTGTTTCATTATACATGAAATGAATATCAATAGTTTTCAAAATTTAAAAATATTCAACACTTTATTTTATGCAACAAAGAAAATGATGTGATAAGGATAGAAAATAGCTTTATTTAAAAAAGAAAATTTAAAAAATATTTTTGTAAATTATGTTGATGAATTCAATGAAATTTCTATTTTAGATAATAAATTTATAAAAAATGTTAAAAAAAGTTGCTTTAAAAAAAAGAAAAATGAGAAAAAAGTGGGTATATATATAATAGGAGGGTTATTATGAGTGTGCAAAGTAATTTAATGGAAATGAATGAATCATTAAAGAAGTTAGAACAGTCTGGTATCTATGATGTAGAGAAATATAGTTATGCATTATTACATCAGACCAATCAATTAGAGTATTTTTATTGTCATCTTGTAAAAGATGGAGATTGTGATGATACTTATTATCACGTACATAAACGTCCACATGTGCATGAGTTAGCTTATTTCAATATTGGACGTGGATTTCCCAAAGAATTGATGGATGGCCATTGGTGCTATGTTTTAAAGGATATGGGATATAAAATGCTTGTGATCCCTTGTACTTCAATAAAAAAAGACTCAACACCAGCCAATCCGCTTTTCGAAAAGGATATTAAAATAAAAACTGATACACATATAACGCAGTGTCGAATTCAATTAAGTGATATTCGATCGGTAGATATTCAAAGATTAGATTTAAGAAAATCATTTTATGAAGTTTTAACACCAAAAGAAGAAATTATAGAGTTTGTTGAGAAAAATTTATTTGATATGTCATCTGACTAATTGAATTTGTGTATCAGATAGAGTCTTAATCAATAGAGAATCAGAGCAATCTGGTTCTTTTTTGATATGAAAAGGAGGAAATTATGTATTGGAGTGGGTTTACTTAGAAGGATTTAAGTTAGGTAAAAAAATAAATGTGAGGAGAAAGAGTATGAAAAAAGTAGAAAAGATTTTACGAGTTGTGCTTTGTTTTTTGATGTTATTATCAACAGTATCATTAAATGTAACAAATGTTAATGCGACTAATTATTCCCTTAGTAATGATGGGAATTTTTTTATTCGTTTTAAATCAAGTAATCCTAATGCGAATTGGAATACATCATCAGGAATATGGACACTTGGAGGTGAAAAAGTTTTTTGTCTCGAATATGATATTGCGACTGAAGTAGGAAATTCATATGTTCCAACTGATGAGTATACAACATATAGTGCGAGTAAGAAGAAATATGTGAATTATATAGCCTATTTTGGATATGGTTATAAAGGCGATAAGTCTTATGAGAGATATGCTGCAACGCAATTTGCATTATGGAGCTATGTCAGTAATTATGAGTATTCTTTTGCGGCTTATGATGGAACGATGCCTAATAAATCAGCATCTACGGGAAAAGCTAATCATCGTTTGAATTATGATGAATTTATTAAGGATTATAATGAAATCAGAAAATTAGCAAAAGAACATTTTGAAATGAAAAAACCTTCTTTTCATAATCAAACCATTGTTTTAAATGGAATTGGAAAAGAAAATGCGACAGTTATTAAAGACAATAATGCAGTGCTTAGTGATTATGATTTATTGAAGGATAGTGGTTTACATATTGAAAAAAGTGGTCAGTCATTAAAGATATGGACAGATAGTTTGTTTGATCAAAGTCGTTCTTGTCAGTTGATATTAGGGGATGAAAAGCGCCAAGATGAAATGGGGAAACCACTTGTCTATAGTAGTGGAAAAGCTCAAAAATTATTACGAGCAGGTTTTGGTGATGCAGATTATGCAAATTTTCAAGTCATAATGGGAACCGGAAGTTTGAAGCTTGCTAAAAAAGATAACAAAGGTCAATATGTACCCCATGTTGAATTTAAAATTTCTTATAACAGTGATATGTCCTCACCACTAGGGACATATACAACTTCATCAGATGGAACAGTGACAATTAATGATTTATATACAGGAGCAATTTATATCCAAGAAACAAAAGTTCCAAGTCATTTGATTTTGGATCCAACGATTCATAAAATTGAAATAGAGACAGATAAGACAACAACCTTTACCCAAATGAATCAATGGAAACAAGGTTATATTCAAGTTACAAAGTATGATAAGAAAACTAATCAAGTGGTTCAGCAAGCAGGAGTGGAATTTGATATCTTAAAGGATAATCAATGGATTGAAACAATTTCAACAAATAACAATGGAATTGCTAAAAGTGGTTTGCTTGATTATGGAACTTATACAATAAGAGAAAAGAAAGCTCCACAAAATTACGTCATCGCAACTTTAACAGAAAGTCAGTTTGTTGAAGAAAATGGAAAGATTTATGAGATTGCTATTTATAATGAAGCAGTTGTTGGTGAAATTGAATTGATTAAAGAAGATTGAGAGGTTGGTCATGCGCAAGGGGATGGAGCTTTAGAAAAGGCTCAATATGTTTTAAAAGCAGATGAAGCTATTTTAAATCCAAGTGATGGAAGTGTTTTATATGCAAAAGATGAAATCATTTCAATCAAAACAATTGGAAATAGTACATGGGGAGATGTAGGACAACAAAATACAGATAAAGAAGCACATATTCACTGGTCAAATTTACCAATGGGTATTTATAGAATTGAAGAAATAAAGGCAAGTCATGGATATCTTAAAGACAATAATCATATTGTTCATCTATCGTCTCATAATTCAACTCAAAAAGTTGTTTTAGAAAAGGTGATATCTAAGGAACAAGTGATAAAAGGAAAACTAGAAGTTGCCAAAAGCGGAAATGATGGTCAAAGTGGTGTTGTTCATGGCTTACAAGGTGTTGAATTTACGATGAAGCTTTATAGTGAAGTCAAAAGTGTAGGGTGGCAGAAAGCAAAAACTTATGCGATTATCAAAACTGATGAACAAGGACGAGGGAAAAGTGAAGATATTCCTTTTGGAATGTATTTAGTTAAAGAAACAAAGACTCCAGATAATTATATGGCTGGTGGTGATTTCTTTGTTGATATTGATAAGGATCAAGAAATAGAATATCGAATGGTGAATAATGCCCCATTTAAGGCATGGTTAAGACTTATCAAAGAAGATGAAAAAGGTCAAAAGATGACTTTATCCCATGCAACTTTTAAGCTGAAAGATAAGGATGGTCATTTTATTAAACAAAAAGTTGGTCTTAATGAAAAAGAGCAATGGGAAACAAATGAACAAGGAATAGCTGTTTTAGATAATATGTTAGTACAAGGTGAATATACGATTTGTGAAATAAAGTCACCACAAGGATTTTTATTAGGAGATGAAATCAAGGTTCATATTTCATCTCATCATAGTGATATGACTTTTGATGAAGATAATGAACCAATGATTACAGTTAAGATTGTTAATACAAAACCAACTGGTAAATTGATTTTACATAAGAAATTTGAAGGGAAAAAAGAACTTATTAAAGGAGCATCATTTAAGTTAATTGCTAATAGTGATGTTATTGATCCAGCTAGTGGAAAAGTGATTTATCATCAAGGAGAACTTGTTCATTTAACCGGTGGAAAAGATGGAATATATCAAGTCAATGAAAAGGGAATGCTAGAAATAAAGGGGATTCCATTAGGTACAGGTAAAGTCACTTATAAGTTAGAAGAAGTGTCTACTTTAGAGGGTTATCATTTATTAGAAGAACCGATTCTTTTTGATTTTGAAATGAAAGATATGACAACTCAGGAATATGTTATTGAAAAAACAGTTGAAAATAAATTGACAGAAATAGAATTTTCTAAAACTGATATTTTAGGACATGAATTGTCTGGAGCATATATGCGCTTAATAGATGTTCAAGGAAAAGTTATTGATGAATGGATTTCAACAGAACAATCACATCTTGTTAAAGGATTAATTTATAATCAAGTGTATACACTGATTGAAGATCAAGCACCATTAGGTTATGCAATAGCTTCTTCTATAACATTTACTTATTCAAAAGATATGGAAAAAGTTATTATGGAAGATAAGGTCGTTGAGGTTAAAAAGATAGATAAAGATGGACAGATGCTCAAAGGTGCAAAGTTACAAGTTGTTGATACGAAAACGAAAAATATTGTTGATCAATGGATTAGTGATGAGACAAAGCATCGTATCAATGGACTTATTGTTGGTCATCAATATCGTTTAGAAGAACTTGAAGCACCTTATGGTTATCATACTTCACAATCTATTGAATTTGTTGTTGATGGTAAGGATAATCAAAATATTGAAATGATTGATGAACAAATTCTTACAGATATATCTGTTATGAAAATTGATGCTCAAAGTAAAAAGCCAATTCAATCATTAGATTTTGAATTTGGTTTATATGTGGATGAAGCTTGTACAAAACTTATGGAGGTCATGCGTGCTAATCAGAATATCGGAAATGTTATATTTGAGAATTTACCTTATGGGACATATTATATCAAGGAAACAAAGGCTCCTCAGGGATATCAATTGAGTCATGAAGTTAAAAAAATAGTGATTGATGACCAATTAGAAGGCGTAGGAAAAGAAATTTGTATTTTGTATGAAAATGAACGTATTCCCAAGGTTGTTGTTAAAACCGAAGATCAAACATCTTTATTTGTTTTATCAACACTTATGATTTTATCAAGTATTTCAATACTGTTATCTTTAAGAAGAAAAAAGCGTTATTGATATATAAAATGAGGTAGGTCATTTGACCTACCTCATACATAGCTTTTGATTATAAGTTTAATAAACGTTTTGTATCTCTTGCAATGACTAATTCTTCATTTGTTGGGATAACATAAACTTTGATTTTTGATTCTGGTTTTGTGATTAAACGTTCACCATCACCATTTTCGTTAGCATCATCATCAATGACAATACCTAAAGCTTCACTAACTAATGAAAGAATTTCTTTTCTTGCATAAGCAGAATTTTCA
Organism: Longibaculum muris; assembly: GCF_004343035.1. Lineage (GTDB taxonomy): Bacteria > Bacillota_I > Bacilli_A > Erysipelotrichales > Coprobacillaceae > Longibaculum > Longibaculum muris. Next base: position 125,095 of record NZ_SMCQ01000001.1, read on the forward strand.
CCAATACCAGCTGTAAAGGCAATTGCATCACATCCACCTAAAGCAATAAAATATCTACCAATATAAGCAATAACACGTCTAAAGAAAATATCAATAGCAAGTTTTGCTCTTTCATTTCCTTCATCAGCTGCAGCTAAGACATCTCTAAAGTCACTAGATACACCTGAAACACCTAATAAACCAGATTCTTTATTTAACATACGGATAACATCTTTCATATCCATACCAACTTGTTCAATTAAATAATCGATGATTGATGGATCTAAGTCACCACTACGAGTTCCCATCATGATACCAGCTAATGGCGTGAATCCCATTGAAGTATTGATAGATTTTCCATCTTTAATAGCAGTTAAAGAACCACCTGCTCCTAAATGAGCAACGATAATTTTAGAATGTTCTGGATTTCCTAATTTTTCAATAACTCTTTGAGAAACATAGTAATGTGAAGTTCCATGAGCACCATATTTTCTTACTTTATAATCAGTATAGAATTTATATGGAATAGGATAAATATAACATTTTGGTTCTAATGTTTGATGGAAAGCAGTATCAAATACAGCAACAGCACCAGCATTAGGAATCGCTTCTTTAAAAGCATAATAACCAGTTAAGTGAGCTGGATTATGTAAAGGAGCTAAAGATTTTAATTCATCAATTTTATTAACAACATCTTCATCAATAATTGCTGATTCTTTAAAATAAGAACCACCTTGAACAACTCTGTGTCCAACACCTTTAATTTCATCTAATGAAGTTACAATATTCTTCTCCATTAATGTATCTAATAATAAATGAACAGCTTCTTTATGAGTTGGAATAGCTAAAGTACGAACATCTTTTTCACCGTTATATTTGATTGTGAAAATAGAATCTTCCATACCAATTCTTTCAATCACTCCAGAAGTAATAACTGTTTCATTATCCATTTCGAATAATTGGAATTTTAATGATGAACTACCTGCGTTCACTGCAATAACTTTTGACATATATTTCGTCCTCCCTTAATTCCCTTTTATTATAGCATTAAAATGAAAAAAAACTAGGGAAAAGTACGTGAAAAAATGAACAAATAGACAACTGAGTTAAAATATGTCAAATAAGTTAATAATTCCTTGATATCTTTTGATTAAGGGTTATAATAGTTATCGAGCCAGGGGTGCTTTTGCTGAGAAAGGTAGAAACCTTATCCCTTATCATCTGAACTGGGTAATGCCAGCGTAGAGAGTGCAAATAGTGATTTTTTTGCTTTCTTACGCTCGTAGGAGAGCTTTTTTATTTGCAGGCTCCAATTTTATATAAAATGGAGGAAAAAGAAGTGAAAAAATTATTTGAAGTGGACTTGAATGTCAAAACAATGGTCCAATTAGCGATGTTTATGGCTTTAACAATTGTTTTAGGGTATGTGAATAAGATCATTCCAGAAATGCCCCAAGGAGGAACAATATCAATCGATATTATTGCTATTTTCTTATGTGCTTATTTGATGGGTACTGGATATGGCGTTATTTGTGGCGTAGGGGTTGCTATTTTACAATTTGCTTTAGGTATAGCAAGTTATTGGGGACCTTGGTCTGTATTGCTTGATTATGTTTTACCTTTAGCAGTATGTGGTTTGGCAGGATTATTGAAACCAACAAAAATTGGAAGTGTACCAATCTATTGGGGGATTATTTTTGCCATGTTTTTAAAATATATATCACATTTTTTAAGTGGTGCATTCTTGTTTGCTGAATATGCTCCTGAAGGAATGAATCCAATTATTTATTCATTGGGATATAATTTACCATATAATTTAGTCACAATGATTCTTTGTATGGTTGTTGTTCCTATTTTATGTCCACGTTTAAAATCAGTTTTTCATAAATAGTTGATTATTTTCTAAGACGTACAAAGTACGTCTTTTCTATTATGATGAGATAAAATTTATATTAATATGTGAAAAAATAAACTTTGATGAGATATCTGTGATATTCATCAATAATAAAACTTTCAAAAAGATGTATTTTTGTGTATAATGTTTATGTTATTGAGAAAGAGGTATGTTTATGAATAAACCATTAGTAGGTCATGATGTGCTTATTCATTGTTATAAGCATGATGGAAATATTCATCGCTGTTGGAATAAAGGCTTTGTTTTAGAAGAAACGAGTGAACATTTCATTGTGATTAATAATCGAACGTTAGTTACTGAATCAGATGGTAGAAAGTGGTATACAAGAGAACCAGCTATCTGTTATTTTCCAAAGCATGAGTGGTATAATGTGATATGTATGATTCGTAAAAATGGTGTTCATTTTTATTGTAATATTGCTTCTCCAACACTTTATGATGGGGATGCATTAAAATATATTGATTATGATTTGGATTTAAAGGTTTTTCCTGATTATAAATATAAAATACTTGATGAAGAAGAATACCATCAACATAAAGAACAAATGAATTATGGTGAAGAATTAGATGATATTTTAAATCGACAGTTAGATGAATTGATTCAAATGACAATGAATATGTCTGGACCATTTAGACCAGGATTTGCTGAACATTGGTATCATGTGTATCAGCAACGTATACAAAGAAGATAGAGGAGGTATTAATATGATTCATTTTCAAAGTGAACAAGCAATGATTGATTTTGGTGAAAAACTTGCAGGATTATTATTTCCTGGTTCGATTTTAACTTTAGAAGGCGAACTGGGAGCTGGCAAGACGACATTCACTAAAGGGATTGGAAAAGGCTTAGGCATTAAGAAAGTTATTAATTCTCCGACTTTTACGATTGTTAAAGTTTATCAAGGAAAACTTCCTTTATATCATTTTGATGCTTATCGTTTAGAAGGTCAGGATGAAGAATTAGGGTTTGAAGAAATGTTTGAAGATGAAGGGGTTTGTGTGATTGAATGGCCTATTTATATTCAAGATATTTTACCTTCAGAAAAGTTGGAAATTCAAATTTTGAAAAATGAAGATGAATCACGTTCAATGATTTTAAAGCCTCATGGTGAAAAATATGAAAAAATTGTAAAGGAGTTAGGACTATGTTAAGTTTGATAATGGATACATCTAATCAGTATTTAATGGTTTCATTATATGAAGATGATCAATGTATAGAAACGATTCAAGAATTAGGGTCACAAAGACAATCAGAAAATGCTATTCCATATCTTGCTTCTTTATTAGAAAAGCATCAAAAAGAATTGTTAGATATTGATGAAATGATTATAACTTGTGGACCGGGATCATATACCGGTGAGAGAGTTGCAATGACAATTGCGAAAACATTAAGTGTGATTTCACCAGTTAAGATTAAAGTCATATCTTCTTTGGCGGCTTATGCAGGAAAGCAAAAATGTGTTTCGGTTATAGATGCCAGAAGTCAAAAGATTTTTGTTTGTGCTTATGAATGTGGAAAACCATTGATTCATGAACAATTATTACCAATCTCTGATTTCATGGAATTTATGAAAGATTATGAAGGATTTGATGTTGTGGGACAAACACAAGTTGTCAATTATCCAATGAAAGAGGTTGATTTGGCTCATCATTTATATATTCTTGCTAAAGATGAAGAAGCAATTGATAATGTAGATGCTTTGGTGCCACGTTATTTAAAAGATGTTGAGGCAAAGAAAATATGCTTATAAGAGCTATGGATATTGATGATTTAAAGCGGGTTGTAGAATTAGAACAAACACTTTTTACATCATCTTGGAGTCAAGCAGATTTTCTTTATGAAATATTAGAAAATCAATTTTCATTTAACTATGTTTTAGAATTAGATGAAAAGATTGTAGGATATGTTGGTTTGTGGTTGATTTATGAACAAGCACAAATTACAACAATTGGAATAGATCCTGATTATCAACATCAAGGATTAGGAAGATATTTGATGGAAGCTATGCTTGAACTAGCCAGTGAAAGATGTGAAGTTATCAGTTTAGAAGTCCGTATTTCAAATACGAAAGCGATTGCTTTATATGAAAGTTTAGGTTTTGAAAAACAAGCTATTCGTAAAGATTATTATCAAGATAATCATGAAGATGCTTATTTAATGACAAAGAGATTGGAGGGACAAAAATGAGTTTAATACTTGCGATAGAGTCAAGCTGTGATGAAATGTCAATTGCAATTTTGAAAGATAAACGGGAACTATTATGTAATGTTGTGGCATCACAGATAGATACTCATCGATTATTTGGAGGTGTCGTACCAGAGATTGCGAGTCGTATGCATGTTGAATGTGTTTCAACAGTTTTAAAAACAGCATTACAACAAGCAAATATCAATATGGCTGATATAGATGCCATTGCAGTCACAAAAGGACCAGGATTGGTTGGATCTTTACATGTTGGTATGCAGGCGGCAAAAACATTAGCACTTGCCTATCATAAGCCATTAATTGGAGTTCATCATATTGCTGGACATATTTATGCCAATGAATTGGTAGAAGATATTAAATATCCATGTTTATGTCTGGTTGTCAGTGGAGGACATAGTGAACTTGTTTATATGAAAAGTGAATTTTCATTTGAGGTCATTGGTCAAACACTGGATGATGCAATTGGTGAAGCTTATGATAAGGTTGGACGTGTTTTACATTTGCCTTATCCTGGTGGACCGGTTATTGATAAAATGGCTGCTGAAGGAAAGCATGCTTATCATCTCCCTTTACCATTAAATGATGATAGCTATAACTTTTCTTTTAGTGGTTTAAAATCAGCAGTGATTAATTTGTGTCATAATGCTTCTCAGCGTGGAGAGGATATTGTTCCTAGTGATTTGGCTTGTTCATTTCAGGAAGTAGCTTTAGAAGTTTTGGTTTCTAAAACAATTAAGGCAGCTAAAGATTACAATGTTAATGAAATCATTGTAGCTGGTGGAGTGAGTGCAAATAAAGGATTACGACAAAAGTTAAGTCAAGAAAGTCCAATAAAAGTGTTATTCCCACCAATGAGCTATTGCACAGATAATGCTGCTATGATTGCTTCAGCAGGACGTATTATGTATGAACATCAAAGATTTTCACCACTTGATTTAAGTGTGAAACCATCTTATGATTTAGAGGAGGAAAGTGTCGATGAATAATGTGGAGAAAAAACATCAAAAGATTTCAAAAGCAACAATGTCGCGTTTTCCAAGATATCTTAAAGCCTTGAGAAATATGCAACATGAAGGTAAAGAAAATTTTTTATCAAGTGAATTAGCAGAGGCAACAGGTATTTTAGATACGACAATTCGTCGTGATTTTGGTTTCTTAACTGATAAAGAATCTTTGGGAAAAAGAGGAATTGGTTATGATACAAAAGAAATTATTAATATTTTAAATAATGTTTTAGGTTTAGGTTTAGATGAACCAATTATTTTAATTGGTGTGGGTAATTTAGGAAGTGCTATCTTAAAATATAATCGTTGGCAATATACTGTTGGTAAAATTGTTTGTGGTTATGATCAAGATCAAAATAAAGTTGGAGAACGATTTGGAGTAAAATTAAATCATATTGATGATTTAGAAAAAACTTTCCCTAAGGGATGTAAAATTGCAATCTTGGCAATTAGTGATAAAGTTCAAGAAACCGTAGATCGTTTGATGGCTTTAGGGGTGAAAGGAATTGTTGATTTTACCCATACTCATTTTACTGTGCATGATGATGTTGTTGTCCAAACGGTTGATGTTGTTGTGGCAATTCAAGAACTTGTCTTAAAAATGCATGCAAATGATGAATAATCTTTAAAAAGTATTGAAATAATCACGAAAAGATGTTAATAATATTTGTACAGGTTGTGATTTGAGAACTTATTTTCAATTTTGACTAGAAGCGACTCTTGGATGGTGAAAGCAAGAGAGCCAAAGAAAATAAGGAACACTCAATGAACTGGATAGGAGAAATGAAAGTAGACTATCCCGCAAGACAGCGTTAGAGTCCTAGAGTGCATAATTTTAAAAATTATGAATAAGGATGGTACCGCGATATCAGTCGTTCCTTTGTAAGGAATGGCTTTTTTTATTTGAAAAAGGAGGAGAAGAAATGTTTGAATTTATGACAGTAAGAGAACTCTATGAAATGGTTATGTCAGGTGAGGAGTTCGAAACAGAAAGTTTAGAGTATGTAGAATTAGATGGTTGGGTGCGTACAAATAGGGATAATGGAAAAGTTGGATTCATTGCTTTAAATGATGGAACATATTTTAGAAATTGCCAAGTTGTTTATTTGAAAGAAACATTAGATAATTATGATGAAGTTAAACGTATTAGTACAGGAAGTGCTATTCGTGTTTTAGGAAAATTTAAATTAACTCCTGAAGCAAAACAACCTTTTGAAATTGAAGCTACACAAGTTGTGATTGAAGGGGCATGTGATGATGATTTTCCACTTCAAAAGAAACGTCATTCTTTTGAATACATGCGAGAAATTCCACATTTAAGACCACGTGCCAATACTTTTTATGCAATGTTTAGATTAAGAAGTGTTTTATCAATGGCTATTCATGAATTTTTCCAATCACAAGGATTTGTGTATGTGCATACACCATTAATTACAAGTAATGATGGTGAAGGGGCTGGAGAAATGTTTAGAGCAACTACCATTGATAATACTGATTTTGATAAAGATTTCTTTGGTAAAGAAGCATTTTTAACGGTTACTGGACAATTACATGTTGAAGCATTCTGTATGGCTTTTAGAGATGTTTATACATTTGGACCAGCATTTAGAGCTGAAAATTCAAATACATCACGTCATGCCAGTGAATTCTGGATGATTGAACCAGAAATTGCATTTGCTGATTTAGAAGATGATATGGATTTAATTGAAGATATGGTGAAATATTGTATTGAATATGTATTAGACAATGCTCCTGAAGAAATGAAATTCTTTGAACAAATGATTGATAAAGATTGTATCAAACGTATCACTCATGTCAGAGATAGTGAATTTAAACGTATGACTTATACAGAAGCAATTGAATTATTAGAAAAAGCTGATGTGAAGTTTGAAAACAAAGTAGAATGGGGTATGGATTTAAACAGTGAACACGAACGTTATATTTGTGAACAAATTGTTGGGGGCCCAGTATTCTTAACAGATTATCCTAAAGAAATTAAAGCTTTCTATATGCGTTTAAATGATGATGGAAAGACAGTAGCAGCTTGTGACTTGTTAGTTCCTGGTATTGGTGAATTGGTTGGAGGAAGCCAACGTGAAGAAAGATATGATGTTTTAGAAAAAATCATGGATGAAAAAGGAATGGCTAAAGAAGGCCTTCAATGGTATATGGATTTAAGAAGATTTGGTGGATGTAAACATGCTGGATTTGGTTTAGGTTTTGATCGTTTCTTAATGTATTTAACTGGTATGCAAAATATCAGAGATGTTGAACCATTCCCAAGAACACCAAGAAATTTAAAATTCTAAGGGCGAAAGATAAAATTCGCTCTTTTCTTATATATTCAATTGATTATTTTTGTAGTATAATAAACACGGCGAGGTGAGAAAAGGTGAGAGATATTGATTTTATTAACACTTTTTTTAATATCGTTTATCAAAATGAATTGGCCTATATGCGAGATTTTACATCTTCTTATGAATATATCCAAGCTTTTTGTAAATGGTTAGAAGATCATCAAATTCCTTGTACAGTTCTAAAAACAATTACAAAGGAAAATTTTATGATGTTTTCAAAAAAAATGATGGCAGAAGATATTGATTATATATTACACAATAAATTTTCTAAATCTATGCAGGAATTATCTGATCAATATATTGATCAAACACATATCCTTTATATTCCTGGTTTTCAAGATGAACAACAATTCAGTATTGATTTTCTAAAATATCAGGATGTTAATTTCTATACCATTAAAGAAAGTTTCTTAAGAAGTGATTTATCTTTCTTTGATCCTTTTCCAGCATTTTTCTGTGCAATGAATCATGCTGATTTATGGCCTGGATTTTTGATTTTTCAACATGAAAAACAAGTCTTTAAACCACTTCGTTCAAAAGATGAATTATCTGAATTATTTAAACATATTGAAAATCATGAAGATTTATTTAAAGTTTATAATGATTATGAAAATGATTCTTATTTTATTCAATTAAGTGATCTTCATTTAGGACAAAATAAACGTCAAAAAGGATTAATGCAATTATATAATTCATTAGATTATATTGTTCCTTTATTAAAATCAAAAGAGAAATTAAAGGTTCTCATTACGGGTGATTTAATGGAATCACCAAATCGTAAAAATATGTATTTAGCAAATGATTTTATGAATCGAATAAAAAAACAATATAAAGCAGATGTGACGTTTATTTTAGGAAATCATGATGTCATTGTTCATGGCTTTAATATGGCTAGAAATCAAAAGAGTAAAGTCATTGCTTATTTATTAGGTGAAAGTATTAAGGTTATTGAAGATGAAAAGATTATTTTGATTAAGATGGATACAACCAGTGAAGGCAATTTAGCACGTGGAAAAGTTGGGCATCGTCAGTTAAATGAAATTGATGATGAATTGGAAGCTATTGATCATTTAGAAGATTATGCCTTGATTTTGATGCTTCATCATCATGTTTATCCAATTAGCAAAGCTCAATTTATTAAAACAAAATGGCATGAAAAAACGTTTATTAATCGGATTGTAGAGACATCAAAGGTTTTAATGGATGCGCCTGATTTAATTCAATGGATTGAAAAGAAACATATCCGATATATATTTCATGGTCATAAACATTTACCATTCTTTAGAAAAGAAAATTATGCCTATTATATCGGGGCTGGAAGTGCAACTGGTGGATTGAAAGAAAGTAAAAGTCGTTATATTTCATATAATGTAGTAAAATATAATCGATTTGATCAAAAGATGAAAACATGTATGATTTTTTATGATGATAAAGCTAAGGCTGAAAGACAACGTGTTGAAGTCTATTTATTTGAGGAGGGTGTAGAGAATGAAAATAGTTGATAAAATGAAAGATGAGGAATTAGGGTTAGCTTTGTTATATAACTTTACAAAAGGTTATGGGGCACCTGTTCCGATGGATTTATATGATATTGTTTTACCAATTCTTTATCATGATTCTATTCGTGATGAAATCTTAAAATATGATTCACTTGCAAGCTGTTTAATAGCATGTGCAAAATCAGAAGAACATTTTAAAGAAAATCTTTTAACAAGTATTGAAGATTATAAAACGATGACATCTAAAGCATTAGGAATGGCGATGATTGGACATGTTTTGAATTTTCAGATTGTTGATCAAACAATGTGTGGAATTGCTTTAAAATCTTCGATTTTAGATTTAAATGAGGCTATTCATTTGGGTGAGATGTTAAAAGGAAAGAGTTACCATGATGTAATGAGCTTATTAAAAGCGCAAGAAGTTAAGATTGTTATCTTACAAAGTGCATCTGTTGGAAAAGATGTGGATTTATCAAAGTTTCAAACTTTAGGAAATGTTGTGATGTACGAAGATACAAAACAAGATGAAGTAAGAGAACGTATTTTAGATGCTCAAATTGTCATTACAAATAAAAATCAAATGACTGCTGAAGTCTTAGAAGGTTTAACACAGTTAAAATTAATTTGTTTATTTGCAACTGGAACAAATAATGTAGATTTACAATATTGTCAATCTCATGGCATTAAAGTAGCAAATGTCAAAGGGTACTCAACTGATACCGTTGCTCAACATACATTAGCATTATTGATGCACTTGGTTGAAAAAAATGCAACATATGATCATTTTGTAAAATCAAAACAATATACTCAAAGTGGACGTTTTAGTTATTTTGATGATGTTTTCCATGATGTATCTTCACTAACTTGGGGAATTGTTGGATTAGGTGATATTGGACGTAAAGTCGCTGGGATTGCGAGTGCAATGGGGGCAAAAGTTCAATATTATTCAACAAGTGGAAGAAATGCAACAAGTGATTATCAACAAGTTAATTTTGAAACGTTGTTAAAATCATCTGATATTATTAGTATTCATGCTCCATTAAATGAAAATACAAAATATTTATTTGATGAAAAAGCATTACGTCAAATGAAAGAAAATGCTTATTTGATTAATGTTGGACGTGGTGGAATTATTGAAGAAGAAGCTCTTGTTAAAGTTTTAAATGAAGGTCATTTATCTGGTGTAGGATTAGATGTTTTTGAACATGAACCATTATTAGAAGATGATGTTTTATATACTATCAAAGATATGTCTAAAGTGATTTTTACACCACATATTGGTTGGGGTTCAATTGAAGCAAGACAAAGATGTGTAAATGAGGTTTATGAAAATATTTTAGCTTTTTTAAAGGGTGAAAATCGTAATATTGTCAATGCATAAGAGAAGAAAAATCTTCTCTTTTTTTGTGAAAAAAGGAAATTTAAGTAAAAAAATGTTGTATTTTGATAGATTTATCGTTAATATATAGACTATATATTATGAAGAAGGAGGAGTCTACGTTAGTAGCAAAGAATGTACGGTCTTTTGATCGGAATTAACGCCTGTGGACTAGAAATGAGGTAGAAGCAGGAAAAAATTTGCTGTTGAAGTAGCATTATGTTATGGAACAGATTGTTATTGCAATTATTATTATTGCGCTTGGTTTTTATGTTTTTAAATTTTATCCTTTTGAAAAAGGAAATGTCATGAAATTAGTCATTGCAGCTATTTTTATTATTTTAACTGCAATATGTAAAAGACTAGCCATTATGATTCCTTTATTTGGTGCTGAAAGTTTGAAAATTGGATTTGAATATATTCCGTTAATGTTAGCAGGATATTTCTTAGCACCTAGTTATGCCTTTTTAGTTGGTTTATGTAGCGATGTGATTGGATTGATTTTGGTTCCCACTGGTTTTCCGTTTTTTGGGTTTACTTTAGGAACTATCTTAGTGAGTGTCATTCCTTCATTAGTGAAAGAACATGCAAAAATGGTAAGTGAGAAAAATGTTCAATATATTGTCATTGGACTTATTTCTATTTTAGGAATTGGCGCGTCAGTTTATGTCTATGGATTAAATGAAATAACTATTTCTCAAACACTTCATGTCATAACTTCACAAGAAAAGATAACTTTGATTTCTATTTGTTTAGCATTAACAGCTATCTTTATTATCTTAATACTTGTCTTAAAAAGACAGATACATGATCAAGAAGCAAAGGAATTTTCGACTTGGATTCTTTGTGTCACTTTAGTTGAAATTGTTGTTACATTGTGTTTAACACCATTATGGTTAGATATGATGTATAAAATTCCATTTGTTGTTTCTTTATGTATTCGTGTCATTAAAGAATGTGCTGTCTTACCAATAGAAATTTTTATTGGATATACATTAATTAAATTAATGAAAAGAATTTTATTACGATTAGAACGCTAAAAGCAGCAAGATGATTATTCATCTTGTTGCTTTTTTTCAATGATATGTCCATCTTCATCAATTTCAACAACTTCGAAATAACGATAGAAAATGGAATGAATCCAAGCTTTTATTTTTTTCATCGTTGTCCCTCTTTTTCTATGATATGCCAGATATTGAAAATGATGTTTGAAAATCTAAAAAATGTAAACACTATATATGAGGTGAGAATGTGGATAGAAAAGAATATGATCAAATGGCTGATGAATTACAGCCAACGGGTCACAAAGTTAAAAACGGTTTTAATGCTTTTTTATATGGTGGCGTTATGGGTGTCATTGCTCAAGGGGTCTTGGATTTTTATATGAATATACTTGATGTGAGTGAAAAAGATGCTACGCCAATGATGGTAATTACGCTTGTTTTTGTTGCTTGTTTATTAACCGGATTAGGACTTTATGATAATATTGCTAAACATGCTGGAGCAGGAACTTTTATTCCGATTACCGGTTTTGCTAATAGTATGACTTCAAGTGCACTCGATAGCAAAACGGAAGGGCTTATTATGGGAATTGGCAGCAATATGTTTAAATTAGGAGGGACTGTCATTACTTATGGAATTGTCAGTGCTTCATTGTTAGGAGTGATTCGTTATGTCATCGCACTTTTATGGTAATTCTTTAAAATTAGAAAATGTTTATATTGCATCTACTGGTTCAGTTTGTGGACCCTTAGAATTTCAAGGACCATTAGGGGCATATTTTGATAAGAGCTATACTGATTATCATTGTAATGAGGATTCTTTTGAAAAGGCTGAACGTAAAATGTTACGCGATGCTTTAGATATATGTTTAAAACGTGAAAAGTTAAAATATAAGGATATTGATTTATATCTTGGTGGAGATTTAATGAATCAAATTACCACAGTCCATTATCTAGCAAGAGAGTTACCTAAACCTTTTGTTGGTATTTATGGAGCTTGTTCAAACTTTGCATTATCTATGGCGATGTCTGCTTTGATAATTGAAGGTGGCTTCATGAATAAGATTGTGGCAATGGTTTCAAGTCATAATGCAACAGCGGAAAGACAATATCGTTATCCTGTTGAATATGGTGTGCAAAAAAAAGATACCACAACTTTTACGGCAACAGGAGCAGTCGCTACCTTATTAACAAATCAAAAAACACCAGTCAGAGTTGAAGCCATAACATTAGGGAAAGTTGTTGATTATTCACAAACAAATCCTAATGATATGGGGCGAGCTATGGCACCAGCAGCATATGATACAATTATGCAACATTTTCAGGATTTAAAAAGAGGTTTTGAAGATTATGATTTGGTTGTTACAGGGGATTTATCAACTTATGGACATCAAATTTTAAAAGAAATGTTACAACGAAAAAAAGTCAACGTTGTGCATTATAATGATTGTGGATGCATGCTTTATGATGTTAACAATCAAGAAGTATTTCAAGGTGGAAGTGGCTGTGCATGTAGTGCCTTGGTTGCTATGGGATATTTATATCCACAATTAAAAGAAAAGAAGTTAAAACGTATATTAGTCGTTTCAACAGGAGCATTGCTCTCTCCTATGATGACTAATCAAAAAGAAAGTATTCCTTGTGTTGCTCATGCAGTGAGTTTGGAGGTTAGTGAATAATGAATTATATTATGTCATTTTTATTTAGTGGATTGGTTTGTTTTTTAGCTCAAATAATTTATGATAACAGTAAATTAACACCAGGTCATATTACCAGTCTCTTTGTTGTCTTAGGTTCATTTTTAGATTTGTTTCATATTTATGATCGTTTAATCGAAATCTTTCATGCTGGTGCACTTATTCCGATTACGAGTTTTGGTCATTCTTTAATGCATGGCGCAATGGCAGCAACGAAACAATATGGAATCTTTGGTGTTGCTATTGGGATGTTTGATTTAACCGCGGCAGGAATTACTGCAGCAATTCTCTTTGGCTTTTTAGTGGCGATTATTTTTAAACCAAAATCATGAATGATTCATATGATTTAAAACAGCGTGTCTTAAATTTTAGAGGAAGGCTGATTTATCTTTGTTTTTTAGCCAGTCTTTCTAATGATACATTGATTTCACGTTTAGTTGAGGGAATAGAAAATAATCAAGGAAAAGATTTAGAGAATTGTTTAAATATGGGTGATGTTGAAATTGTGAAAACGAATGATATTCAAAATATTCAATACGCCTTAATGTGTGGAAACTGTGCTTTATTTGATGGTGAAACAACATATGTTATGGATACCAAGAACTATCCCAATCGTTCTATTGAAGAACCAGAAACTGAAAAAAGTGTTCGAGGAGCGAAAGATGGTTTTAATGAATCTATATTAAATAATACAGGATTATTAAGGAGACGTCTAAAATCAGTAGAACTATGTTTTCATAAAGAAACAATTGGTACAAAAAATCCCATGGATATTGCAGTGGCTTATTTAGAAGATAAAGTCGATTGTCAGGTTTTAAATCAGGTTCTATCACGTATTCAAGAAATTCGTGCACAGGAATTAATCATGAGTGATCGTGCAATTGAGGAATTGTTATTGGATCAAGGATACAATCCATTTCCGCTTGTTCGTTATAGTGAAAGACCAGATATTGTTGCAACGCATATTCAACATGGTTATATTGCTATTCTTTGTGATACATCTTCATCTGTCTTGATGTTACCAACAACTATTTTTGAGATTTTAGAACATGTTGAGGAACATCGTCAAACACCATTAATTGGAACATTTATTCGTTTGATTCGTTTAAGTGCTGTCTTACTTTCTATTTATCTTGTTCCTATTTGGGCATTAGCCGTTTCTTTTATGCAATGGGATTGGACTTTCTTTGTTCAAATTTTACTTGTTGAGTTGTCTATTGAGCTATTGAGAATAGCAACCATTCATACACCAGAATCGATATCTAATGCAATGGGATTGATTGCAGCTTTGTTATTAGGTCAGTTTGCGATTGATTTAGGATTCTTTTCTGAAGAAATATTGTTATTTTGTGCAGTAGGTTCAATTGGTGGATTTGCAACGCCTAATTATGAATTGTCTTTAACCAATAAATATATTAAAGTCATGATGATTTTAAGTGTTATGTTTTTGAATATTTTTGGTTTTGTGATTTTTAATATTTGTTTATGGATTTATTTAGCAAGATTAAAACCATTTGGAATGTCTTATTTATACCCTTTGATTCCATTTGATTTCAAGGCATTTATACAATTTTTGATTAGAAAACCAAAGAAAGGCAAATGAATGCCTTTTTTCTTTGTCAAAAGTTTGTTAGAATAGAGATGGAAGAAAAGAGGATTGATTATAATGGAAGAAAAGGTTTATCAAACATATGTCCAAGTATTAAAAGAAGAACTTGTCCCAGCAATGGGGTGTACAGAACCAATTGCTTTGGCATATTGTGCTAGTAAATGTCGTGATGTTTTAGAAGATGAGGTAATCAGTGTTGAAATTAAAGTTAGTGGAAATATTGTTAAAAATGTAAAAAGTGTTATTGTTCCAAATACGGCTGGATTAAAAGGTATTGAAGCAAGTGTTGCGGCAGGAATTGTAGCTGGTAAAACAAATCAAATTTTAGAAGTTATTGCAAATGTTAATGACGAACAAAAACAACAAATGCGTGAGTTTTTACAAAAGATTCCAATGAAAGTTATTCCTATTGAAAGTGAATGTGCATTAGATATTGCAATTCATCTTTATGGTAAAAATCATCAGGCTATTGTTCGTATTGCAGGTTATCATACAAACATTGTTTATATGCAAAGAGATGATGAAGTTTTGTATCAATCTGGAGTTGTGGCTTCATCAGATTCATCATTGACAGATCGTAGTCTTTTAAATGTTAAAGATATTTATGAGTTTGCAAATGTAGTTAAGATTGAAGATGTGAAAGATGTTTTGCAAAGACAAATTGATTATAATTTGGCTATTGCTAAAGAAGGATTAGAAAATAATTGGGGAGCCAATATTGGTAGTGTGATTTTAAAAACATATGGGGATGATATTAAATTCAAGGCAAAAGCTTATGCTGCTGCTGGTAGTGATGCAAGAATGAGTGGCTGCGAAATGCCAGTTATTATCAATTCAGGAAGTGGTAATCAAGGAATGACTGCTTCTTTACCAGTTATTGTCTATGCCCAAGAAGAACAAGCAACTCAAGAACAATTATATCGTGCATTAGTTGTTTCTAATTTATGTACTATTCATCAAAAGACTGGAATTGGTCGTCTATCAGCATACTGTGGAGCTGTTAGTGCAGGAATTGGAGCCGGATGTGGGATTGCTTATTTAAAAGGTGGCGATTATGAAACAATCTGTCATACACTTGTTAATGGATTAGCGATTGTTTCTGGCATTGTTTGTGATGGTGCTAAACCATCATGTGCAGGAAAGATTGCTGCGAGTGTTGATGCCGGTATTTTAGGATACTATATGTATAAAAATGGCTATGAATTTAAAGGTGGAGATGGTATTGTTTCTAAGGGTGTAGAAAGTACCATCCGTAATATTGGTCGTCTTTCAAGAGAGGGAATGAAAGAAACGGATAAAGAAATTATTAAAATTATGTGTGATTAATAAAAATACCTTGAAAAAGGTATTTTTTGAATAAATAATTGTTTTCTTTTGACACCACAGATTGAGATAAAGAAAAATAAAGAAATTTATAAATAATTATGTTATAATACGTTTCAGGAGTGTGATGATATGAGTTATGAAGTTGTTCTTGATGAATTTCAAGGTCCGTTAGATCTTCTGTTACATTTAATTAAAGAAAAGGAAATGGATTTAGAATCATTAGAAGTTTCTGTTATTACTGATCAATATTTAGCTTATATAGATCAAATGGATCCTGATCAATTAGAAACAATGTCTGAGTATCTTGTCATGGCAGCACAATTAATTGAAATGAAAAGTAAACTTTTATTACCTAATGAAAAAGTTGAACTTGAAGATGATTATCAAGAAGATCCAAGAGAACAATTGATTAGACGCTTAATTGAATATAAAAAATATAAAGACGTTTTAGATGAATTTAGAGATTGTTATGAACATCGTCAAACACTTCATACCAAGGCACCAGCATTAATGGATGATTATATTGTTGATACGACAGAAATGATTCCTCAAGACTTAGAGGTTTATGATTTAATCAGAGCAATGCAAAAAATGTTTCAAAGAAAAGCATTGATGGCTCCTTTGGAATCAAAGATAGCCCGTGTTGAGATTTCGATTGAGGATAGAAGTGATCAAATCCGTCAGTATTTTCGATTACATAAGAATCAAAGAGTAGATTTTGAAGAATTATTTGATGAACCAAGTCGTACTTTCTTTGTTGTTACGTTTTTATCTATTTTGGTATTGGTTAATACGAATGAATTAGTTATTGAACAAGAAGGTAATTTTGAAAAAATATATTTAAAGGAGAGAAATTAATGGAGCATAATGAGTTATTAAGTATCATTGAAGGAATGTTATTTCTTTCTGGAGATGAAGGATTAACCATTAAACAAATCTCATCAGTTTTACAATTAAGTAAAAAAGAGACAATAGATTGTCTTGATGAATTAATACAAATTGAAAATGAAAGAGAAATTAAAGGATTTGAATTGGTGAATTTTGGTGGTGTCTATAAATTTGCAACGCTTTCTAAGCATCATGAATACTATCAGCGAATGGTAGAACAAAATGAAAATAGTTTATCTAATGCGGCTTTAGAAACACTAGCTATTATTGCTTATAATCAGCCAATTACACGTGTACATATAGAAGAAATCCGCGGTGTAGGATGTGATGCAATGATTCGTAAATTAGTGGCTAAAGCTTTGATTAAAGAAGTAGGGAGAGAAGATACCCCTGGGAAACCTATTTTATATGGGGTAACTGATGAATTTATGGATGCATTTTCATTAACTTCATTAGATGAGTTACCTGAATTAAAGGAAATGAAAGAAAACTTTGATCAAGATGATATTTTTAATACGAAATATACAGAGGATATATCTGAGGAACAATAGTTCCTTTTTTTATTTCAAATTTTGACTTTTTATTTTTTAGATAGACAAATTTTGTCTATCTTATTTATTATACTATATAATAGAGATAGGAGATAATGTTATGACAAATTTGAAACTAGATAGAGTATTAGAACTATTTTTAAGAGGATTAAGAGGGGAAAATTTATCAGCAAAAAAACTTGCTGATGAATATCATGTTTCATCTAGAAGTATTACCAGAGATATTAGTTCGTTAGAGGATTTTTTAGCTGATCATAGGGATTTGTTAGGAAATGCATATTTGGAATATAGTCATAGTGATCATACTTATCAATTGGTTTTAGATGAATTTCTTACTAATAAAGAATTACTTGCTATGATTAAATGTTTAATAGGAACAAGAGCTTTTAGTAAAGAAGAATTATTAAAAATTATAGGTAAATTAAAGAAATATACAACGGTTAATGATCGAGCAAAATTTAACAAAATAGTTAATAACGAAATCTATTGCTATAAAGAAATACATTTTGATTGTCAATCAGTTATTGATTTGATTTATGATTTAACAGAGTATATTAATACATGCCGAAAAATAACAATTACCTATAATAAAATGTCTAGAGAAACAGTGAAAAGAAAAATTTGCCCTCTTGCTATTATGTTCAGTGAATATTATTTTTACCTAATTGCATCCATAGATGGTGATGAGGAGAATGTTCCTAGATATTTTAGAATTGATAGAATAATTGGAATTGTTTGTCATCGTGAAAATTTTAGTAGAACATTAGATTTTAATGAAGGCGAACTAAGAAATTTAAGTCAGTTTATGTGGCCGGGGAAACGACAAAAAGTTGTATTTGAATTTACAGGACCATCATATCAGGCGATTCTAGATAAATTACATACTGCTAAAATATTATCAATTCATAATGGAGTTTATACAATTGAAGCTGATGTCTATGGTGATGGTATTAAAATGTATCTTTTGTCTCAAGGTTCATGGGTGAAAGTTATTTCACCGCAATCGTTTGTTGAAGAAATGAAGGATGAGATTAGGAAGATGAATAATTTATATGAGAAAGGTGGTGAAGAAAATGGATAGGAATGGAGAACTTGAAGGGAAAATCGATGAGTTAATGTGTAATATAGAAGATAATTTAAATCAAATAGAAGAACTTGAAGAACGAGTTGATAAAGTTATTGAATATACTGATAATGTAGAAAAATATGTTAATGAATTTGATAATGAATTTGAAAATATAACAAGACTTAATAAAACTGATGTGAAATTTTTAATGCTAGCCGTTGCCCTTCAATGTGTTAGACAGTATTTTACACCACTTATGCTTGAATCATCGAGATTAAATGATAAACAGGCAGCAGAAAAGGTAAAAAAGGATAAAGAAAGTTCTGATAGACATCATCGTCTTTATAAACCAACCTTGGAAGAAATTATTGCAAATCCAGTTCCATTTGATGCTATTTATGGAGGAAAAAAATTTGATTTAAAACTAAACGGAAATAATCATCGAGCTAAGACTTTAGGACATGATCCTATACTTGGATTAGTTTTTGGAACAGCAAATATAGCAACAAGTACAGTTACTATGTATAATTTTTCAAGTTATCATGTGAAAACTGGTCAAATATTAACTGGAGCTAAAAGAGATCAGATTACATCTCATGCAAATACTCCTAAAATATTTCTAGAAGTAGAGGATAAGTTGATATCTCAGGGGATGGATGGAAAAACGATTATGATTGCTTCATTACTTAAAGAAATTAAACATTTACAATCTGATAAGGATAGTATAATTGGGTTACATTTACCTTTTGTATCAGCTATATCACCGGATTTAGCACAAAAACTGTCAAAATATGGATTGGATTTCACAAACTTACTAAGTGTTTCAAAACAAGCAGTTGGAAGCATTTTGGTTAATTTTGTAATATCATGCTTACATGGATTATGTTTTAATGAGAAAAAGGATGATCAAGTCATATATAAATTGAAAACCAAAAAAATTATTGCCTATTCAAATTTAATAGCAACTTCAAGCAATATACTTTATGTTTTGTTTACTAAAGATTTAAAAAGAGCAGATATTGGTGGTATGATGGTCACTTTATATGAAGTTGTATCGTGTGTAGAAATGCAAAAAAAATTAGAAGAAGAATTTATTGCGAATAAATGGTATGAAAAAATAATGGAGGTATAAAAATGAGCAAAGAAAGTGAAAGTTTTAAAAGAGGTATGGTAGCCGGAGTAAAACCTTTAAGTGAAAAATTTGAGGAGTTTAAAAATGAGTATATTAGAATTAATAATATTACTCAAAAAAATCAATTAGATTTAGGTCGTTTGATGAATGAATTTATTAAAAAGTTGAATGAATTTGAACGAAAAGAAATATTAGGTTTATCAAATAATAATGTATTAAGTCTTTATAATGATAATGAAAAAAGTATTCTTGTGAATACAATATATACATTAATGAATCAATCAAATGAAAGTCAAAAAAAGTATTATTCTAATCTACAAAAATCTTTAGGAATTGATAATCCTAACGAATTAACGGATAGTTCTCAAGTAGAACATATTGAATCAGATGAAAAACAATACGAATTCTTAATGATTATATTAGAGTTTGGATATTTACAATATCATTCTTTTGATTTTTTAGAAGATATTCACTATGCATCATTACTTTATTATATAAAACACAGTGAAAAAGACCTGGATGAACTTAAAGTAAAAATACAAATTAAATATAATAAATTAGGTGAAGAATTTTTCTGTGATAGATTTTTGGAAAAGTATTATGATGATTTTAATGAATCTATTGAAGATGATAAAGCAAAAGAGAAACCTTTTGATTGCTTGAAGAAAATAGTAGATGGCAGAATAGGAAAAATATGCGATTCTAGTTATATTGTTACTGAGGAAGAAAAAATAAAAGAATTGGCTTATGATTATGGGTATCCTGCATTAAATAGTATACTTGGATGTATTCATATAAAATTGAATAAATTGAAAATTAAAACTATAGAAGATGTTACGATTATTTTTACAACAAGGGGAATGTGGTATAGGAATAAAGGGTATTTTACTTATGTTGTATATAAAGATATTGAAGATAGAGAATATAGCAGAATTAACAATGATGAAAAATTAAAATTGACGTTTATAGATTCTTTTAGTCAAAAGAAATTAAATATTGATATTTCACATAAGTGTTTGTGTGAAAGTGAATTATCTATACTTTTAAAGGAACTAAAAGACAAAGTAGAAGAAAATTATGATATTGATGATAGAATACATAATATTACTGATTATGATTTAGAAGTAAGGTTATTATTTGCTAAATTAATGATTAATTATATAAAAGAATGTAATTTACCTTATGGATATATTATGTTTGTTTTAAGTGAATTGAATTTATTGGAAAAACAGCTATTAAGAAAATGTAATCATTATTTTGAAGATAATTTACAAAGTGATGATCAATTAATAGAACAAATTACTCAGTTAGTTGATGAAAATTCTAAAGCTTCAGTTTTTACAGCTTTTATGCAAATGTGTATTTTTGTTGCCTATCTAGAAGATAAAGCTTTGAAAAATGAAAAGCTTGATTATATTAATAGATTAGGAAATAAATTGGAATTTGATAATGATATGATGGCAACGATTCATAATTGTTCATCCTTATTATTAAAAATTGTTTATGATGAAATATCATTAAAAGATTATATAAAAATTGCTTCAAAATTGCATGAAAATATTGAAAAATCATATATCTCTCTTGAGGTAATATTAGGTTATAAGGAAGCATATTTTTTAAAACAATTAATCCTACATGATTCATTAACTAATGATATAAAAAACGATATTCAAAAAGAACTTGGGGTTAATCTAGATTTTAATTATGATAATCCTCTAAATACTGTTTCTTCAAGTATTGTTAACACAAGCAAAAATCATCCTATTGTAACAGGGGTTACAATAGGTCTTAATCCTGTTTCTTTTATTGTATTAACAAGTTGTATCGTATTACAAAGTGTAAATTTTATGCAACATATGTTCTCGTTAGCAAATAAAAATCTTATAAAGAAGGGGCTTATAGATTACTATAAGAAATCAATAGATAGATATGTTCAATTTGATTCGCTGTTAGATTATAAAAGTATATCTAAATTACTAAAATTAAAAGATAGCTTTAAATGAAATTATAATTAAATAAAAAACAATGGAATAATTATGATAAATCCATTGTTTTTTTATTGGGTCTCTAAATTTCCGCGGGGTTTGTAAAAACGAGTCAATGAACAAGGGAGAATAAGATGTTTGAATTTTATTTGACATCGTAGTTAGTCTATGCTAACATATGCAACTGTGATAAGTTAGTTTTAACTAACCGAAAGGAGGATGCGATGTTTGATAAAAGATTATTGAGAGCAGTTCCTAAGACAAAAACGTTTGTGATGAAACAAGTGATGAGTCAATGGATTGCTTTATTAATGAATATTGTTTTTACAATAATGATTTGTTTTCTTTTTACTTTTTTGTTAGAAAAGCGATTAGAAATGAAACATCTGATATATGTTGGAATGATTATGATTGTCATTTTAAGTATTCGAGCTAAAGCTTTGAAGAAAGCAATTCTTTTTTCTTTTGAAGGAGCAAATCTTGTGAAAAAGATTTTAAGACAGCGTCTTTTTGAAAAGGTTTTAAGTTTAGGAAATCATTATCATGAGGCTGTATCAACAAGTGAATTAGTACAGTTATCAGTTGAAGGAATTAATCAATTAGAAACTTATTTTGCGTTATATTTACCTCAATTGTTTTATAGTGTTTTAGCCCCAATAACACTGTTTATTGTCATTTCGTTTTTTGATATCAAAAGTGCTTTTATCCTTTTTCTATGTGTTCCATTGATACCTTTATCCATTATTTGTGTACAGAAGTTTGCTAAGAAATTACTTTCAAAGTATTGGAATAGTTATACAACACTAGGAGATAGTTTTTTAGAAAACTTACAAGGCTTAACAACTTTTAAAATCTATCAAAGTGATGGATTTAAGCAACGACAAATGTATCAAGAAGCTCAAAATTTTAGAAAAGTGACAATGCGTGTATTAATTATGCAATTGAATAGTATCAGTATTATGGATATTGTGGCTTATGGTGGAGCTGGTTTAGGAAGTTATATGGGGATAAGTCATTATATGAATGAAAGTATTAGTTTATTTGGAGCTTTATTAATTATTTTACTGTCATTTGAATTTTTTATTCCCCTTCGTCAATTAGGTTCATTTTTTCATATCGCGATGAATGGGATGGCAGCCAGTGATAAAATTTTTAAAATATTGGATATTGAAAATAAACATCAAGGAAAAGAAATGTTAAAACAAGATTTATTAAATATAGAATTTTCCCATTTATCTTTTCAATATGATAAACGACCTATTTTAAAAGACATATCTTTTAAAATCCAAGCTGGACAATTTATTGGTATTGTTGGTGAAAGTGGTTCAGGGAAAAGTACAATTGCAAAATTAGTTATGGGAAATTATCAGCATTATGATGGATCTTTATTGATTCAAAATCAAGAAAGATACGATATTGCGGATACATCATTTTTAAAAAGAGTCATGTATATAACCCATGAACCCATGATATTCAAAGGTACACTAAGAGATAATCTTGATTTTTATCATCAGTATAGGGATGAAGAATTATATTTAGCTTTAAAGAAAGTTTCTTTAAATCAATATTTTAAACAGTTAGAAGGATTGGACACATTGATACTTGAAGCAGGAAGTAATTTATCTGGTGGACAAAGACAACGCATCAATTTAGCTAGAGCTCTTTTGGCTGATAGTGAGATTTATATTTTTGATGAGGCAACGAGTCAAATTGATGTTGAAAGTGAAGAAAATATTATTGCAATTATCAAAGAATTGGCACGTACAAAAACCATTATTATGATTACTCATCGTTTAAGTACAGTGACTGATTGTGATGAAATATTAGTCATGCAAAAAGGACAATTGATTGAAAGAGGTAAACATCAAAAATTAATGCTAGAAAATGGTGTTTATCAAAAACTCTTTTATCAACAAAAAGAATTGGAGGCATATCAAGGATGAAAAAAGAACTCAATAATTTTCAAGTTGTATGGCGCATGATGAAGCTTGTAAAACCATTAGTTTTACCAATGTGTTTAGCGATTATCATGGGAGTTGTTGGTTTCCTTTGTGCAATTGGTATCCCCGTTTTATCAGCTATGGCATTATTCCAATTGGTAGGGATGTATCCTCATTTACCGCTTTCATCATTATTAATAATCTTATTAGTGATGGCTTTATTAAGAGGTGTTTTCCATTATATAGAACAAGCGGCTAATCATTATATTGCTTTTAAATTATTAGCAATTATCCGTGATCACGTTTATACTGCTTTAAGACGATTAGCACCAGCTAAGTTAGATGGAAAGGATAAAGGAAATTTAATTTCACTGATTACAAATGATATAGAATTATTGGAAGTTTTCTATGCTCATACAATATCTCCAGTGTTTATTGCGATGATAACTTCATTGATTTTATTGAAATTCTTTGCACATATGCATATCTTGGCAATGTTCATTGCCTTGATAGCATATTTGATAATGGCAATTGTTATTCCTTTTTATGTTAATCACAAAGGAAAAGAAATTGGTCAAAAAAATCGTGATGAAATAGGGAATATGAGTACTTATATTTTAGAAAGTTTAAGCGGTTTATCAACTTTATTACAATATGATATTGGTGGTTTACGTAAACAAAGAATGTTAGAAAAAAATGATGAGTTAGAAACTTTACAAAGACAAATGAAAGATGTTGAATCAGTGCAAGTTGTGATGTCACAACTGCTTATCTCACTTTTTTCTATCATTATGTTTATCGCTATGTTTATTTTACAACAACAAGGTATTGTAAGTGTTTTTGATACAATCATGGCAACAATTTTGATGCTTTCAAGTTTTGGTCCAGTGATGGCTTTATCTCATTTAGCTAATAATCTGTTATCAACATTAAGTAGTGGACGTAGAGTGATAGCGATTCTTGATGAAAAAGAATTGATAAAGGATGTTGTTGATCAGCCAACAATATCATTTGATGATATTGAAATTGATGATTTAAATTTTGCCTATGAAGATGAAATTATTTTAAAAAATTTGAACTTAACGCTTACTAAAAATCAAATCACTGGAATTGTTGGAAAAAGTGGAAGTGGTAAGTCAACTTTACTTAAATTAATTATGCGTTTTTATGATCCAACCAGTGGCCAAATTTCTATTCATGATTGTGATTTGAAAAAGATTAACACAGCCAATATGCGCGCAATGTTTGCCTATGTAACCCAAGAAACAATACTTTTTCATGATACAATTCTTAACAATATAAAAATAGCTAAATTAGATGCTACAGATGATGAAATTTATCAGGCATGTCAAAAAGCGAGTATCCATGATTTTATAATGAGTTTACCGGCTGGTTATCAAACACAATTGAGTGAATTAGGAGCGTCTTTATCCGGTGGAGAAAGACAAAGAATTGCATTAGCTCGGGCTTTCTTAAGTGATGCACCATGTATTTTATTAGATGAACCAACCAGTCATTTGGATGTGTTAAATGAAGCAATTATTTTAAAATCCTTACAACAACAAAAAGACAAAACAATGATATTGGTAACTCATCGTGAATCAACTATGAGGATTGCTCAACAAATGATTCATATGAATCAAGGAAGGGCAAGTTAATGAATTTACAAGCAAAAAGACAAAAAGAAATCAAAATTGTTATTTCAATGATTCAACTTTATTGTCGACATCATGATGATATTGATGAACAAGAATTAATTCAATATGCAACAAGCCGAATTGAAAAATGTCCAATGATGAAAGATAAAACATTTTGCAGTCGTTGCAAGATTCATTGTTATGAAAAAAAGATGCAAGAAAAAATAAAAAAAGTCATGCGTTATAGTGGTCCAAGAATGATTTTTCATCATCCTTTATTAACTATTCGTCATGCTTTACATATCTAGGAGACAATTATGAAATATATTTACTTTATACTTGGAATGATTTGTTTTATTTTAGCTACTATTGGCGTTATTTTACCGATTCTTCCAACCACTCCATTTTTACTCGTTGCGGCTTTTTGTTTTAGTCGAAGTTCCTATCGTATTAACAATTGGTTTTTATCAACGAAACTCTATCAAGAGCATTTAGATTCGTTTATTAAACAAAGAGCCATGACTTTAAAAACAAAAATCTATATTTTAAGTTTTGCCAGCATTATGTTAGCATTTCCTTTATTTTTATCACAAAATGTTTATATCAGAATCTTCATTATCCTACTTTATATCTTTAAGTATTATTACTTTACTTTTAAAATTAAAACGATTCAAAGTAAAAAAATATTATAAAACAAAAAGCCCTTATGATTTTGCATAAGGACTTTTTACGGTTTATTCTGATACAACAGTAACGTTAGCTGCTTGAGGACCTCTATCTCCTTCAACGATGTCAAATTCAACAGTTTGTCCTTCTTCTAAAGTTTTAAATCCATCAGCTTTAATTGCAGAGAAATGTACGAAAATATCTCTTGCTTCACCTTCAAGAGTAATGAAACCATACCCTTTATCAGATTTAAACCATTTTACTTTACCTGTACTCATTATGAAGTACCTCCTTCAATGTTTCGCAAAAAAATAGTACTTCATTTCTAAACCATTATTAAAGAATCTTTAATACCTTTTGAAAATACGTGCTATGTTCCTTTGCTAAAAACATTATAACATACTCTTTTTGTGCATACAAGTTCTTGTTGACTTTGAAAAATAAATGGGTATCATTTAATTATGGAAAAGAAAAGGTGGGAATCATATGTTAGAAAAATATGCAGAATTACTTGTTAAACAAGGGGTTAATTTACAACCTGGTCAGGAATTGGTCATTGATTCATCAATTGAATGTTTCGAACTTGTGCGTGCAGTCGCTAAAGTGGCTTATGAAGTTGGAGCAAAGGATGTTATTGTCAATTATACTGATGAAAAAATTTCACGTTTACGTTATGAAAATTGCGATATTGAACATTTTGCTACAATACCACAATATATCATAGAATTAAAAAATCAATATGCTTTAAAACATGCGGCAGTTTTATCTATAACTTCAAGTGATCCTGAAGCAATGAAAGGGATTGATCCTTTAAAAATTCAAACTTATCGCAAAGCATTAAAAACAGCTTGTTCAACATTTTATGATCATTTAGATTTAGGAATTGATAGATGGTGTATTGCTGGTGCACCTAGTGTTGCCTGGGCCAATAAAGTATTTCCTGATATGAGTGATAAAGAAGCTGTTAATGCTTTATGGCAAGCTATTTATAAAGTTACACGTTGCAATCAAGATAATCCAATTGAAGCTTGGAATGAACATCGTCATTCTTTTGAAAAACGTGTTCAAATCCTTAATGAGAAAAAAATCAAATCATTGCATTATACAAATCAATTAGGAACTGATTTAACAATTGGTATGAATAAGGGATATTTATTTGCTGGTGGGGGAAGCTATACAACAGATGGTATTTATTCTTTCCCTAATATTCCAACGGAAGAAATTTTTACATCGCCAAATAAAAATCAAGTTGATGGAATTGTTTATAGTTCTATGCCACTTAATTTCAATGGAAATATTATTGATGAATTTTCTATTACTTTTAAAGAGGGACGTATTGTTGATTACAGTGCTAAAGAAGGTTACGACGTTTTAAAAAGTATTATAGAAACTGATGAAGGAAGTCATTATTTGGGTGAAGTGGCATTAGTTCCTTATGCTTCACCAATTAGAGAGCTAGGAATCTTATTCTACAATACATTGTTTGATGAAAATGCTTCTTGTCATTTAGCAATTGGAAGGGGATTTTCTGAATGTATTGAAAATGGTTTAGAAATGAATAAAGAACAATTATTTGAAAAAGGAATCAATGATTCTTTAACTCATGTTGATTTTATGATTGGGACAAAAGATTTATCAATTGTTGCAACATTGGAGAATGGTGAAGAATTTATTATCTTCAAAGATGGAAACTTTGCATTTTAAAATTGACAAATTCAATGTTTTTCAGTAATATTTAGACTTAAAGCGACATAAAGGAGGGAGAACATGTCAGATTTTATTGAAGAAGTTAAAAAACGTAGAACATTTGCGATTATTTCCCATCCCGATGCTGGGAAAACAACTTTAACAGAAAAATTCCTTCTTTATGGAGGAGCAATCCAAGAAGCTGGAATGGTTAAAGGAAAAAGACAGTCAAAACATGCTGTAAGTGACTGGATGGAAATTGAAAAACAAAGAGGAATTTCTGTTACATCATCTGTTTTACAATTTAATTATGATGGTTTTTGTATTAATATTCTTGATACACCAGGCCATCAGGATTTCTCTGAAGATACTTATCGTACTTTAATGGCTGCGGATAGTGCAGTCATGGTTATTGATGGTTCTAAAGGGGTCGAAGATCAAACAAGAAAATTGTTTAAAGTTTGTGCAATGCGCCATATTCCAATCTTTACTTTTATTAATAAAATGGATAGAGAAGCAAAAGATCCTTATGAATTAATGGAAGAAATTGAAAGAGAATTAGGTGTTGAAACTTGTGCAGTCAATTGGCCAATTGGTTGTGGAAAAGATTTCAAAGGTGTGTATGAGCGTAAGAAAGAAGAAGTTATCCGTTTTATGCCTGTACAAGGTGGTAAAAAGGAAGTCGATGTTGAAATTTGTGATGCTCATGATGAAAGCTTAAAAGAAAAAATTGGTGATCTTTTATATCAGCAATTACAAGATGATATTGAGCTATTAGATGGTGCAGGTGCTGAGTTTGATTTAGAACGTGTACAACGTGGTGAATTATCACCTGTTTGTTTTGGTTCAGCTTTAACTAATTTTGGGGTTGAACCATTCTTAAAACATTTCTTAGATATGACAACATCACCACTTCCAAGAAATAGTAATATTGGTGAAATTGATCCGTTATCTGAAGATTTCAGTGCTTTTGTTTTCAAGATTCAGGCAAATATGAATAAGGCACATCGTGATAGAATGGCTTTCATGCGTATTTGTTCAGGTAAATTTACGAAGGGAATGGAAGTTTTTCATTACCAAGGAAATAAAAAGATTAAGTTAAATCAGTCTAAACAAATTATGGCTGAAAATAGAGAAGAAGTTGAAGAAGCTTATTCAGGAGATATTATTGGAGTCTTTGATCCAGGTATTTTCTCTATTGGTGATACAATTTGTATGCCAAAAAATAAATTTGCTTATGAAGGGATTCCAACATTTGCTCCTGAACATTTTGCGATGATAAGAAATACTGATACCATGAAACGTAAACAGTTTGTTAAAGGTGTTGAACAAATTGCTCAAGAAGGGGCTATTCAAATCTTTACTGAACTTGGTGGTGGTATGGAAGAAATTATTGTTGGTGTTGTTGGGGTTTTACAATTTGAAGTATTGGCTTATCGTTTGAAAAATGAATACAATGTTGATATCGTTAATACACCATTGCCATATCAATATATTCGTTGGATTAAAAATAAAGAAATTGATCTGAAGAAGTTAAATCTTTCTTCTGATACAAAGAAAGTTCAAGATTTAAAAGGACAATATTTATTGTTGTTTTCTAACGAATGGGGTGTTCGTTGGGCAAATGATAAAAACCCAGATTTACAGCTTGCTGAATTTTCCAATAATTAGTAATGAGCTTACTTTTAAAAGTAAGCTTTTTTCTTGTGAAAAACTTATTAATGTGAAAATGGTTAGGTGCCTTTTTTGTCAGTACAAAAAGTGATAAAATACTCTTGAAGGAGGTGTCACTTATGGCTAATGATGGAAAACGAACATATTGTCGTTGTATTGAAGAAATGACAATGATTATTGGTAAAGAAGAAACCGTTCTTTTTGAGTTTAAAGAAGTTTATCCTTGTATGATTAGAACAAGTGACACAGAAATGAATTATTATAAAATTTATGGGGAAGAATTTGCCTTAAGTTGTAGTGAACAAGAGTTTAAAGAACATTTTAAATTAATTTTACACCAACCAATCAAGTAGATTTTTGAAGATGGGTTTGTTTTTTAGTAAAAATATGGTATGATGTCAAGAGAAAGGGTGATGATTTTGGCGAAAAAAACATTTGAAATATCAAATATCCACTCTGTTGAGGAGTTAAATAATTTAAGTTTAGAACTCAATTCTAAAGAACAGGTTTCACATATTAAAGTCAATAAGGATAATATTGTCTTTAATTGTATAGATATTGATGCATTGTCTCATTTGATTCAAAATATAAATAAAGAATTAATTGTTAAAGAAGTTGTTGATGGACAAAAGCGTCAATATGATTTTGCACAAAAAAAAGAAAGTAAACATTATTTTATGTTTAAAAATATGATTACTGAAGATGATATTTATGTTTTAGTCAAACGTCTTGAAGAAGATCAAAGATATCATGATGTTTATTATGATTCACAAAATAAAGTCTTAATGTTAGTATCTTCACAACGTGATGTTTTAAGTCTATTACGTAAAGAATTATTTAAGATTAATCCATCTATTGAAATTATTGAACATCGTAAACCTATTCGTTCACAAGATGTTTTTAATCAAAAATATTTAAATACTTATATTCGTATTGGTATTTTACTTGTTGTTTTTTCATTAGCGTTAATTACTTCTAAAGATCATAGTCAAGTGACACCATTTTTATGGTTAGCAACGATGTTAGTTTTAGCTGAGCCATTGTTGAAAAGAGTATGGACAAAATTACGTCATAATAATTTCTTAGATGAAGATGTTTTGGTTCTATGTGCTTTATTGATGGGAATTGCTTCAGGTGTATATGTTGAAACATGTCTTGCAGTGATATTATATCAAGTGGCTGGACCTATTTTGACAAAGGTATTAGAGCGCTCTTTACATAAAATTGATCAGGCTGTCACAATGCCGGAAAGAGGTATGAGAGTTCAACAAGATACAAGTGAAGAAGTTTCACTTTATGATGTTGAGATTGGCGATGTGCTTGAAATTAAACCTGGGGAAACAATTCCAATTCCTGGAGTTATTGTTAAAGGAAGTACGAAGTTAAATACTTATTCAAATACAAGTACTTATGAATTGGTTGATGTAAGTGATCATAGTGAAGTTCATAGTGGAGATGTCAATGCTGGTGAAAATTCTATTCATATTCAAGTTAATGAAACTTATGAAAGTTCTAACTTGAATGAATTAATGAATATTGCGAGTGTTGCGCCTGTATATGAGTCAAAAATTGAACAATATACAAAAATCCTTTCCCGTTTTTATACACCTGTAATGGTAACTTTAGGGATTGTTTTGGGTATTATTTTACCAATCGTTAGTTTTGATGAGTATGGTCAATATATTCATGTTGGAGCAATTTTATTGATTTTATCTGGGGCTTTATCAAGTGATCAGTCAACTGCAATTGGGATGTTAGCAGGATTTGCTAAGGCTTTTGAAAGTGGTATTATTGTTGAATCATCTTTAGGATTGGATTCTGTTAATGCTGCTCAAACAATTGTTTATGATCGTTTTGATGGTGTTGAGGTAACCGAAGAAGAATTGGATTTATTTAAGAAGTTATCTCATATGGGAAGAACTTTGGTTATTTTTAATGATGGGCCAGTGGCTTTAGAGAATGATCAATATACAATTTATAATGATTTAACTGTTGAAGAAAAATTAGAAAAGATGGATTCTTTAATTGGACCAATTGTTTATATTGGTGATAGTTTTAAAGATATTGTTCTTTTACAAAAGAGTTATGTTGGAATTTCACGTGGTGGTTTAGCTGATTCTAAGGTTGTTGAAAATAGTGATATTGTTTTAATTGATTCTGATTTGAATAAAGTTTATGAGACTTTCTTAATTGCTAGAAAGATGCGTACCATTGCTGTAGGTAATAATATTTTAACGATTTTTATGAAATTGGCTGTTTTAGTTGCTGTTATTTCATTTACGGCTTTACCATTATGGATTGCTATTTTGGTTGAAATGATGGTTAGTGCTTTTGTTATGAGTAGTTCAACATTTATTTTAGAGTAGAATTTTTCTACTCTTTTTTTGGAGGAATGGATAATGAAAATTGTTGTTGCACCAGATTCTTTTAAAGAAAGTATGAGTGCTATTGAAGCCAGTGAGGCGATTTTTGAAGCCTTAGATGCTTATGGTATTGAGAGTGTATTAACGCCTTTAGCTGATGGGGGTGAAGGAACGTTAGAAACATTAGTTAGTGCTATGAATGGAAAAATAGAAACCTATTGGGTAAAAGGTGTAAGGTTAGAAAAAAGAGCAGTTGCTGTTGGATATGTGGATGATATTGCGATTATTGAATGTGCGAAGGTTTGTGGTTTGGAGTTATTAACAGAAGATCAAAAGAATCCTTATCATACTTCAACTTATGGATTAGGTGAATTGATTTTAAAAGCACTTGATCACCATGTGAAAAAGCTTATGATTTGTTTAGGTGGAAGTGCTACAAATGATGGTGGAATAGGAATGATGAGTGCTTTAGGTGTTCAGTTTTTAGATGAACACAATAAAAATGTTATACCAACAATGGCTGGACTTGCTCATATTCAAACAATAGATGTGTCTTTGTTAGATGAACGTTTAAAAAATGTTGAGATTATAGGAGTTTGTGATGTTACCAATCCATTATGTGGAGACAATGGTGCAACTTATATTTATGGCGGACAAAAGGGTGTAAAACAAACAGAAATGGCAACCATTGATAAGGCAATGAAAGACTATGCTAAAAAAGTTGATGAAATTTATAATTATGATTATCAAAATCAACCAGGAACTGGAGCGGCTGGAGGTTTAGGTTATGCTTTATGTGCCTTTTGTCAAGCAAAGTTATTACCTGGTTTTGAAGTTGTTAGTGAAATTGTTGAATTAGAAAAACATATTGCAAAGTGTGATAAGGTTATTGTAGGTGAAGGAAAGATTGATAAACAAACACAATATGGAAAGACACCTTATGGTGTTTTAAAGATTGCACAAAAATATCATAAAGATGTTTTTGCCTTTGCTGGTAAGGTTGAAGATCTTGATGTTTTAAAGGCTTTAGGTTTTAAAAATATTTACGCAATTAGCCCTGAGGATATGCCTTTATCAATGGCTTTAAAAAAGGGAAAAGAGAATCTTTGTCAATGTGTAAAAGCACATATGGAGGATATTAAAAATGAAGTATAAAGTTGATAAGGCCATGCCTTTAATGGAATTTTTATTAGAAGTTACACATAAGAAAAGAAATGATATTAAGAATTTATTGAAATTTGAAAATATTTATGTTGATGGGTCTATTCAAACTTATTATGCATATGCTTTACAGGTAGGACAAATAGTTGAAATCAATGCAAAGAAAGAAAGTTTGCCTTTTTCAATTCTTTATGAAGATAAAGAATTGATTGTTATTGATAAACCATGTGGATTATTAAGTGAACAAACAGCTAAAGAGAGTCAAAAGACGGCTTATTATATTGTGAAACAATATTTAGCTAAGAAAAAGGAAAATATTTTTTTGGTTCATCGTTTAGATCAATATACATCTGGTATTTTAATGTTTGTTAAATCGAAGAAGCTTTATGATTTATTAACTCATGATTGGAATAAATATATAAAAGTCAGAGGATATATTGCTATTGTAGAAGGAAAAATGAAACAACCAAAAGGAACAATTGAAAATTATCTTGCTGAATCTAAAACACAAAATGTTTATATTACAAGCAAAGACAAAGGGAAAAAAGCAATTACTCATTATAAAGTCATTCAATCGAATAGACAATATAGTATGTTAGAAGTCTATTTAGATACAGGTCGTAAGAATCAAATTCGTGTTCATTTATCTTCATTACATCATCCAATTATCGGTGATGATAAATATGGGGCACACACCAATCCAATCAAAAGATTAGGATTACACGCTCATGAATTAATGTTTATTCATCCTTTAACTCATAAAGAAATGCGTTTTATTTCAAAAACGCCAGCGTCTTTTCAAAAACTTTTTAAAAAAGGTTGACATATGCGATAAAATTCGTTATGATGTACCAGTAAATGAAAAGTAGTGGAAAGAAGAAGTGCCTGCTTCTCGCCTGAGTGTCTATAACGCTAGGCAAATGTCACTAAGATACTTATCTTAATGTCAATGTGGGTACTTATGTGCTCACTTTTTATTTGTACTACAAAATTTATAGGAGGTGGCTATTATTAGCAAGTATAACAACCAATCAACAAATGATGACTTGGTAAATGAAAAAATTCGTTTTAAAGAAGTTTTGGTAATTGATCAAAACGGTGACCAATTAGGCGTGATGTCTCGTAATGCAGCCATTAATACTGCTTATGATGCAAACTTAGATTTAGTCTGTGTGGCACCAAAAGCCAAGACACCAGTATGTCGTATTATGGACTATGGAAAATATCGTTTTGAGCAACAAAAGAAACAAAAAGAAATGAAGAAAAATTCCAAGGTTGTCTCTTTAAAAGAAACACAATTATCACCAACAATTGATGTCCATGATAAGAATGTGAAGTTAAAAAGAACTTTAAAATGGCTTGAAGCTGGTGATAAGGTAAAAATCGCTGTTCGTTTTAGAGGTAGACAATTAGCTCACATTGATATTGGTCAAAAAATACTAGATGACTTCGTTGCTGAATGTGCTGATTATTGTGTTGTTGAAAAACCAGCGAAACTAGAAGGACGAACATTGACTGCTATATTAGCACCAAAGAAGAAATAACAGGAGGACAGAATTATGCCAAAAATGAAATCTCACAGTGGTCTTAAAAAACGTTTAAAAAGAACAGGTTCAGGTAAATTAAAACGTGGACATGCGTATGTTTCACATTTATCTCATAACAAGACTCATAAACAAAAGAAACACTTAGCAAAAGCAGCTTTAGTACACCCTTCAGATATGAAGCGTATTAAATCAAGATTACAAGGGTAATTGAAATAGGAGGAAAGAAATATGGCAAGAGTTAAAGGTGGATATACAACTAGACGTAGAAGAAAGAAAGTCTTAAAATTAGCCAAAGGATACTTTGGTTCTAAGCATACATTATATAAAACAGCTCATGAACAAGTCATGAACTCATTAGAATATGCTTATAGAGATAGAAGAAATTTAAAACGTGAAATGAGAAAATTATGGATTGCACGTATTAACGCTGCAGCTAGAATGAATGACATTTCATATTCTCAATTAATGCATGGTTTAAAATTAGCTAATGTTGAAATCAACAGAAAAATGTTATCAGAAATCGCTATTGCTGATCCTAAAGGATTTACTGCAATTGTAGATACTGCTAAAAAAGCTTTAGAAAAATAATGATTAAAGAGGCTAGAGAGAGGCCTCTTTTTTATTTTGTTGACTGTTTTATGTATTCGTTTTATACTTATAAATATGGGTTTATAAGGAGTTGGAATGGATGGGAACTTTGAAGTTTTCGCTTAAGATGTTGAAAAAAGAGTATAAGAAAAGTTTGATTTATATTTTGACATTATGTTTGACAATTGCTGTGACTTTTTTATTTTTTAATATTATTGATAATACATATTTAATGGAAAAAACAACAATGTCGCAACAAATGGTCATGGATATACCTTTTTCTACAACTTTATCTTTTATTATTATTATCTTTTGTGCTTTTATGATTATTTTTGCTAATAATTTTTATATTTCTAGAAAGACAAAAGAGATTGCTATTATGACAATGTCAGGATCAGGTTTTATTGATACAACAATGTATTTATTTTAT
This sequence comes from Longibaculum muris, assembly GCF_004343035.1. Taxonomy (GTDB): domain Bacteria; phylum Bacillota_I; class Bacilli_A; order Erysipelotrichales; family Coprobacillaceae; genus Longibaculum; species Longibaculum muris. The sequence continues at coordinate 160,379 of NZ_SMCQ01000001.1, forward strand.
CAAAATTTTGTGATGACCTTGATTGCATTTCCTCTTGGTATCTTCATAGGTGCGTTGATATCTATGTTTGTTAATCAATGCATTTATCATTACCTAGCTTTAACGATTTATTTTTTCTATTTACCAATGAATGCAATCTTTGATACTTTGATTTGTATTTGTGCTATTATTGGGGCTCAGCTTGTTTATGCATCAGGATTTGTTTATCGTAAGGATATTCAATATATGTTATCACAGGAACAACGTACTGAAGTTAAGGATAATCGGATTATCCAATTACCTACATTTCTTTATTGGTTTATTTATTTGTTTGGTTTGATAATTTTATTGACTTCTCCTTATTCATCAACATCAGCTTTATTTCCTTGTTGTATTGGTGTTTTAGGGATTGGTGGGATGCTTAAATATTGTTTACCTAATTGGTTAAAAAAATGGAAGGATAAACGTTATTTAACTCATCCTTTGAAATTAATATCACTTTCTAATTTGTTGTATTCTTTGCAACATTCAATTTTATTAATAGGAATTTATGGCGTTTCAACGAGTGTTATGATTGCTATCATGATTTCTCAACAAGATAATCCTCGAGAAATGATTACAGCAATTGTCGGTTATATTGTTGTTATGTTATTGTTATTAGCGAGTATTCTTTATAAATATTCAATGGAAGCAATGACACGTAAAATGTTTTATTATAATTTATATAAACTTGGTTATTCTTATCATCAATTGCTCGATATTATTAAGCAGGAAGTGAGCTATTATTATAGTGTGCTTGTGGGACTACCATTTCTATATATTATTGTTGCTTTGATTCAAGCATTTATTCATCAAGGTATAACGCTAGAATTTATGATAACCGTTATTTTAGCTCAAATTTTATCAGCTTTTTTAGCTGCGATTGTCACTTATATATCTTATAGAAATTCAGTATTGAAAGTTTTGAAGGAAGGTGTTCGTTATGAGTAAGGAAATCTTAGTTGCTGATCATGTAACTAAAGTATATGGAATTGAAACAAAAAATCCAGTGACTGCATTGTCTGATGTCTCTTTGACAATGTATGAGGGTGATTTTATTTGTGTTATGGGACCATCTGGTTCTGGTAAATCAACCTTTATTAATAATTTATCGACGATTGATGTACCTACTAAGGGGAAAGTCTTTATTAATGGAAAAGAAGTAAGGACAATGGGAGAAAATGAAGTTGGTCGTTTTCGTTATGAAAATTTAGGATTCATTTTTCAGGAATTTAATCTTTTAGATTCATTAACAATCTTTGAAAATATTGCTGTTCCTCTTTCATTATCAAATATTTCTTCGGATGAAATTAAAGAACGTATTTTAACAGTGGCTAAAAGATTAAATGTAGAATTTTTATTAGAAAAATATCCTTATGAATGTTCTGGTGGTCAAAGACAAAGAGCAGCAATTGCAAGAGCACTTGTTACAAAGCCTAAACTGATTGTTGCTGATGAACCAACAGGTAATTTAGATAGTGCTCATTCACATGAACTTTTAGAGTTGTTTAAAAGCCTAAATGATAATGATGGGGTATCTATTTTAATGGTTACTCATGATTCGATGATTGCTAGCTATTCACAAAAACTCTTGTATATTAAAGATGGGAAGATAGCGGAAACAATAGAACGAGGAGATTTATCACAAAAAGAATATTTTTATAAAATTGTTGATGTTAATTCTGTTGAATCACAAAAATTATTTGTTGATTAAGGTTTAAACATAATGTTTAAATCTTTTTTTATAAAGCTAAAATTTGCTTATTGAAAATATAAGTGATGTGTGTTAAAATTTTTTTGAAAAAGTTGAAAATAAAAAAAGAAAAATGAGACTTTCCTAGCGTATATATAAGTAGGAGGGTTAATTTATGAGTGAAAAAAATTATTATGTATCAGATGTCTTTTTTAAACTGACCTTTGGTCAAAATACCAGTGAATCCAAGCGGTTAAGAGAATTTCTTTTGAAAAATATCATTCCCCTTGTCCCGATTCACGATTTAAGTGTGGCGAATCCAGAACTAACACCTCAGATGATTCGCATGAAAAACAATATCTTGGATATTCATATGCAAAACAACCAATATGAAATTGATATGGAAATGCAGAATTCCAAGATGAGCGTCTTTCTCAATAGACGCTTCATTCATTATTCCTGTCGTCTGATTGACTATCAGCTGGAAGCGGGAGATACATCAGGAAAACTGAAGGAACTGATTCAGATTGTGTTCATCAGAGATATTGATAAGCGTTGTCCAAGATTGATGGATGATTTCTATGCCAAGAATACATACAATATTTCTCAGTTGGGATATCTGCAGACAACAATCTATGTGTATCTTCCTTATGTCAATAAAATAGCCAGTGAAAAAGAATGTCTAAGTGAATTTGAAGCATTGATTTATTTAATGGAGAATGGAAATGTAGAAGGAATCAAATATGAAGAAAAGGAAGGGATGATTAAGATGATGAAGAAGAAATACAACAAGTTTATAAAGGATAAGAAGATGGTGAAGGAAGTGGATGCAAGATATCAGGTACAGTATGATTTTCAGGAGTGGCATGATGTAGATGTAGAATATGCCAAGAAGGCTGGATTGGAAGAAGGACTTCTAGTAGGAAAGAAAGTTGGATTGGATCGAGGATTGGAGCAAGGACTACTGAAAGGACTATCAGAAGGAAAGTTAGAAATGGCAAAGCGACAATATGAGATGAAATACCATCAAGATGGAGAGTGGCTAAAGGAATGCACGCAAGAACAATTAGATTATTTTAGCCAACTGATATTAACAGATATAGAATCAAGTGAACTTAAGGAGAAGATCATGAATTTAGTATCCTGAAGAAAGGTGATGATGTCGTCGTGAAGTTTATCAAGGATAAGAAGAAGATAAAGGAAGTGGATGCAAGATATCAGGTGCAGTATGATTTTCAGGAATGGCACGATGTAGATGTAGAATATGCCAAGAAGGCTGGGTTGGAAGAAGGACTTCTAGTAGGAAAGAAAATTGGATTGGAACAAGGATTGGAACAAGGATTGGAGCAAGGATTGGAACAAGGACTATTGAAAGGACTATCAGAAGGTAAGCTAGAAATGGCAAAGCGACAATATGAGATGAAATACCATCAAGATGGAGAGTGGCTAAAAGAGTGTAGTCCAGAACAAATTGATATATTTATTCAATTTATTTTAACAGATATTGGATATAAGGAATTAAAAGAAAAAGTCTTGTCATTTTTATAAGTCTAGAATAATTTTGAAATGTTTATAAACGAAAAGGAGAAAATGAGTTACTGAATTGCAATTCAGTAACTCCATATTCTCTTTTTATTTTTATTAAAAAAATAAGAATACAGCATCCTTTTTGATGAAATATGTAATGATTGGTGTTTGAAAGTAAAAGAGTATGTGCATACTTGTAGTGATTTAGAATATTTAAATGGTTTGTTTTCACTTAAAAATCGTTATATAATAGAAAAATCAAGGAGGAAATAAAATGGTAGATTTAGAAATGTTGAAAAATATAAGTTTAGTTAATGGAATTTCTGGATTTGAAAAACAAGCAACACGTGTTATGAAATCTTATATTGAAGATTGTGTTGATGAAATAGAATATGATAATTTAGGAAGTCTAATTGGAATAAAAAAAGGAACTGGTCAACTAAAAGTTTTATTGACAGGTCACATTGATGAAATTGGTTTTTTAGTTAAAGATATTGATGAACAAGGTTTTATTCATGTTATACCAGTGGGAGGATGGATGGGACAGAACTTACCATCTTCATTAGTAGTTATTACAACAAGAGAAGGAAATGAAATTAAAGGCGTTTTTGGTTCAATGGCACCACATGGCAAAACTGCTGAGGAAATGAATAAAGTGACTGCACCTCAAGATGCTTTTATTGATGTCGGGGTTTTGAATAAACAAGAAGCTATTGATTTAGGAATTCGTAAAGGTGATCCAATTACACCAGTTTCAGAATTTACAGTTATGGGTAATAAAAAATGTTTGATGTCAAAGGCTTGGGATAATCGTATTGGTGCAGCAGTCATAATTGAAGTATTCAGACAATTAAAAGACGAAAGTATTTATCCAACGCTTTATGGAGCAGGAACAGTTCAAGAAGAAGTTGGATTGCGTGGCGCTAAAACAGTAGGGCAAATGGTTAAACCAGATATTGCGATTGCTATTGATGTAACATTTTCACAAGATATTCCTGGTGATAAAGGTGATGTGAAATTAGGCACAGGTGTTGCGTTAGGTGTGATGGATGGAAGTGCCATTGCGCATACAGGTTTATTAAAAGCATTAGAGGCGATATGTCAAGAAAATCAAATACCTTATCAATATGATATGACAAGCGTAGGAGGAACTGATTCTGGTGAATTAAGCAAGGTTGATGCTGGAGTTATGAATATTACGCTTTCTATTCCATCTCGTTATATGCATTCACATCGTACAATTATCCATACTGATGATTTTCAGGCAACTGTTGATTTAATTGTTTCCTTTATAAAAGCAATGGATCAATCATTGATGACACAGATGATAGAGGATAAAAGATAATGGGTGCACTCATATTAGAAGGTGGAACTTTTCGACCAATATTTTCAAGCGGGGTCATGGATGCTTTGATTGATCAAGGCATCGAATTCCCCTATGTTATTGGGGTTTCAGCAGGAATAACAGATGGATTTTCTTATGTGTCTAAACAAAGGAAACGTAATTATGATATTTTAATGAATCATCGTCATGATAAACGTTATGTAGGAATGCGTAATTATTTAACTGATAAAAGTTTGTTTGGGTTAAAGTTTGCTTATGAAACAATCCCGAATGAACTTTACCCTTTTGATTGGGAGACATTTTTAAATAGTCCAACAACTATTAAAGTTGGGGTGACAAATGTTGAGACAGGTGAATGCGAATATCTAGATGGTAAACAATTGGATAAACAGTGTACAATGTTGAAGGCAACATGTGCCATACCATTCGCTTTTCCGGTTATACATATTAATGGAAAAGGGTATTATGATGGAGGAATCTGTGATCCTATTCCAGTTAGAAAAGCTATGGAAGATGGTCATGATAAAATGCTTATTGTCTTGACAAGACCAAAAGGATATCAAAAGACATTATCAAAAGCGAACGTTGTGGCAGCTCGTCATTTAAAAAAGAAGTATCCTAGATTAGTTGAACCATTATTGACACGACATGAACTTTATAATGAAACAGTTCAATATTGTGAACAATTAGAAAAAGATGGAAAGGCATTGATTTTACGTCCAACATTAGAAGTACAAATTGATTCATTTGAAAAAGATTTACAAAAGATAGAAAGAATTTATCAATTTGGATATCAAGAAGCTATAAAACATATTGATGAAATTAAAACATTATTAAAATAGATATTTTTTTGACATTTTCACACACTTTTAAAATATTCTTTTGTCATTTATATAATATGATAATAACTATAAAAAGAGCAATGAATATATGTTGCAGAAAGGAAGATCCAAATGAAAAAAATGAATAAAAATACATTATTTAAAATGCTTGTTGTTGTTTTACTTATTGTATCATTAAGTTGTAATGGATTCTTACTCTATAAAGTCCTAGGTTCAACAACATCAAACACATCAACAAATTCAAATGCTAAAATTGAGACAGTTAATTATGATGTGAAAACAGATTTAACCAAAGTTATCGCTTCAGCTAAAGAATCCACAGTCGGAGTTGCTGTTTATCAAGGAAATAAATTATCTGGTAGTGGAAGTGGCGTGATTTATAAAACAGATGGTAAGACTGTTTATATTATTACTAATCATCACGTTATTGATGGTGCACAATCTATTGAAGTTATTTATTCTAATGGAAAATCAGTCAAAGCTAACCTAATTGGTAGTGATAAATATGGTGATATCGCAGTATTAAAAATGACAGTAGATTTTGATGTCAAAGCCTTTAAGACAGGAGATTCAGAATTATTAGAAGCTGGGGAACCAGTTCTTGCAGTTGGAAGTCCATTAGGAATTGAATATGCGGGAACAGTGACTCAAGGAATTGTTTCGGCACCTAAACGTACAGTTTCAGTTGATTTGAATAATGATGGTAAAGAAGATTGGGATATGAATGTTATTCAAACAGATGCGGCTATCAATCCAGGAAATAGTGGAGGTGCATTGGTTAATGCAGCTGGTGAGCTTGTTGGTATTACATCTATGAAATATTCTTCTGAATCAGTTGAAGGAATGGGATTTGCATTACCAATTAATGATGCCGTTAAACTTGTTGAAGAAATTATTTCAACGGGAAAAGTTAATCGTCCAACATTAGGTATTTCTGGAGTTTCATTGGATGGATATTCATCATATGAATTATATATGTATCGTATTCAAACAAATTTAAATAAAGGAATTTATATTGCGGGAGTACAAAGTGGTTCTGCAGCAAGCAATGCAGGCATTGAAGTTGGCGATGTCATTACCAAATTTGATAATGAAGAAATTACTTCATACAAGGATTTCTTGACAAAACTTTATTCCAAAAAACCAGGAGATAGTGTAAAATTAACGATAAATCGTAATGGTTCTACATCTACACTTACAGTGAAACTTGGTTCTTCATAAGGAAAGACGAAAGGTCTTTCTTTTTTTTTAGAAAAAATATATAATGAAGGCGGTGATATTATGAATAAAGAATTAAAAAGACAATTAATTTTATCAGGAATTCTCGTATGTTTTATTATTTCAACATTGTTTTTATGGTATAACAATTTTATGTTTCATACTTATGTTAATACCGATGATTATCAATATTGTTTTGCTGGTGGAAATGAAGAACTTTCTATTGATGGATATCAGTTCTACAAAAATAAAGAAGGACAAAAACATGGTAATGCAAGAATTATAGCATTAAAAGATCAATTTTTATTAAAAGATGATTCTATCCATGTGATTGTTACATCTTTAAAAGATAAAGATTTGGTTTTTGAACATCAATTATCTGTTAAAGGAGATAATGAAGTATTAACCTTGAGTGAAGATGAAACAAAAGAAAAATTATCAGAAAATGATTTGACACAATTATCAGTGCAAATTATCATTAAACGACAAAATAAAACAGTTTATGATCAAACAGTGCCTTTACAAAAACAAGATGTTTATACATATAATGGGGCAAATAAAGATTACGCTATTTCTAATGTGTATGTCACTTCTTCATGGCTAAAAACAGGTGATTTTTCTTCAAAGATTAAAAATATTGAAAAACAATATCCATATATGATTATTGATTATTTATATCTTAAAGATAATGGTCAACAAGATAATATTAATGATTATGAAAGATTTGCTTATATAAAAGGAAAAACAGCTGATATTTTGAAAAATACTAATCGAATTAGTGTATATTATGATGAACAAGGTAGTTTGTTAGATAGACCTATTAATTGTGTTGTGACATTAATGAAAGACGATAAACAACAAAAAGGATACACATTTATGTTAGAATTGCATGGTTCATTAAAGGTGGTGGATGATCATGAGTAAAGCAAGAAAAGATATGATAACAATTTATATGTTTAGAAATGCTTTAGCCACATTGTTTGCAGCTTTTGCTTCATTTATGATTTCATTGATTCATTATTATCAATGTACTTTTGCTGAAGCTTTACAAAGATTATTTGTTTTTGATATTTATACAACATTATATTTCTTGCTCATATGGCTGTTTGATTATTTAATTTTTGAAATTTCAAAGATTATTTATGATATTTATGAAGAAAAAGTCACTTTCTTGCCATGTATTGCTTTACTGGTTTTATGTGGGGTTATTTTCTTTATTCCTATCTTAGACTTATTTCAGTATAATTTATGTATATTGTTTCTATTAATTTGTTTAAGAATGGTGAAAGAAATGTGGAAAAGAACACCAGAATTATTTAAATGGGCACATCGTTTGGTTGATCAAAGAAAAAAGAGACCAGAATCTGGTCTAAAGTAATTTTGAAAGACTTTGCAAGAATTGCATTTGAGAAGAAGCGTCTAGTGAGTTATAGTATTCTTCAAAAAGAACACCTAATCCAACTAAGATTGTTTCTTCTTTTGATGCTATACCATCATCTATAGTTTGTTTAAGCTGACTAGCTGAAAAGCCTTTTAAGTTCATTAATAATGCCTCGCGCATATTATCACCCTTTCTTATATAATATGGGTGATTTTCACATGTTTATTCAAGGAGTTTTATGAAAAGTTATCAAATTATGTTTAATCAAGAACTCATTTCTTATGATGTTTATTTTAAGAATATGAAGTCAATTCGGATAAGAGTGAAAGAAGGTCGTATTCAAGTGAGTGCACCTTATTATACACCAATTTCTTTTATTGAAGAAAATTTATATAAATATCAAGATAAATTATTACCTCAATTAAAAAAATATGTTCCTTATGCAATTTATCAAAATCAAGGTTATGTTATGATTTATGAAAAGAAATATACTCTCTCAGTGAGAGATGTACAAATAATGAAATGTCAAATTCATGAAGATGTTTTGTATGTCTATCATTCTCGTATACAAGATTGTGTAGAAATGTATTTGAAAAAAATATTGATGGATTATCTTCAAGAAAAGATTATTGAATATTTGGCATATGATTTTGATTTAGATATGCCTTTGATAGAAATTAAAAAATATAAAGGTCGATGGGGAAGTTGTTTTTATAAAGACAATAAAGTAACTTTTAATTTATCATTAATACATTTGCCGAAAGATTTAATTGATTATGTTATTGTGCATGAGTTAGCACATTTTTTACAAGCCAATCATTCCCATTTATTTTATCAGGAAATTGAAAAGAGAATGCCAGATTATAAACAAAGACAAAAAAGATTGAAGGAGATTCATATATGATTACATCATTACAAAATGAAACCATAAAAGAAATTATGAAATTAAAACAGAAAAAATATCGTGATGAAAAAGACTTATTTTTAGTTGAAGGATATCATTTGGTTGAAGAAGCTAGAAAAGCCAATTGTATTCAAATGCTTATTACAACTTTAGAGGAGAAATTTGTAGAAAAAACGCTTTATGTTTCTGATAAAGTGATGGAAAAGTTAGCTTTTACAAAAAGTCCTCAACCTATTATGGCTATCTGTTATAAAAATAAAAATCAGGAATTATTAAAAGCAGGGAAAAGATATTTGTTGTTGGATGGATTGCAAGATCCAGGAAACGTTGGCACAATTATGCGTACAGCCTTAGCTTTTGGATATGATCAAATCATTATGTCAAAAGATTGTGTTGATTTATACAATGATAAAGTTATTCGTTCAACACAGGGGGCTTTGTTTCAAATGAATACATGTATCATGGATTTAAAAGAAGCCATTACTTTTTTAAAACAACAAGGGGTTAAAGTCTATGGAACATGTTTACAAAATGCACAAAGTATTGATCAACATCAAAGATACAGTCAAATGGCTTTTGTTATGGGAAATGAAGGACAGGGGGTTCATCAGGAAATTTTAGATTTATGTGATGAACGCTTGTATATTCCGATTCAATCTATTGAATCTTTAAATGTAGCCATTGCCGCTGCAATTACAATGTATCATTTTAAGGAGATGAATTAATGGACTTAACGCATGATCAAATTTGTCAGGATATGATTCATTCATCTATTCAAGATATAAAAGATTTTCGTCGTAAAACAAAATTTATATGCATTTTATTAGCTCTTTTATGTGTTTTTATATTTTCTAAAACAGATATAAATATATTTGGTTTTTCATTGCATTATAATTTAGGATTAGGATGGATAGGTCTCATCATAGCTTTTGTCCTCGTTATATTTATCATAATAGGATATAATGTTTGCTTATCTTTCCATGAATTAACTGTTTCTAATCATATATTATCGCTTGTCAATGAAAAATGTGATCCTTTACGCGCCAATTATGTTTATACACAATTGATAAAACAAAAAGTTTTAAATGAAGAAAATATATGTATGGATCTCATATCGGTCTTACAATTACAAAATCATCAGGAAAGAATTCGAGATTTGTTAAATCAATATCCAAATGCTGGAACAAAAAATAATCATCGGATTGTTGCTGAATTTGAATTGCTTAGTGAAGAAGAAAAAATAAAAAGGCATGAGGAGTTTTATCAACAAAATATTGCCATCATTGAAAGTATGCAATTGAAAAATAAAAAAGCTGATTCGAAAAGTTTTGAACTTGTTAAAAAAAGTCACTTAGCACAATATTTAATGTATCAAAAAGATTATTTAAAGGCGATTGAACTCCTTCAGGAATTAGCTTCATTATCACCTGTTTATCAAGTTATATCAGCCTTAAAAATGGGAAAATGTTACATGGCATTAAATGATAATGAACGAGCAATAAAGAATTTTGAATATGTTATAAATCATGGAAATACAATGTATGCGGTTATTGAAGCAAAAGAATTGATGAAAAAATTGGAGGAAAAGAAAGATGAGTGTTGATATTGTTATTAAACAAAAAGGGTTTTTTAAAAAGAAATTATCATTAAAAGATATTTTAATGAATCATTTTGCTTATGGATGTTATGATGATAATTATATTTTAAAACCTAATGAATGTGATAAAAATGAAGTTATTCTTTATAATCCTAACCATATTGCTAGAGGGATAAGTGTGGTATGGAATGAAGCTGAAACCAATCAGATAGGATTACATATGCTGTTACCAACAACTTGTGAAGAAATTGATGATTTTTATATGTTAATTGAGCATCTTTGTCGTTTATGGAAAACCGATAGTTTTGAACAAGATGGAGAGATTCATTCGATAAAAGAAATTGAAACCATCAAATTAGGGTTAAAGGATTTTAACTATGATACGATGAAAAGTTTTTTAACTGAACATGAAAATGGAAATTTCTTTTGTGCAATGTGGCCCTATTACTTTAACTCAAAAGATGTTATGAATTGGTTAGATGATCATGAATTATCTCATTTTTCTAAAGATATCCATAATAATCAAGTGATTGATTTATATTATTGTGCTCCGCGTTATTATCGAATGAAAGATGAACAAATTTTAGGTGTGTATACAATCACTGCAACTGTTGATACTGTTTTTCCAACTGAACCTTTAACACCATTTTCTTGTGTGAATTTTCAAACGGGTGAAAGTATAACTGCTAATCAAAATATTGTGACTTTTTATTCTTTAGAAAAGGAAGAAATTCTTGGAGATGTTCCATTTGATGATTTTATGAGTGAAATTTCTAAAAAAGAATTACATGAATTTGATGCGTTGCATTTTTATTTTGATGGTTTAAGTGAAGAAGAAATAGAAAGTCTCAATCAGAAATTTCCATCAAGGATGGGGTAAAATGATTGAAAATGAAAAAAGACTTGTTTTTATGTGTAAGATTGGCTATAATATGAAAAGTAAACACGATGAAAAGGACAAGTAGGTAAAGAATTTGTTAAAGAGAGGAAAACAAATGCTGTGAGTTTTCTAACAATGCATTTATTGAATTCACCTTGGAGTGCGACTAATCATCGCCGTATTCACAACGTTACTGTGATCAAAGTGCATAACAGATGAATGTTATGAATTAGGATGGTACCGCGATTATAATCGTTCCTATATGGAGCGATTTTTTTATTTGAAGGAGGAAATTATGGACGAATTATTACAAATTAAAGATGAAGCCCTAACAAAGATTCATGATTGTACATCTTTAAAAGATTTGAATGATTTAAGGGTATTCTATTTAGGGAAAAAAGGACCAATGCAAGCTGCTATGAAATCTATGAAAGATATGTCTAAGGATGAAAGAGCGGCATTTGGACAAGTTTCTAATAAAGTGAAACAAGACATTACACAAGCTATTGAAGATAAGAAAGTGGCTTTAGAAGAAGCTGAAATGAATGCGAAACTTGCAAGTGAAAATATTGATATTACTTTACCTAGTACTGCTTTACCATTAGGAAGTTTACATCCATTATCAGTGGTTAAAAATGATATTGAAGAATTATTCTTAGGTATGGGATATCAAGTAGCTGAAGGACCTGAAGTGGAAAGTGATCATTATAACTTTGAGTTAATGAACTTACCAAAAGGACATCCTGCAAGAGATATGCAAGATACTTTCTATATTGATGAAAATACTTTGATGAGAACACATACTTCACCAGTTCAAGCACATGCGATGATTGCGGCGCAAGGAAAAGGACCTATCAAAGTCATTTGTCCTGGAAAAACATATCGTCGTGATGATGACGATGCAACACATTCACATCAATTTATGCAATGTGAAGGATTGGTTGTTGATAAAAATATTACAATGGCTGATTTAAAAGGAACTTTAGAAGTTTTTGCTAAAAAAATGTTTGGGGAAAAACGTAAGATTCGTTTAAGACCATCTTATTTCCCATTTACTGAACCAAGTGTGGAAGTAGATATCAGCTGCCATAACTGTGAAGGAAAAGGTTGTCCAATGTGTAAACATACAGGATGGATTGAAATTTTAGGGGCTGGTATGGTTAACCCAAAAGTGCTTGAAATGTGTGGCTTTGATCCAGAAGTTTATCAAGGATTTGCCTTTGGAATTGGGTTAGAACGTGTGGCTATGTTAAAATACAACATTGATAATATTAGAGATTTTTATAATGATGATTTAAGATTCTTAAATCAATTTGGGAGAAAGGGGTAAGCCAATGGAAGCGAGTTTAAAATTATTAAATGAATATGTCGATATTAGTGATCAAGATCCTGCTGCTCTTGCAGAAAAGATTACACGTATTGGATTAGAAGTGGAAGGAATGCATGAACTTGCACATGGTGATAAATTAGTTGTTGGTTATGTTAAAGAATGTTATCCTCATCCTGATAGTGATCATTTAAATGTCTGTCAAGTGGAAGTAAAACCTGGAGAGGTTACTCAAATTGTTTGTGGAGCACCAAATGTTGCTGCTGGACAAAAAGTTATTGTTGCCTTACCTGGATGTAATTTAGGTGAGGGATTTAAGATTAAAGAAGGTCAAATCCGTGGTGAAGCATCAAATGGAATGATTTGTTCAATTGCTGAACTTGGATTAGATGCACGTCTTTTAAAAGAAGAAGATAAAGCGGGAATTCATGTTTTAGATGATGAAGCACCAATTGGTGAAGAAGCATTATCTTATATGGGATTAAAAGATGTTATTTTAGAAATTGGTTTAACACCAAATCGTAGTGATTGTATGGCAATGACTTCTCTGGCTTATGAAGTAGCTGCGGTTTTAAATCGTCAAGTGAAATTACCAGAAGTTAAAAAATATAATGAATTAGAAAGTGATATCAAGGTTGTTGTAGAAACTGATTTATGTCCATTCTTTGGAGCAAAATTAGTCAAAGGTGTTCAAACAAAAGAATCACCTGCTTGGTTAAAAAATCATTTATTAGCAAGTGGAATTAAACCTATTAACAACATTGTTGATATTGCTAACTATGTGATGTTAGAAACAGGACAACCTATTCATATGTATGATTATGACAAATTAAAAGAAAAAACATTTGTCATTAAAACTGGTTTCCATCAAAAAGCTGTGCTTTTAGATGAAAAAGAATATGAATTATTACCAGAAGATATTATTGTTTCAACAGATAATGGGATTGGTTGTGTTGCAGGTGTTATGGGTGGTAATGATACAAAGATTGATGATCATACTAAAAATATTGTTATTGAAGTAGCAACTTTTGATGGTCCAACTTTAAGAAATACCGCACGTCGTATGAATTTATTAACAGATGCTTCTCAACACTATATCAAAGGAGCTTTAAATACTGCTAATAGTTTACATGTTTTAGATCGTTGTGCTGATTTATTGGTACAAGAAGCTGATGCAAGTGAAATTTATAAGAGTGTTTCAACTGATTTGAACATTGAAGAAAAGAAAGTCACTGTTAGTCAAGAAAAAATCAATGGTTTATTAGGTATGAATATTACTGTTGATGAAATCAAAGACATCTTTGATCGTTTAAGTTTTACTTATACATTAAAAGATACAATATTTGAAGTTGTTGTTCCAACATATCGTAATGATATAACAATGGCTGCTGATTTAATTGAAGAAGTTGCAAGAATGTATGGTTATGACAATATCCCTTCATCATTACCATTAATGGAAATGACAAAAGGAAATTTAACACCAAAACAAAGTAATGAAAGATTTGTAAGAGATGTTCTTGTTGATTTAGGATTACATGAAACATTAACATATACACTGACTTCACCTTCAACAGTCAATGATTTTAACTTATTCCATCCATTAGATGAACAAGTGAAATTAATGTCTCCACTAGGAGAAGAAAGAAGTGTGACAAGAAAATCAGTCATCCCTTCATTATTACAAGTGATTAATTATAATCAATCACATGCATGTAAAGATGTTTGTATCTTTGAAATTTCTAACACTTATGCCAAAGATGAAATCACAACTTTAGCGATTGCATGTAATGGAACTTATCATAGTGTACCTTGGGCAGGCATTCATCGTAAAGTTGATTTCTATGTCGTGAAAGGTTTTGTTGAAACTTTATTTAAAAAATTATGTATTGAAGAATCACGTTATAGCTTAGTAAGAGTTGAAGCTGATAACAAAGATTTCCATCCGGGTAGAAGTGGTTATATCAAGATGGGAAAAGAGATTGTTGGGGTTATTGGACAAATCCATCCTTTAAAAGCTAAGAAATATGATATTAAAGGAGAAACAGTTGTTGCTGAATTGAATTTATCAGTTCTATTAAACTTAAAGACAAAAGCATTAAAAGTTGCAGCTATTCCACAATATCCTTCTGTCAATAGAGATATTGCACTTGTTATGGATAAAGATATTCCAACATATGATGTTGTGCGTTCTATTCAAAAAGCTAGTAAACGTTTGATTTCAAAAACTGAGATCTTTGATATTTATGAAGGAGAACATATTGAAGAAGGAAAGAAATCAGTTGCTATTACACTAACTTTCCAAGATACTACAAAGACATTAGAAGATGCTATAATTAATGAAGTTATGGAAAATATTCTTGCTGTCGTTGCAAAAGAATATAATGCTCATTTGCGTGCATAATAAAAGAGACATTGTCTCTTTTTCTTTGCAATAACAAATGGAGAATTTATGGATAGAAAGAAATTAAATTTAAAGCAAATCTTATTATTAGTTACTGGTATGATTATCATTGCAATTTTTGGTTTTATTTATTATCAAAGACAACATATTCATTTAAAAAATCAAGGTATTTATACTCTTGAAGTAGGAACAAAACTTGATTTTCAGGCAAAGGATTATTTTGATTTAAACTTTTTTACTTCAGCTGAAAGAGAAAAAATCAATCAAAAAATAAAAGTTAACTTTCAGGATTTAACTTATCTTGATCAGCAAAAAGAATTTATTCATATAGGTAAATATCAAGGGGCTATTACTTATCAAAATAAGACTTATTCTATAAAATTAATTGTTCAAGATACAACGCCACCAGAAATAGAATATGATGATAAAATTGCTTATCAGCAAGCTGACTTTGACATTAATCAATATATTCAGGTTACAGATAATTCCACAGGAAAATGTCAAACCGATATTCAAACTCAAAATTTAGATATCAATCAATTAGGTGAGTATACAATTACAGTGAAGGCAAGTGATGCATCTGGTAATCAAGTTACACAAAATATCAAGATGCACGTTGTTGATAAGAAAGCTCCAGTTTTAAGCCATGTTGAAGATAAGATTCTTCAAATTGGAGAAAGTTTTTTACCTTTAAAAGATGTGAGTGCGAAAGATAATGTTGATGGTAATATAACCAATCAAATTCAAGTCAAGGGTCAGGTGGATACTAATAAAAAAGGAATTTATACTGTTTTATATAGTGTTCAAGATCAAGCCAAAAATCAAACTCAAAAAGAGCGACAAATCTATGTGATTGATTCATCTTATTTAATCAAAGAGGTTCCAATGATTTTACAGAATCCTGGTTATTATAATGGCTGTGAAGCAGCAAGTTCAACAATGCTTTTACAATATTATGGTTATCATTATAAAATGGCTGAAGTTGTTAAAAGTATTCCAACGATTCCTTTGCAAAGACATAATGGTCGTCTTTATGGAGCTAACCCTAATGAAGCTTTTACAGGAAGTATGGTTCATGAGGGATATGGTATTTATGCGAAGCCAATGGTGGATGTTGTGAATCGCTTGATTTCAAAGAAAGAAGGAAAACATCAGGTTAGAAGTTTGATAGGTGAAAGTGTTGAAAAACTCCTTTATGAAGTAAGTGAAGGGCATCCTATACAAATCTGGGCAACAGCCTCAATGATGAATGTGAAATGTTCAGGCACAAAAAGTTGGTACATTAAAACAAGAGCTGGAAAGTATACCGATGAGCAATATCACTTTCCACTTTCTGAACATTGCATGTTATTGGTGGGATATGATAAAAACAATGTCATTATCAATGACCCATTAATAGGGCAAGTTCGTTATAGCATTAAGGCTTTTCGTGAAGCTTTTGAAAGTATGGGAGCACAAGCTTTGATGATTGAAAATAAAGAATAGTAAAAAAGGAAGATTTTTGTGATCTTCCTTTTTATTCTACAGTTGCATAATCTTTGTTTTTAATTCGTTTATAAACTTGTAAAGTCGTTGAAGAAATCAAGATTGCTAGAGCTAATGAAATACCAATTCCTAAAGTAGATAGAAAACTTTCCATAAATAAATCATTCATCCCTTGTACCGCATAAAGCATTGTGTAATAGATACCACTTCCGGGAACTAATGGGAAACAACCAACAATAATAAAAATAGTCGCAGGGGCTTTATAGATTCTTGCCATCATTTCAGCAAGTAAAGCGACACATAACATAGCAATGAAACTTTGTAGAAAGATATTGTGTAGAAATCTTGTGGCTAAATAAATGATCCAACCTAAAGTACCCACGAGTGAACCAACAAAAGCAAATTTCATGTTTTTATGAATTCTAAAGATAAAAGTAAATCCAAAACACCCAACAAAGGCCGATAAACATTGAATAAATTCTTCCATTTTTATGCTCCCTTCAATAACATCATCATGACCCCAACTCCAATTGCAATACTGGCTGCAATCAAGATAGCTTCAATCATGCGTGATAAGCCACTCACAAAATCCCCACCAATAATATCTCTTAAACTATTCGTAATCGCAATTCCTGGAACCAGCAACATTAAAGTCCCAGTAATAACAGATTGTTGATCATTAATGATATTTATTTTATGAGCAATAATCGCAATACTAGCAAGAACCATACTTGATAAAATCGTTCTTACAATTGTATTCATATTTAATAATTCCATCAAATAAATAAAATAATATAAAACAAAACCAATAATTGCCGATACAATCATTTCATTAAATCCACCACCAAAGAATACACAAAACATGGCAGCTGAAACAATATAACCAATTAAAATCAATTGAAAATTAAGTTTTTGATGTTTAATATAGTGAATCTTTTGATTGATTTGTTCTAAAGTTAATTCTTGATTACTGATTTGACGAACAAGACAATTTAATTCATAAAGATGATCGAGATGGATACGATTTGTACGAGAACGTTTAGAAGAATGATAAGGAGTTCCGTCATGTAAAGTTAATGATAATGTAAAATAAGAAGGTATTGCAAAAACTTCAACATCATGAAAACCCAAGCCTTCACACATTCTTTGTATGGATTCTTCGACACGATAGATTTCGGCACCATGTTTTAATAATAAATAACCAATTTCATTAATGGCTGTTAATGTTTCTAAATCATTCATAATTTTACCTCGCAATAAACATATATATCATATAATATAACGTAAGAATGGATAAAGATAAAGAATTTTTTCTGATTTTGTAAAACCTTTTATTTCAAAGAAAATGTGGTACAATATGATAATTATAAGGGGTGGGTTGATGATTAAATTAATTGTAAGTGATTTAGATGGAACACTATTAAAATATGATAATGAATTTGATTATGAGAGTTATCAAAAAATTAAAGAATTAGAGAAAAAAGGTGTTGAATTGATGTTTGCAACTGGGAGAGATTATTGGATGGTAGAGGATATTTGTCAAAAGTATGACATCTATAATCCTATGATTTTAAATAATGGAACTCAGTATCGAACATATAATGGAGAAGTGAACCATTATTATCCAATGGAAAGAGATGCTTTTGAAAAAGTTATGAATATTTTAATGAGTTATCATTATCATATTTCAGTTCATACCCAAAAAGGAAAATATATTTTTGAAGATATAGAAAAGTATTTTTCTAGACATGTTGAACTTTTAAAGAAAGCTCGTGGAGTAGATGATGAGTCTCAGTTACCTAAGGCAGCTTTTTTTACTCGAGAAGGATATTTGAAAAATGTTCATGAAGTGCAATCTATTGATGATTTATATCTTCAAGGTGCTTTACCACTAAAGATTGATGCAAGACATATTGATGCAAAGTATGTTTCTAATGTTAGACATTTGTTTGATGATATTGAACATCTTCATGTTTCATCTTCTTTTGGTGAGAATATTGAGATTACAAGTGATATTCATGATAAAGGAAGTATGTTAAAAGAAGTACTCAAACAAAGAGGATTATCAATTGAGGAAGTTGCTACTTTTGGAGATGGATTGAATGATATCAGTTTACTTGATTTTCCTTATTCATTTGCGCCAGGGAATGCAGTCCAAGAAGCTAAACAAAAAGCAACTTACTCACTGAATAAAACTTGTGAGCAAGGTGCTGTTAAAAAAGGTCTTGAAATTTTAGAAAAACTTAATTTGCTTTAATATAAGGAATGTGAGCATATTCCTTTTTTATTATTTTTTCACTATCCTTTGATAATAGAGAAAGTAATTTGGTCGCTTTGATTTCAATATCTAAAGCAGGGTGAGAAAACTTTGAAAGATTAGTAACAATCTGATAGGAACATGTTTTTTTAATTGATGATAAATAATGCCTTCCTTGATCATTCATAGCTAAGATACGTAGATAATCGATATTCATTGCTTGTTTTATTTCATCTTTTTGATTATTCATTAAAACGTGAATAATCATGCGTTGGATACGTGGAAGGGTATAACGTTTAGAAAGTAAATGATTGATAAATTCTTCCATTGAATGACTATAAGTAATGGCATGAAGCATGGTATTCTCTAATCCTTCGTCAACCAAATGAATGTGTTTGAGTTCTTCTTTGGTTGTTGTTAAAAGACGGTATTTTAAATAAGGAAAATAGTCTTTAAGAAAATAACATTCATTTTGATAGAGTTCAGGATGTGGTAATGCTTCTTGATAATCCTGATGTTTGGCAATTGCTTGACGGATTGATGTGGCACTGGCGATTTGTTGTAAGTGAGTATCATGATAATCATTGGTACGTTTAAAGCAATGGGGAGTGATTGGATAGTGATGGCTAATGATTTCTTTGACATAGCTTAATCCTAATAAATCATTGGGAGTACGAACTTCTTTATGCATAATTTGAATGAGTGCTTGATTACAGGCATCTGGATAACGAAGTCCTTCCTTCATGGCTTTTTTGACATAACAATCATATAGTTCTTGATGAGCATGAATAGCATTGGCAATATCGATAAATGTTTCAATATGTCCATCTTCACTTCCAAAACACAAATCAGTGATACCAATAGCGTGTAATAAATCAATTGCCCCCTTAGCAAAATAATCAGCACTTTGACAACTATAAACGAAAGGAAGTTCAATAACTAAATCAACCCCAAATTCAATAGCCAAATGACTACGTGTCCATTTATCAATAATTGCTGGTTCACCTCTTTGAACAAATGAAGATGACATAACAGCAATTGTATAATCAGGCTTCACAATTTGTTTTGCTTTTTGAATATGATAGATATGTCCATTATGAAATGGATTGTATTCAACAACAATTCCTAGTACTTTCATGTAATCACCTCTTGTGTTAGTTTACCATAGTTTTGTTATTATGAATAGTTTTGATGAAAAGAAGTGAAATATTCATTGAAAATTGTAAAATTCGATTGACATATTTAAGAGTTTTATATATAATTGGCTATGCGGTGTAAAGGGTGATTTTTTTGAAGTGGAATTTACAATGGATAGTAAAACAAAAAGATGGTTGTTTTGATTTCGACGAAACGCTAAGTTTTCCGTCTGAGATGTTCCACAACTTATCTCAAATCAATGGTTTGAAAGATGTACATGTGACTGGGCATGGAAGCTTGGACACGAAAAATCGTCAGTTATACGTTGATTTTAAAGTCAAAGGTCAAATGATTCTACCATGTGCCGTATCATTAGAAGATGTGGATTATCCATTTGAAATTGATTCGACTGCTATCTTTGCTTTCTATAAACCGCAAGATGATGAAGATGTCATCGAAGTGAAGCGAGATACTGTTGAATTGACACCAGTGATTTTCCAAGAAATCATGATGGATGTCCCAATGCGCGTCGTCAAGGATGGTGCAACTTTGAAAACCAAAGGCAATGGTTGGAAAGTATTAAACGAAGAGGACGAACGTGAGGATGAGGATTATATAGATCCTCGCTTAGCGAAACTTAAAGATTATTTTAAGGATAAAGAATAAGGAGGTGTACCTATGGCAGTACCACAAAGAAGAGTTTCAAAAACGAGAAGAAACAAAAGAAGAACACATGACAAATTAACAGTACCAGCTGTAGTTGTTTGCCCTGAATGTGGAGAATACAAATTATCTCATAGAGTATGCAAACATTGCGGAACTTACAACGGACAAAAAGTGTTATAAAAACTGCCCCTTATTCAAGGGCTTTTTTTATTTGTATTGGAAAACGCTTAATATACATATTTGTGTATATTGAGCGTTTTTTGTATTATAGATTTATTTTTCATTAGTGAAAGCATAGATACTCATGAGACTTTCTTTATCATTGGTTATTGTATAGTTATCTTCATTTTTAAAGATATATCTTGATTTTAAACTTAAATCTTTATTAATGGTATAGAGAAAAGTAAATATTCCAAGCATATCATTAAACAAATCACAGTTTTTTTATGCTTTGTTCAATTTTGTGGTTTTCTTTAGTTTTGATATCGTCAATATAAAGTTTATTATTTTCTGGTAATTGAATTTTAGATTCAATAGAAACAATATAGTATCAAGGTTAGTATTGGGCGGAGCTTTAATCATTACTTTCTTTTATGGATGATAAAAAGTAAATATTATGAATTGAAAGAGATTAACTCTGTAAATTTATCGCTATTTTTATGAAAATATTTTTTGAAAGGGATAATCGAGAAGTATAGAATAGTAAAACAAAAATAAAACGCTCTTTATTTTTATTGTTAGCTTTGATATGATATAGACAGAAGTGAGGGAAAGAATATGGGAGAAAAAAAACATTCGATTTTGAAAAAAGTTTTAATATTAATATTTAGTGCTGTTATTGGTATAACAATTGGTGTTGTTGGAATCAGCTATTGGAATGATGTTCAATTAGAAACACAAAATGATTTAATTGATGAAATTTATGCTAAGGATAAACATTATCAATATTATTATTCAAAACTGAATGCAAAAGATAAAGATACTTATAAACGTATGTATTTTGCAATGGCAACTTTTAAAGATGAAATTGATGTCAAAGAAACAAATACAGAACAGATTACGGTAATTTTAAATTATATATTTAATGATCATCCAGAATTATATTATATCGATGGTGAATATGAATATGTCAAAGAAACAGATACGCTAACTTTCTATCCACGTTTTGTGATGAACAAAAATGAAGTTGAATCAAAAAATTCACAACTCAAAAAAATAACTGCTGAAGTCGTTGAAAAAGCTAAGAGTCAAAAAGATGACTTGACAAAGGCAAAAGTGATTTATGATTATATTATTGAAAATACGAAATATGTTGAACGAAAAGGAAAGGACCAAGATGTTATTGGGGCATTGTTAGAACATGAAACAGTGTGTGCAGGATATGCGCGCGCTTACCAATTATTAATGAATCAAGTAGGGGTTCCATGTAGTTATATTGTTGGTGATTCAAAAATTGAAACAGAAAATAGTCCAGGTTATGAAGGGCATGCATGGAATATGGTTAAAATAAATGATGACTATTATTATTGTGATCCTACTTGGGGTGATGATGCGAATAAATATGGTGCGCATACATGTTATGCATATTTTATGATGGATAGTGATGATATGTTACGTTGTTATACAACTGATGATTTTTATGAAAAAACAAAAAATCCTTCAGTAAGCTATTTTAAAGATAATCATATTTATATGGAAAGCTATAATGAAAATATCGTTAGCAATGCGATTCAATTAGGGTTAAAAAATAAAAGTCGTGTGGCTGAAGTGAAGTGTGGAAGTCAAAGTGTGTATAATCGTTTGAAAAAAAGATTAACAAAAGATTATTTAGCTTATGAACAACTTAAGAAAAACGGTTGTTGGAGTGATAACACAAGATATGCATGTTTAGATGAGCTGAAAGTGATTGAATTGTATTATTAATTGATAAATATTGGAAAAAGAGTGTTAAGTGGCTAGAAATAGTCACTTTTTTTGTGCATAAAATAAAAAAATGGAGCACGATTTTTATATACAAGATTTCTTTCTTGGTATATAATGGTGGTATGAAGTGTTAAAAGATGTATAAAAATGTTAAGAAGTGGGTGATTTTGAATGTTCTTTGGTGAATTTAGGCACAACATTGATGCAAAGGGAAGGCTAAGTATTCCTGCTAAAATGCGTAATCAATGTGGTGAATGTGTATATGTAACACGTGGAAATGATGGTTGTTTAGCATTATATACACAACAAGGATGGGAAAAATATTATGAAGAACTTCAAGCTTTGCCACAGAAAAAGAAAAGTACCCGTATTTTTATCCGTTTAGTCACTTCAAGAGCAAGCGAATGTGAATTTGATAAGTTAGGAAGAATTAATATTCCTCTTGTTTTAAGACAAGAAGGTCATTTAGAAAAAGAATGTGTCATTGTTGGTGTTGGTGATCATGTCGAAATATGGAATAGTGAAGCATGGGATCAATTCTATGATGATAATAAAGATAGTTTTGATGAAATTTCAGAAGATTTAGATGAATATGAATTGTAAAGGAGAGCGTTATGTTTAATCATGTGAGTGTTTTATTGAACGAAACAATTGATGGATTAAATATTAAAGAAGATGGGATTTATGTTGATTGTACCCTTGGTGGTGGAGGACATAGCCAGGAGATTTTAAAACGATTAACATCAGGTCATCTTTATTGTTTTGATCAAGATCAAGTTGCGATTGAAGCAGCTAGTCAGCGTTTAAGCCAAATTTCAGATCACTTTACAATTATTTATTCAAATTTTAAGAATATAAAAAGTGAACTTGCAAAATTAGGGGTTTATAAAGTTGATGGGATTGTTTTTGATTTAGGTGTTTCTTCACCTCAGTTTGATGATGGAGATAGAGGCTTTAGTTATAACTATGATGCAAAATTAGATATGCGTATGGATCGAAATCAAGCATTTAGTGCTTATGAATTAGTGAATACATATGAGTATCAAGATATTGTTAAGATTTTATATAAATATGCTGATGAGAAATTTGCTAAACAAATTGCAAGAGCCATTGAAAGACATCGTCAAGAAAAACCAATTGAAACAACTTTTGAACTTGTGGATATTATTAAAGAAGCTATTCCTGCTCCGGCAAGACGTAAAGGTGGTCATCCTGCGAAAAGAACATTTCAAGCATTGAGAATTGCTGTGAATGATGAATTAAATGTTTTTGAAAAGGCATTAGATGATGCTTTGGATTTATTAAATGTTCATGGACGTGTTGCAGTGATTACTTTCCATTCACTAGAAGATAAGATTTGTAAATATACATTTCAAGAAGTGACGAAGCAACCAGATTTACCAATGGGAATGCCAATTGTTCCTGATTATTTAAAACCAAAATTTCAAAAAATAACAAGAAAACCAATTGTTGCGAGTGAAGAAGAATTGAATGAAAATCATCGTTCGCATTCAGCTAAATTAAGAATTATAGAAAGGATATATGAGGATGAAGAAAAATAAGAAAAAAGAAACAAGATTTGTCAGATTTTCAAGACGTCTGTTTATGTTTAGTTTTGCTGTATTTGTATTAGGTATTGTCGCATTAAATTCATATGAATCAACATTGAATATTCATTGTGCAAAATTAGAAAAACAAATTGCATCAATTGAATCAGATATTGATGGTTTAGATATGAAGAAATTAGAATTAGCTTCATTTTCACGTATCGAATCTATTGCTGAAGAAAAGGGATATAAATATAAACAAAGTACCGCAACTGCTGCAGTTGTTGGAGTACCTAGAGAGTAATGACAATGAAAAAGAATAGTAATCAAAGTGCAAAGATTGTATTATGCATCATTGCACTTGTTGTTGTTGCATTGGTATTTAATGTCGTGTTTTTGGGAGTAACAGGAAAGCATCTTGTTAGCGGCAATGATATCAAAGATTATGCTAAAAATCGTGGTGGTGGGCAAAAGGTAGAAACTTTGCAAGCCAAGCGTGGAACAATTTATTCGAGTGATAATGAAGTCATCGCAAGTGACGTGAAAAAATATAAACTATATGCGGTTTTGTCAAAGACGCGTTTAACAGCGGATAAAAAACCAGCTTATGTTGTTGATAAAAAAGAAACAGCTAAAAAATTAGCTCCTATTATTAAAATGGATGAAGATAAGATTTTAGAGCGTTTAAATAAGAATACTTATCAAGTTGAATTTGGAAGTTATGGAAATAATCTTTCAGCTTTGGTTAAAGATAAGATTGATGCATTGAATTTACCAGGTTTAGAGTTTACTGAACTGACATCAAGAAATTATCGTTATGGTGATTTTGCTTCTTATGAAGTTGGGTATGCTCAGGTTTTAACTGAAGAACTAGAAAGTAAAACAACTCAATCTATTGTTGGTCAAATGGGAATTGAAAAAACTTATAATGATGAGTTGACTGGAACCAATGGTCAAAAGATTTATTTGGCTGACAATAATAATTATATTTTACCTAATGGAATTATTAGTGAAACAGCTCCTGTTGCTGGAAATGATGTTTATTTGACAATTGATACTGATATTCAAACAGAAATGGATTTACAAATGAAAAAGCTTATTGAAGCACAAAAAGCCGATAAAGCAACATGTGCAATTATGGAAGCGAAGACAGGAAGAATATTAGCAGTTACAAATTATCCATCATTTGATCCTAATAAGCGAGATATGAAAAATTATGTAGACTTATTTTTAAATGAAGCTGTTGAACCAGGTTCTGTTTTCAAAGCTTTTGTGTATGCAAATGCTTTAAATGATGGACGTTTAAATCTTAAGAGTACTTATCCATCTGGTAAGTTTGTTTATGATAAAAAACTAAAACCTATTAGAGACTGGAATAAAGGTGAAGGATGGGGAACAATCAGTTATGAAAAAGGTTTCTATTATTCAAGTAATACAGCAATTTGTAATATGTTAACGAAGATTACAGACAAAGAGTCTTTATTACAGGATTATGAAGATTTAGGCTTCTTTAAAGCTGGTGAGGTTGACGGTCTACCTACAGGTTCTGGGGTTGCTGGTTATAAGAATAATGACGGAAGACTGGTTGAATATTTAACCACTGGATATGGTCAAGGATCAACGTTCACTGGGTTACAATTAATGCGAGGTTATAGTGCATTTGCTAATGATGGTAAAATGGTTGAACCCTATCTTGTCGAAAAAGTTGTGAATAGTGAAACAAAAGAAAATGTTTATCAAGCCAAAACGCAATATTCAAAACAGATTTATTCAACAAGTACTGTGAAGAAAATGCGTGATTTGTTAAGCGGAGTTGTCAATTTAAAAGGAAGTACTGGATATCCTTATCATATGGATGATATTCGTTTGATTGGGAAAACTGGGACTGGACAGGTTGCAAAGGATGGAAGATATCGTTCTAATTACTATACAAACAGTTTTGTTGGTTTAGCACCTTATGATGATCCTGAAGTTGTTGTTGTGTTATGGTATCAAAGTTATGCTGGTAGTGCTGTTAATTCAGCGAAAGTTGTTAATGGTGTTGTGCGTGCAGCTTTGAATAAAATCAATGAACAACCAGTGAAAAAAGTGGAAACTTCAACATTTGTCTTAGATTCTTATTTGAATCAAAGTGTTGATTTTGCTAAAAAAATCCTTACAAGTCATCAATTATCACCACTAACAATAGGTGATGGTAAGACGGTAATTGATCAATATCCAAAAGCTAAGACAGAACTTTCAAGTAAATCACGAGTCTTTTTACAAACGAATGGAACAAATATAACAATGCCTTCAATGGAAGGATGGTCGCGTAAAGAAGCAGAGGCCTTTGCTTCGATGGCAAATATAGATTTAAAATTTGAAGGTGTTGGTTCAATTTATAAACAAAGTGTAACCAAAGGAACGAAATTAAAAGACAATCAAAAAGTGACTGTTTATGCAAAATAGGATTCTTTAAAAGAATTCTATTTTTTTGTTTTTAACATATAATTGAATGGTGATGTCAATGATCTTTTCAAAGATGATAAAGAAAATTAAATGGGTCAATATTATAATGACATTGATTGTTATGGCAATTGTCATAAGACTTGGCTATAGTCAATTTTATGCTTATGAAGAATTATCCTTGAAAGCAACACAATCATGGCAAAGAGGTTTCCCTTTAGAAGCAGCAAGAGGGAAAATCTATGATAGTCAACAAAAAGTTTTGGTTGATAATCTAACAACATCTTCACTGATTATTGTTCCCAGTCAAGTCAAGGATTATGTCACAACTGCCAATCAGCTTTCTAAAATATTAGGATGTTCAAAAGAAAAAATTCTTGAAAAGGTTAAAAAGAAAGTCTCAGTTGAACGTATTCAACCAGAAGGTCGACAATTAACTGAAGAAAAAGCCTATCAAATTGATCGTTTAAAATTACCCGGTGTCTATCTTGTACAAGATACATTACGTTATTATCCTCATAAGAACTATTTAGCTCAAACGCTAGGGTTTGTAGGGATAGATAATCAAGGATTGGTTGGTTTGGAATTAAAATATGATGAATATTTATCTGGGGTAAATGGTAGTATTAATTATTATATGAATGCGAAAAGTCAAAATTTAAATATTTATCCAGCTGATTATGTCTATCCTACTAATGGTATGGATATTGAATTAACAATTGATAGTCGCGTTCAGGATGTTGTTGAAAGAGAACTTAACAATGCTTATACAACTTATAATCCTGATTCTATCTTATGTTTAGCAATGGATCCGCGAAATGGCAAGATACTTGCGATGTGTTCAAAACCAGATTTCGATCCGAATGATTATAAAAATGCCGACAGTCAAATTTATAATCGTAATTTACCGATTTGGAAATCCTATGAACCAGGTTCTACTTTTAAGATTATTACTTTTAGTAGTGCTTTAAATGAAAAGTTATTTGATATGGATAAAGATACGTACTATGATAGAGGATATGAAATTGTTAAAGGAGCGAGAATTAAATCTTGGAAAAAAGGTGGACATGGATTACAGACTTTTAGAGAAGTTTTGCAAAACTCGTCCAACCCAGGATTTGTTGAAATTGGGAGACGATTAGGGAAGGAACGTTTGTACCAATATATTCAAGATTTTGGATTAACTAAGAAAACGGGTGTTGATTTAACTGGAGAATCTTCGGGGATTATGTTTGATTATGATAAATTTAATGAAGTTGAACAAGCAACAGTCGCGTTTGGTCAAGGGATTTCAGTAACACCTATCCAATTAGTAAGAGCGGTATGTGCTTGTGTAAATGGGGGACAATTATACAAACCTTATATTGTTAACAAAGTTTACAATTCAAAAACACATGAAGTTGTTGTTGAAAATCAACCTGAAAAAATTCGTCAAGTGATTACTAGTGATACTTCTGCAAAGGTGAGAGATGCCATGGAGGGGGTTGTGACTGATGGGGGAGGGAAGAATGCCTATATTGATGGTTATCGTATAGGCGGAAAAACTGGAACTGCTCAACGTGCAATCAACGGAACTTATGCTGGTAATGGGTATATTCTTTCCTTCTTAGGAGTTGCGCCTATTGATAATCCACAAATTGTTTTATATCTAGCCATGGATAATCCTAAAAAATGTGTCCAATATGGTGGAACAACTGCTGCTCCAATTGCGAGAAAGATTTTCATGGATGTATTACCAGCATTACATGTGAAAAAAGTGACACAACAAAGAGAAAAAGCTTATGTTTGGACTGATGTTAAGACTTATGATGTTGAAAATTATGTAGGCAAAACAAAAAAAGAAGTTAAAAATGAACATTATGGTTTTGAATTTTTAGGAAGTGGTGATTATGTCATTGATCAATTGCCACGTGTAGGTGAAAAGATTGAAGATGGACAAAAAGTAAAAATCATGTTAGGAAAAAAGCCATAAATATCTTTAAGAATATAAAAAATAAAGGAATCATCTCAACAATGGTTCCTTTTTATGATATAATTAAAGAATCGATTGGAGGGAGTCTTTGTGCACATACAAGATCGTGAAATTAGAAGGATTGTTGATGATGAAAAAGAATATCGTTATGGCCGTTTTATTGATATTCGTTCACAATTAGAGAGAATGACAATTTCATTAGATGAAAATAATGGTTGTTATAGAGTGAATGCAAGAATTGCTCAAGAAAATGAAAGATTCATTGTCTCTATAAAGATTTCACATAATGGGGATATTATACAGGCAACTTGTTCTTGTGGTATGCATGGACATTGTCGCCATATTGCTGCTATATTGTTTTATTTAAGAAAACTAGATGTACAATCTTTTCCTTATTTCTATGAAATGAACAATGAAGCAAGTAAAGCTAAAAAATTAGAAGAAATAGAACGTCAAAGAAAAGAACGTATTCTTTCTAAAAAACAACAAGAATCATTAGATTTAATCACCTTATATAAAGATCAATTATTAAGAGAATCTTTGATACCATTATCATCTAAACAATATCGTGTCAAAGTCTTTGTTCAAAGAAAAAAAGATATGTTATTGATGGTATTAAAAGTGATGAATGATGAACAAGGGTATGTTGTTAAAAATATTGAAACATTTTTAAATGCAATTGTTCATCATGATAGTATTAAATATGGCAAGAATTTTGAATTTATTCATAGTGAAGATGCTTTTGATGATGATTCATTGGACATCATTGCCTTTGTTAGAAAATGTTTTTTAAAAAATCAACTCTTACAAAATGGAGTGATTCGTGCTTTGATTATGAGTGATGAACACCTAGATGAGTTCTATCATTTGATGAATAATTTACCTTCATCATATTGTGATATTGCTTTTGATAAAAAAGAATATCGCATTCCTTTAGAAATAACGACTCAAGATAAAAACTATGTTTTGGATTTTAAAGATTATCAAGAATTTGATCAAGTGATGATGACAAGCCATGGAATGTATACTTTGCAAGATGATATTTTATATCAATATGATTTTCATGAACCGACTAAAGTCATGACTTTTATTAGAAAATTATTAGAAACTCGTGGTGGATTATATGTTCCTAAAGAGTCTTTGATGGATTTTTATAAATATATCTTGGTTGATTTGATGGACGATATTGAATTAAAGACAACGCTTTTTGATGATTATCGTCAAGAGAATTTGATTAATTTATATGGTGATATGACTAGTGATGATCAAATATGTATTCAGTTAGAGTATATTTATGATGATGGAATTGCTTATGGATTTGATGAAAATAATGTACATAAATCTAAAGAAGCTGATTTAATTGAAGATTATTTACGACCTTATATTGAAGATATCGAAGATCATGTGATTTATTTGCAATATGATCATGAGTTTGCCTATCAATTTATGAAAGAAGGTTTGCCTTATCTTTCTACTTATTGTCAAATCTATGTGACTGATGCTTTAAAAGGTTTATCACAATCACAAGCGATGCATATTCAAGTTGGAGTTCATATCAACCATGGGCTTTTATCTATGAATATTGAAAGTGTTGATGTTCAAAAAGAAGAATTAATGGATATTTTAAAGGCTTATAAGAAGAAACGTAAGTTTTATAAACTTAAAAATGGGAAGATTGTTTCTTTAGAAAATAAGGAATTTAAAGAATTAGATGAGTTAACTTCAACACTTCAATTAAAGAGTCAGGATATTGTTAATGGAGTTGTTGAAATTCCGGCTTATCGTTTATTTGAATTAGATCAATTTATGAATCAAGAATCTTCTATTCAATATTCTAGAAGTGAAGAATTTAAAAAATGGACAAATGAATTGGTTGAAAGTCCACGTTCTTTTGATATTCCTGATCAATATACTGATATTTTAAGAGAATATCAGGTAGATGGTTATCAATGGTTGAGATTGATGGAGCATTATGGATTTGGTGGTATATTGGCGGACGATATGGGGCTAGGAAAGACTTTACAAATGATTGTTTATTTAGAGAGTGTAAAAAGTCAAGGAACTCATATGGTTGTAACGCCAGCAAGCTTGTTGTTGAATTGGCAAGACGAAATAGAGAAATTTGCTGCTCATATGAAGGTTTTATGTATTTATGGACAAAGACCTGTGCGTGAAAAGTTAATTGCTCAAATATCTGATTATGATGTTGTGATTACATCTTATGATTATTTAAGAAGGGATATTGAGCTATATGATAATATTGAATTTCATACTGTCGTTATTGATGAAGCACAATATATCAAAAATCCTAAAACAAGAAATGCAATGAGTGTTAAAAAACTGAAAGCCAAACAACGCTTTGCATTAACAGGAACACCGATAGAAAACTCTTTAGCTGAGTTATGGTCAATCTTTGATTTTTTAATGCCACATTATTTATATCATTATGCTTATTTCTTGGATAATTTTGAAAGACCAATTGTAAAAGAACATGATGAAGATAAACAAGAGAAGTTAAAACAGATGATTTCACCATTTGTTTTACGTCGTAATAAAAAAGATGTCTTAAAAGAATTGCCTGATAAGATTGAACAAACACTTTACTTAAGATTTAATGAAGATGAAGAAAAACTTTATTTAGCAAATCTTGTTCAAGTTAATAAATCATTACAAGAGAAATTAAATATGAATCAATTAGGTCGTATTGATATTTTAGCAATGTTGACAAGATTAAGACAATTATGTCAAGATTCGCGCTTGTTGTATGATATAACTGAAGAACCTTCTTCAAAGTTAAAAGGATGTATGGAATTAATTCATTCTTTAGAAGAAAATCATAAGAAGATTTTATTGTTTTCTTCGTTTACCAGTGTTCTTCATTTGATTGAAGATCAATGTCATAAAGAACATATTTCTTATTATCTTTTAGATGGTAGTACACCAAAAGAAAAACGTAAGGAAATGGTTGATCAATTCCAAAAAGACGACACGACACTGTTTTTGATTTCATTAAAAGCAGGGGGCTCTGGATTGAATTTAACCAGTGCTCAAGCAGTTATACATTTTGATCCTTGGTGGAACATGTCGGCTAAAAATCAAGCTACAGATCGTGCTCACCGTATTGGACAAAAAGAATCGGTTCAAGTCTTTTCATTAATTATGAAGGATAGTATTGAAGAAAAGATTATGGAATTACAGAAACAAAAGAAAAATTTAGCTGATACTTTTGTAGAAGGAAATCATGGTGAAATTTCTACTATGAGTATTGATGATATGAAAGCGTTATTTGAGATCTCCTAAGGGAGGTCTTTTTTTTGTTTAAATGAAAAAGTGCAAAAATGTAGCGAAAAAGGGTACAAATAGAGGGTTATTGTGCTGACAATTGTCGAAAGTTGTAGAATAAAAGACAAATTTGGAATGTTTTCATCCTTTTAGGGGCTGTTTTATGCCTAGATATTGAAAAATATTTTAAAAAAGGTAAATTTCGTATAGCGAGGAGGAATTATTATGAAAATTGTTTATTGCGAAAATGCTAAAATGAACCATTATGAAATTCGTTTGGTGACACATCCCAAGAATATTAAATTAGCTAAATTGCTGGTTAGTCAATTTAAAGAAACAATTGGTGAAGTTGAGTTGTATGATGAGTATAAAAATAAATACCCAGTTTCATTGTTGACAGTTTATTATTTTGAAATTGTTGATCATAAGATTTATGCTTATACGGAAAATGACGTATTTAGACTTTATGGAACAACAATGGCAAAGTTAAAAGAAACTGTTGAACCGATGGGATTTTATCAAATTAATGTCAGAACAATTGTAAATGTTAGACATGTTCTTTATTACAAGAAACAAAGAGGGTGTCGTAGAAGAATGGTTTTAGATAACAAGGATGTTTTGGTTTCAAGTCGTCGTTATCGTTGTGGCTTTGATAAGATGATTGAAGATAAACATTTTATTGGATTAGAAAATCATAAGATATAAAAATGGGGACAATAACTGACTGTTAAATGGAGATAAGATTGTTGTCTTATATGTGTTCTTGTACAGAAGATGAGAGAGATTGCCCAAAGGGCAATTTTCTTTATTGTCTCAATAAAGAAAATATGAATATTTTTATTTCCATTTATAGTAATATAAAGGAGGTATTTTTATGAAGATTAGTTATGATCCATTTTGGAGAACAATTGAAGAAAAAGGACTTAATCAATATATTTTGATTAATAAGATGGGAGTTAGAAATAGTTTGATTCATAAATTAAGACATAATATGGATATAAGACTATCTACATTAGCTGATTTATGTGAAAAATTAAATTGTAAAGTTGAAGATATTGTTGAGGTTGTTGAAGAAAAAGAAACAATTCACAATTAAATTGTATACATAGAGTATAATTTTTTAATATAATCTAGATTAAAGGAGATTTATAAAGGAATTTAGAAGTATGGAAAAGATTGTATGAATTATCAGATCAATTAAGGGATTTTAAACCATCGGATGATTTATGGAGTGGTGATTTATTGAAGCCAACAGATGATGAAATAAGTGTTGTTTTAAAATTTTATAGTGGCATATATTTTAAATGAGGGTATCCTTCAAAGGAGTTTTATAAGAAATCCCTAAGTTTTTTAGCAATTGTAGATATATGTGAAAGATATGATATTGATCTAAAGATAATATCTTTACCAATGATTGATATGATGATGGATGAAATGAAGTAAATGTTGTAATAAAGGCCTGATGGGTCTTTTTTTCTTTTTTAAGATAATTTTGTGATAAACGGGTGTCAATCATCCTACTTATATAAATGACTTTAAAATCGTTTATATGGAAGAAAAAAGATAATGACGCAATAAGGACATTATCTTTTGAGCTGGATATAAAGAAAAACAGTTCAATTTGAATTAAACTGTTTTATAAAGATAGGATTTTATTTTATATCATTTTTATTAATATATTTTAAATCAATCATTTTCTTAGTGATTTGCTCTGCAAGTAGCTGATTAAATTTAGCATTTCCATTTAGCATATCAGCTTGTAAAAAGCTAGAAGGGATATAACCTTTTTGTAAATCTTTTTTATCTTGAGCAGTTAATGTTATTTTGGCATCTTTAATACCATCATTGAGTAAGTAATCTCTAAAATCCAAGAAATGCTCTTTATGTTCCTCTTTTAAGACTTTATTCATATCATCAACGATTGGTAATCTTCTTTTAGAAGTAAGAGAAACAACAATATAATTCTTTGTTTTGAGTTGATTAATAATAGCTCTTTGATAAGTTATTGTTTTAAAAATACCATTTTGAGTTTGTGGATCATATGTCCCAGTAAAGATAATTGCAACATTGTTTTTTTCAAAAGTTGGAATCTCTGATTTTATTTGTGTCAATTTTGTAATGACTTTTTCGACTCCATTTTGATCACGAGTAAAGGTATGTGTTTTTTTAGTTGCATTGTATTTTAATTTCCCAGATATACCAGCAATTTCAACCGTTGTAAAATTACTACCTTTACCTTTAAGAACATTTAAAACATTGTTATCTTTATCATAAATTTTAAGATTAACTGGTGTTACAGTTTCAGGAATTGTTATGTTATTGGTGTAAATCTTTATTTTTCCCATTCTAATCGCAATATCTTGAGTTTGATCTTGGGCTCCGCCAAATTTATTAACCGAGAAATTGGTAGCTGAAGAAAGTGCGGTTGGATAAGAAGAAGATTTTGCACCAATTGTTAAACTATCTCCTATACAGTAAATTGTAGGTGTATTAGCATTAGAATGAGTTGTTTCATCTAATGGCTGATTTTGATATTTTTGTTGTAATTCTTGATATTTTTGACTCTCTTTTCTGATTGTGAGAGTGTTGTATCCAATAAGTGTAATGATAATACAAATCAAAAGGATAACAACTAAAGGAAAAGATATTTTTTTCATCTTAATAGTAATAGTATGAATAACTTCCTGAACCAGTATCAGATTTTGTTAAGACACTACCTAAAACATTAACATTGTTTCTTTGAAGTAAGCTAATACAATTAGCAGCATCTTTACGTTTTGTATCTTGAGCGGATACAACAAAAATAGTTCCATCTACAGCATTACCTACTGGAATTGCATCGGAAATTGTTCCAACTGGAGCACAGTCAACAATAATAAAATCATAATTTTGTTTTAATACATTCATATATTCCTTAAAGACATCTGAACCAAGTAATTCAGAAGGATTAGGAACATGAACTCCCCCAGTTAAAACAGAAAGTGTTCCAATAAAGCTAGGATCACTCATTTTTTGGATGTATTCAGGATTAAAACGATGAGTTTTTCCAAATTCAATCAAGGCATCAGTCAATCCTTGCTTATTTGACATTTTCATATATCGATGTAACATTGTTTTTCTTAAATCACAGTCAACGAGCAATACTCTTTGATATTTTGTAGCAAAAATATAAGCTAAGTTCATAGACGTTGTTGTTTTTGCTTCACCAGGTTGAGTTGATGTAATTGAAATTGATTTAATTTCTTTATCAACTGTAGAGAATTCAATGTTTGTACGAATATGTCTAAAAATTTCAGTATAATCAAATTGATTATGTTTTTTTGTTTTATCAAGAATATTTAATGTTTTTCTTGTTTTGTGTTTCTTTTGAGCCATTTGTTATCTCCTTTTCAATAATTTTTTGAAGAATGAAGTTTTGACTTCAATATCTTCAACATTCTCATCATGAAGAATATGTTCAGGATTATCATACATTAATGTTTTTAATACTTGATAATCATATTTTTTTGATAAAAGATCAAAAGTTTCTTGTAGACGAGGAATACGATGTCCTTCACAACGATGAGTATCACTAGCAATCACATGGGCTAGTCCTTCATCAATGAGATCATAGGCATTCTTTTTAACCGTTTTTCCATGAATACCTAATAAACTTGAAGCATTCACTTGAATGACATAACCACTATCGATAAATTCTTGAATACGATCAATATCAATACCATCTTTAAAATATCTTTCAACATGAGCAATAATTGGAGTCAATCCTTTGACTTCTATTTCATATAAGAAATCCTCAACTTCATGAGAACTTCCTAATTCTTTTCTCACATCAAATTCGACTAATAAATAATGCGTATTTTCAATGGGAATAAATAAACCCTCTTGGATAGAATCTATACAATCATGATTTAAAAACAATTCACAACCTTCAAAGACCTTAATATTTTGTTTTTGAGCAAGTTGTTTTAATTCTTGAATACGTTCTTTTAATTCATGAATCTCATCTAGCGTATGTGATCCAGGAATAACATGTGGTGTTGCCACAATTGTTGTTATGTTGTTTTCCTTAGCTATCTCTAATGCTTTTATAGCATCTTCTTTGGAAGGAATACCATCATCAACATCCCATGCATAATGACCATGTATATCAATAAATTGCATATGCTTAATCCTCGAAATATGGAATTGAACCTAAGCAAGGAACACCAAGATATTTTTCTGCATCTTCCTTATTGTGAATACGTGTATCTAGCATAAATTTAATAAATAAATATCCAATACTTGCAAATGCTCCTAATAATGCACCAATAACCAAATTCATTTTAAGACTTGGTGAAACTGGTGAAGTGGCAACTTCTGCTTGGTCAACAGTTGTAATGTTGTTGATATTTAATGTTTCTTTTGCTTCTTTTTTGAAAGTAGAAACCATTTGATCAACAATCTTTTTACTTAGTTCAGGATCGTTTGTCTTTGCAGTAATAGCAATAATCTGTGTATTTGTTTCATTGACAATCGAAACGTTACCTTTGATTTGAGCAACAGTTAAATCTAATTTATCAGCCACTTGACTTTGAATGTTATTACCTTTTAACATTTCTACATAGTTATTAACCATTAAGTTATTGGCATTGATTTGAGTATAATCAACAATTCCTTCAGTAACTTCAGGTTTAGGGTAGATACGAGCAGTTGATTCATATTTCTTACTAATAAAGAAAATCGTAACAATGCCAGCGATAATAGCACAAACTAAAGTCGAGATAATAATCATTTTATATTTTGATTTGAGTAATTGAAATAATTCACCTAAATTAATTTCAATTTCTTCATCATTTTTTACAATTTCATTATCAATCATATAATCCTCCTTATGGTTTTATGAAATTCTTTTAGAAATATCATAAATGTATCATATTTTCTTGAAATTTTCGACAAAACAAGTTATGATAGCTGTGTTATAAAGATATTTCTTAGTGTATTATGCTTCAAGAAAGGGAAAAAATCAAGAATAATCCTTGATTTTGGTAATATTCCTAAGAAAAAAGCTGAAATTAATCATTTGGAAGGGATGAAATTATAAATGAAAAAAATCGTGGGGGGGGTCTAAATATGAATAATGTAAAAGATAGAAAGCAATTACTGATTCGGCGTTTAATACTATTATTGGTAGATTCTATCAGTGTGATTGTTGCTTTCTATGGTGCACTAGCCCTCTATTTTAATGGACCTATCGAGTCAAGGTTTATTCAGGGATCATTACCATTAGCAATGATTTTACTGGTTATAAGTCTTGGCTTGTTTGCTGTTTTAAAACTGTATACAAGTTTATGGCAATTTGCTTCTGTAAGCGAATTGATGAATATTGTTATAGCAACAGCTATGAGTACAGTTGTTAATGTGATTATTTGTGAAGCGTTTGGTTTTTCACCACCTGAAAGTACATACTTTATTTATTTTATGGTTGTGACAATGATTGTTGGTGGAACACGTTTTGGATATCGTTTCTTAAGACTTTATGCAAGTCGACATCATTTGTTTGGGAGAACTGATGAACATAATACAAGAGTTATGGTTATTGGTGCTGGATCAGCAGGTGAAAAAATTTTAAGAGAGACATTGGTTTCTAAGAGTTTAAATAAGGATATCGTTTGTTTTATTGATGATGATCCAAATAAATTAGGAAGAACGATTCATGGAATACCAGTTGTAGGGAATAGTTATTCCATTGTTGAAAACGTTCAAAAATATAAAATTGATGAAATTTTTGTTGCTTTACCATCAATAGAAGATAAGCGAGTTTCAGAAATCTTAAATATTTGCAAAGAAACAAAATGTAAATTAAAAAGATTACCAGGAATGTATCAATTTATTTCTGGTGAAATTATCCTTAATAAATTAAAAGATGTTGAGATTCAAGATTTGCTTGGTCGAGATCCAATTAAAGTTAATCTTGATGAAATTATGTCTTATGTAACTGATCGTGTTGTAATGATTACTGGTGGTGGGGGTTCTATTGGTAGTGAGTTGTGTAGGCAAATCGCTGAAAGAAATCCAAGACAGTTAATCATTGTTGATGTTTATGAAAATAATGCTTATGATATTCAATTAGAACTTAAAGAAAAATATCCTAAGTTGGCACTTGAAACATTAATTGCATCAGTGAGAGATGCCAATAAAGTTGATGCATTGTTTGAAGAATATCATCCTGATATTGTTTATCATGCAGCGGCTCATAAACATGTTCCTTTGATGGAAGATGCACCACATGAAGCGATTAAAAATAATGTTTTTGGAACACTGAATGTTGTCAAGGCTTGTGATAAATATCATGCAAAGAAATTTATCTTGATTTCAACTGATAAAGCTGTTAATCCAACTAATATTATGGGTGCTTCAAAAAGATTATGTGAGATGATTGTTCAAACATATGATAAATTATCTAGAACAGAATATGTTGCAGTAAGATTTGGAAATGTACTTGGATCAAATGGTTCAGTGATTCCATTGTTTAAAAAACAAATTGCACATGGTGGACCAGTCACAGTCACTCATCCTGATATTATTAGATTTTTTATGACAATTCCTGAAGCAGTATCACTTGTTTTACAAGCTGGTGCTTATGCTAAAGGGGGAGAAATCTTTGTGTTAGATATGGGTGAACCAGTTAAAATTGTAGATATGGCTAGAAATCTGATTAAGCTTTCTGGATATGAACCAGATGTTGATATTAAGATTGAATTTACTGGATTAAGACCTGGTGAAAAGTTGTATGAAGAAATGCTGATGAAAGAAGAAGGCATGAAAACAACACCTAATAAGCTTATTCATATTGGGAAACCAATTGAAATTGATACTGAAAATTTCTTTAATGAATTAAATGATTTGTATGCCATTGCTTATGATGAAGATAGTGATATGAGAGCAGCAGTTAAACATATTGTTCCAACTTATCATTATGAAGAAACAAAGCATGGTGTAAGAAGAAAAATGAAAGAAAAGAAAGAAGAAACAGAATCTGAAGCTGTTTATTCTTAATTGTTATTTAAAAATAATTGAATCTGGGTAATCGTCGCGTGGTCGCGTTGCCCAAACAATTTGTTATAGTCAAACCGAGTCGAAGTATGCTTGTTTTTTATTTCGATGGGCGAAGCATATCCAAATGGAGGGATTATTCATGTATGACAATTGGTATGCTGTACAAGTACGGTGTGGAAAAGAGGAAAAAATAGTAAGAGCATGTGATATTTTAGTTGATAGACATGTTTTAAATGAATGTTTTATTCCTAGATGTAAGAAGAAAAAGAAATTTAGAGGTCAATGGCATATTATTGATGATATTCTTTTTAAAGGTTATGTTTTTATGATTAGTGATCATGTTGATGATTTATTTAATGAATTAAAGAAGATACCTGATTTAACAAAGCTTTTAGGTAATGATGGTAAGGATATCTTTCCTATATATAAGGAAGAAGCAATGTTTCTGGCAAGGTTTGGTGGCGATGAACATATCGTTGAAATATCAAGTGGATACATTGAAGGTGATAATATTTTTATTACCAATGGTCCTTTGGTAGGTCAAGAAGGAAATATTGTGAAAATTGATAGACATAGGCGAATGGCCTATGTAGAAGTTTCTTTGTTTGGTCAAGTGACAACAGTACATGTTGGACTTGAGATTATTAGTAAAGTTTAATATTGATTAGAGATAGTTCATGGCTTAGGCTATGAACTTTTTTTGTGCTTAAAAGGGGGAATTTTATGGTAAAAAGATTTGAAAATAAAATATGGGGAAGATTGTATAATAGGGACAATCAGCAAGAATACCGGAAATAAGTGGTTTTACGGGCTTTCCTGTTTTTATAGATTACGATTTTTCTAAGAAGGGAAGTAAAGATACTGCTATTTCGGTGGTGGGCTGGATTGTTTTTACTAAACCCAAAACTGAAAAGACATGAAATGAAACAGGTAGCCTTTTGATAATCTTCGGATTACCATGGGATACTTGTTGTATGTAAATATATTTTAATCGATATTATATCGTGTCTTGCATTTGTTATTATTTACAGCATAGTTCCGATTATTACAAATATATCAGCTGCCTCCATTAATATATTTATTGAGGTACAATGTCAACATTAATTAGAAGTAGAAGAGAGGAGAAGAAAGATGGCTAAAAAATTGTTAATACTTGGTGCCGGTGGATATGGCCAACTGGTGGGAGAAATAGCTGAATTATGTGGTTTTTCTTTTGCTTTCTTAGATGATAATTTTCCTGAAGCTGTTGGAAAGTTGAGTGATTTGGAGTTGCTTGAAGATGAATATGATGGTGCTTTAGTCGCAATAGAAAATGTTGCAAAAAGAAAAGAACCAAGTGTGAAGATTAAAAAACCAGTCACGCTCATCCACCCACGAACAGTAGTGAGTCCGAGTGCAGAAATTGGAGCTGGATGTGTGATAGAGGCAAATGCAGTAGTGTCCGCTAATGTGGTTATTGGAAATGGAAGTTTTATTTGTGCAGGTTCTATAGTTAATCACAACGCGAATGTAGAAGATTATTGTCAAGTAGATTGTAACGCAGTAGTGGCTACTGGAGCGAAAGTTGATAGTGGGACTAAGGTTGAAAGCTGCACTGTGTGGAATAAGAAGTAATCCACTAGAAATATAAAAGATATAAGAAATAAAAGGGAATGATGAGATGAAAAGTGCTTTAGATAGAAACCCGATGGAGGGTAAGAAGGTAATCTTCGTTGAGAATCAAAATGAAAAAGAGAATGCAGATGGAGTGTGTGGTCATCTCGAAGCAGTAGGTGAAAGTGACTATTCTCCATCGTTCTATGAAAAATATATAAAAAGAGTAATCGACATTGTA
Source organism: Longibaculum muris (assembly GCF_004343035.1). Lineage (GTDB taxonomy): Bacteria > Bacillota_I > Bacilli_A > Erysipelotrichales > Coprobacillaceae > Longibaculum > Longibaculum muris. The sequence goes on from NZ_SMCQ01000001.1 coordinate 201,095, forward strand.
CTCTCTTTTGGTGGATTAGTAATCCTTTCTCCAGTCTACTTGGCAATCATCATTGCTATTAAAGTGGATGATCCAGGTCCAGTGTTATTTACACAAAAGAGATTAGGACAAAATAAGAAATACTTTAAGCTTCATAAATTTAGAAGTATGAAAATGTCAACTCCACATGATGTGCCAACACATATGCTTGACAATCCTGATCAGTACATTACTAAAGTAGGTAAATGGATGAGAAGTCACAGTGTGGATGAGTTACCTCAAATCTGGGATATCTTTGTTGGAAATATGTCTGTAATTGGTCCAAGGCCAGGTCTTTGGAATCAAGATGTATTGACTGCTGAGAGGGATAAATATAATGCCAATGACGTGAAACCAGGTCTTACTGGTTGGGCGCAAATCAATGGCAGAGACGAGCTCGAAATCCCAGATAAAGCTAAGCTTGATGGTGAGTACGTCAAGAGCATCGGTTTAGGAATGGATATCAAATGTTTCTTAGGAAGTCTTGGAGTCTTTGGTGGCGACAAGAGCGTTGTTGAAGGTGGAACTGGTGAAATGAAGAAGAATAGTGAGGGGAAGTAGATGAAGAAGATACTGATAACTGGAGCTAATTCTTATATAGGTGTAAATGTTGGTAGATATCTTTCGTCGTTTGGAAATTTATATACTGTAGATGAGTTAGACGTAAAAGGAGAAGGATGGAAAACTTTTAATTTTTCTTCATATGATGCAGTTTTTCATGTTGCAGGAATTGCTCATGTTAAGGAAACAAAGGAAAATGCACACCTTTATTATGAAATCAATTGTGATTTAGCAGTGAAAATTGCACAGAAAGCAAAAGAAGAAGGCGTGTCACATTTTGTGTTTATGAGTTCTATGAGTGTTTATGGTTTAGAAAGTAGCAAAGATTTAATCAATTCAAATACACCTACTTTACCAAAAACAAATTATGGAAAAGGCAAATTGAAAGCTGAAAAATTATTATCTGAATTATCATCTGATAATTTTGCTGTTACTCTTGTAAGACCGCCTATGGTATATGGTGATGGATGTCCAGGAAATTTAACAAAATTGTTCAATGTGGTAAGAAAGTTTCACATTTTTCCAACAATTAAAAACCAAAGAAGCTCTATTACTGTAGAAAAGTTAAGTTATGAAATCAAAAAAATAATTGATAACGGAATAGAAGGAGTATGTTTACCGCAAAATGATGAATATTTATGTACATCGGAAATTGTTAAGCAACAAATGGACAAGGAAAATGTAAAGGTGCTATATACTTCTCTTTTTAATCCCATTATTAAATTTTTAATTGGGAAAATTGGATTAATAACTAAAGCGTTTGGAGATTTAAAATATGAGCGAGCAGAATAAATTTAGCGTGTTGATGTCTGTTTATAAAAAGGAGAATCCTATATATTTGAAAGCGGCGATAGATAGTGTAATCAATCAAACATTAATGCCTTCGGATATCGTTGTTGTGTGTGATGGCTCTTTAACAGATGAACTTGAAAAAGTACTCGATTTTTATAAAAGTATATATCCAGAATTATTTAATATTGTTGGATATGAAAAGAACCAAGGATTAGGTTTTGCTTTGAATTATGGCTTGCAAAAATGCAAATATGACTTGGTTGCAAGAATGGACACTGATGATATTTCAGTAAAAACCCGCTTTGAACTTCAAGTTGCATTCATGGATACACATAAAAATATAGATGTGTTAGGTGGGCAAATAGTTGAATTTTACGAAGAAGAAATTATTGCTAAAAGAGAAGTGCCTTTAAATCACACGGAAATTATAAAATTTATTAAGGGTAGAAATCCTTTTAACCATATGACTGTGATGTTTAGAAAATCGAGTGTTATTAAGGCTGGTAATTATATTGACCTTCATTTTCTTGAAGACTATTATTTATGGGTTAGGATGCTAGTTTATAATTGTAAATTTAGTAATTTAGATGAAATATTAGTATATGCTAGAACAGGGGTAGATATGTATAAAAGAAGAGGTGGCTATAAATATTTTAAAAGCTGGGTCACTTTAGAAAGATACATGTTGAAAAACAAGTTGATATCAAGATTGTACTATTATTTTACTTTAGGTTTCAGGTTCTTTTTACAAGTGGTTTTACCAGATAACCTTAGAGGTTTTATATTTAAAAAAATTGCAAGAAAAAAGGTGAGTAATGATGGATAAGGTATCTATAATAATGCCGGTTTATAATGCTGAGTTATATATAAAGCATAGCTTAAGTAGTGTTGTTAATCAGACTTATAGTAATTTAGAAATTATTATAGTTAATGATGGTTCAACAGATAACACATTGCATAAAATTAGCAAATATTCTAGTGTTGATACAAGAATTCAAATAATTTCTACTAAAAACAAAGGTGCTAGTCATGCTAGAAATATTGGTGTTCGCGAATCAACTGGTAAATATGTTTTTTTTATAGATTCTGATGATTATATTGAAGCTGATACAATAGAATTGCTTCATAACCAAATTGTAAATAATAAAGATGTTGGATTTGTTGAATGTGATTTTGATTATGTAAGCAATCACAATATCAAACTTGATTCTAAAAATTATAATCCAATTATTTTTTCCAAAGACGAGTTATTTAATCGTTTTTTTAGGGTAAACGGTGGTAAAAATATACATTCAATATGTGCAAAATTAATCAGAAGAGAGCTAATTACAAATGTAAAATTTCTAGAAGGAAAAATGAATGAGGATGTACTTGCACTATATGATTTGATAAATTTAACGAATCAATCAATTTATATTAATTGTTCGCTTTATCATTATTTCCAGAATAGAGAGGGCGTAACGAATAAGAAATTCAATATAAAACAGTTAGATTTATTATATATTTGGCAATTAGTATTAAATAAAACCAAAGAATCAAATGTAAAATATGTGAGTTGTGCGGAATCAAATCTAAATAGATCGTATTTTACTTTACTTGCAAAAATGAAAGTAAACGGGTTTGATAACAAAAATATAGAAATGCAAAAAATAAAGAAATTCTTAAAGAACAAAGTGAAAGATAATTTCTTTAGTATTATAAAATTAAAAATGGGTATAAAAAGAAAAATAGCATTGATATATTTACTAATATTCTATTAAAGAGGAGGAAATTTAATGAAAAAAGTACTTATTAGTACCTTCACAATGGATGTTGGGGGATTAGAAAACTTTTTAATGAATATTGTTAAAAATATTGATAAAGAAAAATTTGAAATTCATTTTACATTAAACCAACTGCCAAAAAACAAAAAAAATTTAGATGTTTTGAATCGCTTAGGAGTTAAATATCATGTGATTGGAAATTTAAAACCTAACCCTATAAAATTTTGTGAAAATTATTCTAAAGTTCTTGATGTTTATGGGCCGTTTGATGCAGTTCATATAAATCTTGAACAGATGGGCGGTATCCCTGCAGCTATTGCTCGAAAAAAAGGAGTAAATAATAGATATGTCCATGCACACACTACTAATTTGAACGCTTTTCATAATAGAATATTGTTACCGTTTTATAGATATTTAATAAATAAAAATGCTACTGGATTATTGGCGTGTGGAGACGAAGCTGGCAAATATATTTTTGGAAATGATAAAAAATTTCATGTTATCAAAAACGGTTTAAATATAAATGAATTTTTAAATGATAAAAATAAAGTAAGGTCATATAGAATAGCTCAAGTTGGAAGATTAAGTCAAGAAAAAAATCAAATGTTTTCTCTTGACTTGATTAGTAAATTGGACAAAAAATACACACTTGATTTCTATGGGGAAGGAGATTTTCTAGACGAATTAAAATGTTATTCAGACAAAATTGACGTTTCAAACCGAGTGAATTTTAAAGGATTGGCAACTGATGTTGCAAAAGTTTATTCAAAATACGATTTTATTATACTGCCGTCTTTATTTGAGGGCGTTCCTTTTGTGTTAATAGAGGCGCAAGCTAGTGGATGTCATGCATTTGTTTCATCTAATGTTTCTACTGAAAGTGATTTAGGATTGTCTCTACTTACATTTTTAGATCTTGATGTTGATGATTGGGTTTCAGAAATAAGTGAATACATAATTACAAAACCTTCGATGGAATCAATTACTTGTGCATTTGAAAAAAATGGTTATAATATCATATCTACGATAAAAGTATTGGAGAGACTATATGAAAAATAAAGTTTTACTTATAAATATATTTGCATCAATATTACTATTTATGACTTTGTTTTCAGTAAATGATTCCAATATTAATTATATAAAATATTTGGATATTGTTGCTGTCTTCAGTTTGATTACGATAGTTCTGTTTGTGTATAGTATATATAAATTAGAAAAGAGTATAGTAAATTTATTTTTAATTTTTGAGCTATTTTTAGTTATTTTTAATTTTGGTCAGTTTATTGCTTTTTATTTGTGTGGAAATGATTTTTCGGTGTTAACACCATACAGAAACTCATTAACAGCATTTCCAGAGAGCATTGTTAAAAGTACAGTCAATATGTGTTTTCTGTATATTTATAGTTTCCATTTTGGGTGGTTATTTTTTTCTAAAAATATAAAAAAAAGAAATACACAAGTAGTTTTTAATTTAATTACTGCTAAATATATTGGTTTAGCCTTATTGTTAATTTCAATAGTTCCTTTAATAAAATATGATTCTGCATATTTTGTTCAAAGCATAAAATATGGATATGTGTTATCTGATTTATCTGTTAACTATGGAATTATCGACGATTTAGCTAGGTTATATAAAGTAGCTGTAATTTTTTTGATTATCGGATATTCAAAAGAAAAGAAAGTTAAGTTCATAGTGTTAGGAAATATTATATATAGTTTTTTGAAAATATGGCTTATCGGTCAAAGAGGATATGAATTCATCTTTGTAATTTTTATAGCAGTAATTTACTATACATTCATTGCTAAGATTAACTTTAAAAAAATGATAATGCTTTTTGTTGTTGTATTATTTAGTTTGTCTTTGATGAAAAGTGTTGTTTATACAAGAGATAGTACGCAAAAAGTGAATTTCAGTTCAGTTGTGTCTAATGTGGTTAAAGACAATATTGTTGTTGAAACTCTTGCAGAATTCGGAAATACATTTTACACCGCGCAAATTATCAACTATGAAGTGCCAAATAATGTTGATTTTTGTTATGGTAAAGAGTTTTTTATGTCCACGCTTACAATGCTCCCGAATATTGGGGGATTATCTAATAAACTTAAAGAAGTTAATTTAATTTACCAAATGTCAATAACACAATATCGAGGAATTGGTGGAAGTATGATTGGAGAATTTTACTATAACTTCGGTTGGTTAGGATTTATTTTCATGTTTGCTTTTGGTGATTTGTGTGCAAAATTATCAAGGAAAATCTCGTTTGATGAAAAAATCGATTCAGTACAAGCTGCATTATATATAGCACTGTTTCAAAATTTAATATGGTTTATTAGAGATTCAATAATGAGTTTACCAAGGAAATGTTTATTTGAACTTATCCTACCATATATTTTGTATTTGATAATTAAAAAAGTGTTTGTTGTAAAAGTACATTCGGAAAATAAAAAAAAGTATATTGAGGAAAAAATTTAGTTTCTATGTACGCTTAATTCTATACGTTTATTTAACAAGATATAATATTGATTAGGAGGATTGTGTTGTGTGTAAAAGTTTAAAAATATCAGTAATAATGCCTGTCTATAACAGTGAAAAATATGTTGTTAGAACAGTAGAATCTGTTTTGGCGCAAACATATGATAATTACGAGTTAATAATTATTGACGATGGATCTACTGATGGTACAATTGATCTCTTAAAAGATAGATATTCAACAAATCCCAAAATTAGTATTAAATCTATAGAAAATCAAGGTGTTTCAAATGCTCGCAATGTTGGAATCAGTTTAGCAAGCGGAGATTTCATATCGTTTATTGACAGTGACGATTATTATAGCAGTACTTTTTTAGAGAAAATGGTAGGTATAATTGAGCCTAATTGTGATTTAATCATTTGTGGATATAATATTGTTAATCATTTTAAGGAAAAAACATCTATTTCAAAAGTTAAAATTGAAGCAGGTTGTTTCGATTATTACCACTTATACAGCAAGTATTTTTATTACAAGGAAATGGGTATATTTAATCCAGTATGGAATAAACTATTTAATACATATATTATTAAAACGAATAATCTTCAATTTGTAAAAGGACAATATATGGGTGAGGATTTGATATTTAATTTGGAATTTATGAGAAAATCACAAAAGATTAAAATTATTGAAGATAGCCTATACAATTATGTTACTAACGATGATCAGACAGTAGTTAAACCTAATATTCGTTATCTTGATAACATCATAGTTATTTATGACATGATAAAAAGAGAATTAAAATCGAATGGATTATTCAAAATTAACGAAAGTGATTTTATAAATGATTACAGGAAAGATATTTTTGCATCATATATAAACATAATAAAATCTAAAAATAAAAGAGATGAAAAATTAAAGTACCTAAAATTGCTTCATTCTTGTGCTATTGAAAATCAGTTGCTTAATAATATTGGGGTTAATATATTCTTTCTATTGCTTAAATATAAGTGTTTTGGGAGTTTGTTGTTTATCGGGAATGTAATTATGCTTGCAAAGGGAAAATAACATATCCAATTCTATAATACTTGGTTATATTAGTTGGGAGAGTGCAACGCAAATATATCGTGTTTTAGGTAATTGCGTAACAAGTTCGCAATCTTGATTCCAGACAGAGAAAGTATCCTGAAATGCAGATTTTAAAGATGGGAGACAAATTTAGTTTTAGGCACACTTTAATGAGCTCCACATGTGCAATGAAGTTGCTAATCCCTATGCTATTAGGCATTTAACACTTCGAATAAATTTGTGGTGATGAATTTTAGTGGTAGGTAAAACAAAATTAACTGAGTAATACCTGATAGTAGAAATTTGTATGCAATGTTCTGACATTTTGCGTTTTACGAATTTCCAAGCTTAAAATTTCTTTGATGTGGTTAATGCCTTGTTCTGCAACGGAGCTGATTTTATATAGTGAAAGTCATTCATCTGTGCTACGGAACACACCAGGATAGTCTCAGAAATTCTTTTAAGGATAAACATATACCATTCATCCAGACTTACTTGAAGAACAAGAATTTTCACAATCGAAGATATGTCGATATTTTCCGTTTTATACCAATGAAAGCTGTTTACATGGTACAATAGTCAGTAGGTAACTCCTTTCTAGATGTGAATATGACTGTTTCTCGATAATTCAATTATATCATACTTGGTGAGGAGTTATTCCGATTTAAAGAAAAAAGCCCCTAAACCCAAGGGGGATGGCGTTTTGCGAGCGCCTAAAAAACTAATTATAAGAGGAGGTTAAGTTGATGAATAAGACACCACTAGTTTCTATAATTATTCCAGTATATAATGTCGAAAAATATTTAGAACGCTGTATACAAAGTGTAAGAAGTCAAACATACAACAATATTGAAATAATATTGATTGATGATGGATCACCTGATAATTCACCTATAATTTGTGACAGATTTAGAGAACTAGATGAAAGAATAATAGTTGTTCATAAAAAAAATGGAGGTTTGTCAGATGCGAGAAATGCCGGTGTGCAAATATCAAAAGGAGATTATATAACATTTATTGATTCAGATGATTTGGTTTCAGAAGACTATATTTCATATTTGTTAAATTTATGTGAAAAAAACGGAGCAGATATATCTTGCTGTAATTATTTGAGGTTTTCGGACGATTTGCCGGTTGATACAATTAAGTATCAGGAAAAGTCTATCGTTCTATCACCAATTGAAACATGTGAAGGATTATTTTCTCAATATTATGATATATTGGTAACTGCTTGCTGGAAATTGTATAAATCTAGTATTATTAAGAGTTATCCATTTCCGGTTGGGTACACCCATGAAGATGAGGCTACAACTTTTAAATTTTACTACAATGCTAATAGAACGGTTATAGGTAACAAACCATGTTACAAATATTATCAAAACCCTAATAGCATTACCAAATCAGAAAAAAAACTTAATGGGGATACTATTTGGGCGCTAAATTATAGAATCGAATGTTTAATATCTTGGGGAGAATTAGAATTAGCAAAAAATGCTGCATATATACTCATGGGTTACTTATGTAATTGTTATTTAATTGATGAAAAAAACACAAAAAAATATATGAGAGCTTTTGAAAGAAAGTATATTAAAAGCAATTATATGAAATTTAAACATAAAATAAGATTTGAATTAGTCTATCGTGTACCTAGCAAGTTTAGATATATGTTTTGGAATTAAAATTTATTATTTGTCTAGTAGAAAGGATTTTGATTATATATGTTTACATTTTATAGAAGAGTAATATCATTACTTAATCGAAAGATTAAAGTGTTAATAGAGATAAAAAATGTTTTACAATCTATTCATCGTCTTCACAAAAAAAATAAGAATGCTATAATTTTCATTGCTACACCTATTTATGGAAATTTAGGAGATTACGCAATAGTTTTATCACAAATTAAATTAGTTAGTGACAATGGGTTTGGTGAATGTATAGTTGAGGTGAGTAGCAAACAGTATGCCACTTTTAAAAAAATAATAAAAATGTTCGTAAAACCTAACGACGTTATAATTATTGACGGTGGTGGTAATATGGGAACTTTATGGATAAATGAAGAATATAAAATGAGGGAAATTGTCAAAACATATTCAAATAATCCTATCATCATATTTCCGCAAACGGCATATTTTGACAACTCAGAAGAAGGTAATAGAGAATTGAGTGAATCTATTAACGTTTATAATTCACACGATAATCTTACTATTTTTTGCAGAGATACTAATACATATAAGTTGATTAGCACAAAAATGTCGATGGTTAAATCGTTTTATGTTCCTGATATAGTGTTATATAACAACTATTCTGGTAACACACTAAATAGAGATGGAATTTTGGTTTGTTTAAGAGATGATTTAGAGCGTATTAATGATATAAATATTTATGAATGTATAGAGAATGAATTTGTAAATAAAAAGATATCTAATAGCTCAACTATGTTTTCGGGTGAAATTAATCGATATAATAGAGAAGAACTAGTTATGTCAAAACTTACTGAATTTAGTTCGGCAGAATTAGTTATTACCGACAGACTTCATGGTATGCTGTTTTCTGCAATTACTGGAACCCCGTGTATCGCAGTTGATAATAAAAGTCATAAAGTAAAACAGGGGTATGAGTGGATACAAGATTTGCCATATATAATATTTTGCGAAAATGAAAGTGATGTTGAGAAAGGATTAAATATAATTAAGAAATTTAATGGAAAAAATTTCTATTATACATCTGATAAACTGATTTCTTATTACAAATTAATAATGGAGGAAGTGAAGCGTGCAGCGTTGTAATGATCAAACTAAATTAATTAATACAATAAATATAATAACAGGCATTGCAACAATGATAATTCAATTAATGGTTAGTTTTTTCTTATCACCATTTATTGTTGAAAATATAGGAGAGGCAGCCAATGGATTTACACAGTTGGCAAATAATATTGTTAGTTATGCAACTCTTATTTCTTTGGCTTTTAATTCTATGGCGTCTAGGTTTATTTCTGTGAATTTTCATAAAGGAAATAATGAAAAAGTAAAAAGATATTTTACAGCTACTGTTGTATGCAATGTATTGATATCGATAATACTTATACCTATTTCGCTTTATATCGTGTTTAAACTTGATTCTTTTATTGTGATAGGTGATAGTGATTTTCACGATGTACAAATGTTATTTGCATGCGTGTTTTTTAATTATATTTTTAGTCTAATCAGTTCTGTTTATAGCATATCTTTCTATGTAATGAATAAAGTTTATATGCAAAATATAATAAATCTAATTAGAAATATAGCAAATGCAGCGTTGCTATTATTAGTGTTTTCTTCACTACCAATACAAATGTATTATGTATCAATGGTTGCATGTATGTTATCATTAATAATTATACCAATTTATATGTTATGTCAAAAAAGGTATATGCCATTTTTGAAGTGTGAACTTAAGTATTTCAAATTTAGCACTATTAAAGAACTGTTCAAATCTGGAATTTGGAATACTGTTAATCAATGTGGCAATATGTTAATGACAGGATTAGATTTATTGTTATCAAATTTATATATTAATCCGATATCGATGGGGATTTTGGCTGTTTCAAAAACGATTCCAAACGCAATTATACAATTGGCATCTGTGTTAAATTCGAGTTTTGCTCCGTCATTAACCGAAAATTGGGCAAAGGGAGATGACAACGAAATACTTAGTCAACTTAGAAGCGGCATGAAAGTATCAAGCGTTATTTTATCTATACCTATAATTACTTTTTGTGTTTTTTCAACTCAATTTTATCAGTTGTGGATGCCTACAATGGATTCTACAACACTAGCTTTTTTATCATTTTTAGCATGTCTACAATTTATACCGTGGACAGGTCCACAAATATTATATAATGTTTTTACGACTACAAATAAGCTGAAACTCAACTCTTTAACATTTTTACTTTCAGGTTTTATTAATTTGGGATTAGTATGGGTATTGCTAAACACAACATCTCTTGGTGCTTATGCAATAGCAGGAGTAAGTTCAGTGATATCAATAATTCGGAATATGTTGTTTACGGCACCTTATGCTGCAAAATTACTCAAGCTTAAATGGAATACGTTTTATGTTGATGTAATGTTCTCTATAGTGTGCTGTGGCATTAATGCTGGAATCGGATATTCAATTAAGTTATTACTTAATTACCAGGGATGGATTGGCTTAATTATTATGGTTGTAGTTACCTGTATAATTACATTTATTATTGAAATTTTGATTATTTTAAATAAAGAAGAACGTACAAAAATTTTAAATAAAATTGTGCGTAAATAAGAAAGGAAGATTTTTATGGAAAAAATTAAGAAAGTATTGCTTTTTAGAATCCCTATGTCCATATGTAATTTTAGATGCGAATATTGTTATTTAGCTCAAAGAGATGAGCATTATCAAGGAGTTCAACCAAAATTTAAATATAGCCCTGAGGATGTTGCAAAAGCTTGTTCAAAGCAGCGGATTGGTGGATTAGCATACATTAATTTTTGCGCAGATGGTGAAACATTGCTTACTAAAAATATTGACGAATATATAAGACTATTAGCGAAAGAGGGACACTATATCGAAATTGTTACCAATATGACAGTTACTCCTGTTATCGATAAAATACTAAATTGGCCAAAGGAATTATTAAAGCATATTGAATTTAAAGCATCTTTTCATTATTTGGAGTTAAAGAAAAGAAATTTGCTTGAAATATATGCTAAGAATGTTCAAAATGCATGGAAAGCTGGTGCTTCAGTAAATATTGAGATAACTCCTAGTGATGATTTAATTCCTTATATCGAAGAGGTGAAAGAGTTTTCTTTGAAATATTTCGGTGCTTTACCGCACCTTTCAATAGCAAGAAATGATACTACAAATAAAATAGAATATTTAACTAATTTGTCACAAGAAGAGTACAATCAAACTTGGGAACAATTTGACTCAGAATTTTGGAGATTCAAAAAAACTATTTTTGGAAAATATCAAAATAAATATTGTTATGCTGGAAAATGGTCAGCATATGTCGATTTGACGACAGGGATTGCTACACCATGTTATTGTGGTTTGACGTTAGGCGATGTTTTTGCAAACCCGGATAAACCATTTCCAGAAAGCCCTATCGGTAAATGTGGTGTTGCTCATTGTTATAATGGTCATGCTTTAATGACATTAGGACTAATTCCTGGAAATACATCTGTGAGATATGGTGATATACGTGATAGACAAAGAGATGATGGAACGAACTGGCTTCAACCGGAATTAAAAGATTTTTTCAATGGAAAATTAGAAGAAAATAACGATGAATTATCGATGGTTAATAAATCGCTAGAATATGCAAAATCATTTTCTAAACGCGTAATTAACAAAATGAAGCAAACGTTTACTACAACAAATAGATAGATTTTATACATAATTTCGAACATGTGATTTCAAAAGTGTCTTCACTCTCAAAAAGACTATTATCTATTCACTATATCTTATTATATAAGTTATCACGATTTTGGAAACCATCTAAATGTGGATGTATACCGATGTTAGATAAAGTTATTAATAGTTCATTTTATTTTGATCAAAGTTATACTTTAGGTTTTTTGTCATATAATGGCATATTCAGATTTTTTATTAATATAATTTCAGTTTTTGGATTTGATTTAACAATAAGATTGTTTGAAAGTTCTGCAAAAATAATACAATTATTTGAATATACTGTTTTTATTACACCTACAAGAACCTATAATGGATTTACAACGTATATTTCTAATTTTTATATTGATTTTGGCATTTTTGGAGTAATTATTCTATCTTTTTTATTTGGGTCAGTAGCATATATTTTATATAAGAGATTTGTTGATACTCCTTGCGTTGAAAATTTTATTGTATTAACTTTAATTTATTATTTTATTGCATTTAGTGTTGTTAGATTTCAACTTTCCAATACTATTTCAGCAATTGCATTTATATACTCATTATTTTTTATACATCCAAAATTTAAAATTAAATTCTGATTGTAATAAATATATAATATTTTAAATAATAAAGAGATTGTTTAGAAATTTTATGAGTATAACAATTAATAACAATGTGACATAGTAAACAGAAATTAATTGCAAGAAATATTTTTTAAGAATCAATAATATTTTTGCAGTGATAAAATAAATGAAATTAAGTAATACATTATTAAATAAATTTATTTAAAAAGATAGTATGAATGGAGAATTGTATGAAAATAGCAGTCGCAGGAACAGGATATGTAGGATTAAGCATCGCTACATTGTTAGCACAGCATCACACAGTGATGGCAGTGGATATTATTGAAGAAAAAGTGAATATGATCAACAACAGAAAGTCTCCAATTCAGGATAATGAAATTGAAGACTTTTTGGGTTTCTAAAAAAGAGACTCTAAAAGAATGTGGGGTTTTATTGACCCCACACGTGTTTAAAGTGAAGAAAGTATCATTCAAAACCATGGGGTTAAGAATGATACTTTTATTCTACAGAAACAGCCATTTCTAATGATTATTTTTTATTTTTCTTATAATTTCCTCTTTCTTTTCCAGGCTCTCTATTTGTCTTCTTTTTATTTGTCAATAGAGGTAAGGAATCTTTATTTATGCAGTACATTATACGGCTTCTTAATCTTTCAAAGTTCTTATATTTTAATGATGTTTTCAAAAGAACTTTTATTCTTCCATTAATTGATTCTATTGGACCATTTGATATTCTTCTCTGGCCGACAGGAATGAAAGAATTCAAAATCTCAGTTCTCCAGTTTTTTAAAAATCCAACAACATCCTTAAACTCATTCATATTCAATTTAACTAATTCATTATATAATTCATCATATCTTTTAGCTGCATTTTTATATGTATAGTCTTCATTGAAGTCAAGATAGTCTTCTTTCCATTCGTATGCATTTTTTAATAATGGATCAATCCTGAGCATCAATTCAAGTATTTGGGGCTTGTTTATGGCATAGCCAATTTTCTTATTGTACTGAGGAATATTATCTTCAATGCCTCCTTTTCGTTTCATAAGAAGATGATTCCAATGTTTCAGTAAATAATAATTGACACTGTCCTTATCTTGTTTATACATAACATGAATTCGTACATTCCTTAACGCATCATTAATATTTTTCACGACATGAAATGAATCGACCATAACAAGACAATTCTTAAAATGATGGTAAGCAAAATCTCTATAAGTTGGGTTCATATCAATGCTTACATATTTGACATTACTGAATTCACTTCTATTGATGTACTGCATATAAGAATAGAGCTTGAATTTCTTTCTGCTTGGAAATATGTCGATGATTTGACTTGTTTCCCAGTCAATGAAGATACAAGCAAATTTATTATCCCAGGTTTTGCCCAGATAAAATTCATCAATTGAAAGGACTCTAGGAAGAGAACCAGGATACATAGTGACATATTGGCCAAAAATATTGACAACAGAAGAAGTAGAGATATGATTCTTTTCACCAATGGAAGTAAAAGTATAATTCAATCTCTTACAGTCCTTGAGAACCTGTATAATTGTAGCGTTGGAAATTCTTTGTCTAGCAGCAATAAAAGGATTGTCTTCAAGAAAAGACTTATGACAATCATTGCATATAAATCTTCTGCATCTGTAGTTGATATAGGTGTTATTTGTGTTGAAAATAGAATGAGTGATTTTTTTAATCTTGTAATCCTTGATATTTGCATTTAAACTGCCACAGCAGGGACAAGGCTTAATTTTTTTGGTTAAAGTGACATTAATAAAAACATTATTATCAGTTCTTACAATGTTTAAATCTTGAATATCATCAGGTTGTAAACCCAGCAAATTTATAGTATCATAATTCATGAGTTAAAACTCTCCTTTCATATATGGTTGTTTCTGCAAAAACATCATATCATGAAAGGATTTTTTTATATAAAGGATACCCCTTTAAAATTTAGAGATAAAAAAAAGGGAGACCCCTCGGAATTGTAGACCAAGGGATTGACCCCACACTAAATTAAATTTCTATTGATTTAAAACAACTAAATACTTTTTTTGATGATCAGAAAATAGATAAGTACTTGATAAACGAATATATAAGATATTTAAATAAAAATTATAAACCAAAAACAGTTCAAAGAAAACTTGCAAGTATGCATGTTTTTTTTGAACAGTTAGTTTTTGATGAAGAGATAGAGTATAATCCAATGAATAAAATAAGATATAAAATACAGTTAGAAAAAAAATTACCAAGAATTATTACTCAAGAACAATTATCTGTAATATTTGGAAATTTAAGAAAAAATGATTATAAATTCATAAAAAGAGATAGAGCAATTATTGAATTGTTAATATCAACAGGTATAAGAGTCTCTGAATTATGTTTATTAATGGATGAAGATATTCGTTTAAAAGATAAGTATATGATTATATACGGAAAAAATTCTAAAGAACGAATGATTTATTTAGGAGCAGATGTTTTAAAAATATTTGAAGAGTATTATCAAGAGTTTCATAAATCAATAAAGAATTGCCACTGTTTTTTTATAAATAATAATTATTCACAAATAACAGATCAATCTGTGAGAAATATTATTAATAAATATACTGGTGATTTTCACGTGACACCACATATGTTTAGGCATACATTTGCGACTATGTTGTTAGAACAAGATGTTGATATAGCTTATATTCAAAAAATATTAGGGCATAGTTCTATAACTACAACGAGTATTTACACTCATGTTTCTATGAACAAACAAAAAGATATTATGATCAATAAAAATCCACGAAATTTAATAAAATAGATATTATTTGTGTTGATAATATTATTGGTATTTGTAACTTTTGTCTATTTATGGTAAAGTATGTATGTTTAGAAAGGGGATATGAGTTATGAATAAATATCTTGAATATATAAAAACATCACTTCTAGCAAAGATAACATTAGCTTTGTTAGTCATAGTTACTTTATTGGGTATCTATTGTATGACACAAATATATATCTATTTACCAACCCAAATCTTTGTTATGGGAGTTGTGGTTTTTATAGTTATACTTGCATTATTATGGCTTACTCATTATAAAGTACCTAAAGTGAGTGTTGTTGTAGAGGTGCTTGTATGCGGCTGTTTGATAGCTGGTGTTTTTGCAACAAATAAAGTCAATACATTTACTGAAAAAGTAACCGAAACAAAAGAAGTTGAAACAGTACAGATTGTAGCCTTGAAAGATTCTAAAATTACAAAAGATCAATCATTTAATAAATTGACAATGGCTTATCTACAAGAAGATAATAATGCCTATACACGTTCTTCAGAAATCTTAAAAGACAATAAGAAAAAAGTAAAAAAAGAAAAACCATATAAGAATATGGAATTAGCATATAAGGATTTAAAAAATCATAAAGTTGATTTATTGGTTTTAACGAATTTAAGTAAGAGTGATTTATCATCAGTTGAAGAAAATTATCCTGATCAAATCAAAGTTATTTTATCTAAAGATTATGCTTTAGAAAGTGCCAAGGCCAAGAGTGTCAATATTTCTAAAGAACCATTTACAATTTATTTCCAGGGGGCTGATTTATCTTCAGGTGATAATATTAATTCCGTAGGTAGAGGCGATGTCAATATTTTATTAACTGTGAATCCCAATACTAAAAAGGTAAATATGCAAGTTATTCCAAGAGATTTATTTGTTTATATTCCTTGTAAAGATGCAAGCAGTAAATTATCTTATAGTGGATGGTGGGGAGGTATTCAATCTTCCATTGCAAGTATTGAAAAAGCTTTAGATGTTGAAATTAATTATTATGCTAAGATTAATTTTGATGGCTTAACTGATTTAGTAGATGCATTAGGTGGTGTTAAAGTATACAGTCATTATACATATAGTGCAGGTGGGTATAACTTTGTAAAAGGTTATAATGAAGTTGATGGTCCTAAGGCTTTAATGTTTGCTCGAGCAAGAAAGATGCTTCCATTAAATGAAAGATCACGTGGATATCAACAAATGGAATTAATCAAAGGTATTTTTACGAAGTTTGCACAAGAACCAACTTATAATCATGCAATGAGTGTCATTGATTCATTAGAAAATAATTTTACAACAAACCTTCCTAAAGAAGATTTTGTAAAGGCATATCAATTAGTGGTTGAACTATTACCTAAACTTCAAACAATGGAAAATCATTCTATTGAAGGTGAATATAAATGGCATCATGATGAAGTCAATTCAAACTATTTATATTATTTCTATCCAAATAAGGGAGAATTAAAAGCTGTAAAAGAAAGAATTGATAGTGTTTTAAATGGTCAGTAAGGAATGAATAAGTCATTCCTTTTTTCTTAAGAAATTATTAAGATTTATTATCTTGATATCAAATGAAAATAAGTTTATAATGCTAGACAAATAGGAAGGTGATTAAAATGAATCCTAAAGTAAAAGTAAGATTAAGAATATTAGCTATATTAACAACATTGATATGGATGATAGTTATTTTTAGATTTTCAATGGATACCGGAACGTCTTCACATGAATTAAGTGATTTGTGTGTTCGAATATTTAATAAAGCAGTCTATTCTTTCACAGGTAAAGATTTAACAATATCTATTACGCCTGAACACTATGCACTTATTGAGTTGTTTTTTAGAAAATTAGCGCATATGAGTATTTATTTTGTTTTGAGTATTAATGTCATGATTGTTTTATTTACTTTCAATATAAAAATGTCATTAAAAATGTTTATTTCAGCATTATTCTGCTTTTTATATGCCTTGAGTGATGAATTTCATCAAATGTTTGTTGATGGTAGAGGAGCAAGTTTTACTGATTGTCTCATTGATACTTCAGGCGCTTTATTAGGTATTATAGCAGCACTTATTTTATATTGTATTTTATATACATTGATGACAAAATATCAAAAAAGAAAAGGGCTTATTAAAGGAGCCTATGATTAAGCTTTGAAGATGTGGTAAATGACATTTATTTCATCCTTTTGTTTTATAAGGGTATTTATCAGAAAAAGAACGTCAATGAATTAAGAACTTTGTGAATGTTTTATGGTGAAACTAAGAGTAGTCAAAGAAAGGCGTATCATTATGAAATAAGACTTTAAACATGAGAGTGCTTTATTATTTCTTCTCTCACAAAGATAATGTTTATTTAATGAATTAAATGTGAGATAAAGAAACAATCTTATATCAAAATTGAATATCCATTATATAATCTCTTTAAAAGAAATGAAGAATAAAAATGTTGAATTACAAAAAAACTTGACCATTCCTAATAGGAATGGTTTAATTTTTTTTAGGATGTGATGAATATGGATAAATATTATAAAACAGGTGAATTTGCAAAAATGGCAAATCTTTCTATAAGAACAATTCGATACTATGATAAAATAGGACTATTAAAGCCATCTAAGATTGCCGATAATGGTTATCGTATGTATAGTGATAGAGATTTTATGAAATTACAGAAAATATTATCTTTAAAATATTTAGGTTTTTCTTTAGATGATATCTTTTCTATGACTGTAAATGATAGTTATTTATCTTTACAACAATCTTTATCCTTACAAAAGAAAATGATTGATCAAAAAATTGAACAATTACAAAATATTAAATTATCATTAGAAAAAACAGAACAATTTATAACGCAAAGTCAAAATATTGATTGGAAAGCAATATTAGATAATATCAATTTTAATACTATGGAACAGGATTTATTAGAACAATATAAGAACTCAACAAACATTAATATTCGTATTAAATTACATGAAAAATATTCAATAAATCCAATTCATTGGTTTGAATGGATGTTTTCACAATATCACTTAGATAATGGAATGAAAGTTTTGGAAATAGGTTGTGGGAATGGAGAACTTTGGCAACGAAATCAAAAAAATATTCCAAATATCCAATTAACTTTAACTGATATATCCCAAGGTATGTTAGATGATGCAAAAAATCGTTTAAAAGATATAAAAGATATAGATTATCAATGTTTTGATTGTCATCAAATACCTTATGACAATCAAACATTTGATATTGTTATTGCAAATCATGTTTTATTTTATGTACAAGATATTGAACAAGTTTTAAAAGAAATTAATCGAGTTTTAAAAAATGATGGTATTTTTTATTGTAGTACGTATGGGAAAAAACATATGAAAGAAATTACTGATTTGATTAAAGAGTTTAATCCTAAAATTACTTTATCTAATATTAAATTGTATGATGTATTTGGGTTAGAAAATGGAAAAATAATTTTAGAACCATATTTTAAAAAAATAGAGACTTTGATTCATGATGATTATTTATTAGTCAATGATGTTAATGATATTATTAATTATATTTTATCTTGTCATGGGAACCAGAGCGAATTTATTTTAAAAGATTATGAATCTTTTAAAAGATATATGGAAAAGAAAGTAAAAAATGAAATTAAAATCACAAAAGCTGCAGGAATTTTTATTTGTCGAAAATAAGTGTTGACCATGACGTTACGTCATGGTTTATATTTTAGTTATAATCAAAATGGAGGTTTTACTATGAAGGGAATTATATTGGCAGGCGGAAGTGGGACACGTTTATATCCTTTGACTCAAGTAACAAGTAAACAATTGTTACCAATTTATGATAAACCGATGATCTAC
Organism: Longibaculum muris; assembly: GCF_004343035.1. Lineage (GTDB taxonomy): Bacteria > Bacillota_I > Bacilli_A > Erysipelotrichales > Coprobacillaceae > Longibaculum > Longibaculum muris. The sequence continues at coordinate 220,422 of NZ_SMCQ01000001.1, forward strand.
TATCCATTAAGTATTTTGATGAATGCGGGCATCAAAGATATTTTAATTATCTCAACCCCAGATGATACACCTAGATTTCAAGAATTGTTAGGTGATGGAAAGCAATTTGGAATTCATTTACAATATAAAGTTCAACCATCTCCTGATGGCTTAGCACAAGCTTTTATTTTAGGTGAAGAATTTATTAATGGGGATAGTTGTGCAATGATTTTAGGAGATAATATCTTCCATGGTCATGGTTTAACAAAACGTTTACGTGATGCAGCGAATAAGAAAACAGGAGCAACTGTTTTTGGATATTATGTTGATGATCCTGAAAGATTTGGGGTTGTTGAATTTGATAAAGATGGTAAGGCTATTTCAATTGAAGAAAAACCAGAACATCCAAAATCAAATTATGCAGTTACAGGGTTATACTTCTATGATGAAAAGGTTGTTGAGTATGCAAAGAGTATTCAACCTAGTGCTAGAGGTGAATTGGAAATCACTGATTTAAATAGAATCTATTTAGAAAAAGGTGATTTGGAAGTGACTTTATTAGGACAAGGATTTACTTGGTTAGATACTGGTACACATGAGTCATTAGTAGATGCAACAAACTTTGTAAAAACAGTTGAAACGCATTCTAATAGAAAGATTGCATGTTTAGAAGAAATCGCTTATGATAATCATTGGATTTCTAAAGAAGATTTAGAAAAAGCTTGTGAATTATATAAGAAAAACCAATATGGTAAATATTTAAAAGATGTTTTAGAAGGGAAGTATATAGATTAATGAAAGTTATTCAAACAAAAATTCCAGGAGTATTGATTATTGAAACAGATGTTTTTGGTGATCATCGTGGTTATTTTACCGAAACATATTCTAAACCTAAATATGAGAAATTAGGAATTACTGTTGATTTTGTTCAAGATAATATGTCTTTTAGTGCACAAAAAGGAACATTAAGAGGATTACATTGGCAAAATCCTCCTTATGCACAATCAAAGTTAGTCTCATGTACAAAAGGAAAAGTTATTGATGTTGCTGTGGATATTAGAAAAGGAAGCCCAACATATGGAGAATGGGTATCTGTTGAATTAAGTGCAGAAAATCATCGTCAATTCTTTATTCCTCAAGGCTTTGCTCACGGATTTTTAACATTAACTGATGATGTAGAGTTTAGATATAAAGTAGATAATGTTTATAACAAAGAATCTGAAGGTGGGATGCGTTATGATGATCCAACAGCTAATGTTGATTGGGGTGGATTATTAAATGGTATTGAACCTGTTTTAAGTGAAAAAGATATGACAGGACCAACTTTAGAGGAATCAAATAATCAATTTGTATATGAAGGAGATAAATAATATGAAAATTTTAGTTACAGGTGGAGCAGGATTTATTGGTGGAAATTTTGTTCATTATATGGTTAATAAATATCCAGAAGATATGATTGTAAATTTAGATTTATTGACTTATGCAGGAAATTTGGAAACATGTAAACCTGTCGAAGGAAAACCAAATTATAAATTTGTCAAAGGTGATATTGCTGATAGAAAGTTTATCTTTGATTTGTTTGAAAAAGAAAAATTTGATGTTGTTGTGAACTTTGCTGCTGAATCTCATGTGGATAGAAGTATTGAAGATCCTGAAAGTTTTGTAAGAACAAATGTTATGGGAACAACAACTTTATTGGATGCATGTAATAAATATGGAATTCAAAGATATCATCAAGTATCTACTGATGAAGTTTATGGTGATTTACCATTAGATAGACCAGACTTATTCTTTACAGAAACAACACCATTACATACATCTAGTCCATATAGTTCATCAAAAGCATCAGCGGATTTATTTGTGTTGGCTTATTATAGAACATATGGATTGCCAGTTACAATCTCTAGATGTTCAAATAACTATGGACCATATCATTTCCCAGAAAAATTAATTCCATTAATGATTTCAAGAGCATTGGCTGATGAGTCATTACCAGTTTATGGTACTGGGGAAAACGTGAGAGATTGGTTACATGTTTATGATCATTGTGTAGCTATTGATTTGATTGTTAGAAATGGTAAAGTTGGTGAAGTTTATAATGTTGGTGGACATAATGAACGAACAAACTTAGAAGTTGTAAAAACAATCTTAAAAGCTTTAGACAAACCTGAATCATTAATTAAGTTTGTTGAAGATCGTAAGGGTCATGATAGAAGATACGCTATTGATCCGCATAAATTGGAAACTGAACTTGGATGGAAACCAAAATATAATTTTGATACTGGAATCCAACAAACAATTAAGTGGTATCTCGATAACAAAGAATGGTGGCAAAATATTCTTTCTGGAGAATATCAAAACTATTTCCAAAAAATGTATGTTGAAAAAGGTAGAGTTGAAGAATAAAAAGTAAAACCCCATCTATGATGGGGTTTCTTAGAAAGGAAAGCATATGAAAATATTAGTTACAGGTGTAAAAGGTCAATTAGGTTATGATATTGTTAATGAGTGTCAAAAAAGAAATATTGAAGCCATTGGTGTAGATATTGAGGAAATGGATATTACTAATGCTACACAAGTTTGTGATGTCATTACGCAAGCTAAAGTAGATGCTGTTATACATTGCGCTGCTTGGACAGCAGTAGATAAAGCAGAAGATGAAGTTGATATGTGTCGAAGGGTAAATAGAGATGGAACTGAAAATATTGCACGCGTATGTGAAGCATTAGATTTACCATTAATGTATTTTTCTACTGATTATGTTTTTAATGGTCAAGGAGAAATGCCATGGAAAGAATATGATTTTAGAGAGCCATTGAATGTTTATGGACAAACAAAGTATGAAGGTGAATTAATTGTTGAAAAGTTAAAAAAACACTTTATAATTCGTATTTCATGGGTATTTGGATTAAATGGAAATAACTTTATTAAAACAATGCTACGTCTAGGTAAAGAAAGAGGAGAGGTTTCAGTGGTAAATGATCAAATTGGCTCTCCTACATATACGTATGATTTAGCAAAATTATGTGTTGATATGATTCAAACTCAAGAGTATGGAACATATCATGCATCTAATGAAGGATATTGTTCTTGGTATGATTTTGCATGTGAAATTTTTAAACAAGCACATATGAATGTAAAGGTAACTCCAGTAGATTCAAATGCTTTTCCTGCAAAAGCTAAAAGACCATCTAACAGTCGAATGAGTAAAGATGAATTAGATAAACATGGATTTAAGAGATTGCCTACATGGCAAGACGCATTGGAAAGATATTTAAAAGAGATAAATAGTTTGTGATATTTATACAGATTAAGTATAATAATTTTATTAGGGATGGGGAAAATATGAAAATAATTTTAAAATGGATATTATCATTGAGTATAACCAGTTGTTTGTTATCTTATGGAGGAACAAACGTTTACGCACAAGACAAAAAGAAAAACAATGAAATTTCAACAGTATATGAGGACAGAAAAAATGAAAATGTTGATGAACGGATTGTTCAAGAATCAGCAAATAGAGGGATGCAAGAAGCAGAAGAGTTAAAATACCAACAATGGCTAAAATCAACAAATAACTTTCCTAAAACAAAATCAGCTGGTCCTTATTGGAAAGGTAGTTCTTCAAAAAGATATTTTTATGATGCAAATGGTAAGCAATTTGGATTAGGTACATCTAAAAAAGTTATTGATGTTTCAAAGCATCAAGGAGTAATTGATTGGAATGCTGTGAAATCATCAAATCAAGTTGATGGAGCAATTGTTCGTTTAGGATATGGATGGTATTCTAATCAATATGATGAGCAAGCTGCAAGAAATATAAAAGAATTAAATCGTTTAGGTATACCATATGGTGTTTATTTATTCAGTTATGCGCAAAATGCTAATGATGCAAAGAAAGAAGCAGATTTCTTTGCGTCATTAATAAAAAAATATAATGTAAAAAATACATACCCAATTTATTATGATATTGAAAGTTGGGAATATAAATCTGATGGAAAAACAGTTAAGTCTCCTTCGTCAGTTTCAACTTACGAACAAATAATTAGTTCATTTATGACACAAATGAAGAATAAAGGATATTCGACTAAAGTATATAGTTATAGAGCCTATTTACAAAAACAACTTAAGAGCCCTAGTATTTTGAAGCATGTTGATTGGATTGCTGCTTATACAGATACATTGGGATATACCAATTCTTACAATCAAACAAATAGTATTGGATGGCAATATACATCTAGTGGCAGTATTCCAGGAATCAAAACAAGAGTTGACATTAGCGCATTTGCAATAAATCCTAATCCTTTAGTAACATACCAAGCACATTTGCAAAATAGAGGATGGATATCAAGTGTAAATGATGGAATTACTGCGGGCACAACTGGGCAATCTTTACAATTAGAAGGAATAAAAATTATATTAAACTCAGGATTATCAGGAAATATTGAGTACAGTGCACATGTACAAGATATTGGTTGGCAACCATGGGTAAAAAATGGTCAATTAAGTGGAACAACCGGGAAAAATAAAAGGATAGAAGCAATTAAAATAAAATTAACCGGAGATATAAGTAAAGATTATGATGTATATTATAGAGTTCACAGCCAAAAATATGGATGGTTAGGATGGACTAAAAATGGTAGTATAGCCGGAACTATTGGGGAATGTTATAGAGCAGAAGCCATACAAGTCATGCTTGTAGGTAAGGGATTACCAATATCAGGAAACATATCAAATTCAGTATATTATAAACAACCGCTTGTAAGTTATAGAACACATATTCAAGATATTGGTGATTCATATTATGTTAGTGATGGGGTGATCAGTGGTACTACTGGTAAAGCATTACGTATTGAAAATGTAAGAATTGATATTTCAAAATTGATATCTCAAAGTGGGTATAATGGGAATATTTCTTATTCATCACATATTCAAGATAGGGGTTGGCTGGATTATGTAAAAAATAATTGCATTAGTGGAACCTATGGAAAGGCTTTACAACTTGAAGCTGTAAAAGTAGAATTGACAGGAGAAGTAGCAAACTACTATGACATATATTATAGGATGCATATTCAATCAAAAGGATGGACTGGTTGGGCGAAAAATAATGCAATGTGTGGGTCTACAGGGCTTATATTAAGAGGAGAGGCAATAGAAATAAAAATTCTACCCAAAAATGCAGAAGCTCCAGGTAGTGTTTCCAATACGTTTTATAAGAAATAAAAAAGTAATTTTATAATTTTATGAAAATAGGATGTCTACTAAAATTAGGATTATTTACTTAAGATGATGACAGTATGAGAAATTGTGCTGTCTTTTTTTATTTATTATATTGGATCAAGATTCTAAAATAATTTAATTTTTATAATAAATAATGCATAGCAAGATAAAATAGATTATTATATTCAATCGTTATTTTAATAAATATTACTTTGTGGGAAATGATTAGAGTTAAAATAAATATCCAAAGGACTATATTTTAAAAGTTGATGAATAAAATTTTGAAATAACTAACTTTTATCTAATATAGTAACTGTTTTTTTAAATATTTGATTAGTTGTATTCTAGAAAAAATATTATAATATGTTTATTTGAAGAGTATTAGATAACAAATGTTTTATAAAATAAATACTATAAAACAGTAATTTTAATGTATTTGAAAGATTCTAACTTAGTACATTATTGTAAACTTTTACGAACATAGAATATTTATATGGTTTATATAGATATTCTACTATTTTGACTGTTTTTTATCAAGTTTTTTTAAGTTTACTTTTAAAAACGGATACCACATAATTATAACATGGCTGATGAAGCTATATATGTTTCATGTTGTTTTTATCACGTAAAATGTTATAATATTAAAAAACATGACAATGATTGACGAATATTTTAATATGTGTTATAAATGTTGGGAATGTGAAGGGAGCAAGTATTATGAGGGAAAATATCTATGCTGTATTATTATTTGTTATGGAATTAATTATTTTCTATATTTCATGTACAATATTAGATATTTCTAATCAATTAGTTTTGAAAATTGGAATCCTTTGGTTTGGGCTTATTTTTATTTTTAAACATTATAAGATTGAATCAACTTTAGTTTGGGATGAAATTCGAGATGATACAAAATCATTTTTAGCATTTTGTTTGTTAATACTTGTTATTGATTATTCTAAAATATCATTCTATTTTAGGATAGTGTTATTAGGCTTTATAATGCTTGTTATTTCTATTATTTTGAATAGAATGTTAAGAATAGTTTTGAGACAATATCTTGCAAGAAGAACACTTATTATTGGGACTGGTAATGATGCATATAGAGTTGCTAGTATTTCACATAACAATAGATTTGCTTTAACAGAAGTTGTTGGTTTTATCAAAGTTAAGAATGAGATACAGGCTCTGGAATTAATAAATCATGAAAAATTTAGAGTTTATAATTTTGAAAGTTTAGATAGTATTTTAAAAGAAGAAAAAATTGATCAAGTTATTATTGCAATACCACAGGCAACACGTGAACAAATTGATACTGTATCTAAAAAATTATTTGGGAAAGTACAGATTATTAAAGTATTGCCTGAGTTGAATTTTACAATGACTTTTAACTCAAAAATCAATGATTTTGATGGTGAGCTATTAATATCCACATCACGAGGAAAACTTGGTTTTGTAGAAAATATTATAAAGCGTTTAGTAGATATTTGTGCTGGACTTGCAGGATGTTTATTATTAATACCATTAACATTATATGTATCGCATAAAAATAAAAAAAACGGTGATACTGATCCAATATTTTTTAAACAAGAAAGAATTGGATTACATGGAAAGCCAATATACATATATAAATATAGATCAATGGTCCCTAATGCGGAGGTGGTTTTAGAGGAATTAATGGAAAATGATCCAGCGATAAGAGAGGAATATTTAAAAAATAAAAAGATTGTGAATGATCCACGGATAACTGAAGTAGGAAATTTTTTAAGAAAAACATCTCTAGATGAGTTCCCACAGTTTTGGAATGTATTAAAGGGTGATATGAGTTTGGTTGGACCGAGACCATATTTACCTAGAGAAAAGGAAGACATGGATATTTATTATGATTCAGTTATAGAATGTAAACCTGGTATTACAGGAATGTGGCAAGCAAATGGGCGTAGTGATGTAGGGTTTGAAGATAGGTGTAAATTAGATGATTATTATTATCGCAATTGGTCTTTAGGATTAGATTTGATTATTATTTATAAAACAGTTAAAAGTGTATTTTATGGTAAAGGTGCTTTATAGCATGTCTTTAGCAAAATATATTCATTGAGGAAAGGATATTTATATGAAAATTACAGTAGCAGGAACAGGATATGTTGGATTAAGTATAGCAACATTATTAGCACAAAATAATGAAGTTATTGCTATAGATATTATTAAAGAAAAAGTTGATATGATTAACAATCATATTTCACCAATTAAAGATAAAGAAATTGAGGAATTTTTAAAAGATAAAGAATTAAATTTATTAGCAACTTTAGATAGTGAGATTGCGTATACAAACGCTGATTATATAGTTGTAGCAGCACCAACAAATTATGATGATACTACAAATCAATTTGATACAAGTGCTGTTGAAAGTGTCATTAAAGAAGCTATTAAATATAATAATGATGCAACAATAGTTATTAAATCTACTATTCCTGTAGGATATACTCAATTAGTGAATAAAAAATTTAATACCAATCGTATCATATTTTCTCCTGAATTTTTAAGAGAAGGAAAAGCTTTGTATGATAATCTTTATCCTTCAAGAATTGTAGTTGGAGAGCAAAGTAATAGAGCAAGAGTATTTGCAAATTTATTAAAAGATGCAGCTTTCAAACAAGAAATACCAATATTACTTACTAATTCTACAGAAGCAGAAGCAATTAAACTATTCGCTAATACGTATCTTGCTTTAAGAGTTGCATATTTCAATGAATTGGATACATATTGTGAAATTAAGAATTTAAATACTAAACAAATTATTGAAGGTATTGGTTTAGATCCGAGAATAGGAAATCATTATAATAATCCATCATTTGGATATGGTGGATATTGTTTACCTAAAGATACTAAACAACTAAAAGCTAATTATAAAGATGTACCTGAAAATTTGATAAGTGCAATTGTATCAAGTAATGAAACTAGAAAAAAACATATTTCTGATATGATTATTGAAAAAAAACCTAGTGTTGTTGGGATATATAGATTAACTATGAAAATGGGATCAGATAATTTTAGAGCTAGTGCTATCCAAGATGTTATGAAAAATATTAGAGCGGAAGGAATAGACATAATTATTTATGAACCTACTTTAAAAAAAGAAACATTCTTTAAATATAAAATAGTGAATGATTTCGAAAAATTTAAAGAAATGAGCGATGTAATAGTTGTTAATAGAATGGATGATGAATTAAATGATGTTATTGATAAAGTATATAGTAGAGATTTATACAGGAAGGATTAATATATGAAAAAAATTTGTTTTGCTGCTTCTTCTGGTGGTCATTTCGAACAATTGATGATGTTATATCCTTTAATGAAAAAAAACAATTCTTTTATTATCACTGAAAAAGCAAAGTATGATGTTAATACCAAAAATATAAAGACATATTACCTGAGACAAACAAATAGAAATGAATTGATGTTAATTATAAATTTATTGATTAATTTATTGAAATCTATTTATATTTATTATAAAGAAAAACCTGATATTGTCATATGTACAGGTGTATTATCTATGATACCTATTTGTTTAATTGCAAAAATAAATAGAAAAAAATTGATATATATAGAATCTTTCGCAAAAGTTAATTCTCCTACTTTAAGTGGTAAACTATTATATAAATTTGCTGATGTTTTTTATGTCCAATGGGAGTCAATGATAGATATATATCCAAAAGCAAGATTTATTGGATATATATATTAAATTAGGAGGTTATTATGATTTTTGTTACATTAGGTTCACAGAAATTTCAATTTAATAGGATTTTAAAAGAAATTGATTATTTGATAGAGAAAAATGTTATTCAAGAAAAAGTATTTGCTCAAATAGGAGCTAGTACTTATTCTCCTAAATTATATGAATATAAAAATTTTTTAAATCAAAATGAGTTTAATCAAATAATGAATCAATCTTCTTTAGTTATTACACATGCAGGGACAGGAGCAATTATCACTGCTTTAAAATCTCATAAAAAAGTAATTGCAATACCCAGACTATGTAAATATAATGAACATGTTGATGATCACCAATTACAAATTTTAGAAGTTTTTACTTCTCAAAATTATATTTATGGTATTACTGATATAAAAAAATTAGAAGAGGCATTAATTGCTATTAAAAAAAAGAATTTTTGTGAATTTAAATCAAACAATTTAAAATTCTTAGAAGATTTGGAGAAAGAATTATTGTAGGAGGTTAATAGAATATTATGAAAATATTAGTTGTTTCAAACATGTATCCTGATAAGAGTCATCCTTTTTATGGGACTTTTGTTAAAAATTTCTGTGATCAACTTCCTTCAATTAATGTTGATTTTGAATTATCAATTATGAAAAAAAAAGATTTAAAACTAGAAAAAGTTTATAATTATATGAAATTCATTTTAGGTACAATATTTAAAATTTTATTTCAAAAATATGATGTGATATATATTCATTATGCATCGATAAGTAGTATACCTGTCATTGTTGCTCATATTTTCAAACGTAATTTGGTGATTTATACTAATGTTCATGGTAGTGATGTGGTGCCAGAAAACAAAAAGCATCAGCTATTTCATATGTTTACAAAAAAAATTTTAAAAATTAGTAATAAAATTATTGTACCTTCTTTATATTTCAAAGATTATGTTGTTTCAAAATACAATCTTGATCAAAATATTATTTACATTTATTCATCGGGTGGTGTGAATCCTAACATTTTTTATAAGATTGATGATAATTTATATAATGAAATTTTTGATGAATTCCATTTATCTGTAAACAAAAAATATGTTGCATATGTTGGGAGAATTACTAAAGATAAAGGATGGGATATATATTGTTATGCATTGAAAAAGATATTAGAAAATAATAATAATATTATGGGTCTTATCGCTGGTTCAGGAAATGAATATCAAAAACTTATTGATTTAACAAAAAAACTAGAAATATATGACAAAATTGTTTTTTTACCATTATTATCCCAAGAGAACTTAAATAAAATATATAATATTATAGAATGTTTAATTTTTCCATCTAAACGTGAAGGTGAAAGTTTGGGGTTAATACCATTAGAGGCAATGTCTTCTGGAGCAATTGTTCTAGTTAATGGAATGGCTGCACCATCGAAATATATAACTGATAAATATGACGGATTTATTTACAAAAAAAATGATATAAACAGTTTAACTAAAAATATTGAGCATATTATCAATCTTAATATATATGAAAAAAAATATATAGCAGATAATGCCCTTTCAAAAAGTACTGAATATTATCCAGACAATTTAAATAAATATTTAAAGGAGATTTTTTATAAATGATTTATATGAAAGAAAAAGATAAATTTAAACAAATTATTCTTATTTTGTTTTCTATCCTTCCATTTATTGATTCATTAAATGGAATATTTATAAAAAATGATATGTTTTCTATTGGTTCATTATATAAGATGCTTTTAATTGTTTATTTAATATTTCTTTTAGCTAAAAAAGGAGACATTTTAAAAATAATTTCAGGAAGTAAATATGTTTTATTTTTTATTATATATATTTTTTTATCAATATTAATAAATCTTTTTTTATTACAAAGTCATTTGATAAGTTATAGCTATCCATTTAAATTAATTTTTAATATTATATTTATGTATATATTATATAGTTGTTTAAAAAATCAAATTATAAATAGAGAATTATTAGATCGTATTTTTAGTAATAATGTTATCTTTATAATAATTTGTATTTTTATTCCTTATATTTTTGGATTAGGAAATACTATTTATTCTGGTAATATTGGATATAAAGGATTTTATTTTTCTCAAAATGAATTAAGTGCAATATTGATTATATTGCTGTTTTATTCTTTATATAAATTATGTAATGATTACTCTATAATTTCCTTTTTAAAATTTATAGGAATACTATTTTGTATTATTATTATGAGTTCTAAGACGAGTATGTTAGTAGCTTTTATAGCAATAATTGTATTATGTATAAATTTTATTTTTACAAAGAAAAAATATATTTTAGATATAATTTATAAATTTAAAAACATCGATTTTAAAAGAAAATTTTTAATAAGTTTAACTATGCTTTTTATTTTAGTTATTTGTTTTTATTTTTTATCAAAACCTATTTTTGGGTTTCTTTCTCGTCAAACTAGTTTAATTACAAACTATAATGGTAGTATTTTAGCAACTATTACAAGTGGGCGTATTTATTATGTAAATGATGCAACCAAACAGCTAATAAATAGTCCATATTATATTTTAAATATTCTAATTGGGAATGGATTTATTTCTAATTTCTTAGTAGAAATGGATTTTTTTGATATTTTCTTTTATATTGGATTAATTGGAGTATTAATACTTATTTGGTTTATTCAATGGATATTTAAGAAAAGTACATATATGTTTGTTAAAGATAAGTCTTTTTCTTTAATCATAGGTTTTATTTTATTATTGTGTTTCTCTTTTGTTGCTGGACATATTTTATTTATGAGTACTTCTGGTATTTATGCATGTCTATATTGTGCTTTTTTGTTAAGTAATGAACATTTTAAGGAGGAAAATAAAAATGGATAATAGAATTAAGATTTCATACTTAGTTGTTACCTGGAATAATCAAGAAATTATAGAAGAATGCTTAAATTCATTGCTTAAATTTGAAAATAAATATGATAATCAAATTATTGTTGTTGATAATAATTCTTCAGATAATACATGTAAGATAATTAAAGAAAACTTTAGTGAAAATGTAGAATTAATTGAAAGTTCTACTAATTATGGTTTTAGTAAGGCAAACAATATTGCTTTAAAATATGCCAAAGGTGATTATATATTTTATGTTAATCCTGATGTGATTTTTATTGAAGATATTGTTTCACCTATGATTAATATTTTACAAAATAAAAGTTATGTAGGTATTGTGAGTCCATGTTTAGTTTATAGAGATAAAAAATATCAAGTCAGTACTGGAAATTTTCCATCAATCAGTAAACTTATTTTTGATGATTTACAAATATATCATCTTGTACCAAGTAAAATAAAAATGAAATTTGCTCAAGCTCAATATAAAAACAAACAAAATAGATATGTTGATTGGACTTATGGAGCAGCTCATTTTTGTAGATATGAAGATGTAAATAAAATTCAAGGATATCCATCAGATATATTTATGTATGGGGAAGATACAGAATTTTGTATGATTTTTTTAAAAAAATTAAACCAGAAAACATTTTATTTAGGATCTAGTGAATTAATTCATATTGGTGGTTTTAGTGAGAGTAAAGTTATAAACAGTAAAAAAGTAACTTATGTTACTCGATCAAATTTAAATTTTGTAAAAAAATATCATAATTATATATACTATTATATATATAAGTATTTATATTTGTTTGTATCATTATTAAAATATTTAATTTTTTCTATTGCAGCCATATTCAAAAATGATTTAAAGATATCAAACGGGAAAATAAAGTGGAAAAATACCGCCAAAACAATTTTTTGTGATAACGAAGATGTATTTGAAAATAAGATTAAATAGCTTATAATTATACTGTTTAAAACTTATATGATGTAGTGTAGAAAGGAATTGTAATTATGATATCTAAAGGAACTATTCATAAAATCATCAATAAATCTGATATTTTATTATATTTAAAATATAGAATTTTTAAAATTAAATGGAGAAAGCGTAATAAACATAATTTCACAATTGCTATGAATGCATTTGATTTAAACAAAGTCAAAGTAGGAAATGGTACGTATGGAAAATTAAATGTTAAACATTTTGGAAATGAGAATGAAATGCTTATTATTGGAAACTATTGTTCAATTGCACCAGAAACAATTTTTATATTAGGTGGAGAACATAACTATCACACACTCTCTACCTATCCGTTTCAAAATAAATATGGACATAATAAGAATGAATCTATAGTAAGAGGTCCTATTATTGTAGAAGATGATGTATGGATTGGGTATGGTGCTGTTATTATGTCTGGTGTTACTGTGGGAAGAGGAAGTATAATAGGAGCAAAATCTGTTGTTACAAAAGATGTTCCTCCATTTGCAATTGTTGGAGGTGTTCCTGCAAAGGTTATTAAATATAGATTTAATAACACAATCCAAGCAAAGATAAGTAAGTTAGATTTATCAACTCTTTCCTTTACTCAAATAATAGATAAAATGGATTATTTGAATATGCAAGTTAATGAAGAAAATATTGATGAAATAATTAGCAAGATTGAGGGAGAAGAGTAATGTTGAAAATCACTATAATTATTCCGTGTTATAATTGCGAAAAATATATAAAAAAATGTGTAGAGAGTATATTAAATCAAACATATCAAAATATTGAAATTATTTTAATTAATGATGGATCAACTGACAATACTGATGCTGTTATTAATTTGATAATGGAAAATACAACTAACATTGTGTATATTAATAAAGAAAATACAGGTGTTAGTGATACGAGAAATGTAGGAATAAATGAAGCAACAGGTGACTATATAATGTTTATTGATAGTGATGATTTTATTGAGCATAATTATATTAACGAATTTGTTAAAGGTGCCAAGGATAATCCTGATTTGATTGTTGGTGGCTTTACATATATATTAAATGATGGATTAAAAGAACAGATTTCAGGAATACAATTTGAAATGATTTCAAAAGAAAATTATTTAGATAAGTATTACTTAGATAGTATAACAAAAAGGATTCTTTTTGGACCTATAAATAAATTATATAAGCGAACATTATTGCAAGATAAAAAAATACGTTTTAGAAAAGATATTTCAATAAGAGAAGACGGAATTTTTGTGTTAGATTATTTAGATGTATGTTCAACTATTTCTGGAATTAAAAATTGTGGTTATTACTATGTTCAACAAATAGAAGGAACATCACTTGTTTCAAAATTTAACAACAATGAATTAAAAATTAATTCATTATATTTCAAAAAGATTTTACAGTTTTTATCTAATGAAAAAGATTCTAAAGTAATAAGAAATATATTTCCAATTTTTTTAAATATGGATTACTCTTCAATAAAAAAATTTTATTTATCAAAAGATTATAATTTTATTAAAGGAATATTATATATATTTAAGGTAAAAAAGGATAGTACGTACAGGTATGCAAGAAATGCTTTATTTAAAGAAAATATAAGATTGTCTTTAAAATATTATAGACCCATTTTATTAATTCATATTATTAATTGTCGAAAAAAATATTTTATATTAAATAAGGACTGTAAATAATTATTGCAGTTTTATTTAACGAAAGGGATGGATTAAATAATGTTTTCACTTATTGTAGTCGATTATAATACTATTTCTGTAACAATTTCATATATTAAAAAATTTTTAAAAGCAATAAATCCAGAAATCTTTTTACATATAATAATTATTCAGAATGGTGATAAAAATAAGGATATAGAACTTTTAACAAATTGTTTTGGTCAAAATAAAAATTATAGCGAGAAAATAGCTGAGAAGGAAGTATATTTTTTTCAAAATGACAAATGCAGCATTTGCTATTGTCATTCTGGGGAAAATCTAGGCTATGCTAGAGGAAATAATTTAGGTGCGAAAATTGCAAAAAAAATATGGAATGATCCATATTTAATTATAAGTAACAATGACTTAGAAATTGATTGTATAAATTTAAATTTAATAGAAGATATATTTATTTCTAATGAAGATGTTGGTGTTATTGGTCCTCAAGTCATCACTCCCTCTGGTATTCAACAATCTCCTCAAAAGTGGAGTTCTGCCTATAAAAGATTAATTGTTTATTATTGGCTACGTTGGGTTGCAGCATTTCTACCAGCCAAAAAGAAATCACAATTTTTAGTAAAACATTGTAATGATATTGTGAAAAATGCATCAAGTGGGAAATGTGATTGGATTTCAGGTTGTTTTATGTTTATTCGTTCTAAGGCATTTTTTGAAATAGATATGTTTGATGAATACACATTTCTATATGGAGAAGAAATGATTTTAAGTCGTAGAATGGAAAAAAAAGGATATGCTGTTTATTTTTGTAATGAACAAATAGTAATCCATAATCATGCACAAACGACAAAAAAAACAATATCTATTATGGAATCAAGGGAATTAGATTTCAATGCTATTATGTATTATTACAAAACATATTGTAACACATCGCCTATTATATTAAGGCTAGCACAAATCAATTTTAATATCTATAAATTCTTTTTTATAAACATAAAAAGATAATTACTTTGATATAAAAAATATTACTGATTAAATGTAATAATTAGGAACAAATCTAATTTGTGGGAGAATATTATTATATACATATAATTTTACTGATAAAAAGAATATTCATAATTAATAATGAGACAATAATAGATTTTAATACGTATATTAAAAGAGCAAAGGAAGAATTTGAAATAGTTCTGGAAGGAGAAATTTATATATGAGCAATTCATTTAAAATACATTCTGTTAAATATAATTTTATTATGAATATGATTTTACGAATGTCATCTTTTATATTTCCAATGATAACTTTTCCATATGTATCGAGAGTACTTTTGGCTGTAGGAAATGGAAAAATAGCTTTTGCTGCATCTGTAATTAATTATTTTAGTTTATTTGCTTCATTAGGAATCCCTACATATGGTGTAAAAGTCTGTGCTCAAGTTAGAGATGATAAGACAAATTTATCTAGAACAGTTCATGAATTATTATTCA
Organism: Longibaculum muris; assembly: GCF_004343035.1. GTDB lineage: Bacteria > Bacillota_I > Bacilli_A > Erysipelotrichales > Coprobacillaceae > Longibaculum > Longibaculum muris. Next base: position 236,363 of record NZ_SMCQ01000001.1, read on the forward strand.
TAAATTTTATATGTATGATTATTTCTTATATTGTTTTTATAATTATGATGTTTGTTGTTCCAGAGTTCTCTAATAATTCTACTTTGTTATGGATTAATTCTATCAGTATTTTGTTAAGCGTTGCTGGGATAGAGTGGTTTTATCAATCTATTGAACAATATGATTATATTACTTTTAGAAATATAGCATTCAAGGTTCTTTCAATTTTACTTATGTTTTTATTTGTTCATGATAAAAGTGATTATATAATTTATGGAGCTATTACAATTCTTGGAACTGTTGGCTCAAATATATTGAATATTATAAAATTACCAAAGTATATTACTTTAAAAAAAATAGGAAATTATTGTATAAAAAAACATATAAAACCAATTATTTTTTTATTTTTGTATTCTGCAGCAACAATGATTTATACTAATTTAGATACAGTTATGTTAGGGTTTATTTCAGGAGACATACAAGTTGGTTATTACAATGCTGCAATTAAATTAAAAAATATCCTAGTGAGTGTTGTAACAGCATTAGGTTCTGTATTAATGCCTAGAATCTCATATTATTTAACTAACAATTTTAAAGAAAAATTTTATGAAATGATAAAAAAATCATTTGAATTCATTTTTTTAATAGCTATCCCGCTTGCAACATATTTTTATTTTGAAGCAGACTCATTAATTATATTTTTAGCAGGAAATGGATATGAGCAAGCTATTCCTGTTATGAGAGCTATAATACCTTCTATTATATTCATTGGAATAGGTAGTGTAACGGCTTGGCAATTGCTTATTCCTTTAGGAAAAGAAACTTATACAGTCTTAGGTGCAATTATGGGAGGACTAGTTGATTTAATTATAAACATTTTATTGATACCTACATATGGTGCAATTGGTGCAGCAATTGGAACACTGGTTGCTGAAATGGTTGTAGTTAGTGTTCATTTGATTGTATTACGAAATGAATTAAAACATATCTCTATAAAAAAAGATATTATTAAAATTTTTATTTCATTAATAATAACTATGTTTTGTTACTATGTATTAATAAATTGTTTTTCATTTATTAATATATTTGTTAGATTAGTAATTACATTTATAGTATTTTTTGGTGTATATTTATTAATATTGTTCTTCACAAGAGAGAATATAATTTATGAATATTCAACTGTTATTTTTGGCAAGATTTTACATAAATAACTATTATTATATTTGATCAAGATACAGGGAAAATAAAAAAACATCTTTAATTTAGTATCAAAGAATAATCAACAAATATATTAACCTATATTTAGGTAAGTACAATGTATCAAATCTTGAAATTACTGATGTGTTAGATTTTATTGAGGGTATAACGCAGAATATATCAAGAAAATCATTGCAAGACATTGTTGTTGTTTTAAAAAGCATTCTATATTATGGGAAAATACTAAGGTATTCTATATTTGCATTAAATGCCATCCCATCTGTTATAGTTACAAAAAAGAAAATTATTATTTTAGATTGGAAAGATCTTAACAATTTAGAAACATTTATATGTCACAATATGAGTTATAAAAATATTGGTTTATTTATATGTTTATATACAGGAATAAGACTAGGAGAGATTTATGTATTAAAATGCAGAGATATTCTTTTACATGATGAGAAGATTATTATCAACGAATCAGTACAAAGAATTAATGAAAAAAGGAAAAGTTATACAGAAATAGACATGCCTAAAATTGAAAATTTAATTCGTAAAATTCTTATTAATCAAAATTTATATCAATATCTCATTCTGTTTCAAAAGGCACATGGATATATTTTAACAGGAACAGAACATTATTTAACTCCGAGAATATATCAATATTATTTTAAAAGAATTTTAAATTACTTTCATATTAAAGATTACAATTTTCATATTTTGAGACATACCTTTGCAACAAGATGTGTACAGTGTAACGTAGATATAAAGAGTTTAAGTGAAATATTAAGACGTTCTTCTGTGAACACAACACTAGATATATATACACTCATCATTTTTAGTTAAAAAGAAGCAATTAAATAAATAAATAAATAAAACCTACGAAATATTAGGGAAAATTGACAAATTCTTGAAAAGTACACATGAATATGCTAATATTGTAACGATTAAAGAAAAGAGGGATAAAATGGCTAAAAAAGCTAGTAATACAGATAGTATTATTCAAAAAATTACATCTTGGAAAGTAATTATTGCAATTCAAATTATAGCTTCATTAGTACTTGTAGCATTATTTTTTAAACTAGGCGCATTACCAATGAAATATACTTTGATAATTATTGCAGTGGTTTTATTGTTATGTGTTGGGACATTTTTCTTAATGAAACCTTCCGAAAACGAAAAATCAGTAAAAAATATTGTAGGAAAAGTTGTTAGTTTATTATTAAGTGTTGTACTTTTAATGGGTTCATTATATATTGCTAAAGGTAATTCAGTATTAGATAAAATTTCTGGAGCTAATACTCAAACAACAAGAATGGTTGTTGTTACTTTAAAAGATAGTAAATATGATGAATTATCTGATTTAAAGAATCAAACAATTGAAGTTAATAATGCTGTTGATGAAGAAAACATGAAAAAAGCCATCACTGAATTAAATAAAGCAGAGTCTTCAATTAAAACAAATGATGTTAAAGATTTTGATAAATTAGCAAATGATTTATATAGTGGAAAAACACCTGCAATATTAGTTAATCAATCATATTATGCAGTGTTTGAAGCAAATCATGAAAATTTCGAAAGTGAAACAAAAGAAATTTGGCATTATGATATCACACAAGAAATCAAAGATATTTCTAAAAATGTTGATGTTACTGAAAGTTTATTTACAATTTATATTAGTGGAATTGATACATCAGGACCAGTTTCTACAGTTTCAAGATCAGATGTTAATATGCTAGTTACTGTTAATCCGAAAACAAAACAAATTTTAATGACAAGTATTCCTAGAGATTATTATGTAACATTAGCAAATAAAGGTAAAAAAGATAAATTAACACATGCAGGTTTAGCTGGTGTTGAAAATTCTGTTAAAACAATTGAAAATTTCTTAAATATTGATGTCAATTATTATGCAAGAGTTAATTTCACATCATTAGTCACAATGGTTGATGCATTAGGTGGTATTACTGTTGATTCACCAGTTGCCTTTACAACAAGACATGGAAAATATCATATTGTTAAAGGAAATAATAATCTAAATGGTCAACAAGCCTTAGGATTCGTAAGAGAACGTTATGGATTAGCTAATGGTGATAATGATCGTGTTAAAAATCAACAACGTGTTTTAACCGCTATGTTAAAGAAAGCAATGTCACCAAAGATTATTACAAATTACAATAGTATTTTAAATTCTATCGCTGGATCATTTGAAACAAATATGTCATCAAGCGAAATTACTTCATTAATTCAAATGCAATTAGATGATATGGCTTCATGGGATATCCATCAAATTCAATTAAGTGGACGTGGAACATCAATGACTGGTGGGGCATATATGCCTAACAATAAGCTATATTATATGATTCCAAATGATGAAAGTGTATCTTATTGTAGTTCTTTAATTAAGAAGATGATGAATGGTGAAAAAATTACAATAAAAGAATAACTTTGATGGAAAGAGCATTTCTAATGAGAATGCTCTTTTCGTATACAAGTTATATACAACATGATGTTAAACTTGATTTAGAAAGAAGGGGAGATTATGCAAGTATTAAAAAACATACTAAATAAAGTGACACATAAGTTTGTTATAAGTGGTTTGTTATTAGGAATAAGTTTATATTTAATTATTTCACTACTTTTATTAGGAGTACTACCAGTACTATATGCGAGTATAGTCATTATTATTATTTTATGTATTAATGTTAGCTTATTCTTTATGATGAAAACAGATAATGAAAAGTCAGTAAGAGTTATTGTCAGTAAAGTCATATGTGTTGTTTTAAGTATTATCATGTTAATTGGCGGAATATATCTTAATAAAGGAAATAAGACACTAGAGAGTATTACAAGCGCAGATAAAGATACATATACATATTCACTTATTGTATTAAAAGATAGTCATTTGAATTCTATTAAAGATATGAAAAATAAAAAAATTGCTATGAATGTGAAAGAAGATATTCAATACTTTACAAAAGCATTAACTTTTTTAAAAGAAAATAGTAAAGATTTTCAAAGCGAAGAAATTAATGATTTTCATCAATCAGCAAATTATCTTTATCAAAAGAAATGTGATGGTATTTTTATAAATGAGGCTTATCGTACAATTATAGAAGAAAATTATCCTCATTTTACAGAAGAAACAAAAGTTATTTGGTCATGTTCAATTGATAAAAAAATTGAAGACTTTTCTAAAAATGTTGATGTTACAAATAAGCCATTTGTTATTTACATCAGTGGAATTGATACGTTTGGAAATGTTTCAACTGTTTCAAGAAGCGATGTGAACATGATAGTAACAATTAATCCTGTGACTAAACAAATATTAATGACAAGTATTCCTAGAGATTATTATGTAACTTTAGCGAATAAAGGTAAAAAAGATAAGCTTACTCATTCTGGATTAGCTGGCATAGAGAATACTGTTAAAACAGTTGAAAACTTTATGGATATTGATATCAATTATTATGCGAGAGTTAATTTTACTTCTCTTATTGAGATGGTTGATGCATTAGGAGGAATTGAAGTCGAATCAATTGAAGATTTTACAATTGGCCAATATCATTATGTTAAGGGAATAAATCAATTGAATGGAGATCAGGCATTATATTTTGCAAGAGCGCGTTATACGGTTACAGGAGGAGATAATGGACGTGTAGCTAATCAACAGCGTGTTTTAACAGGAATGTTAAAGAAAATGATGTCACCAGTTATTCTTACGAATTATACAAGTGTTCTTGATTCGATTGAGGGATGTTTTGAAACAAATATGTCTGCTGATGAAATAACAAGCTTAATTCAAATGCAATTAAGTGATATGAGTAGCTGGAATATTGTTCATAAGCAAATGTCAGGTCATGGTCAAAAATTAACTGGTGGGGCATATATGCCGCAAAGTAAACTCTATTATATGATTCCAAATGAGAAAAGTGTTCAAGAAAATAAGTTATACATTCAAAAAGTTTTAAAAGGTGAAAAAAATAACTAACAAAGAATAAGAGAATATTTTGTGTTTTTGTGATAAACAATTCTTATTTCATTGTTTTATAGACAAAGTCTTGCTATAATGGATAAAAAAGGAGTTGAAAGTATTGAAAGATGTAACATTAGTTGTAATGGCAGCGGGGATAGGAAGCCGCTTTGGCGGTGGAATTAAGCAATTAGAACCAGTGGGACCAAATGGTGAAATCATTATGGATTATTCTATCTATGATGCGTTAGAAGCAGGGTTTAATAAAATTGTTTTTGTCATTAGAAAAGATTTAGAAAAAGACTTTGATGAAATTATTGGTCAAAGAATCAAAAAGAAAGTACATGTAGAATATGCATTCCAGGAATTAGATGACATTCCTGAAGTTTATCAAGAAAGATTTAAAGATCGTAGTAAGCCTTGGGGAACAGGACAAGCCATCTTAGCATGTAAGAACTTAATTAATGAACCATTTTTAGTTATTAACGCTGATGATTATTATGGTAAAGAAGCTTATATAGAAGCTTATAAGTATTTAACCCAAGAACATCAAAGTGATGTTTTACCAATTTGTATGGTAGGTTTTGTATTAAAGAATACTTTAAGTGATAACGGTGGAGTAACAAGAGGAATTTGCCAAGTCAGTGAAGATAACAAGCTAGTAGATATTGTTGAAACACATAATATTGAACGTATTGATGGGAAAGCTATTGTAGAAGGTAAAGAAATTAATTTAGATTCAGCTGTTTCAATGAATATGTGGGGACTATATCCTGAGTTCTTTGATATTCTTGAAAAAGGCTTTGATGAATTCTTAAATGCTCTAGAAGCCTCAAATTTGAAATCTGAGTATCTTTTACCAACTATTATAGGTAATTTACTTCAACAAGGAAAAGTCTCTGTAGAAGTCTTAAAATCGCATGATGAATGGTTTGGTGTTACATACAAAGAAGATAAAGAATTTGTAAAAGAAAACATACAGTTATTAGTAGAAAAAGGAGTCTATCCAGAAAAACTATAATTTGAAAATATTGGGAAATTGGAAAGTTTAGCTATTTGGATGAAGATATAAAAAACATATTATTTGATAATATTCATTTTAAGAGGGAAACCTCTTTTTTTTTTGTAAAAAAATTAAATTTACTATTCCCAAATACAGGAAAATATGTTATATTATTAATGCAATAAGAGATTATTGTGCGGTATTGTTATGTTCTATTTATATAGGAGAAAGTGAGCCACTTTCTCCTAACTTTTTTGTAACAAAAAGAAAAATACTGGATAACCCTTATCTATTATCCAGTATTTCTTGTCAATTGACAAATGAATCGATTCAGTTTTGGTTTCATATTGATCTTCACAAGAAGCCAGGTTCTTTTAGGCTAAGTCGTAAAGATAAATAGCTGACTCAATAACAACACGCTGCTGATGAGAAAAATCCCTTTCTTAATTTTAAATTTTTTTTAGTTCATTTTCTTAGTTCTTTTATATAAGAGTGTATGTATTGCTATTAAGTTTGTCTCTCAAGACAATCTCATTATATGCATTTCAAGTGAAATAGAAAAGCTAAAAAATAAAAAAACGTGTTTTATCATGAATCATTTTCAAATTCGTCAACTTTTAGGTAAATAAAAATTGTAACAAGCAGAACCTGTTACAATTTATTTTTTTGTTTTCTTCATTAACCCTTTAACATCACCCATAAGCTCGCCTTTTTCATTAACGTTTTCACAAATATAATCCAATGATGCGTTATAAAAACGAGAAAAACGAATCAATTTACCTAAAGAAGGTGTTCTTTGATTAGATTCATATTGTGAAACAATAGGTTTAGACATTTTCAAAGTTTCAGCAACCTGTTTCTGAGATAAGCCTGCTTCTTTTCTTAAAGTTCTTAATCTTTCACCGATACTCATAATTCTTTCACCATCCTTTTAGATATTATACACTAATAAAAATTGCATTAGGGAAACTTCTTGCGATTTGCAAATAAAATTTATCAAAAACACAATAGGGTGGTAAAAAGTGCCTGTAATTGTCTTAAAAGTGACATGACGAATTATGGGAATTTATGTAAAATAATGTATGCGGAAAATATACCGTAAAAGTTCATTTTACAAAAAGAAGGGAAGGGGTTAATATGAACATAGCGATTTGTGATGATCAAGTTGGTTATCTTAATCTGATTAAAAAGAAGATTATAGAATGTTTTCATGAAGAAGAAATTGAATTATATGTTTATACATATTCTTCAGTTGATGAATTCATCGATAGTGTTAAGGAGCACTCTTATCAATTTGCTTTTATTGAAATGAGAGTAGAAAACAATCATGGAATAGAGGCAGCAAAAAGATTAAAAAAACGCAATCCAGCATGTCAAGTTGTCTTTGTTAGTGATCAATATCGACGAGTACCTGAAGCATTTCAAGTACGAGCAAGAGAATATCTACTAAAGCCAATCAAGACAGAAGTATTCAAAGATGTCTTTGACTATCTTATGAATTGGTATTTAGATCAAAACATTAAATTTGTAGTGCCAATTCGAGATATAGGCCGTAAGCGCATATTTTCAGTTGATGAAATCAAATACTTTGAAACATACTATAACGATTTAGAAATTGTCACAGTTAATGATGAACATTTTATGACACATGTTAAAAACAGATACCGCTTACGTACAGCATTAAAATCAAGATGGTTTATGCAAGTCAATCAAAGTGTACTAGTCAATATGAAATGTATCGATTTTTTAACTGACCGAAATGTCATTTTAAAATCAAGGGAAGTTTTTCCAACAAGCAGGGGAACACTTGTTAAAAATCATTTGTTGTACGATAAATTTTTAAAATACATAGAAAAGAAAAAATAAGAAGGAGAGAGAAATTTATGAATATAGCCATTTGCGATGATGAAGAATTTTATGTCCAAGACATATCAACACGTTTAGACAATTTTACACAAACTTTTAAAGATATTCCATTAGACATTGACACATTCACAAGTGGAAAAGATTTAATAAAATCATTTACTAAAAAGAAATATGATTTAATCTATTTAGATATAGAACTAGCTGATAGTAATGGAATTGACATAGCTCAATATGTTCATGATATTAAACCAAATTGTATGATTATCTTTGTAACAAGTCATATGAGTTATGTTAATCAATCATTTATAGTCAATGCATTTCAATTTATAAAGAAACCTATTGAATCAAAATTATTTATAGAAGAAATACAAAGAGCAATCAAAACCTATCGCTCTTTTACTAAGTCATATATGTTTCCAACATCCAATGGAAATCTTATTTTCAAAACAACTGAAATTATATCCTTAGAAACATCTTATAAATATTACAAACTATATTCAACTCGTGGAAATTATTATGGAAATTCCAAATCAATTCAAACAATAAAAAAAGATTTAGAAGAATTTTATTTTTTCAGAATACAAAGAAGTCATTTAATTAATTTATCACATATCAAAGAAATTCAGTATCCAAAAGTTATTATGAGTAATGGTAGTAAAATTAAAGTATCCAAAAAACGATATAAAGACTTCAAAAAAGCATTTAATAAATTTTTAGATCAATAAAAAGATTGAGCATTGATATCACTCAATCTTTTTTTGTCTTTAATATAATTCTTAAAACAACTCTATCTTCTTTTGTGTCATACTGTATATCACCATCATATCGCTTCACAATATCCTTAATCTCCTCAACACCAAAGCCATGATTCATTTTATCGACCAATTTACTTGTTTTATAAAAGCGTGGCTTTGTATGAGGAATGATTGAATTGGTGATATGAATAACTAGGTAATCTTTCTTGTTTCTAGCTTCAAAGTAAATATAACGATTTTCTTCGACTTTCTCACATGCTTCAATAGCGTTATCTAATGCCAAACCAATCAATAAAGCTAATTCATTAATCTCAATATCACCATAGTACATATTCTTGGCGTTTTCTTCATAGATGATATTCTTTTCCTTTGCCAAAGATAGCTTATCATCAATGACACTATCAATCGAAACATTACCAGTATGGATCAGTGCATCT
>NZ_SMCQ01000001.1:245670-432826 GCF_004343035.1 Longibaculum muris
GCTTTAAAATTCGTTTTAAAATTTAAGTGATATGTTTTTAATTGGACAATCAGTATTAGAAAGGTAATTAAAATTGTATAAAAGAAACCAGGTGATACAATATTTATAAATATTAGAATTACTAGACATAGGCAATTTATTGGATTTATTTTTAAATATTTTTCATCTTTATTTTTTTTATGACTGATGTTAATTATAAGAAAATTAATCAGATATAAGTCTATGACTGATAAAATACAATTAATTATAAAATTAATAATCGAATCCATTCTTAAAGCTCCTTATTGATAAATTCACGATATTTTACCTTGAAATCTTTTCTCTTTTTCTTAGTAATATGTAATTCATGCTTATTTGTCATTGTGATATCTTCATAAGTAAATGTATCAACATGCTTAAAGTTAATGATAATACTTCTATTAAGTTGGTAAAAATTATAATTCAATAAATCCTTTTTAGTTTGTTTTATTGATTTACTATTACCAAAATATTGTGTTCTAGGCGTAAACAGTTTATAAGTATCATAACTTGTTTCAATATAAACAATATCATCTGTTTTAATATACTTTGTTCCTCCACTTGTATTAAAGACTACACAACGATTTAATTGCGTATATCTATCAACAGAACGTCTTAATTCTTTTTCAAATAAACTATCTTTGATTGGCTTAGTAATAAATTGAGCAGCACCAACCCAATAGGATTCAGGAATATAATCACTATATCCACTTACAAAAACAATAATACATTCAGGCATAATATCTTTAATTTGATATGCCATTTCGATACCGTTCTTTTCTTTAAATTCAATATCTAGATAAACTAAATCATATCTTACAAATTTAAAGCTTTCCATAAATTCTTCAGGATCAGTAAAACCATCAAATTTATTTGGTTGGATATCCTCTACTCCAAAATTTCTTATTCTTTCTAAAATGTTGTTGACGTAGTATTCTTCATCGTCACAAACCGCAATTTTCATAATATCAACCTCCCATATTAATTTTTATTCGTAATTATAGAAATCGCGAGTAACTCTATTGTATAACAAATTTTACCATTTGTGTGTGCATTTTTATCCCAAATGCATGCACTTTTCACCTTTTCGACACAAAAATGCTTAATTTTCAATTATTTTTATATTGGGAAGGGGGTGTAATGATATGAAAACAAAGAAGAAAATGGTTGCTTTAGGAATGAGTTTAATGATTTTATGTGGAAGTCTTGCTAGCGTCTCTGCCTATGTTTATGTGCCTGGTACACAGTATCAAACTGTGACACATAAAGATATTCCAGCGTGGGGATATCACAGTTTTGATACATACTATGGAAGCAAGAAAGCAACAACTGGATATTTTGCTACATTTCATAAAACACATGGAGATGCAGCTTTAGGAAATTTTGCTGAAATCATTACAAGTGGAAAAACGGCTAGATCTAATATGATTGGTATTCCTGAAGGAAAAACAGTATTATCTGAAGAACATAGTTGTTCAAAAGGAACTGTATATTTCACTGCAGTAGGATCTCATAGCTTAGAACCAAGCAACACATGTGATGTTAACTTAAAATTTAGCGCAGATAATCTACGCTAAAAAATAGCAAGCCCCCTCACTATCGAAGGGACTTGCTTTCTTTTTTAGTAATAATAACTTCTTGAATACGTTTGTTTTGAATCTTGGTGATTTGAAAACTCCATTCATCAACAACAAGTGTTTTGGTCGTACCATCTTGAGGGATAGTACGCAAATAACTATATAAAAATCCACCTAAAGTATCATAATCATCATTAAATGAAATGTTAATACCCAGTTCTTCTACTAAATCATCTATAAGAATATGACCTTTCACTTTCCATTGACAATTATTTATTTGTTGAATAAGAGATTGTTCATGCATATCATGTTCATCATAAATATTCCCAAATATTTCTTCAACAAGATCCTCTAATGTAATGATTCCGCTCATTTTACCAAATTCATCAATCGCAATTGAAAAATGAACATTTTTATCTTGCATATCAGCAAATAAATCATCTGCACTAATTGTTTCAGGAACAAAATAAGGTGAAGTTAAAAGCTCTTTAAGAGTTTTTTCTTTTGTTTGTAAATTTAACAGATAATCTCTTACATGTAAAATACCAATAATGTTATCTTCATCATTTTCATAAACTGGATATCTTGATAAACCAGTTTCTTTGATGATTTGAATGATCTCATCATCATTTGCTTCTATTGATAAAGTCATAACATCAACACTATGTGTCATAATTTCACGGATACAAGTATCATCAAAATCAAATATATTTTGTAACCATTCACTTTCATCTTCATCTAAAATACCACGTTTTTCACCTAATTCAATCATTGTTAAAATATCTTCCTCAGTAACGGATTCTTCATTCGCTTCAGTTTTAAGATGAAGTAATTTTAAAATTGCATTCGTAGATAATGAAAGAAATGAAACAATAGGTTTCACAACCTTTGCTACTCCAAGAACAACACCACAAGAAAGTTTTGAAACTTCATATGGTTTTTGCATCGCAATTCTTTTAGGAACCAGCTCACCAAAAACCAAGGTAAAATAAGACAAAATCAAAGTAATAATAATAACTGAAATCGTATCTAAAACATTGATTGATAAAGCAGTTAATCCTAAATCATAATAAATCCAATTGGTTAAATATTTAGAAAAGTTATCTGCTGCAAAGGCACTACCTAAAAATCCGGCTAAAGTAATGCCTATTTGAATCGTAGATAAAAATCCCGAAGGTTCTTTTGTTAAACGTAAAAGACGTTGTGCAGTTTTTTCACCTTTGTCTGCTTGCTTTTCTAATTGTGTTACATTGAGAGATAAAACAGCAATCTCACTAGCCGCAAAGAATGCATTCACTAAAATTAAAATAACTTGCAATAATAATTGCGAGGGTATAGAGTCCATATCATCACACTCCTCTTTTTTTGTGTCCTCTAACCGTTTTTGTGATACAAAAAAAGACTCATATCACAAAAGTAATAAAAGTCTCGTTATTTCATATATAAACCGGCTATAAAAGCGTGGTGACGATTATATAACATCTAAATAGATGCTAACTACTCCCTTTTATGTCTCTATTTTATCATATTCTTTAAAACTGTCAATATGGATTTGATTATGCTAAAATAGAAATATGAAAGTAGGAGATGTGAGAAGATGGAATTGATATTAGAAGAATATGTTCATGAAAATTTACCTAAAGGATTTCAACCCTATTCTATTTATTGCATGATTGTAGATAATGTTGAAGTTGGAAGATTGGTCTTAAGAGAAGGACGTGATGAGGAAGTTTATTTTGCTGGACATATTGGATATAGTGTTTATGAAGAATATCAAGGGCATCATTATGCTTATCAAGCTTGTCTGCTTTTAAGAGAAATGCTTGATTTTGATCATCTTCTCATAACATGTAATCCTGATAACTATGCGTCTTTAAAAACAATTCAAAGATTAGGCTGTCAGTATATTGAAACAAAAACAATACCTGCACATTTAAAAAAAGATTTTGCATCTGAAGATACAGAAAAAATGATATTTATTTTCAAAAAATAATAGAACAAGGAGGAAACACATGAAGTTTGTACATATTGCCGATTTACATTTAGGGAAAGTTATTCATCAATATTCATTATTAGATATTCAAAGAGAATTGCTTTTTGAATTATTAGAATACATGAATCAAGAGGATATTAGAATTCTATTGATTGCTGGAGATATTTATGATCGTTTTATTCCTAGTCAAGAAGCGGTCAATTTACTAGATGAATTTTTAAGCAAAGCCTTGCTTGATTATCATATTGAAGTTTTAATGATTAGTGGTAATCATGATAGTAGTGATCGTATTCATTTTGCAAGCTCTATCTTATCAAAAAGAGGATTGCATATAGAAACTTATTTATCACAACATTTAAATTATGTTGAAAAAGAAGATGTCAGATTTTATTTATTGCCATTTGTGAAACCATCACAAGTTAAAGCTTTATATCATGATGAACAAATTCATGATTATCAAAGTGCTTTGAAAGCCTATATGTCACATCAAAAATTAGATTCTCATTATAAGAATATTTTAATTACACACCAATTTGTTGGGCACAATAGTTTAACAAGTGAATCTGAAATGCCAATCAGTGTTGGGGGAAGTGAAATTGTTGATGCATCTTTATTTCAAGACTTTGATTATGTAGCTTTAGGTCATTTACATGCTCCACAGGCAGTTACAAGAGAAACTATGCGTTATAGTGGCTCTTTAATGCGTTATTCATTTGATGAAGTGAAGCAAAATAAATCTATTGTTATTGTTGATACTGATGATATGTCAATAACATTACATACACTACATCCTAATCAAACATTAGAAAAATACACAGCAACATTTGTCGAATTAATGGATCCTCATTTTATCAAACAAAAAAATGATTTCTTAGCATTTGAGTTAAAAGATGAAACGTTAATTCCTCATGCAATCGATCAATTGAGAGTCCTATATCCAAACTTATTACAAATAACGTATTCTTACTTATTAAAAGAACAGACCAATCATCAAGTTCAATCCATACAAACCCTCGAACAGACAGATACTCCCACATTATTTCAACAATTTTATAAAGAAATGAAAAACATAGAATTATCTCCACAACAATTTAAAGTTGTCAAAGAATTATTAGAAAAAGTAGGTGAAGAACATGAGAATTCTTAGTTTAACCATGAATGCTTTTATGACTTATAAAGATTTAACAACAATTCATTTCGATGAACTGATTGATCATGGTCTTTATCTTATCAGTGGTCCAACAGGAGCAGGAAAAACAACAATATTTGATGCTATGACATTTGCATTATATGGTGTTGCAAGTGGTACTTATCGTAATCAATCTTATTTTCGTAGTGATTTTGCTGAGGCAAAAGAAGAAACCTATGTTGAAATGACTTTTGAACTTCATCAAAAAATCTATACTGTCAAACGTTCACCAACATATATGCGTCCAGGTTATAAAACACCAAAGATGGCAAATGCTTATCTTCAATATGATGATGTTATGATTGAAGGTGTAAAGGAAGTCAATAACAAGATCAATGAGCTATTAGGCGTTGATGTTCATCAATTTAAACAAATTGTCATGATTGCTCAAGGAGAATTTACGAAACTCATTTATGCTAATAGTGAAGAAAGAGAACGTGTCTTAAGACATATTTTTCATAGTGACCCATTAGTGAGTTTTGAAAATATTTTAAAAGAAGAAACACGTAAATATAAAGAAAAGTATCAGTTATCAAGTGGACAATTATTATCACGTTTTCAATTACTTGATTTTTCTAAAGAATTTCAACAAATTCATCAAGATGGCTTTCATCCTAGTTATATTGATGATGCAATACAGGAAAATGATAAACTCTATGCATTGGTACAAGAATATCAAAAACAATATCAAAAGCATAAAGACCAATATGAACAATTATCACAAGCCTATTATCAAAAACAAAAACATAATCAAGATTTACAAGAATATCATCAAGTGCAACAGGCTTATCAAACATTATCAAATCAACAAGCGAAGATGGAACAAATCAAAAAAGATATTGATAAACTAAATATTATTGAAAAAAATCAATCACTTATTTATCAATATCAGCAGACTCAACTTCAATTACAAAATAATCAAAAACAAAGTGAAAACATTACCTTACAATTACAACAATGTACAACTCTCTTTAAAGATATCCAAAAAAAATATACAAATCTTTCTGTAATTCAACAAGAAAAAGATGCTTTAATGGTTGAAATGGAAAAAAGCAAACAAGCTTCTTTAAAACAAAAAGAATATCAAAAGCTTAAGTTAAGTTCGCAAAAACTTCATCGTACCTATCAACAGACCCAACAAAAATATAATGAACTCTTATCAACACATCAAAAATTTATCAAACGTATGGAAAGAGATCAAGAAAATGTCAATCATCTTCCCAATTTACAATTAGAACTCCAACAAAAAGAACAATTGGTTAAAGAAGTCAATCAAAAACGGGTTTCTATTCATGAACTAAGTGAATTTTATGATGATTTTACAAAACTTCAAGATCAACATTATGAATTATCAAATGAATATAAGAAAAAAGATGCTATTTATCAAGATGTTTTTTTACGTTATCAAAAAGAAGATGAAAACTTTAAAAGACAACAAGCAGGAATTTTGGCATCTACTCTTGAAGATAATCAACCTTGTCCGGTTTGTGGATCATTATCCCATCCACATCTAGCAACCTTGACTTTTAAGGTTTTGACATCTAATGAATTAGAAGAATTAAATCAAGAGGTAGAAAAGAAAAAAGCTATCAAAGAAGATGCTTATCAAGAAGTCTTGAGCCAAAATGAGCGTATTCACCAAATGAAGGCAAAGATTGATGTTTTAAAAAAACAGTTAAATATTGAAGAAGAATTATCTAAAGAAGTCTTTATTCGATTGCTTTCAGATATTATTCATATTGTTGAAGATCAAGAAAAGACATATCAGAAGTATTATACAGAAGTAGCATATTTAAAAAGAATTCAAAAATCACTAGAACAAGATCAAATTGTATGTGATAAACAAAAACAAGAGTTAGATCAATTCCAAGAATTATTATATTCCCAAGAAAAACAAGCATCTATTTATCAAACTCAAATACAAGAATTAATATCACAGTATGAACAGATTGATTCTCAAGATTATCAAAAAGTTTTAACATCTCAACAAGATCAATTGGAATTACTCAATCAACATATCCATAATATTGAAGAACAATATTATCAGTGTCAAAAAGATATTTCAGTTTTTACTCAACAAAAAGAAACTCTAGCTCAACAAGCGATTCAATTACAAACTGACTATCAACAATTAGAAAAACAATATCTCAATTTTATTTCTTCATCATTTAATGACATACAAGAATTTCATGATTATCAACAGATGTTAGAACAAAAATCAGAAAAAGAAAACATCTATCAAAATTATCTTGTTGAACAAAAAACATTATTAACACGTCTCAAAACTTTAGAAACACTTACGCAAGGTCAAGAGATGGTGGATTTAAGTCAGGAAGAAGTACGTTTAAAAGAATTGGAAGAAAAACGAGATTGTCATTTTCAGACTTATAATCAGAAATTACATACATATACAAAAAATCAAGAAATTCTTAAAGCATTACAAAAAGACTATACCAAAAATCAAGATATCTTTGAAAAATATACTATGTATCAAGATTTATCTGATATAACGTCAGGGAAAAATCCACAACGTATGTCTTTTGAGCGTTATGTTCTATCAGCTTATTTTGAACATATTTTAGAATATGCAAATATTGAATTATTGAAAATGAGTAATGGACGTTTTGCTTTATATCGAAAACAAGCGGTTAAAGGGGCTAAACAACAGGGGCTAGATTTAAGTGTCTTGGATTATGAGACTGGTATTATGCGTGATATTCAATCTTTATCTGGGGGTGAATCTTTTAAGGCAGCATTATCTTTGGCTTTAGGATTATCTTCAATGATTCAAAGTTATGCTGGTGGTATTGAATTGAATACTTTATTTATTGATGAAGGATTTGGCACATTGGATAGTGAATCTATTGACCAGGCCTTGTCAGTTTTATTAGATTTAAAAAATGATAATAAAGTGATTGGAATTATTTCTCATGTTGATGAGTTGAAAGAAAGAATTTCAACTCAAATTGTGGTTGAAAAAGGTGTACAGGGAAGTATTTTGCATATTGAAAAAGAATAGCTAGTGAAGTCGTTTAAAATTCAATATTCATAATTGCAATTTATGATAAATCTTGTATAATAATATGGTAAATATGAAGAAAAGGGGTATATATAATGGCGAACAATAAAGTCAAAAATGATGCAATTACATCAAGAGATGAAGACTTTGCTCAATGGTATACAGATGTTTGTAGAAAAGCAGAGTTAATGGATTATTCAAGTGTCAAAGGATTTATTATTTATCGACCTTATGGGTATGCTTTATGGGAAATGATTCAAGCATACATGGATAAGAAATTTAAAGAAACAGGACATGAAAATGTTTATATGCCGCTGTTAATCCCTGAATCATTACTTCAAAAAGAAGCAGATCATGTTGAAGGATTTGCACCTGAATGTGCTGTTGTTACAAGAGGTGGATTAGATAATTTGGAAGAAAATTTAATTATTCGTCCAACTTCTGAAACATTATTTTGTGAACATTATGCAAAAATCGTGAATTCTTATAGAGATTTACCAAAATTATACAATCAATGGTGTAGTGTAGTTCGTTGGGAAAAAACGACAAGACCATTTTTAAGAGGTTCAGAATTCTTATGGCAAGAAGGTCATACAATTCATGCAACAAAAGAAGAAGCAAGAGAAGAAACAATGCGTATGTTAGGTATTTATGAAAATACGGCTAAAGATTTATTAGCAATTCCAATGGTTACCGGAAGAAAAACAGAAAGAGAAAAGTTTGCTGGAGCTGAGGAAACATATACAATTGAAGCTTTAATGCATGATGGGAAAGCCTTACAATCAGGAACTTCACATTATTTTGGTGATGGTTTTGCTAAAGCATTTGGTATTCAATTCTTAGATAAGGATAATAAACAAAAATATGTTTATCAAACATCATGGGGTGTCTCAACTCGTTTATTAGGTGCAATTATTATGGTTCATGGTGATGACAATGGTTTAGTATTGCCTCCTAGAGTTGCACCAACACAAGTGATGATTATTCCAATCCAACAACAAAAAGAAGGTATTCTAGATAAAGCTCATGAAATTGAACAACAATTAAAAGCGAGTGGTATCAGAGTCAAAGTTGATGCAAGTGATAAATCACCAGGATGGAAATTCTCAGAAGCAGAAATGCGTGGAATTCCACTTCGTTTAGAAGTTGGACCAAGAGATTTACAAAATGGTCAATGTGTTGTCGCAAAAAGAGTCAATGGTGAAAAAATCACTTTACCATTAGATGAAAAGTTACCTGAAACAATTGCTCAATTATTAGACGATATTCATGAAGAAATGTATCAAAAAGCATTAGCTTTTAGAAATGATCACATTACAAATGCTACGACATTTGAAGAATTTAAAGAAATCTTAAATACAAAAGGTGGATATGTGAAGTTACCATGGTGTGGTGATGAAGCATGTGAAGTAAAGATTAAAGAAGAAACTGCTGCTACTTCTCGTTGTATTGATACTGAAGCAACAGTTGAAGGAGTTTGTCCAATTTGTGGTAAAAAAGCAAAACATATTGTTTATTTTGCAAGAGCTTATTAATATACGTCATATGACGTATATTTTTTTACAAAAAAACTCCTTTAAAAAAGGAGTCACTGCTTGATTTTGACTTTTAATAAATGAATCAGTGAAGCAGCTTGGAAACTATCAATAATTGCACCCTGAATATCTTCTACAGTCGTTATAAGATTTGTCAAATCACAGCTAGATAAATCAATCTGATAAAGTGAGGCATGCTGAATTTCACATTGTTGAAGATTACATTCATGAAATGTTGTTTTCTTTAAATTGGTTTCAATAATACTTGCTTGATATAAATCACAATGTTCAAAATGAACTTCTTTATTTTTCATAAAGGTAAAGTTTGCAAATCTGCATAAACAATCTTTCAATAAAACTTGATCAAACAAAGATTCAGAAAAATCAGTGCCTAAAAGCTTACAATTAATAAATTGAACACGACGAAATAAACTCGATAACAATTTTATATTGGAAAAATCACAATCTTTAAAAATAACATCAATAAAATAACTATCTTCAAATTGAACATCTTGCATACTAACATTTTCAAAAAGACAATGTTTAAATTCAATACCATGGCAATGTTGATCAAACAAGACATCCATTTGATAATGGGCATTATTGATTTCCTCATGGTCTAGGTCTTTGGATAATGTTGTTTTTTCTAAATAGTCTAAATTTGGTTTTTGCATCAAATCACCCCATTGACTATCATAACATAAATCAATTTTCTTTTAACCATATTTATGATAGAATATATAAAAATGAGGTGACAATATGGAAAGACAAAAAAGAATTGCATTAATTAACGACATAACCGGATTTGGAAGGTGTGCTATTGCTGTTATGGCACCGATTATTTCGGCAATGAAAATACAGGCAATTACAATTCCTACTGCGATTCTTTCTGCACATACTCAATTTCCAGTTTTTTATTTTGATGATTATACAAGTAAAATGTCTGATTATATTCAAACATACAAAGATTTAAACATAGAATTTGATGCAATTGCAACAGGATTTTTAGGCTCAAAAGAACAGGTTGATATTGTGATTGACTTTATAAAAAGGTTTAAAAATGCTTCTTCTTTTGTTTTGGTTGACCCAGTCATGGGTGATCATGGGAAATTGTATTCAACATATACTCCTGAAATGTGTGCAAAAATGAAGGAGCTCGTTCAATACGCAGATTTAATGACACCGAATTTAACTGAACTCGTGACTTTAGTTGATCAGCCTTATCCAGAAAAATTACCAAGTTTTGATGAGTTAAATGCAATGTGTGCATTGCTTTCTCATCAAGGACCTCGTCATATCGTTGTAACAGGTATTCCATTTAATGACAAGCAAATCTTAAATTTTATTTATAATCAAGGAGAGGATTATCAAATTGTGATGGTCGATCGAATCGGTCAAGATCGATGTGGGACAGGAGATGTTATTTCAGCAGTTATTGCTGGTCATTATTTAAACGGACATAGTTTTTATGAAAGTGTTCAAAAAGCAACATCTTTTGCTTCTAAGTGTATTGCCTATTGTGAAGAAACCAATGTTCCACGTCATTATGGTTTAGCATTTGAACAATATTTATATGAGTTAGGAGAAGATAGAAAATGATTTTATATACATTGAAAGATAATCAGTTTGTAGATTTAGCAAGTTTAGATTCTTTAGAAGATGCTCATGTGTATGTGAATTTAACAAACCGTTGTCCTTGTGCATGTACGTTTTGTTTACGTCAGACAAAGGTGATGAGTGAATCACACACACTTTGGTTAAAAGAAGAACCGACTGTTGATGAAATTATGAAAGAATTTCAAAAATATGATTTAGATGATTTTAGTGAGGTTGTTTTTTGTGGGTTTGGTGAACCATTAGAAAGAGTGGATGAAGTGATTCAAATTGCAGGTCTTTTAAAGTTATATCGTCGAGATTTACCAATTCGTATCAATACCAATGGTTTAGCTAATTTAATTCATCAGCGGGATGTAACCCCTCAATTTAAAGGTCGGATTGATATTGTTTCCATTAGTTTAAATGCTCCTGATGAAAAGGAATATTATGAATTGACAAGAAGCCGTTTTGGAATTGAATCATTTCAGGCAATGCTCGATTTTGCTAAAAAATGTAAAGCCTACGTTCCCCATGTTATTTTAAGTGTTGTTGATATTATAGGGGAAGATAAAATAAAAAGATGTCAAAAAATTTGTGATGATTTAAACGTGACATTAAGAGTGCGTCCATTTGAAGAATAGGAGGAAGATTATGTTATATATGACAAGAGAAGAACGTCAGATTTCTTTAGAAAAAATGGTGAATACAAGAGATTTAGGCGGTTATGAAACACAAGGTGGAAAGTACAGCAAAGCGCATAAGTATATCCGTGCTTCTGCTCCAACATATGCAACCAAAAAAGATATTGCGGATTTAAAAGCCTATGGCGTAAAGGTCGTTATTGATTTAAGAAGTGATTTTGAAAAAGAATGTCAAAAAAATCCTTTTAAAGATGATCCGGATATTGATTTTTATGAAGTGAATCTTTTTGATTCATCCACAGCAACAATCGTTCCTGATGAAGTCAAGATGTATAAAGATTTGGGTGGCGTTTATATTTATATGTTAGAAGGTATGAAGGATAAATTTAAGGAGTTATTTGATATTTTCGTTAAGTATCCTTATGAAGGAATTATGTTCCATTGTTCGGCTGGTAAAGATCGTACAGGTGTAACATCAGCTTTATTATTAGATTTAATTGGTTGTCATGAATATGATATTGTTAAGGATTATAGTGAATCTTATGAGAATAATATTGAGATTAATGAAAATTTATCTGAGATGATGAAAGATGAAGAAGCAAAACAATATTTAAAATCTTCACCACGTTATATGATGGAACTTTTGGATTATTTAAGAGAGCATTATGGCAGTGCAAAAGAGTATTTAGTTGAAATTGGGCTTAAAATTGATGAAATAGATCAATTAATTGAAAATTTTACAATTTAAAAAAGAAAAATCGCCTCTTACACGCGTATATATAAGTAGGAGGTATTTTTTATGAAAGAAAAATTTACATTGAAAGAAAAAGATTTTATTGTACGAGGCATTTACAAACGATATCAAAGAGCACAATTGGATATTCTTTATTTGAATCAGCATTATAATTACTATCCACAGGTTGATGTGTTCAAAGTGAAGGAATCCAATGCTCATTATCAAAAGGCAGATGCTCAATTTGTTGATCAGCTTCAAAGAAAACAACAGTTAGAAGATTTTGTAGGAATTGTCAATCAAATACATACCCATCTTTCTCAAGAAACATATCGTTTTATTGAAAACGAATATTTAAATTTTTATGATTCATCATGGTGGGTGCCTTATTTTTCCCGAGCAACTTATTATCGTTTGAAACATCGTGCTTTAGATGAAATAATAGAGTGTGCGTATACTTTTTTTAGTGAAAATGATTTAATCAAGTTAATGTTATGAGATATTGCCAAGCGTAGCAAAATTATGTATAATACCAATTAAGTCAATAAAAGGAGAATGTTATTCATGATAAAGAATTTAATTGGTGGAATTGCTGTGGGAATTGCCAATGTTATTCCTGGTGTTAGTGGGGGTACAATGATGGTTATCCTAGGAATCTTTAATCGTATGATGGAAGCTATTTCTGGGGTTTTCCAAAAAGACAATGATCACCGTAAAGAAGATATATTATTTTTGTTACAAGTTTTGATTGGAGCAGCCGTTGGATTAATCGGTTTTGCTAAGATTTTAGAATTTCTATTTAATCATTATCCAACACAAACAATGTATTGGTTTATTGGGTTAATTGCTTTTAGTATTCCATTATTTTTAAAAGGTGAAATGAAGGGTGAAAAAATTAAAATCCTTCCATTAGTTTGTGGTTTAGCCATTATTTTTGGTTTAGAGTTTTTAAATCCAGGTGAAGGAAGTGTGGAAGTAAATCCATCATTTCCAACTGTTACATTAATATTATGTTTGAAAATGATTCTTGTTGGAATCATTGGAGGAGCAACAATGTTAATGCCTGGTGTTAGTGGATCAATGGTTTTATTGATTATTGGTGAATACTATTTATTTAAATCTTATTTAGCAAATGTAACATCTTTTCAACTTGATGTGTTGATTCCATTATGTTTTATTGGAATTGGCGTTATTCTTGGAATTATTTTAAGTGCAAAAGTCTGTGGTTTCTTTATTAAAAGATATAAAGCTGGATTTTTAAGTTTTATTCTTGGATTGATTATTGCTTCATCACTTGTTTTGATTCCTTTTGATGCAAGCTATGATGTGATGGTTGTAGTGAGTTCATTACTTGCGCTTATTTTTGGTGGTGTCATTGTTTTAGGATTAGGGAAATTACAATAAGCAGCGAGGGCTGCTTTTTTGTTAATGTTTGATTTGTTTTGGGCTATAATAAGGATAGGGTATAGGAGGTATTTTATGAACGTAGAAATTATTAATGTCGGAACAGAATTATTATTAGGAGAAATTGTGAATACCAATGCAACACTTTTGCAAAAAGTTTGTCGTGATTTAGGTTTTGATGTATATTATCAAAGTGTTGTTGGTGATAACCCTAAACGTCTTTATGAATGTTTAAAGTTAGCCTTTGAACGTGGGGCAGATTGTGTCATGACAACTGGTGGACTTGGACCAACGACTGATGATTTAACCAAAGAATTATCGGCACAATATCTTGGCTTAGAGATGGTTTATCATGAGGAAGAAGCTAAAAAAGTTGATTTAAAATGTCGTTATTGTACTGGGGTAAAAGACATCCCACAAAATAATTTTAAACAAGCTTATTATCCAAAAGATGCATATATTTTAGAAAATGATATGGGAACAGCAAATGGATGTGTCATGAGTAAAGATGAAAAGATGATTATTAATTTACCAGGGCCACCTAAAGAATTAAAATATGTTGTGGAGCATTCTTTAGTTCCTTATCTTTTAAAATACAAACAAGATACAATTTATACATATGAATATTTAACGATGTTTATTGGTGAAAGTAAACTTGCTGAGGTTTTAAGTGATTTAATTAATGCGCAAAAACAAGTATCAATTGCTTTATATGCTGGTGAAGAAACCGTAAGAGTGAGACTGGCAGTAAAAGCATCTTCTCAAAAGGAAGCAGATACATTAATGATATCAACAAAGAAACAGATTGAGGAAAGAATACATTCTTATATTATTTTTGAAAAAGATTTAAAAGAGGCTTTGTTAAAAAATATGGTTCCTATTTCTATAGTTTATAAAAATGATTTTCGTTTACAAGATGACTTTTTAAAACCATATTTATCAAATTATCCTGAAATTGAGATTGTTATTGAGACAAAACAAGTTGATTTAGGAGAGATTGTTATTGTTCATTTCAATGATTATACATTTGAAGTTCCAACATTTGTAAAAGCTGAATATTCTTATGCAAAGGTTGAATCACGCTTTATTGCTCAGCTTTATCGATATATAAAGAACTTCAAGAAAGAAAAATGTCAAAATTTAATGTGAAATGCATAAAAAAATTGTAATTTTCAATTTTCTGTATATAATATCACTGTAAAATTTAATATAGAGCGGAGGATATGGATGAAATATAAGATTGAAAATTGTCGCTATGAATTGGTGAAGGATTTATTGTCTAGTCTTGATTCATTAATCGCTAATGTAGAGAAAGATGAGCAAGGAACTATTGTGACTCTACATGAGGGAAATTCTCAGTTTGATTTAATGAGAGCTTTAAAACAAGATCCTTTACAAATGTTTTGTGAAAATTGTAAAGTTTATGCTGTATAGACGTCATCATTGGATGGCGTCATTTTTTATCGTTTATGTTGTAAAAATATGGTATTTTTAAAAACTAATCCTATCTTTTCAAAATGTAAGAGTTTACAACCTTAAAAATAACAAAAAACATTGATAAAAACAGGTAAATTTTAACTTTTTTCTTGCGAAAATAGAAACTTTCAATATAATAGGAAGTGTCCTAAGGGATAACACATGTATGTCAATATAATATTCCTCGACATACAAATCAGCAAATAAAAGTATTCATATGAGTTTTACTCAAAAAGAGTAATCACTGTTAGAGGCAGCAGTCTAACAGAGGTAGTGAACAGCAGCGCTATCGATCATTCATATAAGAAAAGAGCGATAAATAGGGGTATCGCTCTTTTCTTATATGTGAAACAATTCAATGAATTTTAAAGCAGCAGGGGTTAATGTTTTTCGAGTAAGATGAGCATAACCAATGCTTCTTTTAGGAATAGGTGGATTGATCTTAATTTCATAAATATCTTGATTATTTAATTCTTCTAATGAGAACTCTTTGATTACACAAGCTTTACCAAGATTATTTTTCGCTGCCTCCAATAACAAATCATGGGAACCAAGTTCAATTGAAGATGTTAATAGAAGTCCCTGACTAGCAAAATGATAATCAACATATTGTCTTGAATTTGATGACCTTTCTAATAGAATAAGTGATTCATGTGAAAGTTCTTGTAAAGAATACACTTTTTCTTCAGAATTTTTGGAAACAAAAATATCATGGACTTGTAGACATTCTTGAATGGTTATCGCTTCATCATGTAATGGCATGTTTACAAAACCAATTTCAATTTGACCATTTTTTAATAAATCAATGATTTCTAAACTGGTACGGTTAACCATTTTAATTGTAACTTGAGGATAGAGTTGATTGAACTTAACAAGATAGGGCATAATATAATTCTCACTTAGGGTATCTCCAGCACCGATTGTTAATTCCCCTTTGGTTAAATCATGTAAATGACCGATTTGATTTTCAGCACTTGTGATTAAAGAAAGAGCTTGAGAGATTTTGGTATAAAGCATTTCTCCTTCTTTGGTTAAAACAACACCTTTAGATTGTCGAATAAAAAGTTGTGTGTTTAACTCTTTTTCTAAAGTATGGATGGCTTGTGAAACAGCTGATTGAGAAATAAAAAGATTTCTTGCGGCTAGAGAAAAGGATAAAGTTGAAGCAGCTTCATTAAAAATTTTATATTGTTCAAGTTTAATATTCATATTAGTTCTCCTTATATCATATTTTATAATTATTAATTTTACTAATAGATAAAAATATCATATAATACAGGTGTTGAAAGGTCAACAAAAGAAATCAAATATCGTAAGATAGTGATGATAGAAAGGAAGATAGAAATGGCAGGAGTTGTTGTAGTTGGAAGTATGTGGGGTGACGAAGGGAAAGGAAAAGTCACTGATTATTTAGCACAAAAAGCCGATGTTGTGGTACGTTATGCTGGGGGAAATAACGCTGGACATACAATTGTTTATGATGGGAAAAAGTTTGCTTTGAAATTGATTCCTTCAGGAATTTTTAGTGGACATGAAGTGATTATGGGTAATGGTATGGTTGTAAATCCTAAAGCATTTTTAGAAGAAGTAAAATATTTAAATGATGCAGGAATTGATACAAGTAAGATTCGTATCAGTGATCGTTGTCATGTGATTTTGCCTTATCATATTGCGATTGATAACATCCAAGAAGAACGTAAAGGTGCTCATAGTATTGGAACAACAAAGCGTGGGATTGGTCCAACTTATGTTGATAAGTATAGCCGTATTGGTATTCGTATGGGTGAATTTATTGATGAAGATTTGTTTTTAGAAAGATTAAAAGAAGTTTTCCCGATGAAAGTTATGGAATATCCTGAATTAGCTGAACAATTTAGTGTTGAAAGCCTCTTTGAAGAATATAAAGAATATGCTAAAATAATAAAGCCATTGGTATGTGATACAGGAATTTTACTTGATCAGTATTTACAAGAAAATCGTAAGGTTTTATTTGAAGGGGCTCAAGGCGCAATGCTTGATATTGATTATGGAACTTATCCTTATGTCACAAGTTCTCATCCAGGAGCAAATGGTGTGTGTGAAGGCGCAGGAATTGGACCTTTATATATTAAAGAAGCCATTGGAATTATCAAGTCATATACAACACGTGTAGGCGCTGGACCATTTCCAACAGAATTAAATGATGAAATTGGTGATTTTATTCGTGAACGTGGTCATGAATATGGAACTGTTACAAAACGTCCAAGAAGAACAGGGTGGTTTGACGCTGTGGTGGTTAATCAATCACGTAGAATATCAAGTTTAACAGGAATTGCTTTAATGTTGTTGGATGTTTTGAGTGGACTTGATACGATTAAAATCTGTACTGCTTATAAGTATAAAGGTGAGATTATTCATGGTTTACCATCAACTGTTAAAGGAATTGAAGAGGTTGAACCTGTTTATGAAGAAATGCCTGGTTGGCAAGAAGATATTACAGATGTGAAATCTTTTGAAGAATTGCCAGTCAATTGTCAAAATTATATTCGTCGTATTGAAGAATTAATTCATTGTCCTGTTGTGATGTTTTCAGTAGGACCTGATCGTAGTCAAACGGTTGTTTTAAAAGATATTGAATTTTAAGGAGGGAAATGAGTGAAAAGAGAATTAGTCATTGTTTTAGACTTTGGTGGGCAATACAATCAGTTGATTGCTCGTCGTGTGCGTGAATGCAATGTTTATTGTGAGATTTATTCTTATAAGATTGATATTGAAAAAATCAAAGCTATGAATCCTAAGGGAATTATTTTAACTGGTGGACCTAGTAGTTGTTATGAAGAAAATAGTGCAACTTATTCAAAAGAATTGTTTGAATTAGGAATTCCTGTTTTAGGATTATGTTATGGGGCACAATTGATGCAACATTTATTAGGTGGGAAAGTCGAACGTGCAAGTGTAAGAGAATATGGAAAATCAGAATTAACAGTTGATAATGATTCTGTTTTATTTAAAAATGTTGCAACAAAGAGTATTTGTTGGATGAGTCATTTTGATTATATTTCTCAAACAGCACCAGGATTTAAGATTACTGCAACAACACCTGATTGTCCTGTGGCAGCTTGTGAAAATGTAGAAAAGAACTTATATGCGATTCAATTCCATCCTGAAGTCTTACATACTGAAGAAGGAACAAAGATGTTATCAAACTTTGTATTGAATGTTTGTAAGTGTTCTAGAGATTGGCGTATGGATTCGTTTGTTGAAGAACAAATTCAAGCAATTAGAGAAAAAGTTGGGACAGGAAAAGTCTTATGTGCTTTATCTGGGGGAGTTGATTCCTCTGTAGCCGCTGTTCTTCTTTCTAAAGCGATTGGGAATCAATTGACTTGTGTCTTTGTTGATCATGGTTTACTTCGTAAAAACGAAGGTGATGAAGTTGAAGCTGTTTTTGGACCTGAGGGTAACTATGATTTGAATTTCATTCGTGTGAATGCGCAACAAAGATATTATGAAAAGTTAAAAGGTGTTGAAGAACCAGAAGCCAAAAGAAAGATTATTGGTGAAGAATTTATTCGTGTCTTTGAAGAAGAAGCAAAGAAGATTGGTGCAGTCGATTTCTTAGTTCAAGGAACAATTTATCCTGATGTTGTTGAAAGTGGCTTGGGTGGCGAATCTGCAGTGATTAAGTCACATCATAATGTGGGTGGATTACCTGATTGTGTTGATTTCAAAGAAATTATTGAACCATTAAGAGATTTATTCAAGGATGAAGTTCGTAAGGTTGGGTTGGAATTAGGTATTCCTGAATATTTAGTCTTTAGACAACCTTTCCCAGGACCAGGACTTGGTATTCGTATTATTGGTGAAGTGACTGAAGAAAAAGTAAAGATTGTTCAAGATGCTGATTTCATCTATAGAGAAGAAATTGCTAAGGCTGGACTTGATCGCTCAATTGGACAATATTTTGCAGCACTTACAAATATGCGTTCTGTTGGTGTTATGGGTGATGAGAGAACCTATGATTATGCAGTTGTTTTACGTGCAGTGAATACAATTGATTTTATGACAGCTGAGTCTGCAGAGATTCCTTATGAAGTTTTAAATAAGGTGATGTCTCGTATTATTAATGAGGTTCGTGGTGTGAATAGGGTATTCTATGATATTACGTCTAAACCACCAGGGACAATAGAATTTGAATAGTAAATAGAATGTAAAAAAGCCTTTAAATAAAGGCTTTTTTTTTAGTATGCCGGGCATGGCATATATCTAGGTGGTGAAAGTCCATTGTGGGGGTGATGTCGCAACTGCCAACCACTAGCCAATATCAAGGGTGTCTATCGTGAGGTGGAATCTGAAAGAATATGGAGGCAAAATCCTGGTCCGAGGAACACGAATCACATCAGGCGTATAATGGGGACGAGTGTGCTAAATAACACGAAGTCATAAGAGGTTGCGGAATAAAACTAGTATATGTAAATGTGGCGGATATATGGGAGGAAAGAGATATGACCTTATCCCGGGAGGTCTCATGATGGAGAAATCCTAGTAACAACGAATCATGAGAAGTCAGCAGAGGTCGTAGTAGCGAAGAAGTGGTACTATGTCAAGAAATATAACAGAAGAATTAAAAGAACAAGATCAAATGAAATGGGTTCAAGAAATGAATAATATAAGAGTCATGGTAGAAGAAATGTTGATCAATGTAATCATGGCTATGTAAATCAAAATAATATCAGCAAGATTTTTATTAGAAGATAAAAGGAGAAATAATTATGACTTTATATGAAGAATTTAAAGAAAAATATCTAAAGGATGATCTTATTGATTTCTTTATCGAAAAAAGAAAGTTCATATTAGAAAACAATAAGAAAGACTATCTAAATTATCTAATCAAGGAAGGGCTATTGGAAGAAGATATCACTAACGTAGCTAAGATGTCATTAGATTTATTTATTGTACAGGCACAAATGATATTGATTCATGATAAGGATATTGTTGAAACTTATTCAAAGCTAAATAAGAAACAAAAATCTATGTTATTTAGTGAAATCAATAAAAAACTTCGTTGCATGGTGTTAAATGAAATAACATACGTAGCTGAACTCGAACAGTATCAACGTTGATGAATAAATGTTAGCCTCTATTCAAGAGGCTTTTTCAATTTAACAAATAAAAAATCCAATTATATGAAAAAACTATTCAATTATAAGATGATAATTGATATAATTTTTATTGTTGAAAGGAAAATCAATATGCAAGTTAGTTATAATAATTTATTCAAAAAATTAATTGATAAAGGTTTGAAAAAGACAGAATTTGCAAAAGAAGCGGGAATTTCTCCTGGGACTTTAGCAAAATTATCAAAAAATGAGACTATTTCGATGGAAAATTTATTAAAGATTTATAAGTTTTTAGGTTGTAATAGTTTGGATGAAATTATAGAAGTTATTGATTGATTTTCTTTTTTGAGCTGAGGCTCATTTCGGTGTGGAATCATGATCTATCGTTTGATAGTGTTCAAGGCAAAGCTTAGATTCCAAAAAAATAAGTGAGAAGTGTAAACTAGGAGGACTTTATGAACAAAACAATATGTGAATTATTTGCCGGTGTAGGAGGATTTAGATTAGGTTTTGAAAGAGCCGATTCTGGATGGGAAACTACATGGTTTTCACAATGGGAACCAGGGGCGAGA
The DNA here is from genome assembly GCF_004343035.1 of Longibaculum muris. Taxonomy (GTDB): domain Bacteria; phylum Bacillota_I; class Bacilli_A; order Erysipelotrichales; family Coprobacillaceae; genus Longibaculum; species Longibaculum muris. The sequence goes on from NZ_SMCQ01000001.1 coordinate 266,523, forward strand.
ACACAATGGGCAAATCAGTGCTATGTGCAACATTTTGGAGATTCACCAGATATAAATGGAGAATTTCATACTTGTGAAGATATTTCTACTGTAGATAAAAACGCTATTCCAGATCATACCCTTTTGGTTGGGGGATTTCCTTGCCAAGATTATTCAGTAGCTCAATCGTTATCTAGCTCAAAAGGTATCGAAGGAAAAAAAGGAGTTCTATGGTGGCAAATTAGAGATACCATCGAAGCAAAGAGACCAGCATTTTGTATTTTTGAAAATGTTGATAGATTATTAAAATCTCCAGCAAAGCAACGTGGGAGAGATTTTGGTATCATCTTAAGTTGTTTGAATGCCTTAGGATATTCTGCTGAGTGGAGAGTAATCAATGCCGCTGAATATGGTGCGGCACAACGCAGAAGAAGAGTATTTATTTTTGCATATAGAAATGATACGGTTTATGCTGACTCAGTAAAAGAAATGGACGAATTATCACTGATCAATTCAGATGGATTCATGGCGAAATCATTTCCGATTGAACAAGTAGAGAATTGTTTTGAAGGAACTTTGATGAATGATTTATTAGAAATGACAGATAAATTTTCATTTGATTTTAAATCAGCTGGATTGATGAGAAACGGAAAAATATATACAAATAATGTCGTTCCAGTAATGGAGACACCTATATTATTGGGAGATATCTTACAGTCTAATGTTGACGAAAGTTTTTATATAACAAACGAAAAAATGAGCAAATGGACATATTTGAAAGGTGCGAAAAAAATAAATCGTATATCAAAGACTGGACATGAGTATGTCTTTTCAGAGGGGCCTATTGCTTTTCCAGATTCATGGGATAAACCAGGTAGAACCATGCTTACAAGCGAATCTACTTTGAATAGAAGTACGCATGTTGTTTCAGATCCTGGAACAGGAGGATTGAGAACATTGACTCCAATCGAAGCAGAACGTTTACAAGGTTTCGATGACGATTGGACTAATAGTGGAATGCCAAATAGGATGAGATTTTTTTGCATGGGGAATGCTTTAGTAGTACCAATGATAACAAGAATGGCAAAAGTTTTAGATGGTATTATAGTAAATGAAAAATAGTATTATATCATAAAGGATGGTGATAATTGTGCCTAATCATATTTTTGAAAAAAAGGATGTTATACAGCGGCTTGAACATTATAAAGGTAAGAAATTTGAGGATATTGATAATAAAGGAATGTTTAAGCATGTACAAGACTTTAATTTACAAAAAGGTATTGCAGGCGCGGTTGTAGAGCAATGTATATTTGGTTATGACGCAGATACTAAACAAGAGGCGGATCTTATAATTATAGATGGTAGTGAATCAATAAAGACTGAGTTAAAAACCACAGGAATGCTGATTGAAACAGAGCCAAAAAGACATTATGTTGCAAAAGAGCCGATGTCAATTACCGCAGTTGGGGTCTATGATATTTCAGAACAAGAGTTTTATTCTTCCCACTTTTGGGAAAAGTTAGAAAATATGCTGATTGTTTATTATCATTATGCGTCAGACCATGCTGTTACACCATTTGAATACAAAAATTTTCCTCTTGTTGGATATGAATTTCATAAATTTTCGGAAGATGATATAGAAGTATTGAAAAATGATTGGGAAGCTGTTCGAAACCTATGCGCAGAGATTACAAGTCATTATCCAGGAATCAGAAATAGGGAATGGAAAGCAGCTGTTAAAGAGGAATATATTAATGTTCATGGGCAATTAAGAAAAGTATTAAGTTATATAAATTTAGCTCCGAAGTTTCCACCTAGGTTCAGATTAAAAAAACCTTTGGTTACAACTATCATTGCAAATCATTTTGGTTATAACCTTGAGCAAATACCTGGTAATTACACAACAATATCAGATATTGATAAAAAATGCCAAGAATTAACTTCAAAATATAAAGGGAGAACAATTTCATCGTTAGCTCAAGAATTTGGAATACCACATATTCGAGATAAAGAGAATAAATCTGTTACTGAACAAATAATAGTTGCAATGTTTGGTGGAAAATCTGAAAAATTGAATCAAATTAGTTTATTTGAGAAGTTTGGTTTAATAGGAAAAACAGTAGTTACCACTGCTAAAGGTGGCCGCACTGAAGATATGAAATTGTTTAAAATTGATTTTAATGAAGTTACACGATTAGAAGTGAGTGATGATCTTGAATGTAGAAAATATCAATTTGAAGATTCTGATTTATATACTTATTTTGCAGATCATGAATTTTTATGTATTATATTTGAAGAACCTAAACCTAAGGTTATTGAGGATTCATCAGGAATGTTTGTTAATATTACTCATAAGTTAGGTGATAACAGATTTATTGGGTTTAAGAGACTTGTGTTTAGCGATAAATTTATTGATGTAAAAGTAAGAAAAGTATGGGAGGATACTCGTACTAAGATTCTGACTAAAACTTTAATTGATGTTGTGCAGAGAAGAAAAGATGGATCCGTTATAATAAATAAGAATGGTGAAATCAGTTCTGTGCCAAATTTTATTAAAAGCAAAGATAATGATGTTTTTCTTAGGGGGTCAGGAAAAGATTCTTCCTGTAAAACAGAATGCGTCAATGGAATTAAAATGTTGCCTCAGTATGTATGGATTAAAGGAACTTCAATTGTGAAAGAACTCAATAAATTAGATTAGAAATAATAAGTTTGCAAAGGAGAATTAAATGAAAAAATATGTTTCTTTCGAAGAAATATGCAATCACAAAGAGAATTTTAAAAATTCAAACTTAAAATTGATTCCTGGAATGATTTATAAAGGTGGTAATAAAGGTAATCATAGTTCTGAAGTATTATCAAAATTAATGAAGGTTGGTAATACTGGAGGAATGCGTCCAAAAAATAATAAATATAAAAATACAGCTTATATTGTTTTGAATATTACACATGATAACAACGCATGGGAAGATTATATTGATTATAAAAAAGAAGAAGTTATTTATTATGGGGATAATGCAAAAAGTGAAGATTTATTTGAAACAAAACATAAGGGAAATAGAAATTTAAAATTTTTATTTGATAATATAGACAATCCTGATAATCAGTTCCCTTTATTTCTTTTTGAGAGGGATGCAGAATGTGTTAATAGAGATTTTAAATATATTGGGTTAGTAATCCCGAGTATATAATCTGATGGATTGAGCATTGTAAAAGAAAATAATAATGGAAAAGTTATTGAAAATTTTAAGGCAAGATTAAAACTGATTCAATGTGAAGTAGATTTTAGGTGGATTAATGATTTACTTGAAGGTATAAAACCATTAGAAAGTGAATTTTGCCCTTTGCCATGGGAAACTACAATTTTAAATTTTGGAAATGGATGCATAAATGAGTTGATTGCTAGTGGAGAAGAAAACTGGCAACAAGAGTCAATTGTTGAAAGTATAGCTGAAGGGAAGAAAAAGAAGATTTATACCACAAAATATGAAAGAAATCCTAAACTTAGAAAAAAGGCTATTGAAATACATGGTACAAAATGTGAAATTTGCGGTTTTGATTTTGAAAAGACATATGGAGAAGTTGGAAAAGGGTTTATTGAAGTTCATCATATAAACCCCTTATTCGAGTATGCTGAAGAGATGGAAGTAAATCCTAAATCAGATTTGATATGTGTATGTTCCAATTGCCATAGAATGTTGCATAGAAGGCGTGATAAAGTTATGGATATTAATGATTTAATCAAATTAGTTAATAGTAATTAATTTTAGTTTAGGAATGTATTGTGTTTGTTGTTTACAAATAGTTTATTAAATGTCTGTTGCTTAGATAATTACAATTAGGTAATCATCTAAGCAACGTTTTTTTATATTTAGACAATATATGAAAAATATTGTCTAAATATATTGACAAATATAAATATATTATGTATATATAAATTGTAGATATTTAATATATTATTATATTTGTAATGAGAGGTAAAAGTATGGCATCTGAAAAAGAGAAAATTGAACGTTTTAAAAGAGTTGCAGAGAATAGAACTAATAAAATAATTGATCAAATTCGTCTTCTTGGCAATTGTGCTAATAAATCGAACTATGAGTACGATGAGGAAGATGTAAAAAAGATTTTTTCTGCCATTGAAGCTGAGTTAAAGGAAACAAAATCAAAATATCAAACAAAAGCCAGAAGTAAAAAATTCGAACTATAAGGGGGCGTGATTATGAAAAAGTGGAGATTTTTATCAAATCAAAATTCTACAATAGTAGGGATAAATGATGCTGGAATAGAAACGTTTACTGCGAATATGAATAAATCTTTAGTTAGAGAAATTATACAAAATTCATTAGATGCAGTAATAGATGGGTGCACGGATCCAGTAGAGGTAGAGTTTGTGCAGTTTGATATTTTAAGAGAAAGTATTCCAGATGTAGATGAACTTCAAAGAGCAATTAACAAATGTAAAAAAAGTAATCAGAATGAACCTGATGCTTATAAATTTTTTCTTAATGCAGAAAATATCTTATCTCAACCTAAAATAAGAGTTTTGAGGATTAGTGATCACAAAACTAAAGGACTCGAAGGAACTGATACATGTGAAAAAGGAATTAGTTGGAGTAGATTGGTTAAGGAAAGTGGATCATCTAATAAAGGGCAGGGATCAGGAGGTAGTTTTGGAATTGGAAAAGCAGCTGCATTTGCATGTTCTGATTTGAGAACTGTATTCTATTCATCTAAAGATGCGCGAGGTTTGTTGTCAAATTTTGGCGTTGCAAAACTAGTATCATTTGAGGATAAAAATCCTGGTGACTGGACTACAGGTATAGGATACTATTCAGAGGATAATAGATTTGTAGCAATTAATGAGCTAACAAAATTTGATATTAATTATAATAGAGTTGATAGTGGTACTGATATTTATATTTTGGGCATGCATGATACAGATGATTTTGAAAATACTTTTACAAAAGCTGTATTGTTAGATTTTTTGGTTTCTTTAGTAAATAAAAAACTTGTGGTAAGAATACAAAATCAAATAATTGATTCAACTACATTATCAAAATATATGAATAAATTAAATCCATATGAAAGTGAAGAAATCAAGGATTTATTAGAATATTATCATCTATTAACATCACATGATCCAAAGATAAAAAAAATCAAACTTGATTCAGCAAAATATGGAAAACAATTTGGATTTAAAGATGGTGAATGTACTTTATATTTAAAAGAAGATGAGGGACTAAATCGGAAAATTATGATTACAAGAAGAGCAGGAATGAGAATTCTTGAGCAAAATAGGATAAGTGGTAGTATAGATTTTACTGGGGTATTGATTATCGAAGGTAATCAGATGAATGAATCATTTAAAAAGATGGAAGTCCCTTCACATGATGCTTGGGAACCTGGACGAGTTCGTGGTGAAGAAAAGAAATATAATAATATATTACTTGGACTCCGCAAGTATTTAAGAGAAACTGTAAAGGATTTATTCGGTAAAGTTACTACAAATTCAATGGATGCTTTGGGAGCGAGTGATTTTCTTCCTGATAAATCAACAGATGAAGAAGAAAAATCTTTGAAAAAAGATGAAATGAGTACAAGAATTAAAAGTCTTGAAGGTAAGGTAATAGAACCATCTAAAGAAAGAACAAGAAGCATTGATAAGGTAGAAGTAGATTCTGATCCTGAAGGGGAAACTGGAAGTGGTAAAGGTGAAGAACCTGGACCGGTAAAGCCAACACCTCCTCATCCTGGACCGGTTATTGGAGTAAATCCAAGAAATCAAGGAGGTTTGAAAAATAAAGAAGGAAATGAAAAAAATTTAAAGAAAATACAAGTAAAAAAAAGGTTGATGTGTACAAATGCGAAAAGTGGAATTTATCATCTAAGTTTTATTGTTCCTTCTAATACATCAGAAGCCAAACTAGAGTTTACACTTTCAGGAGAGCAAAGTGATTTCGAATTACCTATACTTAATGCAAAAGTATTAAATGGAAATGCGAAAGTGACTTCTATTAAAGGTAACAAGGTTTTTTTATCTGGTTTAGAAAAAGGAAAAAATTTAAAAACTGAAATACAAGTTGAATTTGATAAATATTGTATGATGGAGGTGGATTACTATGCGTGTAAAAAGTAGATTATCACCATATCCAATACTTGATAATTATGGAGACGATTATGTAAATTCTTCATTTGATGCAGAGTATGAGATGACTACACAATTTAGTGAAATATATGCGAAAATTAGATTTCATTTAGAGAATAAAGAAATTGAAGAATTAATAAAGAATGAAAAAGCACAATATTTAGTTCATGTTGAATGTCCATCTACATGTTTTCGTATGAAATTTAGTTCGACTGAGAATGAGATAGAATTCAAATTAAGTTCTGTTAATCTAGCAAAAATATTAGAAATAAGAACATTTATTGTTTTAACTCAAGATATAAAAAATTTTAAATCAGTTGATTTTCATCCGGATTATTTAGGAGAAACATTTAATCTTTTTAAACATCAGATAATTGCGATTGGTACAGGAAAAAATTATATTCTCAATAAAGATGATAGAGATTTAGAATCGTTACCTTCAGTAATACAGATAATGAAAACGAGTGATAAAAAAGGAAGTTTAACTGTAAATACAGATAGTGATAATTATATAATGGTTGGTCTATCTGAAGATGTATATGAATTATACGCTAGACTAGGTAAGAATACATATAAATCAACAGCTTTTAGCTTAGTATTACTTCCAGCTTTAATGATTGTTTTACAAAGAATGCATGCAAATAAAGATGATGAAGATTACAAGTCAAGGCATTGGTTTCAAGTCATTAATTCAATTTTAGAAAACAATAAACAAAAATTGGATGATATTACTATAGAAAATGATACTTTGTTGATGGTGTGTCAGTCTATATTTGCAGATCCAATTTCCAGAAGTTTTAAGGAATTGGATTCTTGTAGTGAAAGGATGTGATTTTAGTGAGATTATTATATTTGGATCAATCAGCAATTGATGATTTAAAAATGAATTATTCAATATACGAAAATCATTTTTTTGACGAAACTAATGAATGGTTTTTAAAAAAGTTCAATGAAAAAGGATGGATTAAAGAATCTAAAATTCAATGTAAAGATTTTGAATTGAATTATGATGAAGATTTTAATGTTTCGGATAGGAAAAATATAGAAATACTTTACGAAGCATTGAATGATCTAAATCCTGCCAATGCATTGGATGAACGATTATGGGCTGGAATGTTGTTTGGTCAATTTTGGAAGTATGTAAAATATAGAAGAGCGGAGGCGTTTAAATCTGGAGATGAAAGAGAGATACTGAATTCCTTTCTTTTCCTTCGTGGTACAAAAAGGAGTTGTTTTATAAATTGTTTATCTAGATTATGGTGGGCTGGTTACTTACTATATGACAACAAGAATTCATATCACTATAAGGCGATTGATTTAATCACAGAAAGTGCTTTTTCTTCAAATATAATGCTATTGTCATCAAGTAATTTTATGGCAAATAAATCTTTGGCATTAGGGGTAATGGATTGCATAAGTTCTCGTAAAGAAAAAGGAGAAAAAATTGGAAGATATCATTTTGTTGAAGCCAATAAATATTTGAATTGCTTAGGTGGAATAACTTTGCTGGATACAATGACAAGAGAAGAAGTTCAGAGTATTGTTAATGAAAGATTAAATAAAGTATATGGAAATATTCGAATTTGATATATATTTTTCCCTCTATTATAAAAAAGCTTTACCAAGAATTAAAACTGATTTACTGAACTTTATTATTATAAAACATGATTTTCATATGCTTAAAATATCCTTAATAGAACTATTTGTTACGAATCGTATAATATAAACAAATGAAGCATCAAAAGTTAAATACTACACAAGAAGTTTCTAAACGTATGAAAGCATTGAGTATTAAAAAAAGTAAGGTAGAATCTGTTCTTGCGAAAGCATTATGGAAAAGGGGATATAGATATCGGTTAAATTATAAAAAATTGCCGGGAACACCGGATATAGTGTTAGTTAAATATAGAATTGCAATTTTTGTTGATGGTGAATTTTGGCATGGTAAAGATTTTAATATAAATAAGGAAAAATTAAGAAATAATAAGTCATACTGGATAGAAAAGATAGAAGAAAATATTCAACGCGATATAAAGAATGATAATTTACTACGTCAAATGGATTGGATTCCTCTTCACTTTTGGAGCAATGATGTAAAAAAATATTTAAATTATTGTTTAGATGAAGTAGAAGATGTTATCTACGAGATTAGTTGCAGAGAGTAATTTATTATTGATAGTGATTTGTATTTTGTAATAATCACTAAAGCTATAATCGATTATAAAATTAAAAAACATAATAAGGTGGTGAATCATTACGAAAAATAATTATAAAACATTGGAGACATCAGTAAGACGAAGTTATGCAAGTGTTGTGTGGTCGCATAAGATTCAAGAAAAACAATGTGATATTTATACAAAGCAATATAGATATTTAGAAACACTAAATATTATTGCTGCGTCTACGACATCGGTTGGAATATTATCATTAATATTTACTAATCAATTTTGGATTAAAATAATATCTGCAATTTTATCATTTGTTACAATATTTGTGAGTGCTTATTTTAAATCGTTTGATTTACATCAGATGACTTTAAGTAATAAAACTACAGCAAATAAACTGTTATGTATTCGAGACCAATTATATTTAATCATTCTAAAAATACACATGGAATGTGATTCTGCAGATGATTTACTAATACAATACGAGAAAACACTTGAAGAATTAGATAAAATATATCAATCTGCTCCGAATACTACAGATAAGGCGGTAAAGTTGGCAAGAAAAGCTTTAAATGTAAGTAAAGATAATACTTTTACAGAAGATGAAATAAATGCATTTCTTCCTGATGAACTGATAATGGAGGGAAAATATGAGTAATTTAGTTTGTAAGCATGGAGAAATAATAGCTTTAGATATTAGAAGTAAGATTTCGCAAAGATACCATACTGTCACAAAAGCAATCAATAAAGAATTTTGGAATAGTTATAGTGACACTGCTAACAGTTTATATGTTGGATCTTATGGAAGGGGTACAGCAATAGATACAAGTGATTTAGATATTTTAGTGTGTCTCCCAGAATCAGAATACTATCGTTACGATGCGATGAAAGGTAATGGTCAATCAAGATTGTTGCAAAGTGTTAAGAATGCAATATTAAATGTATATCCGAGAAGTGATGTACGAGCTGATGGACAAGTAGTAAAAATTAACTTTTCAGATGGAATGAAGTTTGAGATATTACCCGCATTTAAGGTGTTTGATTGGTTCGGTAATTGGACAGGAACATATAAATATCCTGATACAAATATGGGTGGAAATTGGAAATCTACAAATCCTAAAGCTGAACAAGATGCTATGGCAAGCAAAAATAAGAGTAGTAATGGTTTGTTATATGATACTTGTAAACATATTCGTAGAATAAGAGATGACCATTTTAGCAGTTACCATTTATCGGGAATTGTGATTGATAGTTTTGTTTATAATGCTATTGGAGGATGGCGATGGTCTGAACCGGGAAGTACTTCTTCTGCAACAATAGGTTCATATGAGCAGGTCTTGATTGATTATTTTAATAGCCACCTTTTTTGGGGGCTTCCTATAAATGCTCCAGGTAGCAATGACTTAGTTTCTACTGATACGAGTATTGAATGTTTGAAAAAAGTACTTGATTATATGACTAAATAAAAAACGATCACACCAGAGAAATTAATACTCTAGTGTGGTCATTCTTTTTAAAAGTTCGTTTAAAGATTGTTACTAACAATTGATTTTATTCAATTTCTAATTTTGCTTTCTAAATTCTAACATATTTTGAGTATATTATAAAATTCAGAATATTTTATAAAATCTGATTATACTTTTAATAGGTATTAAAACTTAAATATTAACCATTGAGATAATTTGTATGCATTAGACAAAAATAAATTGAAAAATGTATTAAAATTTAATATTTGACGATACCTTTTCGCTACCAACATATTATAAAACTTTTATAAGAGAAGTAATAAATAGACAAAATAACAATATTTGACATGAAACGTTAACAAATATGTTAACTATAATCGTTTCATTTCGGAGTTTGAATAGTTGAAGCCATGCTGTAAAGTCCTTAACCATAGGGTTTTACAGCTTTTTTCTGTTTTTATTGCATATTACTTATTGCATTTTTTATTTGACTTCTCTGTGGTAGATGGCAGTGTGCTGATTGCTGGTATAATTTGCAATGCTTTGTGAAGCTGGTTTATATTGCAAAATGCTAGTCAATTTATTAGCAACTTCAAGATTAGTGTTGGGATATAAATGTCCATATGTTCCCAGCGTGGTCTGTATCTTTTCATGTCCCAGACGTTCCTTGAGTAGCAACGGGTTTTCTCCCATACTGATAAGCAGCGAAGCATGGGAATGGCGTAACGCATGAATTTTAATACGATGGACACCAGCTAATTTCGCAAGTTTTCCAATGCTCTAGGTAGGGTGGTTTTACTGGTAGGCGTACCATTATAACTTAAAATCAGTTTGCATTTTGGGAGGATTTTTTGTTGCACTTCTTTCCATACTTTTAGTTCATTGATAGTATCAGCATCAATGTATAGGGTGCGGATGCTTGCCTGTGTTTTAGGCTCAACAAATTTGTAATCAGTCATGGTTTTGTAATACAGAGTTTTTGTAATACTTAACATTCCTGTTTCAAAGTCTATATCACTCCATTGCAGAGCAGCGGCTTCACCAATACGCATACCTGTCATAAATAATAGCCAAAATGACATAAATAGGTAGTGTTCGTAGTAATCACCTTTATAAAGCAAAGAAATTACTTTTTGAAATTCTTCCAACGTCCAAAAGTCAACCTTAGTCTTTTTACTCTTGATATTTCCTATCATTCGTGAGGGGTTCTTTTTTGCTAAACCGAGAACAATCGCTCTATCAAATGCAATAGAGAGCATACCTTGTACTATGCGAATGTAGTTGGGACTGAATTCTTTTGTTATTTTCAGTTGCCAGTTTTGAACATTGATAGGCTCTATCTCATCTGTAGCCATTTTATAAAAATACTTAAAATGTTTTTTATGGTAGAACAGCGATTTATGTATGTGCTTTCCTTGACTTGTGTTTTATACCAAGGAAGATAGGTTTCTTCAATAAATTGTTGGAAAGTCACTTTACTTTTCTAATCTGTTAATTCATCTACCGAGGTCAAAAAAAGCTTTGAATATTCTTCTTTGCTTCTTTTTTTGTTTTGAAACTGCTACGGTATTTTTGTATTTGTTTACCTGTAATCGGATCATAACCTAAATTTGCTCTAAAATAATATGTTCCGTTATTTACTTTTTTAATAGGGTCTTTTGCCATAATTTCACTCCTTACATAGAAATGCAAGAAGTACAAATCAATCTTGTTTTTCAGTAAGTGATATCCCTAATAATTCTTCTACGGCTTCTTTAGGAACTCTATCCAGTTTACATGACTGATAATAAGTATGTCCTTTAGCAATCATAAGTTTTTTGGCTTCTCTTATGATGTCTGCTGCAAAAGAAGTTCCATAGCCTAGTGCTATTAAGTCTTTTTTTGTTACAGTAACCATAATCCTCCTTTCCATAGGCTAGATAAATGAAACCTCAATATCTGTCTATTATTACAACAAGTTTTAAGCAAATATGCCCTATTAAATTCGCATTTCTTGCAAATCGTTGATATTATAAATTATGGGTAATCAAACAGTCCAGAGGCTCACGGGAGTTCCACCCCTGCATACACGGTGCAGCTATATCCTTTGCGTGCGACGCTTCAAACGCTCAAGCTAAGGCTATATAGGAGTATCATTGTAGGATATGTAGCGTCATGGCTCACGACCGTTCCAGAGGTCGCTTGCGGAACACAAATAGGTATCGCTCACTTACAGGTGTAAGGTCAAGGCGTATTTGTCCGCAGGCTCGGCACATATCTAAAGTATTTGATTACCTTATTCAATTTTCAAAGAGCTATAATTGGGGAATCTGAAATGAGGTGGTAGGACACTCCCGAATACCATTTATTTCACTTTGACTTCAAAATCTAAAATTGCCTTAATCAATGCAGCTCTTATTCTACCTTTCAGTTCCATATCAACCACGATATACATATTTCCGTGTTCATCATAGAAAGGTTGATGCTAGAATAGAAACCGTACTAGTTAAATGGAAGAATTAAAGCATCATGTGGTATAATGTCATTAATTATTATCATTAGAAAGCAAGAGGTATTTAATTATGACTAAACCAACATTTACTGATGAATTTAAACAGGGAGTTGTTCAATATGTCCTTGATCACCCAGATGAATCTAAAGTATCAATTGCCAAGCGTTTTGGCATTGCTGACAGTACTATTCATAAATGGATGAAAGATGCTGATAAAAATAATGGAACTATTGTTTCAAGAGGTTCAGGTAATTTCTCAAGTGATGAGGCTAAGGAAATTGCTCGATTAAAAAAAGAACTTAAAGATACTCAGGATGCACTCGATGTCCTAAAAAAGGCTATTGGCATACTGGGAAAATAATCAAGCAGGATCTGTATTATCAGGTAAAAATCAAAAAACAGGATGATAAAACAGCTTCCATTTCCAGTATGCTTGAAAAACTAGAATTAAGCAAATCAGGTTATTATGATTACGTTAACAGAAAACCTTCCAACCAGAAAAAAAGAAAACAAGAACTTAGCGAAAAAATAAAATCAATTCATGAGGAATCACATGAGATATATGGTGCCCCAAAAATAACTGCAAAATTAATTCAGTCAGGGATTAAAGTCAGTGAAAAATATGTAGGGAATATTATGCGAGAAATCGGTATAAAAGCACATTATATCAAGCCTTATACAATGACCACTAAAGACTGCGATTTCTCACCTAAGCTAAGAAACATCCTAAAACGTAATTTCAATCCTGAAAGACCAAATTCAGCGTGGTGTACAGATATCACATATATATGGATACAGGAAGATGGATTTGTGTATCTGACGAGTATAATGGATTTATATTCAAGAAAATAAATCCTCAAAGAAATGTTTTTAAAACCTAAATAACGGTTTTTATTCAATGTTATTGAAAACATCAACTCTTTTTATCAGATATAATATAAGTATCTAATGAAAGAGAGGTACCTTCAATGACTAACAATGACGAACTATTTCAACAATTTATCGATGATTTTAAGAAATTAGATTTATCATCTCTTGATGAACTTTATTCTCAGTTTCATGATTTCTATCTTGAACAGGAATTTGATAAATTCTTCAAAAAAGAAATTCATGATATTCAATCACAACATATTGTTTGTCCTGATTGTGGATGTAAACACATCACAAAGGCTGGTTTTGACCAATTTGGTGATTAACGCTACAAATGTCATAATCATGACTGCAAAAGAACAACTTTCACTTTGAAAAGAAATACATTGATGTATTATAGTAAATCTTCTAAGCAACAATGGCTAATCTTCTTTGAATGTCTTTTTCATGGTGAAACCATCAAAACAACTATGGATAAAGTTGGAATCTGTGAAAATACAGTTCTTGCATGGAGACACAAGACAATGTATTTGATTTTTAAAATGTTAGAACACGATAAGCTGGAGGGTGAAGTCGAAATGGACGAAACCCTTTTTGGCTATCATACAAAAGGTAAACTTAAGGAAATTGATGTTGAAAAGCCTAAAAAGAGAGGAATCTCAGAAGATAAAATTAGTGTAGCGTGTGCAATTGATGAAAAAGGAAAAACAATCATCAAGGTCATCAATCGAGGAAGAGCTACAAGCAAGTCATTAATAGATACATTCAATGGATATATCGATAAATCGAATTTGGTCATAAGTGATAGCTTAAGATCATATCACAAGGTACAAAAGACATTGGGATATGATTGGATAAAGATACCTTCAGGTAAATCATCATATAAAGGCTATACGCTAGATAGAGTAAATTCATTGCATGGAAATATTAAAATGTATATAGGACATTTAAGAGGAGTAAGTGTATCTTTTCTTCAAGGATATTTATCATTATATGAATTAATACAAAGATATCCCAGATATTATCAAAGAAAATCATATAGAGATATAGTTTTAAAAATCATGACTACAGCTATGCCTTATAGAGGCAGTGATTTTGACGAGACTTTTTCTTACGTTTAACTAGAAACATTTCTTTGAGGATTTATTATTCAAGAAAAATAATAGCCTGGAAACTAACAAGAACAATGGAGGTAGATGAAGTGTTGAAATGTCTTGAAGAAGCAAAAGCAAGGAGAAAGGCAGATAATCCAATAGTGATTCATAGTGATAGAGGTGTACAATTCACATCGAAAAAATATTATGATATGACAGTTGGAATGATCAGCAGTTATTCAAAAAAAGGGAATCCCTGGGATAACGCATGTATAGAATCATTTCATGCATTAATTAAAAGGGAATGGCTAAACAGGAAGAAAATCAATGATTATGAAGAAGCATATCAGAAGGTGTTTGAATATATAGAAGGGTTTTATAACACAGTAAGAATTCATTCACACTGCAATTACCAATCACCAAACAAATATGAAAAAAACTTCAATTCGAACAAATTAAATTAAAATTTCTTACATTTTAGTTGTCCGAAATCTTGACATAGTACCAAAAGTATTGCAAGATATGATTTTGATAAGGCAGAAGATATTTATCATCAATTAGAATTATTATATCCAAAGCGCTATGCAATGTTAGAAGAAATGAAAATAGAAAGATCTTTATCAGTTCAATTAATTGATATTATTTTTGCAATTGAAAATTCCTCTAATCATGTAACAAGTTATTATAACAAGAAAACACAAAAAATTATTTCGCTTTTTGAAGAACTTATTGATCAAGACTTAATTGATGAAATAGATGAAAATTGGGATCAATATATTGCATTGCCATCTTCATATGATGTTCATGAATATCAAATTATGCAAGATTTTATTCTTAATCTAAAAAATAAAGATATAAGAGATCAATTATGGAACACGATTCATGGAAAAGGTGCTTTTCGTCGTTTTAAAGATTTAGCGGCACGCTTTGGTGTTCTTGAAGACTGGTTTTTGTATTTAAATCAACAATACAGAAAAATAGCTATCAAATGGTGCAGAGAAAACAATATCATATATGTAGAATGAAAAATAGAGAAGAGGAAGATATATGGAATGAAGTATAGCACAATCAGTAAGGAAGGAATTTATATATGAGGTTTATAGTAAAAATATATTAAAGACTAATTGGAAATATTACTAAAAATGATATTATCAATATATTAATAATTGTTTACAATTACATGAATAAGTAGGCTATTTCTAAGTATAATTTTGATTTTTATGATTTCATAATAATTGTTGAAATACTTGACAAAACATTAAAAAATGTTGTTTATATCATATAAATTTAAAAATTAGTATTAATAACTGCTATATTTTATCTAGGTTAAACAGCAACATATGATGTATTGCAACCAAAAGAAACAATAAAAGGTTGAGTGAAATTACATGCGATTACTAATAATATATGATTTAAGTCTTATTAAATATTTTAAACATTTATTGCTTATTATAATGTATCCATGTTACAATATGCCTATGTTAAATTGAAAGGAAACGAATAATGAGTAAAGTAAACAAATTAGGACAATACAAAGGTATTGAAGTCAATGTAGAAAAACATATAGCTACAAAAGAAGAAGTTGAACAACAAGTTCAAGCTTTAGTTGCGCAAAATCCAACATTAGTAGAAAAAGATGGAGAAGTTGCACATGGTGATATCACAACAATTGATTTTGAAGGATTCAAAGATGGTGTTGCTTTTGATGGTGGTAAAGCAGAAGGACATCAATTAGAAATTGGATCAGGTCAGTTTATTCCAGGATTTGAAGATCAAATGATTGGAATGAAGAAAGGTGAAACAAGAGATTTAAATTTAACTTTCCCTGAAGATTATGGAATGCAAGATTTAGCTGGAGCTGATGTTGTTTTTAAAGTTAAATTACATAAAATTGAAAATAAGCAAGAGTCAGAATTAAATGACGAGTTTGTTGCTTCATTAAATTTACCAAACATGCAAACTGTTGAAGATTTACATAAACAAATGGAAGCTTATATTCAATCTCAACATGATCAAACATATAGAACAAGTGTTGAAAATGCTATTTTTGAAAAATTATTAGATGATAGTGATGTTGAAGTTGGTGATGAAGATGTAGAAAAAGCAATGAATGAACATATGAATCATCTTCGTAATGAATTAGCTAGACAAGGTATGACTTTGGAACAATATTTACAAATGACAGGTGCTAATGAAGATATGTTACGTCAACAATTAGAACCTGCTGCAAAACAACAAGCAAAATTTGAAGCTATTATTGATGAAATTGTGAAAGTTGAAAACTTAACAACATCTGATGAAGAACTTGATCAACAAATTGAAGCTATTGCTAATCAAAATCAAATGACAGTTGAGCAAGTTTTAGAACAAATTAATAAAGAAGCATTAAGACATGATTATAATCGTGTAAAAGCAAGTCAATTGGTTATTCAAAGTGCTCAAATTAATGGATAATTAAATTTCAAAATTAAAAGATATAATTACTTTAGAGGTAAAGTATAGTTATATCTTTTTTCTTTTTTTAAATTAGCTTAGACTACATATCGATTGCTGGAGAATCTAATAAGGATGGTATATGGTTATTTGCATTCCAATATGATTAGATTATGAATTTGGTGGAGTTGTTAAGGGATTATTCAGTATGATTAATTTGCATTCCAATACGGTTAGATTATGAATGTTGCTTCTGCTTTAGCACTAAACGATGTCCCTGAACCATTTACATTCCAATATGGTTAGATTATGAATTACTTGTAATTAAAATTAGTACTTGCTATTATTAGCATTTACATTCCAATATGGTTAGATTATGAATAAAACCGTTATGATTGGTTTAGAGTTCTTTGTGATAAATTTACATTCCAATATGGTTAGATTATGAATTAAAGAATTAGCGTGGAAGTCTAGATTTCATCATGAATTTACATTCCAATATGGTTAGATTATGAATGAACATGCCATTTATGTCGCACACAACTTTATCGTAATTTACATTCCAATATGGTTAGATTATGAATTTCTGATGAAATGCCTGGTTTAATTGGTTCTTTTGCAATTTACATTCCAATATGGTTAGATTATGAATAGAAAATGAATTACATGGACACATACAATGCAATTACATTTACAATCCAATATGGTTAGATTATGAATTCATAAAATATATCCGTATCATACATGTCAAACATATTTACATTCCAATATGGTTAGATTATGAATACCATCAATTCGCAATTTCTTGTTTCTTAATTTGCAATTTACATTCCAATATGGTTAGATTATGAATGCAATGGTTGATAGAGGAGCGATGACTCCTAATCAAATTTACATTCCAATATGGTTAGATTATGAATCTTTTGCGTGGAACTAGTCCAATTGAAAGTAATGGATTTACATTCCAATATGGTTAGATTATGAATCATTTTCTTGCAATAAAAACATATAAAACAAAACCAATTTACATTCCAATATGGTTAGATTATGAATGCTGGAATAGTTCTTCTAATGCTGGCGGTTTCTATATTTACATTCCAATATGGTTAGATTATGAATATTACACTTGCAAACAACAGAAAACTGCTCTCTCAAATTTACATTCCAATATGGTTAGATTATGAATCATAATTAACAGCAGATAAAGTCTTTCCGCTACCCTGATTTACATTCCAATATGGTTAGATTATGAATTGTTATTCATATTCCTGATATAAAAGAGCCTTTTTCATTTACATTCCAATATGGTTAGATTATGAATTGTTAGACAGGCTCTTACATTAAATAGGCATGGTAAATTTACATTCCAATATGGTTAGATTATGAATGATACTGCTAATTATGTTATTTCTACTTGTAAAGAAAAATTTACATTCCAATATGGTTAGATTATGAATTGTAGGATGTAATAAAAGAAAAATTAGAACCATCCAAATTTACATTCCAATATGGTTAGATTATGAATCTATCATAAATTTTCAATTCAATAGAACCATCTTTTATTTACATTCCAATATGGTTAGATTATGAATGGTTCTGTTGTTTTTTGGAGTGGTGTTCATTTCGCTATTTACATTCCAATATGGTTAGATTATGAATTTAGTGCATTAGTATTACTTGTACTGATTTCAATTATTTACATTCCAATATGGTTAGATTATGAATTTATAAAGAAAGGAGTGTTGATCTAAATGTTTTCTTTATTTACATTCCAATATGGTTAGATTATGAATATTAAGTATCTTATCTTGCCGGAGTTTCAAAAGAAATTTACATTCCAATATGGTTAGATTATGAATCCGTGAAATCAAAGTAATTGCTCTTAATAACAATTAAATTATAGCATAAGATAGTTGTATAATCTACGCCTTTTGTATTTATATAAAATTAATTTTATAAATTTTGTAAATGAGTTGTGTCAATCTCTGATGATTTTTACATAATTGAAATCGACAGATATGTTTATAGATATACGTTTTAATTCGCTTTAGAAGAGAACATTTTTTTCTTTTAACAAGTATAATGTATTATTGAAAGGAAGAATAAAAATGGATAAATTAAAAAAATGGTTACTTGATAATGAAGAATTTGATGAAGATGAAAAATATTTAGTTACTGTAAAAAAATACGAAATCAATGATTATAATATTTTAGAAAAGGTAGGCGAAGATATTAAACAAAACGATATCGTAATATGTAATATAGAAGAAAAACACTTAATAAGAACATTAGATTTTATTGATGGAATTTCTTTTGTATTAGATGTAGAACATGTGATTTTAACTAAAAATATACATTTGTTTGTACCAAAGAATATATGTTATAAATCTATTTCATAAAGAATCTCATTTACTAGAAATAAATTATAAATTTTATTTTGAATACAGTAAATAATTACGATATCAAACTGATTATTTAATGCTAAAGAATAACCAGCACTATTTAGAAGAAGCTCAAATTCGTCGATACTTAGCTCTAAAGCTAGACCTAAAGCAATAATAGTTTTTTTGGAAGGATGATATTGTGGATTTCTTAGCTTTGAAAATAATTTGGCATTAATATGTGCTTTTTTATAAATATATGAATCTTTCTTATTAGGATATTTATTATTTATAAAATAATACAATAATTCAATAAATGTATGAAAAGCAAAAGGATTTTCTTGAAGAAATTCCTTATTACTTTTCATTTTTATTTCTAATTTTTTTATATCTTCAATTATATTATTGATTGTCATTTTCTATAAAATTATCCAGTAAGTATTTTTTAAATCTATTAATCTGTTCTGCGTTACCAGATATTTGTATTATTCCACCAAATCCAATAATCCACGAATAAAATGTATTATTAATTATATGTTTAACTTGTACTCTATATATATTTTCATTGACTTGATAAGGATGAATATCTTTTCCAAATTTATCAATGATATTTGGATAAATCGATTCATGAAAATCAAGTTCTATTGTTTCTAATTCTCCTGCACTATACATATATGTAATATTTTTAAGCTTTTCATGGAAACATTGAAGATTATATTCGTCAAAGAAAAAGAAAGAATCTTCAATAATTTCGACATCTCTAATATAATCTAATCTGTATAACAAACAATCATTTGAATTTCTTGCTCCTTGACATAATAAATAATATTCATTATTTGAAAAGCAAGTATCTATTGGGGCTAATTCAACTCTTTTTGAAGAGTAGTTAACTTTAAGAGAAGGTTTTTGATAGGAAAAACGAATTTTTTTCTTTTGCTGAATAGCTTGTGCAATGACTTCTAATTCTTTGTAAAATACTTGATCATTTTCATTTTTGACAACATGTAAATTCAACTTTTTATTAAAATATGCTTGATAATGAATGCTAAACATATTTTGAATTCTCTTTTTATAATTTTCTTTAGTTTTTAGTGTGAAAAAGTTAGAACTATATACAAGATCAACAATTGCTTTTGCTTCCATTGTATCTAAAGAAGGATTAACAAAATAATAATAATCATTTCTACCTTCTCTATATGATTCGATAATAGTATCTTCATAATATTCATTATAATATTGAACATATTTTTTGATGAGACGATAATCTATATGAAAATCATATTGGAGTTCATATAATTTATCTTGAATATCTTTAACTGTCATGCTGTGTTTTTCATCACTGTTTTTTATGATTATATCTATTACAGCAATGAATTTTATATAAGAATTACTATCTTTATTTCTTTTCATTTATATCACCTGATTTCATACTAAGAGATTACTGCATTAAAGTCAATAATATATGCTTATATTAGCATATATAAATTTACATTATAGTTTATAATCACATTGAAGAGGTGAATAATATGCAAATAATGGTAACAATGACAGGAATATCGCATTTTATTGATTGTAAAGAATTAGAAGCAAATCAAGATGTAATTTTAAAAAAGGAACCAACAAATAAATATGATAAAGAGGCAATTGCTGTATATGTAAATGATACGATGCAAGTTGGATATATTGCTAATAGTACATTCACTGTAGCGAAAGGAACATATTCTGCAGGTAGACTATATGATAAAATAGGCAATGAAGCTAAAGCAAGAATTCTTGTTATATTTAAGGATGCTGCTGTTTTGGTTATACAAAAAGATGGAGAAGATTTTCATGATTATTGAAAGAATGAAAATGCGAAAATTTAAAGAGATTTTACTTATAGATTGTGAAAATGTAGGTTATCAAATACCATTGAAATTACCTAAGCATACATATATATACTTGTTTGTTAGTGATTCTTTTGTTATCGAAAAGTTAAAACAGAATATAAGTGATTTTCAAAATCAGGTAGAAATAGTAGATATATGTCATTTGATAAAAAAGCATTCTTCTAAGAATGCTATGGATTTTTGCATAGTTTCTAAATTAGCACAAATTATTAAACATATCTCAAAGAAGCAAAAAATAGTTATTATTTCTAAAGATAAAGGTTATGATGTTGCAATTGAATTTATCAAAAGTGAATATAATAGGCAAATAGAAAGATATGCTTTACCAGTTGCTTGTTATTTTCATATAGATACTCATGTTGCAAAAATACTTTCTCAATTAGATGAAAAAACATTAAAACTTATTTCACAACATCACTCAATGTTTGGCTTGAAAAGGGTTTTAACAAAAAAGCAAAAGAAAATATTTATTTTTGACCAATTCACTGAATCTATTTCAAATATTAAGATATTTATTGAATATGATATTTATGATCAGTGCTTTTCATTATATTATTCAGGAAATGTTAAAAAAAGATATCAAACACTACAAGAGGCAAAATATGATTTCAACACACTTGTTCAAGAAACAAAACAGAAATATGAAAAATATTATTCCAATGAATTGCTAAGAAAAGCGAAGAAATTGAATATCCATCCTTATATTGAAGAAGCGTATTTAAAAAACAAACCATTACAAGAATGTTTAATAAATCACTTTGGTATTAAAGAAGGAGAACAATTATTCCAATCGTTTATTAATTAAAATAAAAGATACTTTCAATTTAAAAGTGAAAGTATCAACATTAATTCCGATATTCGGTAAGATTATGAAGAAATTATAAATAAAGTATAATTTACATTCCAAAATGGAAGATCCCTTTTATTATTATATCACAAAAGAGAATATAATTGTACAACTTATTTAATCAAATAAAATATTATCCTTATATGTTATTTATAATTAATATACACCTTATACATTATTTATAATAATATTGATAAGACAAAATGTAAGCGCTATGATAAGACAAAATGTAAGCGCTATACTTAAAGTGAAGAAAGGAGGAAAAACTAATGTATAATATGAAATTAGATTTTATTTTAGAAAACAATGTTATTCCTGATGATATTAATAGAGTATTTGTTAGTTATATGAAACATTCATTGGAAATGTACAATGAAGATTTATACAAGAAATTGTATGAAGATGACCATCGAATAATAAAATCATATACTTTTTGTACAAAAATGCATTCTTTAAAATTTCAAAACGGATTTATTTTTCTAGCCAATAATTCTTTTTCGGTTGAATTAACTGATTATAATTTTTCAGAACTGTTAGAGTTATACAATGCTTTTTTAAAACAAAAAAAATCAAATCAAAAATATTCGATGAATAGAAATTCGATGGAATTAAAAAGAATATCTTTATTGCCATTGAAAATGCCAGATGAAAAAGATGTTATTATTAAAATGGAAAGTCCTTTAGTTGTTAGATATATCCATGATGGTTTGGAAGAATATTTAACTTTGAATGATGATAAATTCGAAGAAGTTCTTAATTTAGTCACTGAACAAATGTTAATTTCATTAGGTTTTAACAATCCAAAAATTCATATTGTTCCTTTAAAAGCAAAAAAGACAGTGATGAATTTGTACAAGCATAAAGCAAATGCTTCATTGGGTTTCTTTAAAATAACTGCTGATCCATTATTTATATCTGTTTTATTACAGACTGGAATAGGAAGTCGCAGGTCAATTGGTGCAGGAAAATTTAAGATTATAGGTTAGAAAGGAGGCGAGTTTATGCAAGATGATTACATAACAATTTTAACGAATGATTATTTGAAAAATAGTGGTATTGTTGGAATGATGACTTTATTAAAAAGTGATGATGCAGCAATAGAAGGACAGGAGTATTTCGTTGAAGGAAACAAATTGATCATTAAGAAGGACTATTTACTAAATGCTGATTTGACTCAATTATATTTTAACTGTATGATTGAACGTTTTGAAAAAGATACAACTATTTATAGAATTAATCAAAAAATTAAGAACATGCTTAATAATAAAGATAAAATAAGTGATCCAAGCTTTGAAAAAGTTGTTAAAGAAGATATTGTTTTTATTTCTGAAAAACTTGCTTCTGCTAGTTTTAAAACAGGAATAGATACTATTAAAGGCAAAGTAGAAGATATTCAAATTTATTATGATGTTATAAATAAGTCATTTAAAAATCAACCAATTGATAATGAGTTACTTAATCAATTAAAACAACTTCAAATGTTTTTAAGTAGTCCATTAGTAAATGAAACACTGTGTTTTAAAAATATCATTTATAAGTATATAAATAAATTTTGGAATAGAAGTTTTTTACTTAGAAATAATGCTAAAAAGGATATGAAAGAATGTTTTGAAAATGATTTTGTTGCTCCTTTGAAAGAATATTTAAAATTAGATAAAAGTAAAATGAAAGACCAATGTGTTGATTGTGGTAATCCAATTAATAACAAGACAGGTGTTTCTATATCATTTATGAATGATTTTGCTGATGATCTTGTGAGAAAAAGATCAGCATTATATAACTTCAATGTTGATATGAATTTATGTCCAATATGTACATTTTTATATGCTTTAACACCATTAGGATTTATCAAATATCATAATGATTTTCTATTCTTTAATGATAATAGTAGTATTCAAAAATTATGTAATTCAAATTCGTATGGTGGAAAGAATAATGAAGATGAAGTTAAAGAAAACTCTAAACTAGAGGGAAAATATTATAAGATTTATCAATATATTGAAAATGCTATTCTATATTCAACAAAAGATAATATTAATCGTAATATTCAGGTTATTACAAGGAAAACACTAGATAATGGTGAAATAAGATATGAATTTGATATTTTAGATGGATATTTAATTAAGACTTTAAATCATAAAAGAATCAAAAAAAATTTAGAATATTTTGCAACTGTTAATGTTATTAAGATGAAGGATGAATATTTGAGTTTATTTAAAGAAGTTTTAATAAGATTTTTAAGCAAAAGGAACTTTTATGATTTGATTGATTTATTAATTAAGCGAAATCTAGAAAATTCTAATGATTATTATTTGATTGTTTATGCTAGAAAAGTTTTAGAAATTCAGTATTTAACGAATGGAGGTAAGAATATGAACTACGTATATTTTGCAACAAGAGATGGTAATGATTTAAGAAATAAACTATCTCAACTCAAAAAAGGAGATAATGTTGATGAAAGTTTTAGAGGAACAGTCTACCAATTAACAAATGCATTACGTGTAAATAATAAGAAAAGGTTTTTAGATATTATTATACGTTTATATACTACATTAGGGGCTCCAATCCCTCAAACGGTTTCTTCTATTATATCTAATGAAAATGGAGAAGAAATTGCATATGCATTTTTACTTGGTTTAAAAGGTGCATTCTATGATTCAAAAAAAGAACAGGAGGATATAGCAGATGAATAGAAATGGATTAACAATTTCAATGATTTTTGCAGCAGAAAGTGCAAATTTTGGTGAAGGAATAGGAAATTTAACAGTTTTAAAGAAATACTCAAGAGGAGATAAGAACCAATATACATATATTTCAAGACAAGCCTTGAGATATAATATTATTCAACAATTAGGTTGGGACAATACACCTGTGTCTAATGAGTCAGGGGTAGTACAATTTGCGGCTGATGCATCAATTGAAAAATATCCAGAAGTGGATTTATTTGGATATATGAAGACAGTTTCTAAAAAGGATGATGCAGCAGGAGGTGCTTCAACACGTTCAGCAGTTGTGAGACTTAGTAATGCAACCTCTTTAGAAAGTTTTAATTCTGATTTGGATTTTTTAACAAATATGGGATTGGCTAAACGTAATGGGTTTGATAATGCTATTGCTCAAAGTGAAATTCATAAATCATTGTATGCTTATACAGTAACTATTGATTTAGATCGTGTTGGCGAAGATGAAATGATTTCTCTACCAAATGAAGAGAAAGCTTCAAGAGTGGAACAACTTTTAAGAACGATTATGTTTTTATACAGGGATATAAAAGGAAGAAGAGAAAATTTATCACCATTATTTGTGGTGGGAGGTGTATTCAATCGAAAAAATCCTTTCTTCTCTAATGCATTGATTATGAATGATGGTATTTTAAATGTTGATTCTCTCAAAAGTATTATCACAATGATGGGTGAAGATGCGAATTATGTGAAAGTTGGTTTGGTTAAAGGTGTTTTTTCTAATGAAGACATACTTGAATCAGAATTAAAAGCAAATGGTGTAGGAGAAACTTTTGAATCTATAATTTCTGATATGAAAGAATATTATGAATAAAGCTATACGAATTAAATGTAAACAGGAGTTGGTGAATTTTAAAAAACCAACATCATTGCTTATTAAAGAGACATATCCTTTACCACCTTATTCAACAGTTATAGGGATGATTCATAAGGCGTGTGATTTTCATGAATATCATGATATGCAAATTAGTATTCAAGGAAAGATAGGATCACATGTTTCTGATTTATATACACGTTATGCTTTTAATCAAAATACAAAATATGAAGATGGAAGACACAATATATGGTTTGAATATGAAAATCAAAAATACGGGATCACAAAGGGTATCGCTCATACTGAATTGATTTCACAATTAGAACTGGTCATTCATATTATCCCTAAAGAAGATGAATTTGAAATTATTTATCATGGATTAAAATATCCAAAGTATTATTTGTCTTTAGGAAGACATGAAGATTTGTTAAATATTGAACAAATAGAAATTGTAGAGCTACAAGAAGTTAATAAAGCTACTATTAAGTTGGAACAATACGTCCCTATAAGTTTTATGAATAATATTGAGTTCTTTGATGCAAATACTACACAATATTTTTTGCCAAAAAAATATATAATTAAAAAGAATGGGAAGAGAATTTGGAAAGATAAAATCAAAGTAAAGTTAATTTATAAAAAACATCGAATAAGAAAAATAACTAAACCTATTGTTTGTGATCAAGACGAATATACAGTATTTTTAGCTTAGGGTTTGGCTATATAGCCAAACCCTTTTTAAAGGAGAAGATAAGATGACTTTTTATGCAAAATCTCATCCACTTATGACATTGGATGAACATACTCAAATGGTAGAAAAGAAATATGATGATTTATTGGAAACAATGAGATTATATTTTAGTAATGATGAAATTAAAATGATTAAAATAGCATGTCATTACCATGATATAGGCAAAATTAATCAAATTTTTCAAGAAAAATTACAAGGAAAAATAAATAAAAATAATGAAGAAATACCTCATGGTTATCTAAGTATTTTATTGTTAAATTATGAAAATATGATAAAAATACTAAATAATAAAGAATGTTTTGAAATAGTTTTAAATGCTATTTTTTATCATCATAAACGGAATGATCAAGAAAATGAAAAAATCGAGAAATTTGCTAAAAATTATTTCCAAAAAAATATAAATCAATATTATGGAAAAGAAATTGAATTAGAATTAGAGAACTTACAAGAAATTTATAATCATTACAAGAAACCTTTTATGGATAATGATTTCTGGTATCAATATGTGATTGTAAAAGGTATTCTTAATAAATGTGATTGGTGTGCTAGTGCAAGCATTGATGAGGAAATTCCAATAGAAGTAAAAGGTGAGGAATCAATCAATAATAAAATAGTAGAGCGTTTTCATTCGTTAAAACCTCTTCAACAGTTTATGAAAGAACACCGTAATGATAATGTTGCTTTAATTGCTAGTACTGGAGGCGGAAAGACTGAAGGGGCTTTGCTATGGTTAAATGATGAAAAAGGTTTTTTTACACTACCTATGAAAGTATCAGCGAATAGTATCTTTGAACGAATTAAAGAATTTTACTTAAGTAATGTTGCTATATTGCATAGTGATTGTTTTCGTTTTTATGAAGATGAAAAAAATATATACTTAGATGAAATTGAACAAGCTGAACATGATAAATTGATAAACTATCAAATTGCTAAGAATTTATCTTATCCTTTAACAGTTTGTACAATTGATCAGATTTTTAAATTTGCATATAAAACATTAGGAACTGAACATATTTTAGCAACAATGCGTTATAGTAAAGTTATTGTTGATGAATTACAATCATATTCTCCTGAGTTACTAGCGACAATTATTTATGGACTTCAATTAATTCATAAGATTGGAGGTAAATTTGCTATTATCACAGCAACCTTACCAAAATTTGTACTAGAAGATTTAAAAGAATGTCATGTTCAATTTCAATCATTTCAACATGACATACCAGATAGACATAAAATAGAAATAATTGATAAAGATTTAAAAGAAGATGTAGAAAAAATTAAAGAAGTATCAAAACATAAAAAGGTTCTTATTATCTGTAATACAGTTGCAAAAGCTCAAGAAATATATCAGATGTTTCAGGATAATAAAACCAATGTTTATCTTCTTCATTCTCGTTTTTTAAAGAAAGATAGAGAACTTATTGAAAGAAAAGTTATCAATTTTTCAAATGGTAATGAAAATGGAATTTGTATCTCAACACAAATTGTGGAAGCAAGTTTAGATATTGATTTTGATGTGTTATATACATATATGTCTTCAGTAGATAGTCTTATTCAACGTATGGGAAGAATATATAGAAATAGAAGAAACGATAGTCATGAAACAAATATTTATATTTATACTAAACGAGATGGAATTGGAGGTGTATATGATCCTGAAATATTTAAAGAATCTCTGCAAGCCATAAGGAAGTATAATCATCAGATATTCTTAGAAGAAGAAAAATTAAAATGTATTGATGAAGTTTATGATATTAAAGGAATTAAGGAACTTAATTATTATAATAGATATAGAAAAAAACTCGAAAATTTGAAGGGAACTCGTCCTATGGAATATGATTCTAAAGATGCAAATGATAAATTTAGAGATATTCATAGTGTTAAATTGATACCTGATATTATTTTAAATAAACATTTAGATGAGATTATGCAAATAGTAGATGAATTAAAAGAAGGAAAGAATAAGAATAAGTTAGTATTTGCTTTGGATGAATATTGTATAAACTATAATTTGTATAAACCAATTTATAAATATGAATATATAGATCATCAAAGTTTTGTTGAAGGAGCACAGATATATTTAACACATTGTTTATATGATTTTGATGAATTTCTTTTACAAGGACAAGGTCTGATTATTGATAAAAAACAAGATGATGAACAGTTTGTTTAGGAGGTATGATAATCTTGAAAGAAATATCTGGGACAATGTATTCATATAGTTATTTATGTGATAGAAAGTTGTGGCTTTATTCAAAAGATATAGTTATGGAACAAGAAAGTGAATATGTAAGTATGGGGAAGATTATTGATGAAGAAAGTTATAAAAGAGATAAAAAACATTTGTATCTAGATGATTTGGTTTGTATTGATATAGTACGACAGAATGTTATATGTGAAGTTAAGAAAAGTTCTTCACAAAAACAAATGGCTATTCATCAATTGAAGTATTATTTATATTTGTTAAAGAAAAAAGGAATAAAAGCAAGTGGAGAATTACTTATACCAAAAGAAAATGTTAAAGAAAAAATTAATTTTGAGGATGATGATGTAAAGAATATCGAAAGACAATTAAATAGAATAAGTGAAATATGTAGTCAACAAAGTCCACCAGAGATTATTAATAAAAAAATCTGTAAAAAATGCGCATATTTTGAATTGTGCTATATTTGACAAATGCAACAGTCATATTATATTTTTACAAGTGGTGAACTACATAGAAAAGACGATTCACTTATTTTAATAAATTCTGAAGGTAAAAAGTATATTCCAATTGAAAGAGTTTATGATATATATGTTTTTGCAACTTTAACTATCAATACCACTTTGCTATCATTTCTATCTCAAAAGAAAATTAGTATTCATTTTTATAATTATTATGATTTTTATATAGGTTCATATTATCCAAAAGAAACATTAGTTTCAGGAAAATTATTAATTAACCAAGTAGAGAAATATCAAAATTATGAAGAACGTATGTTTATAGCACAACAATTTATTGAAGCAGCAAGTTATAATATATTAAGAAATTTAAAATATTATAATAATCGAGAAAAAGATTTAACTAGCTATATAGATGAGATTGAAGAATTAAGAAAACAAATATATTTAACATATGACATTAAACAGTTAATGGGCGTTGAAGGGAATATAAGAAAGTTATATTATAGTGCATGGCCTATCATCATCAATCAGAAAATAGAATTTGAGAAACGTGTAAAAAGACCGCCAGATAATTTAATTAATACACTTATTTCTTTTATGAATTCAATTATTTATACAAAAACATTGTCTGAAATATATAAAACTCAATTAAATCCTACAATTAGCTATTTGCACGAACCGTCTGACAAAAGGTTTTCATTATGTTTAGATGTTTCAGAGGTATTTAAACCATTAATAGTTGATAGAACAATATTTTCTTTATTGAATAAAAATATGATTACAGAAAATGATTTCTATACTGATGATGGAGGATATTATAGGATGAAAGAATCATCAATAAAAAAAGTGATGAAAGCTTTAGAAGAGACTTTGTCTAGAACAATCAAACATAAAGATTTAAATAGAGATGTATCTTATAAACATCTTATCAGATTAGAATTATATAAATTAATTAAACATATAATAAATGAAAAAAATTATGAAGGATTTAAAATATGGTGGTAATATGTATCTAATAGTAGTATATGATATTAAGCAAGAGGGTAATTATTCTAAAAGGCAGAGATTTGTATTTAAAACGTGTAAAAAATACTTAAGACATATACAAAATTCAGTATTTGAGGGTGAATTGGATAGAGCACAATATGCTGCATTAACTTTTGAATTAAAAAAATATTTAGAAAAAGATGTTGATTCATGTTTAGTATTTTCCGGAAGAAGCAATGTATGGATGAAAAAGGAGTTTATAACTAGAAAGCAAGACGAAGATGATCAGTTTTTGTAAGAAATTAAAAATAGTCGAACTCCATTATGTAAAAAATATTGGAGTTCGACAGGATATATTTCTATAAATAAAAAATATATTTTGTTTTTATCATTAAAATATGGATACTGTTGGAATAGAATGTTATAATGTAATTGTTTCTTATCAATAATTTTGATATTTAACGGATATATAATCTAACCAGAAATTGGAATGTAAACATAATAGAACCAACAATAATCGTTCCAATAAACAAAATATATAATCTAACCAGAAATTGGAATGTAAACTACAATTCGAGGAATTAAACTAACACCAATCATAAATATATAATCTAACCAGAAATTGGAATGTAAACTATTTCTTACGAAACTCAGTAGCAAGCCAAGTCATGGATATATAATCTAACCAGAAATTGGAATGTAAACTTTAATGCGAGTATAGCGACTAGCAAGAGTCTTAACAATATATAATCTAACCAGAAATTGGAATGTAAACGCTCATAACTCTTTACACCATCAAAGTTAAACAAAAATATATAATCTAACCAGAAATTGGAATGTAAACATTTAATGTAAGAGCCTGCCTAACAGCCTTAGGAAAGATATATAATCTAACCAGAAATTGGAATGTAAACTCATTAAAACCACCACCACTATGCTCAACAAGTTCAATATATAATCTAACCAGAAATTGGAATGTAAACAAAAGACGCGTAACATTCTTATAGTTATACCAACATATATATAATCTAACCAGAAATTGGAATGTAAACCCAAATGTAATATTTTTATTCCTAATTGACCTAAAATATATAATCTAACCAGAAATTGGAATGTAAACTTTAAGACGCGTCAAACGACCACCAAGAGTCTTTACATATATAATCTAACCAGAAATTGGAATGTAAACGTATCGTTTATAAGTTATTATAATTTCGAGGTTAGATATATAATCTAACCAGAAATTGGAATGTAAAGAATAAATAAAAGAATGACACACAAAAGAAAATCGCAAATATATAATCTAACCAGAAATTGGAATGTAAAGAATCGTTCTAATACGGTGCGCAATCTGATTAATGCATATATAATCTAACCAGAAATTGGAATGTAAATCACAGAGATACCAGGAACGTCAGATATACTAAGACAATATATAATCTAACCAGAAATTGGAATGTAAATAGTTTTGTCTATAAAGATAATAATATAGAACTTGTTATATATAATCTAACCAGAAATTGGAATGTAAATTGTCCGCAAATAACAAATAATTTAGCCATAATATAAAATATATAATCTAACCAGAAATTGGAATGTAAATTACTGCATTACCTTCTTGAATATCTATCTTACCATCAATATATAATCTAACCAGAAATTGGAATGTAAATTCTTCAGCCTTATCAGAAGTCGAAGGAACAATTTCAATATATAATCTAACCAGAAATTGGAATGTAAATTATGAATACTTGCTATTTAACTGTTAATAATGTTTAAATATATAATCTAACCAGAAATTGGAATGTAAATTACAAATAGTAGAGCACTAGCGCAGAAAAGGGGTGCGATATATAATCTAACCAGAAATTGGAATGTAAATATAGAAAGTAATGGGGGAGGTAATAAAAATTGATTATAATATATAATCTAACCAGAAATTGGAATGTAAATTCTCACGATAGTTATTAGATTTAAGTCTCTTATTCTCATATATAATCTAACCAGAAATTGGAATGTAAATGAAAGCAAGACATGTATTCCCATACTCGTATTTTTCGATATATAATCTAACCAGAAATTGGAATGTAAATACTCCTCCCCGAGCGCTTAAAAGACAGACGCTTCGATATATAATCTAACCAGAAATTGGAATGTAAATTATGAACTAATTGATGATTATATTCATAGTACAAAATATATAATCTAACCAGAAATTGGAATGTAAATGCTAACAACAGCAATAATATTTCTCTTTTAATCTTCATATATAATCTAACCAGAAATTGGAATGTAAATTATTCAGAATTATTAAATTTAGAAAAATCATCATTAATATATAATCTAACCAGAAATTGGAATGTAAATTCTTGATTGACAATAGAAACAGTAAAATACAATGAGATATATAATCTAACCAGAAATTGGAATGTAAATGATAGTATTCTTTTGACATTAACGAAAGGAATTGAAATATATAATCTAACCAGAAATTGGAATGTAAATGTATTCTTTTTCTGAACCTTCACCATTAAATGTTTTCATATATAATCTAACCAGAAATTGGAATGTAAATGAATTCCAAGTGCTTCTATTGTCTAAAACACCTTGCATATATAATCTAACCAGAAATTGGAATGTAAATGAAGATGACCTCGTTAATGATCCGATGGGTGATGAGATATATAATCTAACCAGAAATTGGAATGTAAATAATGTTGGCACAACTCTATAGCCATTTTCATTTTCGATATATAATCTAACCAGAAATTGGAATGTAAATCAGGAATTTCCTCAAAATACAAAGAAACACCATCCAAAATATATAATCTAACCAGAAATTGGAATGTAAATCTCTTAAAATCACTATTCATCAGCATGTTATCTCTTATATATAATCTAACCAGAAATTGGAATGTAAATAAAGTTGTTAATTGGAGACAGAAGCATAGACTCATTTATATATAATCTAACCAGAAATTGGAATGTAAATACGAGATTAAATCTAAAATAAACATTGAACATCTAGATATATAATCTAACCAGAAATTGGAATGTAAATTTGTCTTAATTGCTCTTACTCCTGCGGCTTTACACCATATATAATCTAACCAGAAATTGGAATGTAAATACAACATGGCTAAATGGTGAGCGTTGGAATGATGAAAATATATAATCTAACCAGAAATTGGAATGTAAATAGATGGAAATTGATGTTCTCATTCAAACATTTAAAAATATATAATCTAACCAGAAATTGGAATGTAAATTTATTCCAGTTGTTACTGTTATAGCATCACTCATTAATATATAATCTAACCAGAAATTGGAATGTAAATGTGTGTGATTCGAGTTGGGAGGCTGTAAACGATTTAATATATAATCTAACTAGAAATTGGAATGTAAATTTCTTTTAAATCGGTGAGCAATCAACTATAAAACGATATATAATCTAACCAGAAATTGGAATGTAAATATATTAGCGTAAATGAATATATTAATTCAAAAATGCCGTATATAATCTAACCAGAAATTGGAATGTAAATCATAATCTTGAGCAAAAGATGAGACAAAATGACCAGGTATATAATCTAACCAGAAATTGGAATGTAAATATGGTATAGGCGTGATCCTCTACCCTGGAGGATTTGGTATATAATCTAACCAGAAATTGGAATGTAAATGTAGAAAGTTTTTCAAAAACAAAGGCACAACTTGTATGTATATAATCTAACCAGAAATTGGAATGTAAATTTTGCACATAGAGAAAGGAATTATCACGTCTAAATGGTATATAATCTAACCAGAAATTGGAATGTAAATTCAAGAAAAGTAACAGAATAATCATAATCAGGAACAGGTATATAATCTAACCAGAAATTGGAATGTAAATGATGGTAAAACATTAAAACAAATAGCAAATTATTTCCAGTATATAATCTAACCAGAAATTGGAATGTAAATCCAAAAGATACTGATTTAATGATATCTAATCCACCAGTATATAATCTAACCAGAAATTGGAATGTAAATTATCATCAATTTGGCTATTACTCAAATGTTCAATAGGTATATAATCTAACCAGAAATTGGAATGTAAATTTGATGGATATGGTAAACAGTTTACAAATGCTAATAGTATATAATCTAACCAGAAATTGGAATGTAAATCCAACCGTTATCGCAACTCATCAATGGTCGTATGATGTATATAATCTAACCAAAAATTGGAATGTAAATTCTAACATTCAAGATATTAAACTGAATGAAAATGAGTATATAATCTAACCAGAAATTGGAATGTAAATCTTTCAAAAACTGTAATATTACAGCATAAAGAAAAAGGTATATAATCTAACCAGAAATTGGAATGTAAATTTCGTTATCATGCGGAACGTCAAGGACGCTGAAAGCGTATATAATCTAACCAGAAATTGGAATGTAAATTTTTCAAGGGTTTATGTTACTAACGTGTTTCTATCAGTATATAACCTAACCAGAAATTGGAATGTAAATTGAATATATTACAAATTCATATCATGTTAATGTAAGGTATATAATTTAACCAGAAATTGGAATGTAAATTAGTATCATATGGGATTAAATCGAAATATACATCTTGCGTATATAATCTAACTAGAAATTAAAATGAGAATTTGTTTAACTGTCTTTTGAAATTGTAAACACGATGTAACTCAGTTACTTATTTAAGTAACTGGGTTTTCTTTTATAGATTAATCCATTATATATGTTTATAATGCAAGTAGGGAGTGAGATAAAAGATGAGAATAAAAGATAATGAAGATCTGTTAATTTTACAAATAGAATTTGAAACATATGAAGAAAAAGAAAAAGTCTTAACATTAATCAATACAATGAATACAAAAATTATTGGCTATAAAAGAGATAAAAAATATTTTATACAAATAGAATCTATCTATTATATAGAATTAATCGATAAAAAAACATTCATCTATACAAAAGAAGAATGCTATGAATCACCATTATGGCTCTATCAAATAGAAGAACAATTAGATCAACAATTTATCCGTGTCAATAAATCAACGATATTAAACATGAAATATATCAAAAGTTTAAAAGCAGATATTGGCTCAAGAATTATCGTCTATTTAGACAATCAAGATCAAGTTCTTGTATCAAGAACTTATGCTAAAGAATTTAAGAAAAGATTAGGAGGAGAATAGAATGGAACAATTAATAGAAATTATGATTAATATTATCAAAAAATCAGCACTGCCATTTATTGTTTCTACAATGCTACTTACAATTATAGGAAGTTTTATCGGAAAAGATATGTCCACAATATCTACATTATGTACTCCTCAAGGAATTCCTTTTACAAGTTTATTTCAATTAATAGGATTAAGTATCATTATAGGAATTATTAATACTATCTTTGATTTATCAAATACTTTAAAAAAAATAAGACTCATTTATCAAATCATTATACGTATTTTTTTCATCATTATCATTATTGTCATTTTTGTGAGTCTATTTGATTGGTTTCCATTTTATGATATTCATGCATGGCTTGGATTTTTCATCTCATTTGGTTTATGTTTTGGTATATCAATGTTGTTAAGTTTATATTTTACGCATAAAAAAGATCAAGAATATGAACAGTTATTAGAAAAATATAAAGAAAGAAGGCAATAAAATGAATGCTATTGAAGTGAGAGGGATTTCTCAATCATTTTTGCAAAAAGAAGTTTTAAATAATATATCTTTTGAAATTCAAAAGGGAGAGATTTTTGGATTGTTAGGGCCTTCTGGGGCAGGAAAAACAACGCTTATCAATATTATTATAGGACAAATAAAACCTAATAATGGAAAGACTTTTGTATTAGGAAAGAATTCGTTAGAACTATCAAGAAAAGATTATACACAGCTAGGTTTAGTGCTAGACCAACTTGGATTATATGAAAGATTAAGTTGTATGGATAACCTTCAACTCTATGCTTCACTTTATCAATTAGAGAAAAGTAAAATTGAAGAAGCATTGAAATATGTTCAACTTTTTGATGATAGAAAAAAGACAGTCAATGAATTATCGAAAGGTATGAAACAAAGATTAATTATTGCACGAGCAATTATGCATCATCCTCAAGTCCTTTTTTTAGATGAACCAACATCTGGATTGGATCCAGCGACAACTTTAAAAATTCATGAACTTTTATTAGAACTCAAGAAACAAGGAACAGCTATTTTCCTTACTACTCACAATATGGAAGAAGCATCATCATTATGTGATCGGGTAGCTTTGTTAAATGAAGGACATATTATTGAATGTGATACACCAGTTGCCATATGTTCACGTTATAATCAACTTAACACAGTTACAATTACAACTAAAGATCATCATCAATATACAATTCAAAATAACAAAGAAAACGCAAAAGTTCTTTTTGAGGAAATGCAGACTGAAAATATTTTGTCTATTCATTCTTCTGAACCAACTTTAGGCAGTGTCTTTATTTCA
Organism: Longibaculum muris; assembly: GCF_004343035.1. Classification (GTDB taxonomy): domain Bacteria; phylum Bacillota_I; class Bacilli_A; order Erysipelotrichales; family Coprobacillaceae; genus Longibaculum; species Longibaculum muris. Next base: position 302,739 of record NZ_SMCQ01000001.1, read on the forward strand.
CTCACAGGAAGGGAGTTGATTTAAATGAGTTATCATGTTATAAAAGCAATATTTATAAAACAATATAAAGATACCTTAAAAAATATTAGTATTCTTATTCAACTTATAATGTTTCCAGCAATTAGTATTGTGATGACATCCTCCATTCAAGTATCAGAAATTCCTAGTCAATATTTTGTGATTCTCTTTGCAACAATGTATGTAGGGATGACACCGATTATCATGATTTCTAATATTATGGGAGAAGAAAAGGAAAAAGGAAGCTTGAAAATGTTAATGATGTCTAATGTCAAACCGACTGAATACATTTTAGGAGTGAGTTTGTTTGTCATGGTAGGTTGTCTCATTGGTTTATTTGTGATGGCAATGGTAGGAGGCTATCGTGGAATAGAACTAATAACCTTTGTAGGCATTTGTAGTTTGGGTATGTTGACATCTATTTTTTTAGGCAGTGTGATTGGTATTGTTGCTAAAGATCAAATTGCATCTAACTCTTTATCTGTACCGGCTATGCTTATTTGTTCATTTGTACCTATGCTTTCTATGTTTAACGAAAATATTCGTCATTATGGAGGCTTCATTTATACACAACAAATTAATGAACTTTTAACGCATAGTCCAATCACTTCATTTTCATTACAACCTTTTGTTATTATATTTTTAAATATGATGGTATTACTTGGAATCTATATCTATGTTTTTCAAAAAAGAAAACTGTAAAATAAAAACGAATTGTTTATTGAGCAATTCGTTTAATCAAATAAAGTAAAACCTAAATAATAAACAAGTTCATGAAACATCTTTGTATTAAAACCATAACAAATACAATCATCCATTTCTCCATCCCAATCATTATTGAGCTGATCAAGTAAAGGTTGGACTTCTTCTTTTGTAATATCACAAGTGATATAAAATTCACTATGATCTTTTAATCCATCATATTCACGACTTGGAGAAATTGAAAAATTTGGATTGATATCTAATAATAAGTCTTTAATCATTTGAATTTCTTTATCATCTTCACTAGAAACAATAACATGTAATCTTGCAAACATTCAAAACACCTCTTTCATTTTTAACATTGTAACATAGTCAATAAGAAAATAAAATTCTCTTTCATGAGAAAAAATATAAATTTTTCTTTAATCTAATAATTTTTTTGTGTACGTGATTGCCAAATAATGCTAAAATAGGCGTGTATTCATGTAAGGAGTGATAAAGAATGATTAAAATTGGAATTGTTGGTTATGGAAATCTTGGACGTGGCGTAGAATGTGCTGTCACAAATAGTCCAGATATGGAATTAGCAGGGGTTTTTACGAGAAGAAAACCTGAAACAGTGAAAACTCATACAAATGTTCCTGTATATGAAATGGATAAACTTTATGAAATGCAAGGACAAATTGATGTATTGGTTTTATGTGGTGGAAGTGCAAATGATTTACCAACACAAACTGTTGAACTCGCACAATATTTTAATGTTGTTGATAGTTTTGATACACATGCAAAGATTCCTGAACATTTTAGTAATGTGAATGCTTCAAGTGAAAAAGGAAAACACATTAGTATTATTTCAGTGGGATGGGATCCAGGTTTATTTTCATTAAATCGTTTATATGGACAAGCTATTTTACCAAATGGTCAAGATTATACTTTCTGGGGGAAAGGTGTAAGTCAAGGACATTCAGATGCGATTAGAAGAATTGCAGGAGTTAAAGATGCAAGACAATATACAATTCCTGTTGAAGCTGCATTAGAAAGTGTTCGTAAAGGAGAAAATCCAACTTTATCAACAAGACAAAAACATACACGTGAATGTTTTGTTGTTGCAAAAGAAGGTGCAGATTTAAAAAGAATTGAAGAAGAAATCAAAACAATGCCAAATTACTTTGCCGATTATGATACAACAGTTCATTTCATTAGTGAAGAAGAATTAATGAGAGATCATCAAGGAATTCCTCATGGTGGAGTCGTTTTAAGAAGTGGTGTGACAGGTTTCAATCAAGAAAATAAACATGTGATTGAATATAAATTAACTTTAGATTCAAATCCAGAATTCACATCAAGTGTTTTGGTTGCTTATGCAAGAGCAGCATACCGTTTAGCTCAAGATGGACAATGTGGATGTAAAACTGTTTTCGATATTCCACCAGCATATTTACATGTGGAATCAGGAGAAGAATTACGTAAGAAGTTATTATAAAACTCGCTTAGCTGCGAGTTTTTTGTCGGAACCGGCTATGAAAAAATAAAAATAGATGAAATTGTGAAAAAAGCAAGGAGATATGACGAAAAAACTTGTCGTAAGGCTAGAAATTATATTATAATAGCACTGTATTATGAATATGAAAGTCAGGAAGGTAGATATTATGGATAGAAAAGTAGGAACTATTTCAAGAGGTATTCGTTGCCCAATCATTAGAGAAGGTGATGATTTAGCAAAAATCGTTGTTGATAGTGTAACAGAAGCAGCATATAGTGAAGGGTTCATGTTAAGAGATAGAGATGTTATTTCAATTACTGAATCTATCGTTGCAAGAGCACAAGGAAATTATGCTTCCATTCAAGATATTGCTGATGATGTGAAAGCTAAATTAGGTGGGGAAACAATCGGGGTTATTTTCCCAATTATGTCACGTAACCGTTTTGCAATCTGTTTAAAAGGAATTGCAATGGGAGCAAAGAAAGTTGTTTTAATGTTAAGTTATCCAAGTGATGAAGTTGGAAATGCTTTATTAACATATGATCAATTAGATGAAGCAGGAATCAATCCATATAGTGATATTTTAACATTAGAAAAATATCGTGAATTATTTGGTGGTAATAAACATGAATTTACAGGTGTTGACTATGTTCAATATTATTCAGATATTATTACTGAAGCTGGAGCTGAAGTTGAAATTATTTTTGGAAATCATGCTCAAGAAATCTTAAAATATACAGATTGTGTTTTAACATGTGATATTCATACACGTGCCAGAACAAAACGTTTATTAAAAGCTGCTGGCGCAAAAGTTGTTTGCGGCTTAGATGATATCTTAACAGCACCAGTAAATGGAAGTGGATATAATGCAAAATATGGTTTATTAGGATCAAATAAATCAACAGAAGATATGATTAAATTATTCCCAAGAGAATGCCAAGATTTAGTAGAAAATATTCAAAAAGAAATCTTAGAATTAACTGATAAACATGTAGAAGTTATGGTTTATGGAGATGGAGCTTTTAAAGATCCTCAAGGGAAGATTTGGGAATTAGCTGATCCAGTTGTTTCTCCAGCTTTTACAAGTGGACTTGTTGGGACTCCAAATGAGTTGAAATTAAAATATTTAGCTGATAATGATTTTAAAGATTTAAGTGGTAAGGAATTAAGAGATGCCATTGCGAAAAGCATTAAAGAAAAAGATGATAATTTAGTAGGAAATATGGCATCTCAAGGAACAACTCCTCGTCAATTGACTGACTTGATTGGATCTTTATGTGATTTAACAAGTGGTTCTGGAGATAAAGGAACACCTATTGTATTGGTTCAAGGATATTTTGATAATTTCACAGATTAAGGAGAAGAAGAATGAAACAAGATATGATCGTAATTTTAGATTTAGGGAGTCATCATAATACAAATATTGCTCGTTGTATTAGAGATTTAGGTGTTTATAGTGAAATTAAAGCTCATGATATTACTGTAGAGGAATTAAAACAATTACCTAATGTCAAAGGGATTGTTTTAAGTGGTGGTCCTAACAATATCATTGATGGTAAAGAAATTGATATTGCTAGTGAAATCTATAATGCTGGTTATCCAATTATTTCTTTTGAACATAAGTTAGCTCAAGTTGATAATAGAACTTATCCAGCTAATGAAGAAGAATTAAAAGATATTTTATCTGACTTTGTTTTTAATGATTGTCATGCTCAAAAGAATTGGAATATGAAAAACTTTATTAATGATCAAGTGGAAATCATTAGAAAACAAGTTGGAGATAAAAAAGTTTTATTAGCTTTATCTGGTGGAGTTGATTCATCAGTTGTAGCTGCTTTATTAATTAAAGCAATTGGTAATCAATTAACTTGTGTTCATGTGAATCATGGATTAATGCGTAAAGGTGAATCTGAAAATGTTGTTGAAGTTTTCAAAAATCAATTACATGCTAATTTAGTATATGTAGATGCAAGTGAACGTTTCTTAAATAAATTAGCAGGTGTTGATGATCCAGAACAAAAACGTAAGATTATTGGTTCTGAATTTATTCGTGTTTTTGAAGAAGAAGCAAGAAAACTTGATGGTATTGAATTCTTAGCTCAAGGAACAATCTATCCTGATATTATTGAATCAGGAACTAAGACTGCAAAAATGGTTAAATCTCATCATAATGTTGGTGGATTACCAGATGATTTACAATTTGAATTGGTAGAACCATTATATCAATTATTTAAAGATGAAGTTCGTGCTTGTGGTGTTGAACTTGGTTTACCATATGAAATGGTTTATAGACAACCATTCCCAGGTCCAGGACTTGGTGTACGTTGCTTGGGAGCAATTACAAAAGAACGTTTAGAAGCTGTTAGAGAATCAGATGCTATTCTACGTGAAGAATTTGCAAAAGCTGGTTTAGATAAAAAAGTTTGGCAATATTTCACAATTGTACCTGATTTCAAATCAGTTGGTGTTAAAAATAATGCTCGTAGTTTTGATTATCCAGTTATCATTCGTGCAGTGAATACTGTTGATGCAATGAGTGCAACTATTGAACAAATTGATTGGGCTATCTTAACAAAGATTACTGATCGTATTTTAGCTGAAGTTGATAATGTCAATCGTGTATGTTATGACTTATCACCAAAGCCATGCGCGACTATTGAATGGGAATAAGAGAGAAAAACGCAATTTAGCCCGTATTTACGGGCTTTTTTTTATGCTCTCATACCCCGTGATACTGATATGATACTAAGGAAAATACTCTCTACTATTCTTTAGACGAAAAATAAAGTGGTTTTTTAGAATAAAAAAGAAAGGTTGTGATATGAAAAAAGCAGGAACAAAGTCCTGCAATATGTATAAGTTAATCTTTAGTATGTTTATGTAACCATTCTTCTCTGTCTCTATTGTTATAAAGATTAGAAGAATATTTTGGATAATTATATTTCCATTCTTCGTATTGTTCTTTGGTAATAACGCCATCCTTGAAGTTCTTAGATTCTTGTAGCCAATCACACAAAGATTCATAAAGTGCTTTATGTTTAAAGAATTCATCTCTATTAAGACGAATAATCGGTTCTCCATCATCTTCATCAATGATAAGTGCGTGGGAACGTTCTAATTGAAATAAAGTGTACATAGCACCATATACAGATTCGATATCAGGAATATCAATAGCCATTTCTGATACATCTAATCCATATGCAAGGCTTTCTATGACATCTTTCTTTGGTTTCTTCTTGTTTGACTCATATTGAGCGATACGGACATCTGCAGAACTGAAAGGGAAACCAAGACCTTGACCTAGTTCTTTAAGTGTCTTATTTCTAAATAAACGTATTTGTTTTAAGTTTGAACCTAGTGACATTATTATCAACTCCTTATCCCCATTATATCAAAGTTGTTACAATACGTAAACATAAACTTATACTAATTAGGTTAGTAAAATACAGAACACTAACTCAAAAAGGTTAATTTATCCTTGACAATAGTAAAGTGTTGTTATATTCTTTATGTAGACCTAACCCAAATAGGTTAGAGAGAGGAGGCGAGAGATATGGATAATTCATTTATGGATGCACATGAGATTGTCAGTGTTACTGGTATGTCAAAAGCTTATGCATATAAGTTAATCAAACAATTAAATGAAGAACTAAGTGCTAAGGGATTTGTTACCATCCGAGGAAGAGTTAGCAGACAGTATTTTCAAGAAAGAATCTATGGATTAGGAAAGGAGGCTTAGTATGCCAGTTTACAAAGATGAAGTAAGAGGAAGTTGGTTTGTTTCATTTTATTATGAAAACGCTCAAGGCGAAAAAAAGAAGAAAATGAAAAGAGGTTTTAAAACCAAAAGAGAAGCTGAGGAGTTTATTTCAAAGTTTAAATTGGTTAATGAAAGAGATTTGGATATGAAGTTTGATGAATTCATTGAAATCTATCTTAACGATTTATCAAATCGAATTAAAGAAAACACAATGATGACAAAAGTATATATCATCAATGATAAAATTCTTCCATTCTTTAAATTAAGAAAGATGAATGAAATTAAACCATCTCATATTATTGCTTGGCAAAATGAACTACTTGCAAGACGTGATGATGATGGTAATCCGTTCTCACCATGTTATATGAAAACAGTTCATAATCAATTAAGTGCTATTTTCAATCATGCAGTGAAGTATTATAACCTACGAGAAAATCCTGCAAGAACGGTTGGAAATATGGGGAAGGAGAAAACAAAGGAAATGGAATTTTGGACAAAAGAGGAATATTTAAAGTTCTCAGAGTCAATGTTAAAGAAAGATGGCGTTTATCAAGCGTTTGAAATGCTTTATTGGTGTGGATTAAGACTAGGAGAGATGTTAGCATTAACACCTGCAGATTTTAACTTTACGAAAGGTACAGTTCGCATTAATAAGTCATTACAAAGACTTAAAGGTAAGGACGTAATTACTGATCCTAAGACTGAAAAGAGTAATCGTACAGTACAAATGCCTAATTTCTTGGTAGATGAAATGAAAGATTATATTCATCGCTTATATGGGATTAAAAGAGATGAACGTATCTTCAACATCACAAAATCAGGTATGCATTATGAAATGAAACGTGGATGTAAGGAAACAAACGTGAAAAGAATTAAAATCCACTCACTAAGACATTCTCATGTCTCATTATTAATTGAAATGGGATTTAGTGCAGTTGCAATCGCTGATAGAGTTGGACATGAAAGTATTGATATTACTTATCGTTATGCTCATTTATTTCCAACTAAAGATAAAGAAATTGCATGTAAGTTAGATTTTGAAAGAGAGGGCGAAAACAATGACACAAAAGAGTAATGATGACCAAGGCAGATTTAGAAGTAAGACTTATGGCTTTAGATTATCACCTGAAGAAAATGATGTCTTAAATCGTAAAGTAGCACTTAGCGGAATGTCAAAACAAGATTACTTGATTGCTCATTTGGTTAATGAAGAAATTGTTGTTGAGGGTAATCCATATGTCTATCGTTCCTTGAAAAACGAACTTAACCATTTTACTGAAACAATGAAAGAAACCAAAGATTTACAAGAACTAGAACTTGATGAGTTAGAAGTATTGGAATACGTATTAAAATTAGTTATCGCAATGAAACATAAAAAAAGAGCACAATTCAAAACAGATATGGAGCCACGCCAATGAATCCACAATTAAATTCTGCTTTAAACTATGCTAAAGATAATTTTAAAGTATTTCCACTAAAAGTCAATTCTAAAAGTGGTCAAGTATGTAAATCTTGGAAAGAAGAAGCTACAACTGATATCAATCAGATCTATCAATGGTTTTCTAGCACCGACTATAATGTCGGTGTTAGAACTGGAGATGGATTGGTTGTTATTGATGTTGATAATAAAAATGGTGTAAATGGTTATAAGACAATTGAGAATTTCCTAAAGGATTTTCCTAGAACTAGAATTATTCATACTCCTAATAATGGATGGCATTTATATTTTCATGTAGATAGACCAATTGCCTGTAGAGTTGGGATATATGAAGGCATTGATATTCGTGGAGAGGGTGGATATGTTGTTGGTGCAGAGAGTGTTATTGATGGCACAAAGTATTTAGTAACTAGAGACCAACCGATATCACAAGCCAATGAGGCAGTGTATCAATTCTTAGAAGGTAGATATAAAGCAACAACAAAGACATTTCATAAAGATGAAGTCATTCAAGAAGGCAGAAGAAATGATTATTTGTTTAGGATAGGATGTTTTATGCAGCATAAAGGACTAAATGATGAATCTATTCGAGTTTGTCTTCATAAAGAGAATGAAATGAAGTGTTGCCCAAATTTAAGCATGAACGAAGTTAATCAGATTGTTGATAGTGTTTTGAGATACGAAAAAGGCAAACAATTGATGAGCAGGTAAAGGGGTGTGTAAATGGCAGTTGATTTATTAAAACAGATTGAAAAGAAATTGACACAACTAGAAAATAAGAATGAATTAAAAGATTATTTATTAATAGCATCAAGAAATCTTGAACATGAGGAACGTGAAGAAGTTAAAAGTAAGTTATTATCAATGGATCATTTAGGTAAATCATGGATTGATTCAATTGTTAAACAAATATCACGTGCACCTAGTGAATATATGATTATTGAAGAAATACTAAAGAAATATAAAATTATGTATTTAGAGGGACTTGGTCTTTATATCTATAATGGCAAGGTATGGAAGAAACAAAATGATAATTACATGATGAAAATTATTGGAAAGCAAATGGGAAAATGGAAGATCGGAAGTAAGACAAGTTCAGTATTGAAACAATTAAAAGCAGACTGTTATGAAGAACTTCAATTTAACTTATTGCCAGCCTTTAATTTTCTAAACTGCACTCTAGATTTAACAACTGGTCAAACTCATAAACACTCTGCAGATGATTTATGTTCAATCATCATGGAGTATGATTATGACCCAAAAGCAAAGTATACGGAATGGCATAAATTCGTTATGGATATTTGTGATGATAATGTAGAACGTTATGAAAGACTGCAGATGATGTGTGGTTATGTTTTAATGAGTGATTGCCACCTTCAAAAGAGTTTTATGTTATATGGTGAGGGTGCTAATGGCAAGAGTGTTTTCTTAAATGTTATTGAACAGGTGTTTAACAAAAATAATGTATCTTATGTTCAGTTAGATGGGCTAGGAGATAAATTTCAATTAATAGAACTCACTGATACGCTTTTAAATATTAGTACAGAATCGAAGGCAAATACAAATGGTGGAGAAGCCAATTTTAAGAAAGCAGTTGTTGGTGAAACTGTTTCTGCCTGTTATAAAAATAAAGATTTTTGTAAATTTAAACCGAGAGCTAAATTGATATTTGCATTAAATGAAATACCTTATTCAAAAGAAATCAATTATGGTTTTGTAAGACGATTATCTTACGTGAAGTTTGTAAACCAATATGTTGATGAACCTAAAGGAGCACATCAAAAGAAAGTCAATCGTAACCTAGAAAAAGAACTCATTACAAATCTATCAGGTATCTTTAACTGGTGCTATGAGGGTTATAAAAAGTTATGTGTCTTAGATAGGTTTCCAGACATTGAAGATGATTTAGATATGAAAGACTTCTTCTATGATATGTCTTCTCCAGTGTATTCTTTCTTTAAGGATATGGAGCCATTAAGGGAACGAACATTAACACGAGATATTTATTCTCTTTATGTGTCTTGGTGTAAAAATAATTATGTCGTTCCACAAGATATATCTAATTTTTCAAAACAGTTCTCAACTGTTTCTAGTGGTGTCTATAGATATATTGATACAACAAAAAATGTTAAATTAGATGATGAAAAAATCAAGAAAGTACATTTAAGAGGATATGAACCAATCTAAAATAAATTTATAAATATACCAGGTATATCGGTATACGCATATACCAGTACACCTGGTATATCTTGATATTTAATTACGAAATAATGATGTCTTAAAAATAACTAAAATCATGTCTCATTGTATTAGCAAGCAACGTATTTCGGGGATGAAATACACAAGTTAGGGTAGCCATAAAACCCACGAGAAAGGAGCTGAAGCTGATGGCAAGTAGAAATAATGAAATTAAAATTAGATTAAATGATGATGAATTGTCATTGCTAAATGACAAAGTCATCAAGTCAGGATACAGTCGTGAACGTTATATTCGTTCACTAATCAGTGGTATTGTTCCAAAAGAAAATCCACCACTCGAATATCATAAACTCATCAATGAGTTCAATCATATTGGAGTCAATCTTAATCAGTTGGTCAAGCAATTATATAATCAGCCAGTGCTGGAAAATGATGTCAGAACAGTCATCAATCATCTTGATGACATGATTGTAAGTCTTGATAGACAAGTGAGGTTACCAACGAAGTAATGGCAACAACACGTATATGGGCAGTCAGAACAAGATTAGACCATATGGTTGATTATGTATCCAATATTGAAAAAACAATAGCATTAGAAAGTGTGGTTGACTATGCAACAAATGAACGTAAAACTCTCGCAAAGGAATATGTTTCTTGTATCAATTGTTCTTATCATGACCCTTACTTTTCAATGGTCAATACCAAGAAACAGTTCAATGATGATAAACAGATTCTAGCATTTCATGCTTATCAGTCATTTGAAGCAGGAGAAGTTGATGCAGAGCTTGCACATAAAGTTGGTGTAGAATATGCCAAGAAATTATGGGGTGATCGCTTTGAAGTTGTTGTTGGAACACACTTAAATACTGAGCATATTCATAATCACTTTCTAATCAATGCAACATCATTTGTTGATGGAAAACGTTACTGCAATACAAACAAAGACATTCATAACATGAGAAATATTTCGGATGAGATTTGTAGAAAATATAATCTCTCTGTTATTGAAAATCCACAAAGAGGTGGCAAGTCAAGAGCACAATATTTCCATGAAAAGACATTAAAAGAAATGGTTAGAGAATCAATTGATTTTGCGATTAGTGTCAGCTTTACTGAAAAACAATTTCTAAATGAATTAAAACTTGCAGGATATGAAATCAATATTACTGATAAGAATATATCAGTAAAACATCCATGTCATAACAAGTTTATTCGATTAAAATCATTAGGAAAAAGTTATACAAATGAAAGATTGATGGAAAGGATTTTAGATTTAAATAAAGAAGAAAATCAAACAATCTATAGCAAGAAATGTTTTCAAATCAAACCATATTTTGAAAAAATGCATAAGGGAGAACTTGGAAAACTGCAACGATTGTTTCTTCATTATCAATATGTATTAGGTATTATTCCAAAGGATAATCGAATTAAACCTAAGTATAGTGAAGAACTTCAGGAAGCAATCAGGCATATTGATGAGATATCAAATCAAACAATTCTTATCTGCAGGAATGATATTAAATCAATTGATGAACTACAAGCTTATGTCAATAAAACAGAAACCGAATTAAATAATACGATTAAACAAAGGCAGGGTTATCGCAATCAGATTCGCAGGTGTAAAGATGAGGATGCTAAAAATATTCTAAAAGATAAAGCAAAAGCATTAACTCCTGATATAAGACGATTACAAAAAGAGATTGCCTTATGTCAGATGATTGAAAGCAGATCATTAGAAATGAATAAATTCTTAAATGAAATTGAGAAAGATAGGAGAACAAAACAACATGAAAGATATTGAATACAAAGAAGTTAATGGTTATTTATTTCCAAATTTAAAAGGACCTGAAGATGTAAAAGTAAACTCATATTTTGCAAGAATGAAAGTAAAATATTTAAAAGAAAATCATCAAGGACATTTGGTTTCGTTGATGGCTAATAATGAATTGTCAACTTATCTTGAACAAGTAGAAAAAGAAGCTAATGAAATGTATGATAGACTTGTTGAAGAATATAAAGCTAAATGGAATGTTACAGAAGAATTGAAAATGGAAAATCAAATGAAATGGGTTCAACTAATGAACAACATTGATAATGCTGTGAAAGAAGTCATTATGAATGAACTTATTTGTATTTAAAAATGAGAACTCGCAAGAGTTCTTTTTCTATGACCAATAAGTAATGACTTTGTTACTAAATAAGTGCATAATTAGTTTCACAGGGGAGGTAATCTCCCCTACAAATTTGTATTTAATGTTTTATTTGAATATCATTAAATTTCTAAATTGATTGTTATGGATGAAGAAATTATTATTTTTTGTAATCATTTGGAATATTTTCATGTCCCCATTTACATATTTCATGGAGAATTGGCATTAAAGCTTTTCCTTTTTCAGATAAACTATATTCAACTTTTGGAGGAATTTGGGGATATTCAACTCTATTGATTAATCCATCATTTTCCAATTCTTTAAGCTTGTCAGATAAGATTTTATGCGTTACTGCTCCTAATGCTTTTTTGATTTCACTATAACGCATTACAGGCTTTTTCCATAGCCAAAAAAGAATATGCATTTTCCATTTTCCACCAATTACACTAATTGCATAATCAAAAGGTATAATATTGACTGTTTTACAAACATCTTCCATAAGACACTTTCCTTTCTGATAGTCGCTATTAATAAAGTGCGTACTTCACAAATATTACTACTTCAATTATAATTTGATTGTACTTAGAAGTAAACAATATTATGTAGAAAAGGATGATGAGATGATTAACTTTACTATTTTTGCAATAACAATATTGGCTGGATTTATTCAAAGTGTTTCTGGATTTGGTGCAGGTATTGTTATTATGAGTATTTTGCCATATTTTTTTAGTGTTTTACAGGCTTCTGCGATATGTAATTTTATAAGTATATTTTTATGTGCATTACTTACATATCGGTATAGAAATTTTGTACAAAAGCAATATATTCCTTTGCCCGGATTGTTTTTTATAGGAGGAGCTACTTTAGCTATATATATTTCTACTGGGTTAGATGTTCGATTCTTAAAATTAATCTTAGGCTTATTTCTCATATTTTTAGCTGTATACTTTGTATTGTTTAGTCATAAGGTAAGCATAAAAGCTAATTATATTACTATGTTTATATGTGGGTTTATATCTGGTGTATGTGATGGTTTATTCAGCATTGGTGGGCCATTAATGGTATTATTCTTCTTATCACTTACGAAAAGTAAAGAAGAATATTTAGGAACAATGTCGGCATTTTTATTAATTGTATGTTGTTATAATTTAGGATTAAGAATATATTGGAATATCTTTACAATTGAATTATTACCTTATTCTATATTAGGAGTTATTGCTGTATATATTGGCTTAAAATTAGGTAATAAAGTAGTAGATAAAATCGATGATGAGTTATTGAAAAAATTAACATACGGATTAATTGCAATTTCAGGACTTATTACATTTATATCTACAATATAAGGAGGAAAATACAATGGAATTATTTAAAGAAACATATATAGGAAATATGAAAGTCAAAAATCATTTCATTAGATCAGCTACATTTGAAGGAAAAGCTACAGAAGATGGAAGACCTACAGAAAAAATCAAAGATTTATATGAATCTTTCGCAAAAGCAGATGTGGGAACAATTATAACGAGTTATTCTTATATAAGTGATTATGAACAACCGAATAAAAATCAATTAGGAATTTATAAAGATGAACTTATTGAAGATTATCAGAAAATCACTGAAACTGTTCATCGATATGGTTCGAAGATTATTATGCAAATTGTACATGGAAGCTCAAATAGTCAAGGTTATAAAGATACAGCAAAAGTATTAGGACCTTCTGCAATTGAACATCCAACATCAAAGATAACTCCAAAAGAAATGACACAAGAAGATATTAATAATGTAATTAAACTATTTGTTGAAGCAGGGAAACGTGTGAAAGCTTCTGGCTTTGATGGCGTTCAAATACATTGTGCACATGGTTATCTATTAGCTCAATTTATTTCACCATTATTCAATCATAGAACTGATAATTATGGTGGTAGTGTTGAGAACAGAATTAGACTTGTTTTAGAAATTTATCATGCAATGAGAAAGGAATTGGGAGATTTTCCAATTTGGATAAAGATAAATTCATCTGATGAAGAAGATAACGGTTTAACAAATGATGATTTCATTGAAATGGCTAAACTATTAAGCTATCAAGGAATTGATGCGATAGAAATATCAGGAAATAAATGGAATTTTCATAAATTGAATGAAAGAGCATATTATAAAGATGTTGCAATGAAATTAGCTGATATGATTGATACTCCTATTATTTTAACTGGAGGGTTAAGAGAAATGAAAGATATATTATCTATATATCGAAATAGTCATGTTCAGTTTTTTGGATTTGCTAGACCATTTGTTAAAGATGTTCATTTTATACAATTATTAAATGAACAAATTGGACAGTATGAATAAATTCCAGTTTTTTAGCAAATGATATAAAAAAATTTGAAAAGGGGAATATTGCATATGTGTAAGAATAAAAAAATAGTGGTATTATTTATAGTATTTATCTGTATTGGTTTAGGATTTTTAATTTTTGACAGCAATTTAGATTCAATGATCAAATGGGGATTGTCTTTAATTGCTGGATTAGGAATTGGATATTTTAGTAAAAAGACATTAAACAAGTATTCATAAATTAAAACAAGAGGTGATACAAGATGAAAAAAATACTGCCTTTTTACTGGCAACAATTACATTACTTGCTGGTGTTTATATAGGGTATACAAACAAAGACGGAGTTAATACAAACATGTTATTAGGTCTTTTGATGATTGGAAATGCTTTTTTAACTATAAGCACTGTTAAAGGTAATAAAGAGTAATTTATTAAATTAATATTTCTAAGAGGTAGAAAATGAAAAAATTAACATTTGGGAAAGTATTGTCAGGATACTTTGTCGCAGTAATAGTATTGGGTTTGATAAATATGTTTACACTAAAAAGTTCTGTCGTGCATAGTTTTATTTTATCGTTACTTGGGACTGTGTTATTAATTTGGCCTGTATATTCCAATTCACTTGAAAACAAGTACGATAAAAGTAGGTGTAAAGTTTTTATTAGAGCGATTGCAATAGTTGAAATTATTATTTCTTTTTGTATTCATACAAATTTTTAACATGAAAATAGAAAATTACAGTTTATTAGGTAGATAAATAAAAGAGAATAGTTGAATGATACTAAAAATCTTGCATTGCTGATACTATTTTGATACTATAAATATGTCAAGAGAATAGACTTGGTAGAAATGCGAGAGAAATTGAACTATTTTCCTATATTTTACTAACCTAAACAAGTTAGTGAAATGATTGATTGGTCGAATGGGAATAAGAAAATGATTGAAAAAGTGCTTTGTTTAAGGCACTTTTTAAGCATTTGTGGTTGTTTTGAGTACAAATTGAGTACAAAAAAAGATAATAATGAATGAGTATAAATGGAGTTGTGAGGATGAGAAAGTTTAATAAAGTTTAGCAAGCAGCATATGAATTAATTCAGGAGGATGCAAGATTCTTTTATACAATTGTTGACATTAATCAGAATACTAAAAATATAAGTAGTAATTATATTATGATGTGTCAACCGTATATTGGGATATTTACAGACGGGGCTTCACAGTGGGGATGTAAAATGGGCTTGAATTGTCCTAAATTATCAAAAAATAAAAAAACTATTATGCATATTTAAGAAAAAACTATAAGATATTTGAAACATCATGTGAAGATTACGAAAAGTTATTAATGGATAGCTTTGATGAAAGTGATTCTTACTTTTACAACAATAGAAGTACATTGGAAAAAGTCATTGGATATAAAAATGTAGGGAGTGATTTATGTATGAATAAGTTTTGTGGGAATACTATATTATGCAATATGTACAATCCTATGCGTTTGTTAGGAAATGATAATGTTAGTATTAAAATAAGAGATTTTAGTGTTATAGCTGGTGAAATTGCATCATATTATAATTGTACATCTTTTCCTACTTATATGTATAATAATAATATTAAAGTTCATTTTAAAGATTATCATTTTTTTAAAATGTCCATTAAAAGAAAAAATAAACAAGGATTTATTTTGTTTTCAATTATATGCAGCATCAATTATGTAACAGTGTTTATTGAAAATTATTTTATTGATGAAATACCTCAAAAATTAAAATTTGCTTATTTATTGTATTATTATCTTTGTGATTTCATTAATGAATTTAATGCATACAACAATACAAACTTTACAATAGATACCACTTTTAAAAATAGAGATTTCCGTAATTGTTTAGCTCATTATGGTTTAGGTAATTTTATAAAAGAAAAGGAAATTATAGGTAATGATATTCTTAAAGGGTTAACCAACAAAGCCTTTAATTTAGATTATTTAACAACAAAAAAAGAGATATTCAATAGATTGAATGAATTAGAAAGTGAAATTGAAAAATTTATATTAAAGTAAAAATCGTCATGCTGTTGAGTTACTGACGATTTTTTTCTTCCATTAATTTTTGTACATAATCATATCTTTTTCTAACAAGTTCCTCGTAATCCATGTCGGGGAATTTTTTTGTTATAGATAATACATAATAATCTCTTGTTTTTTCCTTTGCTAAATCATATATTTCTTTGGAAATTACATATGAATCTAATTCTTTGAAATCATTAGAAATCTTTTTTTGTGTATTGTAAAATAATGTTTATTTATGCAAAGTTATTCTACTCTTATACACAAAAAAGGTTTATAATTATAAATGACAACTAGAGAAAGTAGGTAAAACTTATGGATGTTTGTTACAATCGTTTATTTAAATTATTAATTGATAAAGGATTAAAGAAAACAGAATTTGCTAAACAAGTTGGAATTGGACAAAACACTTTAGCTAAACTTTCAAAGAATGAATTTGTATCAATGGAGGTATTAGTTAAAATATGTAGAGGATTAAATTGTAACATTGAAGATGTTGTAGAAATTATTAAGGAAGATTTTAGGGATAATTAATGGAACCAGATACTTAGTAATACATCATTAATTGTAAATCAGATGATTGAAAAAATAGATACTGGTCAATTAGGACTTCCAGAATATCGAAGACTATTTGTTTGGAAAGATGCAAAAGGTAGAGATTTATTGGATTCAATGATGAGGGGGCCAATTGGGTATTTAATGTTATGAGAATGTCCTACGTTAGAAAATAAAAAGACAATTGGAACAGGTTTGCATAGTTACGAATCTCCAAAAGAAGTTATCATTGATGGTTAGCAACATTTAACTTCTTTATTTGCGGTCATGAAAGGCAAAGCCACCACATGGATGGGAAAACATGGATTATGAAGTTTTCCTAATAGAAAGAAGAAAATTAATGGCTTTAAAAATTAAGGAAGCATTTGAAAAATTAAAAAGTAATATTGATTAGTTAAGGAGAATTGAATATGACAGATATAGAATTAAAACACTTAGAAGAACAGTTATGGCATTCTGCTGATTTATTACGTGCAGGTGCACATATGTCAGCTACAAGTTATGGAGAACCAATTTTAGGGTTAATATTTTTACGTTATGCTGATATTCGTTATAAACAATTTAAAGATGAAATTGAAACAGAATTTAGCAAATATGTTGGTACACGCATGGAACGTACATTAAAAGAAATTGCTATTGAAAAATGTGGTTTTTTCTTACCGGAAGAAGCATATTTTGATGATATAAATAAAGCACCAGATGATGCAAATAAAGCAACGTTAGTAAAGAATGCAATGATTGCTATTGAAAGAGAAAATGAAACTATGATTGGTGTGTTGCCAAAAGATGTATATGGACAATTAGTACCTGAAGAAGAACCTGAATTATTATCTAATGTCATTCGTGTATTTAAAGATATTCCAGAAGATATCAGTATTGATTTGTTTGGGAAAATTTATGAATACTTCTTAGGTAATTTCGCATCAGGGAAGGATGGAGGTGAATATTATACTCCTGCGACTGTAGTTCAATATATGATTGAAGTTTTACAACCCACTCCTGGAAACAAACAGTTCTTAGAGAGAAAGACTACGAGATTGATACAAAGAAATGGAATGAAATACGCCTAGAATGGCTTAAAATATAGGAATTTATAGGAAGAGCAAGAGAGGCTCTTATTTTTTTTGCCCTGTAATATGTTGTGATTGAAAGATGGCTAGTTTGCCCATGCACAACCTTTGAACGATTGATTTGAGGGTATCGTTCGAGGGTATAAATTTTCATTCTATATAACCGCGACAAAACAAATACAACTAACTAAAAGCAAGTCAAAATGAATGATATCCCATTGACTTTGAAGTGGAAAAGTAGTAATATATATAATGTTTTAATATTGTATTTGATGTAATCAGGAGGGAAAAACATGCGATGTCGACTATCTACTTTAATGGGGCAATCAAGATATTCAATACAAGATGTCCACAATAAAACAGGTTTATCAAGAAGTACTGTGGCACAATTGTATCATGACAAAGCAACAAGAATTGATTTTGACACTGTAGAGAAACTGTGCACTCTTTTTAAATGTGATATTACTGATTTACTAGAATTAGAAGGAATAAAAACGATAAAAGGATAGGATGATAAAATGGAATTAAATGCATTGTCATTGTTCTCTAGTGCGGGGGTTGCAGAAACTTATTTTGAAAAACATGGAGTAAAAGTTAAAGTTGCTGCAGAGATTTTGCCTGAGAGAGTAAAAATATATAAACATCTTTACCCCACTGTAAACATGATTGAGGGCGATATAACCGATAAAAAAATTTTTAAAAAGATTATGGATGCTGCAAAAAAAGAAAAATGTGATTTTTTAATAGCAACACCACCCTGTCAAGGTATGAGTACAGCTGGCAAAAAATTAAAAGATGACCCTAGAAACAGATTGATTATCAATGTTGTAGAAGCAATAAAAGAAATAAAACCGTTATTCGTAATAATTGAAAATGTGCCAGAAATTTTACAAACAAAAATTGAAATTAATGGTGAGTGGTTACTGATAGATTCATATTTGAATAATGAATTGAGTGAATTATATTCGTTTAATTGTAATAAAGTAGTTAATTCTATGTATTACAATGTTGCTCAATCAAGAGAACGTTGTGTTTATTTGTTGTCTCGAAGAGATACTCATATTAGATGGGAATTTCCCAAGCCATCTAATGATATTACTACTATGCGTGATGCGATTGGAGATTTGCCTTCATTAGATCCAGATGTTACTGATATAACAGAAGAAGAGAGAATTAAATTGTTTCCAGATTTTTATCAAAAAAAAGAAAATGGACTTAAAATTTCCAAATGGCATTATCCACCAAAACACAAATATAGACATGTAATAGCAATGATGCATACACCAGAAGGTTGTTCGGCATGGAATAACGAAAAATATTATCCAAAGCTTTCAGATGGAACTAAATCAAAAGGGTATAAAAATACTTATAAAAGACAATGGTGGGATAAACCAGCGTATACAGTTACTAAATATACTAGTCGCATAGGTTCGCAAGAAAATGGTCATCCTGGGCGAGCCTTGGTGGACTCTGATTTAGAAGAAGAAAGAATCTGGTCAGATGCAAGAGTTTTATCAATATTTGAATTAATGAGAGTTTCTTCTTTACCTGATGATTGGAATATACCTGAAACAGCAAGCAGTAACGTAATTAGAGAAATACTAGGTGAAGGTGTACCTCCAAGACTTTTGGAATATGCACTTGTAGAATTGGAGCGTATGATAGATGAAAACAATAAAATTTAAAAATAGAGTTAAAGCACTTTCTTTATTTGCAAATGTAGGTATTGCTGAAACATATTTAGATGAGTTAGGAGTTGATGTTGTTGTTGCTAATGAACTTTTAGAAGTTCGCTGTAATTTTTATAAGCATCTTTATCCAAATGTTAATGTGATTCAAGGAGATATTACTGAAGAAGATATATTTAATAAAGTTATTCAAAAAGCGAAAGAATCACAGATTGAAATGGTAATTGCTACTCCTCCTTGTCAGGGAATGTCATGTGCTGGAAGAAAAGATCCAAAAGATCCACGAAATTTTTTAGTCTATTATGCGGTTGAAGCCATTAAATTATTGAAGCCTAGATTCGTCATTATTGAAAATGTAACAATGCAGCAGCATACGCAAATACTGTACAAAGATAAGTATGTATTTATACCAGAGTATATAGAAAATGAACTTGGTGAATATTACAGTTTTAATAAACAGCGTATAGTTAATGCAATGGATTATGGAGTTCCCCAATCGAGACAAAGATATATATATTTGCTTGTACGAAAAGATGAGAGTGTTACTTGGGAATTTCCTAAAAAAAACAATCATATTATAACACTTAAAGAAGCTATAGGAGATTTACCGTCATTAGATCCGTGCCTACGAGATGTTAATGAGAGATGGAGATTCCCGGATTATGAATTTAAGCGTATTGAAGGGTTGAAAGTATCTAAATGGCATTATCCTCCAGTTCATAGTTGGAAACAAGTTGAATGGATGATTCATACCCCAAGCGGAATGTCTGCTTTTAAAAACAAAATTTTCTATCCAATGACAAAAGGACGAAGAGTAAAAGGCGCACCAAGAACTTATATGAGAATGGACTGGGATAAGCCGGCAACGACCATTATGCAGAATAGTGGTGTAATTTCAGCGTTTTCGACTGTACATCCAGGAAGAATCATCAATGATTGTGATGATGAAAATCAGAGGTTTTATTCTGATGCACGAGCCCTAACCATCTATGAATTACTAATTTTATCATCTTTGCCACTTGATTGGAATATTCCAGAATGGGCAGATGATATACTGATTAGAAAAGTTATTGGTGAAGGGATACCACCATTACTTATTAAAAAAGCAATTGAATCTCTTATTGTTGGAGGTAAATATGATAGGTAAATTGACAATTGATAAATCAAGTATGAATTTAAGCTATTTTCTTTATACAATTATTATTATTTATGAAAAAGGTGGGAAAATATCTCGACATGATTTTGTTAATGAAATGGCTAAATTTGTAGGCGTTTCAGCTTTTCAAAATAATAAAGAAAATAGAACAGCATATAACAAAAGCAAACTACCAAGATATTTTGGTTTTGTGGATATAATTCTTGACGAGAAAGAATTAAACTACTTGGTTCTAACTCATAGAGGTAGAATCTTGGTTGATTATATTTCTGATGCTGGCGATGGTGTTGCTCCTTCAGAAAGATTTTACATCTCTTTAAAACATAAAAAAGATTTTATTGATTTAATTTTTGATAGTGTAATCTTTGATTCTTTTGGAAAAAATAACAGTGGTGCCGAGCAATCTAATACTGATGTTGAACCACCAAAAGTAGTTTTTAAGACTATACAAGAATTAGGAAATGCTACAGCGGAAGAAATTTGTTATGTAATGTTTGGATTAAATCGTGGTGAGTTTGACTCATTTGAAGAGGCCATTAATAAAGTCAAAGATAACCGCTCTAAATACATCTATGATTATGAAGATATCATTGATGAATGGGGTATCACAAATATTGTACATGATTGCAAAATTATTAATATTTTTACTGATAACAATATATCTCTCCTTGTGAGCGAAAGGAATAAAGATAACGGTAAAATTTATTATCAGTTAAGCAGTTCATTAAGTGATGTTCAAAAAGAGCAAATTAAAATTATTAGTGCTGTTTATGAGCCTATAAAACTTTTTGCATATACTCATGGAGATAAGAATTTAATTGAAAATTGGATTGAAGGATCGGTTTTAGGCAGGGTTAGTGACAATTCTCAAATTATAAAATATGACTTCAATTTAGGAATAGAAGGCTTTTGTACAAAAAAAGATAGTTCTGAATTTATGCCTGGAGCTTTCGAGAAGGCTGTATTGGAAGCATATAAAAATGAAAAGAAGAATATATATCTAGTTGTGACCAATATTACAGAATCCCTCTTCTTTAATACGATTTCAAGATATACATCTTTGTTGAAAAGAATTGATGAAGTGAAAAATCTTTTTCATGGGTGGTCTGCTGAACCACTATATGATGAAAAGTTTTACAAATGGCTAACAACAAAAAGTAATAGAGCGAGAAATATTTTACCTAAGGATAAGATATTATTGCCTTCAAATTTACAGATAGTGGGGACAATTATTATGAATGAAGAAAATTCAAATACACAATTCGATTATAAATTTCGTAGATGTTTAGTGGATACAGAAAAGAGTGCAGTAACAGATGATAGCAATATGGATGAATCATTAAGAGTTACAACAGGTGAAAATATCCTTTTATATGGAGTGCCTGGTTCTGGAAAAAGTTGGACTATTCAACATGAATACTGTGATGATGAGGAGTGTATGGAACGTTTAGTGTTCCATCCAGATTATATGTATTCCGATTTTGTTGGACAGATTCTTCCGGTGGTAAAGAGAGATGATGAAGGTAAGGAAAAGGTGAGATATGAGTTTAAACCTGGACCATTCACAAAGATTCTAAAGAAAGCCTATGAAGACCCAGAAAAATCTTATTACCTTGTAATTGAAGAAATTAATAGAGGCAATGCACCTGCGATTTTTGGAGAAATTTTCCAGTTATTAGATAGGATGGATGAAGATAAGGATGGATACAAAAAAGGAACAAGCGAATATGGAATAACCAATGAAAATATTGCTCTAGAAGTTTATGGAGATGTGGATACTAAAGTTCGTATACCATCTAATCTTTCTATCCTTGGGACAATGAATACATCCGATCAGAATGTGTTCACATTGGATACTGCTTTCCAACGTAGATGGATAATGAGAATGATAAAGAATACTTTTTCTAATCATAAATATGCCAATAAAAAAATCCTTGATACTAATGTTTCTTGGAAACAATTCTGTGAGGCAATTAACGACGAAATTTTAAGACGAAACAATGTAACTTCTTCAGAAGATAAACGTTTAGGCGCATACTTTGTTTCTGCAGATGATTTACTTCATATAAAAACACAAGATAACTCTTCAGAAAAACAAAAAATAGAAGCAGAACATAAAAATGCTCGTTTTGCAGAAAAAGTAATAAAGTATTTATGGGATGATGCATTTAAGTTTTCTCATCCTGATACTTTTGATACACGTAAATATAAAAGTTTAGAAAAAATAATTGATGTGTTTAACTCTTCAAGTGAAGATGCTAGATTTGATGTATTTCATGAAAATCTAAGAAAACTAATTCTTGAGGGTGTTGAAGAAAATAATTCCGTTTCTGATGAAGATAATGAGTAGACACGAAAGGAGGAAAACTAATGGACTTAGGTTTGAATTTAAAGGTCAGATGCCATATTAACGAAAATGGAGATGGTGATCGATTTGTTGGAGTAAAAGCCGATACAAACAATGCTATGGTTTTCTTCCCAATGGGTTATCGTTTGCCGGATAATGAAGAAGATATAAGAGAAGATATTTTAAAACTTATAGATGTAATAGCTACATTTAATGATTCAACAGATAAGTTATTAGCGATGGAACAATTTGCTGCTCCACAATCAGTAAACTTTCCGATAAATGCCTATATGAATATAATTCGTTATTTTCTAGAACAAAATGATTATTACAAAGAAAGAGAACAAGTAAGGAAAACTTCTGATCGTGGAAAAATTGATTTTCCGACATCTTTAAGAAAAAATGTAAAGTTTTTTCAAGAAGATGGTTCACCATTTTTTGATAGATATACAGTAAAAGGTTCTAGTCCAAATGATAAGAATTTAATTACTCAAATTCATAAGTATTGTGTGTATGAGGCCTTTAGTACCTTGGGATGGCTATTTAGTCCATTACCTATAAAAGACCCGCACATTACATTAGAGAAAGAACGATTTTTATATGCATTAAAGAAGAAATTAGCAATCACTCATAATGATAAAGATAAACGATTGTTTCAAGCGATGATTCAAATGCTAGAATATTTAGATTCCGAAGATGATAATAAGCAGTATTATTTTGGAACTGATAGATTTGAATATGTGTGGGAAAAACTCATAGATGAAGTTTTCGGAATTAGAGGTAAAGAAGAATTCTTTCCTAGAACGAAATGGAATCTTAAATTTAATGCTAATAAGAATAATCATGCACTTGAACCGGATAGTATTATGATGTGCAACGATAAAATCTATGTTCTTGATGCTAAATATTATCGATATGGAGTCACTGGAAATCCACAGCATCTTCCAGAGTCATCATCAATTAATAAGCAAATTACATACGGAGAATATATAGATAATTGTCGTGAATTAAAGGATAAATATGGAGATTTACCAATTTACAATGCATTTTTAATGCCATTTAATAAAGGTGAAAATCCATTCAATGTTACAAATGATTATTTTCTTAATATAGGAGAAGCAACGGGAGAATGGAAAAATAACTCCAAATTGTATGAACACGTCCAAGGAATAGTAATTGACATTAGATTTCTAATGAACAATTATACAGGATCTCATAAGAGTAAGATAAGAAAACTTGCTCAAGCTATAGATGAGGCATTAGCTAAGAATAATGGGATGTTACCTAACGAAGATTAAACAAAAACCAAGAGAGACTGTGAAAAAAAGTCTGTAAATTAGTAAAGAATATGAGCCTTCTGTGGTAAAATCAAATTATCATAGGAGGCTTTTAAAATGGCTAAGAAAAAAGAAGTTTACAAAGTAAAACCATTAAATGAAAACAAAAGAAATATCATTGCAGCTCTAATTGATGAATACGATATTGAGACAGCTGATGATATTCAAGAAGCTCTTAAAGATCTACTTGGTGGAACCATAAAATCCATGATGGAAGCAGAAATGGATGAACATCTAGGTTACGACAAATATGAGCGTAGTAGCAATGAGAATTATCGTAACGGTACAAAACCGAAGAAAGTTCGCAGCTCATATGGAGAATTTGAACTTGCAGTTCCACAAGACAGAGATGGTACATTTGAACCACAGATTGTTAAAAAGCGTCAAAAGGACATCTCTGAAATTGATCAAAAGATAATATCAATGTACTCTAGAGGATTAACAACAAGACAAATTTCTGAGCAAATAGAAGAAATCTATGGTTTTGAATGTAGCGAAGGATTCATTTCAAACGTTACAGATAAGATTCTTCAGGATATTGAAGATTGGCAAAAGAGACCTTTAGATAGTGTATATCCGGTATTGTTCATAGATGCAGTCCATTTTTCCGTAAGACAAGATAATCTAATTAGAAAACTTGCAGCATATGTAATATTAGGTATTGACTGTAATGGTATGAAAGACGTTATCAGTCTTCAGATAGGTGAAAATGAGAGCAGTAAATACTGGCTAGGAGTCTTAAACGAACTTAAGAACAGAGGAGTTCAGGATGTAATGATAATATGTGCAGATGGACTTATTGGAATAAAAGAAGCTATTTCTACTGCATTTCCAAAAGCCGAGTACCAAAGATGTATTGTTCATATGGTCAGAAATACTCTAAAACATGTATCTTACAAGGATAAGAAAGCTTTTGCTACTGATTTAAAATCAATATATCTATCACCAACCGAGTCATTAGGACATGAAAATCTGTTAGAAGTAAGAGCAAAATGGGATGATAAATATCCAGGAGCAATGAAACGTTGGGAAGAAAACTGGGATGTAATATCTCCAATTTTTAAATTTTCTATGGATGTAAGAAAAATAATATATACAACAAATGCTATAGAAAGTCTAAATAGTACATACAAGAAATTAAATCGTCAAAGAAGTGTATTTCCAAGCGATAAAGCTTTGTTAAAGTCACTATATCTATCAACAATTCAGGCAACTAAGAAATGGTCTCAAGGGCTTAGAGGTTGGGGTAAAGTGTATGGAGAGTTTTCTATTATGTATCCTGATAGAATGCCCGATACCTTTTAGATTTGCTCTAAAATAGCTATCAAAAGACTCCATCAAAAGCGATGGAGTCATTGACGTGCTAACTTTAATATTTTATATTATGGATAGCAAGGAACAATTTAAAAAGTTCCATATCAGTTAATACTAAACCACAGAAGGTTAATTTACAGAAAAAACTTCACAGTCTCAACCAAGATAAGTGGATTTAACCACTTGTCTTGGTTATTTTTTTTGTCTCATTCTATAACTTCTTACATTACTTGCATTTCTACAGTCATCGCAACAGTATTTCTTTCTACTATTTGATGTTTTAACAAGAAAGAAGTTTGTACAAGAAGGATTAGCACACTTTCTATATATTTCTGATTTTGGTTTCATATAAAAAAGTGAAAAATATAATGCCGTTAATAGATTAGGAGCTTTCCATGTTGGCTCAAGAGTGTTTGGATTGTATATTGGCCTCATCTTTGAAACATGCTGATTTATTTCTTTTGATAGAACATATTTGCCGATAAGTAATAATCCTTTTTTCATATTGTCATCAAGAGTGTAATTTGAATCACTTTTATAGAATTCAATTCCAGAGTCGAATGTTACATTTTTAATAACACCATTACTATGCATAAAATGAAATAAAAAATCGATTATTAATCTTTGAATCTTAGACACGTTATGACAGTTTTTGTATGCAATAGTAATCTTTCTGTATTGTGAGTCATTAATTCCTGGATAAGAATACATAAAGGTTTCCCCAGTTGAAATATCCTCATATTCATCTACACGTAAATTATAGTTCTTCTCATATATACTATCTAGAATAACATAGTAATCTTCATCATCTATAGTGATACATTTACTAGAATTTTCTACGATTACGGAATCTATTGTGTCAAAAACAGAATCACGGTATCCAGTATAGTTCTGGTTATCGGATATTTTCATTTTTATTTGTGGAGAGAGTAGCAAGTACAAAGTTAACTGTAAAATAATTTCATAATTAATTGAGGTATTTTGTAATTCATTCATGAGAAGTAATGCAGCTTTAATATGATAGGTTATTTGAATCAGCTGATTAAAATCAATAATATTTGATTCATTAGTTGGTAATCTGAAGAAATAGCCATACTCTTCAAAAAATTTCAATAGTGCTTTTGCATTGTTAGAAGGAAGTGATAAAAATTTACCAAGAATATTGTCATGAGTAATAGAACCACATTTAGTAGTTAAACATAAACCATTATTTCCACTAAAAGAAAAGTAATTTTTCTCACCATCGCTACATGAAATAGTAAGGACATTTTTTGAGTTTGTATTGCTATCACTATTTTTTTGTATTTCAAAAAGGCATTTTTGTCCAATAAAAGAAAAGTAATCATTACTTAAATTAAAAAAATTTTCATTATTTGTCATAATATTCTCCTCTAAAATTTGTTCTCTATTTTAAAGAGAGCTTTTT
Source organism: Longibaculum muris (assembly GCF_004343035.1). Taxonomy (GTDB): domain Bacteria; phylum Bacillota_I; class Bacilli_A; order Erysipelotrichales; family Coprobacillaceae; genus Longibaculum; species Longibaculum muris. The sequence continues at coordinate 329,763 of NZ_SMCQ01000001.1, forward strand.
TTATTGCTTATTTATCAAATGAAAGTAAGTGAAATGTTATTGATAAATATATTTTAACACTTACATTATGGTGATGCAATGCTTATATATATTATAAAACAGAAAAATGTAAGTGATTATGTAAGAAATTTACTTACATTTTGCTAAAGCTTATACTATCCGTAGAGTTAGTTAACTACTCAAAAAATAAAAATAACTCAAGCCTAATTACGTAATACGGCGCGAGGATACAAATATTGAGCCATTCACTAAATCAGTGAAAGGTGAAAATTGATGTACCCTAATTTCGTCATGCGTAAAAAATGGCCATAAGAGTCGGTACATCAAAGTATCGGCTCATTTTTTGTCCTCGTTCGAGTTAACCAAATCAACAGAAAAGCGAGGACAAAATATGAAAATTTACAAGACAAGCTCAAAGAAAAGAGATACTTACACTTACACATTTACTGGAATTGATGGTAGAGAAGAAAAAATCGTTCTTCGTCCTGGAGAAAACGGGGTAACTGAGGCTTACATCAAAACACTTCATGCATTAGATGACAGTGAGGTTTATTACAACAATAAAAACTCAAAACCAGAGCGAACTCCAGAAGAAAAAACTGAAATCAAGGAATGGACTAGAAAGTTTATCGAAGAAGAAACTGCTAGAAGAGGAGAGGCTCCATCAGAATATGAAGTTGCTTATAAGGTAGAAGAAAGATTCCCTAAAAATTACAACCTATCACTTGAATATGATTTTGGTAGTGATGAATTAGATACCGATTTTGATAAGAGCCGTCTTTTATACCAATTAGCGGTTAACCCAAATTATGAGGATAGTGAAGATACAGAAAGAGTGCGTGAACTTATTGAAGAACTTACGGACAAGCAAAAGAAAGTAATTAAAAAGGTATTGTATGAAGAAATGAACTTCACTCAGATTTCAAAGGAAATGAAAATCAGTGTCAAGAATGTTTCAAAGCATTATAACAACGCATTAAATTACATCGAAAAAAACTTTTTTAAATAAAACCTCCTTAAGGGGTAAAATTTGAGCCATTTTCTTTGCCTGTTACTTGTAAGGGGCAACACCTTACAGAAAGCGAGGTAAGGAAAATGGCAATGAAACACAAAATCACAATCAATGTTTCAGACCCCAACGGAAAGAAAGCCAATGTCCTAAAAGCAGCAGATATGCGTTTGCCATCAAGAATTGCACGATTCTTGTTTGGTGACTTTACACAAGTGTATTTGCTTGCTCCAGGACAGACGGTTGAGTCCGTTAATGTCAAAGAACTAAAGGAAGGAGGAAATGCTTAATGAGTAAATCAAGCGAGTTAGCAGTACAGGTTAAACAGTTAAAGCAATGTGGCGAAATGCTTATTGGTATAGCAGATAGTCTTTCACAGCTATTTTCTTCAGATGAAGAAAAACAAACACCAAAGAAGGTTTTTACATTTGAAGAAGTGCGAGGAGTTCTTGCTGCTAAATCAAGAGAAGGTCATACAGCTGAAATTAAAGCAATTCTTACCGAATTTGGTGTAGAAAAACTTTCAGATGTGGATCCATCAAAGTATGAAGAACTATTGCAAAAAGTGGAGGTGATGTAAATGGCAGCACACGCATTATTGTCTGCATCATCTAGTCACCGCTGGATTAACTGTCCGCCATCAGCAAAACTTAATGCAGAGGCAGAAAAAGTAAATTGTGAAACAAATAGTGAATATGCAAAGCAAGGTACTGATGCCCATGCTCTTTGCGAATACAAATTAAAGATTGCAATTGGTATGGAAAGCACTGACCCTACAGAGAACCTTAGTTTCTATGACGAAGAAATGGAACGATGTGCAGAAGAATACAAAAACTTTTGCTTATCTGTAAATCAAGAAACACAGAAAACTTGTAAAGACCCAGTTATTCTTATCGAAGAAAAACTTGATTTTTCAAATTATGTTCCTAACGGATTTGGAACTGGCGACTGTGTAATCATTGGAGATGGAACTCTTCATGTAATTGATTATAAGCATGGTCAAGGTGTAGAAGTATTAGCTGACCATAACCCTCAAATGATGTGTTACGCATTAGGTGCATTGAATTTGTACGATGGAATTTATGATATTGATAATGTTTCAATGACTATCTTTCAACCAAGAAGAGAAAACATCAGTACATTCGTTATGGAAAAAGATGGACTCTATACTTGGGCAGAAACAGTTCTTGCACCAAGAGCAAAATTAGCCTTTGATGGCGAAGGTGAATTTATGGCAGGAGATCATTGTAGATTTTGCAAGGTCAAAGCAACTTGTAGAAAACGCATGGAACAAAACATGGGACTTGCAAAGTATGATTTTGAAATGCCTGTAACATTAGAAGATGCTGAGATTTCAATTGTTCTTTCAAAAGTAGATGAACTTGTATCATGGGCAACTGATGTTAAAGAGTATGCACTTCAGCAAGCAATGAGTGGTGTTCATTATGACGGATTTAAAGTAGTTGAAGGTCGCAGTGTTCGCAAGTATACCGATGAAGAAAAAGTAGCAGAAACTGTTATTAGTAATGGACAAAATCCATATGAAAAGAAATTGTTAGGAATAACAGCTATGACTGCACTTCTTGGTAAGAAGCAATTTAATGAATTATTAGGTGATTTGGTTTACAAGCCAGAAGGCAAACCAACACTTGTTCCAGAAAGTGATAAACGTCCGGAAATCAAAACAGCAAAAGAAGATTTTAATGACTAATAGGAGGAAAAGAATATGTCAAAATTTAATAACCCAATGAAAGTAATTACAGGGCCTAACACAAGATGGAGCTATGCAAATGTCTGGGAGCCAAAAAGTATCAATGGTGGTGCTCCAAAGTATAGTGTCAGTCTTATCATTCCAAAATCAGATAAGACAACAGTGGATAAAATCAATGCTGCAATTAAGGCAGCTTATGAAGAAGGTCAATCAAAACTTAAAGGCAATGGTAGAAGTGTTCCTGCACTTTCTGCAATCAAGACACCACTTCGTGACGGAGACCTTGAAAGGCCAGACGATGAAGCATATGCAAATAGTTATTTCATCAATGCCAACTCTCCATCAGCACCTGGAATTGTAGATGCCGATAGAAATATAATCATTGACCGCAGTGAAGTATATAGTGGCGTTTATGGACGTGCATCAATCAGTCTTTATGCATTCAATTCAAATGGAAATAAAGGAATTGCTTGTGGCCTTAACAATCTTCAGAAGATTAAAGACGGAGAGCCACTTGGTGGTAAATCACGTGCTGAGGATGACTTTGCGACAGACGTAGATGATGATTTCTTATCTTAAGAAAGGGTTTAGGTGAAAAATATGGAATTTTTAGAGACAATCATTTTATTTGTATGTATATTAGCATGGACGAGTTTAAGTATTGTTTTGTTAATTGATAACGTTCAAGGTTTTATCTTTGATAGAAGACGAGAAAAAAGAGAACTTGAGTATCATGAAGAACGTATGAAAAGTTTGAAATAATGTAGGTTTGGCGGTAGGAGAAATCTTACCGTCTTACTTTTTAGGAAGGTGGCAAGAAATGAAAAGACTAAATTTGGATTTGGAAACATACTCAGATGTTGATTTGCAGAAATGCGGTGTCTATAAGTATGTGGAGTCAGATAACTTTGAAATTTTATTATTTGCATATTCGGTTGATGGAAGTGAAGTAACTGTGGTTGATTTGGCTCAAGGAGAAGAAATCCCTCTAGAAATTATTAAAGCATTAACTGATGAAGATATTACAAAATGGGCTTTTAATGCTAATTTTGAAAGAATCTGTTTATCCGAATATTTACGAAGATTTTATGAAAATGAATTTACATCATACAGTATTTTAGAAGATACAGTTGGTGATTATCTTGACCCTATATCATGGAAATGTTCTATGGTTTGGTCAGCGTATATGGGACTTCCTTTATCACTTGCAGGAGCAGGTGCAGTATTAGGATTATCAGAACAAAAGATGACAGAAGGGAAGGAGCTCATCCGATATTTTTGTGTTCCATGTAAAGCTACGAAAGTGAATGGTGGAAGAACCAGAAATCTACCAATTCACGATAAAGCAAAGTGGGAGTTATTTAAGAAATATAACAAAAGAGATGTTGAGGTAGAAATGGCTATACAAGAAAAACTTTCTAAGTTCCCAGTACCGGATTTCATTTGGGAAGAATATCATCTTGATCAGGAAATCAATGATAGAGGAATTGCTCTTGATTTAGATATGGTAAAGAATGCTATTGCTTTTGATGAAAAGTCTAAAGCAGTACTGTCACATAAAATGCAAGAGTTAACAGGTCTTGAAAATCCTAACTCAGTTATGCAAATGAAAGAGTGGCTTTCAAATAACGGATTAGAGATGGATAGTCTTGGCAAAAAGGAAGTGGTAGCAGTATTAAAAACAGTGAAAGAACCACTTAAAACTGTACTTGAGTTAAGACAGAAGCTTTCAAAATCCTCAGTTAAGAAATATAGGGCAATGGAAAATGCTGTATGCAGAGATGGAAGAGCAAGAGGAATGTTCATGTTTTATGGAGCCAATCGAAGTGGGAGATGGGCAGGCAGACTTATTCAATTACAGAATCTTCCTCAAAATCACATGTCAGATTTAGCAGAGGCACGAGGGCTTGTAAAGGATGGAAATTATGATGCTATGAATATGCTTTACGATGATATACCGGATACTTTATCGCAGCTTATTCGCACCGCCTTCGTACCAAGAAAAGATATGAAATTTATAGTATCTGATTTTTCTGCAATTGAAGCTAGAGTGTTATCTCATCTAGCAGGAGAAAAATGGAGAGCTGAGGTTTTTGCAAATGGTGGTGACATCTACTGCGCATCGGCAAGTCAGATGTTTGGCGTTACGGTAGAAAAGCATGGTCAAAATGCTCATTTAAGACAAAAAGGGAAAATCGCAGAATTAGCACTTGGCTATGGAGGTTCTGTTGGAGCTTTAAAAGCTATGGGAGCCCTTGATATGGGACTTAACGAAGAAGAATTGCAACCTCTTGTGAATATGTGGAGAGAGGCAAATCCTAATATCATTAAATTTTGGTGGGATGTTGATCGTGCGGTAAAAAAAGCAGTTATTGAAAGAACACCATCTAAAATTGGAGATATCAGTTTTTTCTATAAAAGTGGAATACTTTTTATTGAACTTCCAAGTGGCAGAAGACTTTCCTATGTAAAACCCAAGATGGGAGTAAATCAGTTTGGGAGTGAATCTGTCACTTATGAAGGTGTAGGTGGAACTAAGAAATGGGAAAGAATCGAAAGTTATGGACCGAAGTTTGTAGAGAATATCGTACAAGCAATTAGCAGAGATATATTAATGTATGCCATCAGAACTTTATCTCATTGTTTTATCGTAGGTCATGTTCATGATGAATTGATTATTGAATGCAGTAAAGATGTTTCGCTTGATGATATTTGTAAGCAAATGGGAAGAACCCCACCTTGGATTTCCGGTATTTTACTTCGTGCAGATGGATATGAAACAGAATTTTATAAAAAAGATTAAATAAATGACTGGCAGGGGTAAAATCCTGCCATTTTTCTTTGCCTGTTATTTAGAGGAATAGTCCTCGAAAAAATAACAGGAGGTAATTCTAATGAACGAATTGCGAAAATTTACAAATGCGGAGTTTGGTTCTATCCGCGCACTAACAATAAATGGAGAGCCATATTTTGTAGGAAAGGACGTAGCAGAGATTCTTGGTTACAGCAATACCAAAGATGCAATTGCGACTCATGTAGATGAGGAAGACAGAACTGTAATCCAAAGGTCGGAAAACGCGACCTTAGAAATTCCAAATAGAGGATTGACGGTTATAAACGAAAGTGGTCTTTACAGTTTAATTCTTTCAAGCAAGATGCCAAGTGCAAAAAAGTTTAAGAGATGGGTAACATCGGAAGTATTGCCTAGTATTCGTAAATACGGAACTTATGCAGTAGACGAATTACTTAATAATCCCGATATGCTTATTGCTGCTCTTACTCAGCTAAAAGAAGAAAGAGAAAATGCAAGGCTGCTTCAAGAAACAATTGCTATTCAGAATCAGCAAATTGTAGAAATGAAACCTAAGGCTAGTTACTACGATGTAGTTTTGAACTGTAAGGATTTAGTTGCTATTTCTGTAATTGCTAAAGACTATGGTTGGACTGCCAATTATATGAATCAATATCTTCACGAAAAAGGGATTCAGTTTAAACAAGGTAAGAAAATTTGGCTTTTGTACAAAGAGTATGCAGAAATGGGACTTACATCAACGAAAACACATACTTATGGAGGTTCAGACGGAAGCACTCATTCCAAACCACATACCTATTGGACACAAAAAGGACGTTTGTTTATCTACGACTTGCTTAAAAAAGATGGCATCTTACCGATGATAGAAAAAGAGGTGCAGGAGAATGACTAATAAGGAATATAGACCGCTTGTTTACATCTGTAGTAAGTATCGTGGGGATATAAAAACAAATGTAGAAAATGCTCGTAAGTACTGTCGATTTGCAATTGAAAATATGACAATTCCTATTGCTCCCCACCTTTTATACCCACAGTTTATGAATGACGATGATCCCAATGAGAGATACTTAGCCGTTCATACGATTAACTATGTGCTATTGGGAAAATGTAGAGTGCTTTGGGTGTTTGGCAAAGAATTCTCTGATGGAATGCAAAGAGAAATTGATATTGCCAAAAGAAGAAAAATGAAAATCAGATATTTTTCTGAAGAAAAGGAGGAGCAAGCATAATGAAATTTACTATTTATACAGCAAATTGTGTCGGTAATCCAGCGAATTCTCTTTATCCTAATAAATCTGAAATCAGTAATAAGGACGATATGCTTGCTGCAATTGCTAGAGATCATGTATGTGCTGAGTTTAAGAATTGCCATCGAAGTGTTGATGATTTCATTTCCTCTGATATAGAGGTTATGGATTGTGATAACGACCATAGTGATAATTCTAAAGATTGGATTTATCCAGAAATGTATGAAGATTTATTTCCTAATGTCAGTTATATCGTAGTTCCAAGTAGAAACGATGGTAAGGACAAAGGAAGCAAATCAGCAAGACCAAGACATCATATCTATTTTCCGCATGAGCCAATTACTGTAGCCGAAGAATGTGCAGGTATCAAAGAGAGATTACAGGAATCGATGACTTTCTTTGATGATAATGCACTTGATGCCGCAAGGTTTATTTTTGGCCATACATCAACAGATATCATTTGGCATGAAGGAACTAGGTCGATTGTGGATTTTTTAGATGAGTTGGATTTTGAAGAGTTTGATAATGTTACTCAAAGTATCGGCGAGGGTTCTCGTAACAGCACTATGAGCCATATTGCTGGACGCTTGATTAAAAGGTATGGGAATACGGATAAAGCACATGAAATCTATCTTGAAAAAGCTAAACTATGTAATCCACCTTTAGAAGACAATGAACTCTCTTTGATTTGGAGCAGTGCAATTAAATTTGGTAAAAAGGTGCAAGCACAAGAAGGATATATTGCTCCAGAAGATTTTGAAAAAGGATACAGCTTAAAACCAGATGATTATTCAGATATTGGACAAGCTAAGGTACTCGCTCGTGAATATAAAGGCGAACTTGCTTATACAGACTCGACTGATTATTTAAGATATGATGGTACGCATTGGTCTGAATCAAAGCAACTTGCTGTTGGTGCTTGCGAGGAGTTTTTGGATAAACAATTAAACGAGTCATTGGCAGCGGTAGAAAAAGCTAAGAAATCACTTCTTGATGCTGGTATAGATAAGGAAATCATTATGGCAGGAGGAAAAACTCTTGAAAAAGCAATTGATGAAAATAGTGAAAAAGCATTCAAGGAATTTATGATGGCATCGAAATATAATGCGTTCGTTATGAAAAGAAGAGATATGAAATACGTAACTTCTGCATTGCAAGCCGCTAAGCCCATGCTATTTAAGGAAATTACAGATTTTGATGTTCAGGAGTTTCTGCTAAATACTCCTGATGGTACTTATGATTTAAGAAATGGAAGTAGTAAAGAACATCAAGCGGAAGATTTTATCACGAAAGTGACAGCAATTTCTCCAAATGATTTAGGTATGAATTTATGGCTTGATGCTTTAGAAAATTTCTTCTGTAAAGATAAGGAACTTATTGATTATGTACAACAAATCGTAGGTCTTTCTGCTATTGGAAAGGTTTATGTTGAGGCACTTGTAATTGCTTATGGTGAAGGCAGCAATGGTAAAAGTACGTTTTGGAATACCATCGCACGAGTTCTTGGAACATACAGCGGTGCTATTTCTGCTGATGCATTGACTGTTGGTTGTAAACGAAACGTCAGACCGGAAATGGCAGAGCTTAAAGGTAAACGATTAGTTGTGGCAGCAGAACTTGAAGAAGGAATGCGTCTTAATACATCTATTGTTAAACAGCTGTGTTCTACAGATGAAGTTTCTGCTGAAAAGAAATATAAGGATCCATTTAAATATGTGCCAACTCACACGCTAGTTTTATATACAAATCATCTTCCAAAGGTAGGTGCAAATGATGATGGTACTTGGCGTAGACTTATTGTCATTCCTTTTAATGCAAAAATTACTGGTAGTGGAGATAAGAAAAATTATGCTGATTATCTTTATGAAAACGCAGGAGGTGCAGTTCTTTCGTGGATTATTGATGGAGCACAAAAGGCTATCAAAAATAATTTCACAATTAAAAATCCTAAGGTTGTTGAGGATGCCATCAATAAATATCGTGAAAACAATGACTGGCTTTCTAGTTTTATTGAGGAGTGCTGCGAAGTAGATGATTCTTATCAGCAAAAATCGGGAGAGTTCTATCAAGAGTATCGTTCTTATTGTGCAAGAACCGGAGAGTATACAAGAAGTACCACTGATTTTTATACAGGAATTGAAAATGCAGGATTTAAAAGAAAGAAAACGAAAGGATGCAATTTTGTGCTTGGAATTCGTTTGAAATCGGACTTTTTAGATTAAGAGGTGGAGGTCGTGGAGGTCTATTATATAAAACCCCTTTAGGGCAGAATTTTTAGTAAAAAATCACTCTATATAAAGTTTTAGAAACGACTTCATCGACCTCCACCATTATAGATTTTGGAGGTATTTATGCGAGAAAAAGAAATAGAACAAAAACTTGTTGATACTGTAAAAAAGCATGGTGGTATTTGTCCTAAATTCGTATCTCCTGGTTTTTCAGGAATGCCGGATAGAATTGTTCTTCTACCAAAAGGCAAGTTTGCTTTTGTGGAACTGAAAGCACCAAATAAAAAACCGAGACCTTTGCAAGTAGCAAGGCATAAATTATTGATGGGGCTTGGCTTTCGAGTTTATGTTATTGATGGGATAGAGCAAATTGGAGGTATTATTGATGAAATACGAGCCACATAGTTATCAGAAATATGCAACCAACTTTATCGAAAAAAATTCAATAGCAGCATTACTACTTGATATGGGACTTGGAAAAACAAGCATCACGCTGACTGCACTTAACAATCTGCTGTTTGATTACTTTGATGTTCATCGCATCTTAGTAGTCGCACCTCTTCGAGTAGCAAGGACAACATGGTCGGATGAAATTGAAAAGTGGGATCATCTTTCTAATCTTACCTTTGCGATTGCAGTTGGAACAGAAAAAGAAAGAATTGCAGCATTGGGACAAAAAGCGGATATCACAATGATCAACCGTGAAAATCTGCAGTGGCTGATAGAAAAGAGTGGACAATCCTTTGAGTATGACATGGTGGTAATCGATGAACTGAGTTCCTTTAAGAATCATCAAGCTAAAAGATTTAAAGCGTTGATGAAAGTCAGACCAAAAGTAAAAAGAATCGTGGGACTTACTGGAACGCCAACCAGCAATGGTCTTATAGATCTGTTTGCAGAATTTAAGATTCTGGATATGGGTGCAAGGCTTGGAAGATTCATCGGTCAGTACCGAAATACTTATTTCAAACCGGATAAGGTGAATGGTCCTATCGTATATAGCTATAAGCCGCTTCCTGGAGCAGAGGATGCCATCTATGAAAGAATATCGGATATCACGATTTCCATGAAGGCAGCAGACCATTTAAAAATGCCGGAACTGGTTAACACAAAGTATATGGTGCATCTGTCCGACAAGGAAAAGAAGAAGTATGAAGATATGAAAGCAGAGCTTGTTCTTGCACTTCCGGAAGGAGAAATCACAGCGGCAAATGCAGCATCCCTTTCCGGGAAACTGTCACAGATGGCAAACGGAGCAGTTTATGCAGATGATGAGAGCATACTTTCTATTCATGACAGAAAGCTGGATGCTTTGGAGGATATTATCGAAGCGGCAAATGGAAAGCCAATTCTTATAGCATATTGGTTTAAGCATGACCTTATGCGAATCGAAGAAAGGCTTACAGAAAAGAAGATTTCGTTTGAGAGGCTTGATACAGATGCCAGTATGAAAAAATGGAACAAGGGAGAACTTCCTGTAGCGCTGATTCATCCGGCATCAGCAGGACATGGACTGAATCTTCAAAGCGGTGGTTCCACACTTGTATGGTTTGGGATTACTTGGAGTCTGGAACTTTATCAGCAGACAGTTGCAAGACTTTACAGACAGGGACAGAGCAGCAAAACAGTAACCGTGATGCATATTCTGACTCAAGGTACGGTCGATGAGAAAATCATAAAAGCACTGGCAGATAAAGACAGAACACAATCGGCACTGATCGATGCAGTAAAAGCAGAATTGTAAATCAAAGACAATCAGAGTCAATCCGAGGGATATTTAAATCTTCGGAGGTTAGGCTTATGACAGCAAGAGAATTTTTAAACAGACCATTTATTCTGAATAACAAAATCAATGATAAGAAGATAAAGCTTGGATTTTATAGAGAATTGTCATGCAGTCCATCGTCACCGGGATTCGAGGAGCATTTTTCAAGCAATCGAAATACAAAAGCACCCTTTGTTCGCTATTTAGAAAAGATAGATGATTTAGAGCGAGAGATTGCAGAAGATTATAGAATGCTGGAGGAGATGAAAACTGAAGTTGATAATGCGATTGATGTTGTGGAAGATCCTATGGAACAGATGATTTTAAGATATAGGTATTTGGAGTTTCTATCAATGCCAGAAATATCAGTTCGTATGCATTACTCACTGCGTTGGACAAAGAAACTGCATAGACGTGCATTGGATAGTTTTGAAAGAGGACACCCCTAGATCACCCCCAGGCCACTCCCCGTTCATATTGAAATGATGTAAAATGGTATTGTAGAAAAGTATATAAAGAGCAGAGCCTTTGTTGGAATGATCCTTCAAGGGCTTTTCTTATGCCCAAAAGGAGGTGCGAGATTGCCAAAGAAACCAAAGAAACCATGCAGTTATCCAGGATGTCCAAATCTAACAGATGGAAGATACTGTAAGGAACATGAAAGACAAATGAATCATTCCTACGAGAAGTATGGCAGAGACAAAGCTGTACGCCGTAGATATGGCAGAGCATGGAAACGGATCCGTGATAGCTATGTCAAGGAACATCCATTTTGTGAACTGTGTTTTAAAAATGGAATTCTAGTTCCAGTTGATGAGGTTCATCATAAGTTACCACTTGCTGAAGGTGGAACACATGATAGAAGTAATCTCATTTCTCTTTGTAAATCATGTCATGCAAAAATTCATGGAGAGCGTGGAGATTATCAAAATGGCAAAAAACATCGAGTTTATAAGTATGATGAGAAACCCTAGGGGTGGTCAAAATCTCTACAAATGAGATCACCGTGGAACGGCGTGGGGTCTTCTGTGTAAAAAAAGCGTATTCAAAAGGGTAATTAAAGGAGGATGACGAGACGTGCCTACAAAATCAAATAATATAGGCGGCCGTGGTGGTGCAAGACCGGGTGCAGGTCGCAAGAAATCGGCTGTAAAAGATAAAGCGAACAGTGGAAATCCCGGAGGTAGAAAATTAGAAATTTTAGATATACCAGATATTGAAGGCGTGGAGATGCCAAAGCCACATGATTTCTTGTCTGCAAAACAAAGAGACGGAGAAGAACTTCAAGCATCAGATATTTATGAAGAAACGTGGCAGTGGCTTAAAAAGATAGGATGTGCATCAAAAGTATCTCCTCAGTTATTAGAGAGATATGCGATGTGTTCTGCTAGGTGGATCCAATGCGAAGAAATGACTAATAAACTTGGTTTTCTTTCCAAGCATCCAACAACAGGCAAACCTATACCATCTCCATTTATTAACATTGGCATTAATTATATGAACCAAGCTGTAAGGTTATGGAATGAAATATTTCAGATTGTAAAAGAAAACTGCAGCACCGATTATGATGATGCTGCACCACAAAATGATTTGATGGAACGCTTATTAAGAGCAAGGGAAGGAAGATAAATATGATTGAAAAAGTAAATCCAAAACATCCAGATAAAATCGCAGATAGAATTGCAGGAGCAATTGTCGATTTAGCTTATGCAAAAGAAGATAATCCAAAGATTGCAGTTGAAGTGTTAATCGGACATGGTATGTGCCATGCGATTATTGAAACATCAGCTGTTCTTGATGAAAAAGATATTGAAGATGTAATCACTCGTATTGCTGGGAATGTTACTCCCGATATAGTGATTGTTCCTCAAGATACACATCTTGCTAAGAATCAAGAAGAGAAAATCAAGTGTGGAGATAACGGAATCTTCAAAGGTGTACCTTTAACAACTGAACAAAAAATGCTATCCGTTATTGCAAATGAAATCTACGATGCATATCCATATGATGGAAAGTACATTCTTAATGGCGATAGACTTATTATTTGTCAAAGTAATGCAAAAACTACAGATTTAAAATCTACATATCCAAATGCTCAAATCAATCCTCTTGGTGATTGGACTGGTGGAACTGATGTTGATACAGGTGCAACTAACAGAAAACTTGGTTCTGATATGGGAGATTCACTTACTGGAGGAGGACTTCATGGTAAGGATTTATCAAAAGCAGATGTATCTGTAAATATATATGCATTCTTAAAAGCACAAGAAACAGGAAAAACTGTGAATCTTGTTTGTGCAATTGGTGATGATACGATTGATGGAAAACCGTATAGTGAAATCGTTGAAATCGCAAGAGAGTATATTCACTCTGTTGGAGGGTTTGAGAAATTTGCAGAATGGGGTCTTTTTTAGGAGGTGGCTATATGGGTAAAACAACAACAGAAATGAAACTTGTCGAAGTTTCAAAGCTTATTCCTTATGTCAATAATGCAAGAACCCACTCTGCCGAACAAGTAATGAAACTTCGTTCTTCTCTTCGTGAGTTTGGTTTTATCAATCCGGTTATCATTGATAGAGAATTAAATGTTATTGCAGGTCATGGAAGAATCATCGCTGCAAAAGAGGAAGGAATCAAAGAAGTACCATGTGTGTTTGTTGATTATTTAACTGAAGCACAAAAGAAAGCATACATCTTGGCAGATAACCGAATGGCGATGGATGCAGGTTGGGATGAAGAATTACTTCGTATTGAGATTGAATCTTTACAAGGTGAGGATTTTAATATTGCCTTAACCGGATTTGATGAAAATGACTTAGCTGAGTTATTTGGAAATGATGATACTACTGATGTGGAGGATGATGATTATGATTTATCTGAGGCATTGGAAAAAGCAGCATTTGTCAAACGAGGAGATGTTTGGACTGTTGGAAGACACAGACTTATGTGTGGTGATGCTACAAGCGAAGAAGATGTATCTACTCTAATGGATGGAAAGAAAGCAAATCTTGTTTTAACCGATCCACCATACAATGTAGCATTTGAAAGTTCAGATGGTCTTTCGATTAAAAATGACAAAATGAAAAGTGATAAGTTTTATGAATTTTTGCTTTCTGCATTTAAAAATATGGCAAACCATTTGGAAAAAGGTGGTGCTGCATATGTGTTCCATGCAGATACTGAAGGACTTAATTTTAGAAAAGCATTCATTGATGCCGGATTTCATTTGTCCGGATGTTGCATTTGGGTAAAAAACTCACTTGTCTTAGGACGTTCTGATTATCAGTGGCAGCATGAGCCGGTCCTTTATGGTTTCCTTCAAAATGGAAAACACTACTGGAGCAAGAATGCAGGAAGAAGTCAAACTACAATATGGAATTTTGATAAGCCAAAGAAAAATCAAAATCATCCAACTTCTAAGCCATTAGATTTGCTTGCTTATCCGATAGGAAATTCTAGTCAGGAAAATGCAATCGTTATTGATACATTCGGTGGTAGCGGTTCTACTTTAATGACCTGTGAAAAGACAAATCGTATTTGCTATACGATGGAACTTGATGAAAAATATGCATCAGTAATCCTTAGAAGATATGTAGAAGATACAGGCAATAGTGATGATGTCTTTGTTATTAGAAATGGTGAGAAAATTCCATACTCTGCTTTAGTAAAAGAAGTTGAGGATGGTGATGAGAAAAATGAATAAATTAACACTAGGAAGTCTATTTGATGGTTCAGGTGGATTTCCATTAGGAGGCTTGATTTCCGGTATTACCACATTGTGGGCATCGGAAATTGAGCCTTTTCCTATTAGAGTAACAACGAAAAGAATGCCGTTTGTAAAACACTATGGTGACATTTCTAAAATGAATGGAGGAGAAATAGAGCCGGTTGATATTATCACATTTGGTAGTCCCTGCCAGGATATGAGTATTGCAGGAAAAAGAGATGGCCTTTCTGGTTCTCGCTCTAGCCTTTTCTATGAGGCAATACGAATCATTAAAGAAATGAGGTGTAAAACAAATGGGAAATATCCAAGATTTATCGTTTGGGAAAACGTGCCAGGAGCATTCAGTTCCAACAAAGGAGATGACTTCAAAGCAGTTCTCGAAGAAATCTGCAAAATCAAAGATGAATCATTGTCAGTGCCTAAACCTACAAAGTGGAACAATGCAGGAAAAATCATGGGAGATGATTTCTCAGTCGCTTGGCGAGTGTTTGATGCTCAATTTTGGGGAGTTCCCCAGAGAAGAAGACGTATCTACCTTGTCGCAGATTTTGGAGGTTTCAGTTCCGGAAAAATATTATTTGAGTCAGAAGGCTTGTCTGGGTATTCTAAAAAGAGCATTTCTTCGTGGAAAAACTCTGCCACCACTTTTGGAGAAAGCACTGAAAATACAATCATCAGCATAGATGGTTATAACGGCTCAATTGATAAAGTTACATCTACATTAGGTGTGAACTGTGGTATGTCAACAGGCAGAAATGGAGTAATGTTTGAAAATCATGGTCAAGATACCAGATTCAAAGAATTAGAAGAAATAGCACCTACTGTGCTTTCAACTTATGGTACAGGTGGAAACAATCAACCTTTTGTTGTTTCGAATGTGAAAAGTTTTGATGTGAGATTAACTTCGGAAGGGACAAAAAATGCTCGTGCTAATGTATATGAAACTGATGTATCTCGAACTCTTGATACAGGAGGAACTACTCCTGATAGGAATCAAGGTGGTGTTGCAGTCGTTTCTTATGGAGTTGGCAGACCTGCTATGAATCAAGGATATAATGCAAAGTTCAGTTTCCAAGTTGAAGAAGAAGTTGAACCTACCATTGTGGCAGCCGGTGCTAGTGGTGTTGCTCATCCTGTGTATAGTTCAAGCAAGGCATCTTTTTTCACTTTGGCTGAAGAAGAAAAAGCGAACACATTGGTAGCTACTGATTATAAAGATCCTCCGATAGTAAATGAACCTCAATATATCGTTAGAAGGTTGACTCCAACAGAATGTGCAAGACTGCAAGGCTTCCCTGATTGGTGGTGCAGTGAACTTGAAACAGAAAACCCTACTGATGAAGAGATTAGTTTTTGGAGAGAAGCATTTGAAACACACCGATTAGTAATTGGTAAAAGTACAAAACCAAAATCAGATAATCAAATTATGAAATGGCTAAAAAATCCTCACAGTGATTCAGCAGAATACAAGATGTGGGGAAATGGTGTGGCACTTCCAAATGTAGTATTTGTCTTATCCGGAATCGTATGGGCTACACAATTAGAAGAGTGAGTTTTCCCTTTTATTTCGTACACATTATTATGTGAATTAACTTGCTATTTACTCCCTTTAGAGTGATATATGTAGTACCAAGAAAAGGAGGTGTCATAAGGATGGTAGCAAAGAAAGGTTTAGATGCAATCACAAAAAGAACCTTAGAACTTTGGTACAAAGTAAATGAAAAGTATGGAGAGCATATTTATACCCTTGCAGTAAATGGAAATGACAAAGTTGTTCTTTCAAAGGGGTATTGTGAAACCATCGCACTTGGTACTACCGAGGTAAACAAAACACTCAAAGAATTGTTAAAAACAAAGGGAGGACAAAATCATGATTGTTAATTATCACGCAGTGGATCGTAAAGCATTAGTCAAAGAGATTTCAAACATTACAGATGTTAAAGCAGTATATAAATATATGCCAACTTGTGCTTACGAAATTGATTATTTTACTATTACAAAAGAAGGTAATTTAGAATTTGAAGACAGTGCAGATAGTGAAGAAGTTGAAAACTTGCTTGAGGAACTTGCAAAAAGAGGCTTTATTCCAGAGTCCAATGAAGAAATCGTAGAAATAGAAAAAGACCCACACAGCGAAAACGTGGAGCTTACGGTTGCTATTCCAAAGCATGAAGTGAGCATTGATAAATTAGATTCCTTACTTGATGCAAAGAGAGATTTAATTCAGAAAGCCTTGGGATGTGAACATCTTGAATATGAAATAGGTGCATATGAGGTGAGATTTCCTTGGTTTGAAGAAATCAATCCAGATGAGGCAATATCTTATACTAAATTCATCGAAGCATTATGTAAAATGACGATGAAACAAAAACGCATCAATGCTACAGAAAAAGCAGTAACCAATGAAAAGTATGCATTTAGATGTTTCCTTTTGCGATTAGGATTCATTGGAGATGAATATAAAGCAGACAGAAAAGTTTTACTTAAAAACTTAAGTGGTTCTTCAGCATTTAAAGATGGTGCAAAAAAGGAGGGCAATACAGATGAGATTTCCAAGTAAAGAAATTGTTGAGATGGTAAGAAAACAGTATCCAATAGGAACGAGGGTTGAACTTACCAAGATGGATGACATCCAAGCACCACCGATTGGAACAAAAGGTACAGTTATTGGTGTTGATGATACGGCAAGCATTATGGTTACCTGGGATAACGGATGTGGTTTGAATGTTGTTTATGGTGAAGACTCCTGTAGAAAGATTGAGGGTTAGAACTATGGATCAAAAGATAAAGGAGCAGATACTTCACATAAGAGATACAGGTCTTACGAATATGTTTGATATTTACATGGTTCAAAGACTTGCGTATGAAAATGACTTCTATGAAGTAGTAAACTTCATCGAGGAAAATAAAGAAGAATATGTGCATTTTATCCTTTATGGAGATGACTAAAAGTTATCAAAAAACACATTTTTTCTCGATATATGACTTGCTATTATGTGCTTTTAGAGTGATATATAGTGTAACAAAAGAAAGGCACAGGTGAACGAAATGAAGGAAATTAGAAGATTTGAAGAAGCAATGGCAAACCCTGAAAATAAAGGAAAAACATTTGATGAGCTTGGAATTAACCACACAACATTCAGAGCTTACAGAGATTGCATGGAAGTTGGAAACGAACTTATCGATTTCAACGATGTGATTTGGGAAAGAGATATCCCAGCAATTGCAGAAACCTTAAGAGCAGAAGAAATTAATGAATTTACAATCAGCTCAACATTTTCTGGATTGATTGAAACCCTAGCAGAATTTGAAAAGTACGGCATCACAATGAACGGACTTACAAAAGTTAATGCAAGATACACAGATTGGAGTACTGGAAAATACAAGAAGATTCCGGCAATCAAGATGATAGTAAAGGAGGCATAAACAATGTGGAGCGAAGGAACGATTGGAATTCCAACTGAAAATGGAAAATACAAAAGCGTTAGATATTGGGTGAAACATTATGAAGAATCTAGCGAAGATTATGGAATTGATGGAGGCAAGATTTCAAAGTTAACTCTTCGAATGGATGGAGAAGAAATTGCCAATTACGATAGGGGTTGGAATATCAAACCAACTTGTGAAGAAGCAGAATACGCACTTGCGATTTTATTGAAAGAATACAATTGAGACAAAATCAATAGTAATTGCAGAGTATGGAGCCATAAGGCTCTGTATCTCGTATATGGAAATGGTGGTCACTTGTAGGTGGCTTTTTATTTTGCCTTGGAGGTGATTATTATTCGAAAACTAAAGAAATATGTACCGACAAAGTTTATGGCAGATACTTCTTACTACAGTAAAGACATGGCAGATTTTGCCGTCAGTTTTATTGAGCAACTTTGTCATACAAAAGGAACATGGGCAGGAAAGAAATTTGAACTTATAGATTGGCAAGAACAAATTATAAGGGATTTATTTGGTGTCCTAAAACCAAATGGATATCGCCAGTTTAATACAGCATATATTGAGATTCCTAAGAAACAAGGAAAATCAGAACTTGCAGCTGCCGTGGCACTGCTTCTTCTCTGTGGTGATGGAGAGGAACGTGCGGAAGTATACGGATGTGCAGCAGACAGAAATCAGGCAAAAATTGTATTTGATGTAGCAGTTGATATGGTGAAATTTTCTCCCGCACTGATGAAGAGAGTAAAAATTCTCGAATCACAGAAGAAGATTATATATAAGCCAACCAACAGTTCTTATCAAGTGCTTTCTGCAGATGTAGCAAACAAGCACGGCTTTAATACTCATGGGGTTATCTTTGATGAACTTCATACTCAGCCGAATCGAAAACTATATGATGTAATGACTCAAGGAAGTGGTGATGCAAGAATGCAGCCACTTTATTTTCTTATTACAACAGCCGGAAATGATACCAATTCTATCTGTTATGAGATACATCAAAAAGCACTTGATATCGCAGCAGGAAGAAAAATAGACCCTACATTTTATTCGGTAATTTATGGTGCTGACGAATCCGAGGATTGGACAGATCCCAAAGTATGGGAGAAAGCAAATCCATCACTTGGTATTACAGTAGCAATGGAAAAAGTAAAGGCAGCTTGTGACAGTGCAAAACAGAATCCAGGAGAAGAGAATTCTTTCAGGCAGTTAAGACTTAATCAATGGGTAAAACAGTCGATTCGCTGGATGCCAATGGAAAAATGGGATATGTGCAAGGAAGAAATCAGAGATGATGATTTACTTGGGCGTGTTTGTTATGGTGGACTCGACTTATCATCGACAACAGATATTACTGCTTTTGTTTTAGTTTTCCCTCCAACTGACGAAGATGATAAATATATCGTTCTTCCATATTTTTGGGTTCCGGAAGATACCCTAGAACTCCGTGTTAGAAAAGACCATGTTCCTTATGATTTATGGGAGAAAAAAGGTTATCTGCAAACAACGGAAGGAAATGTTGTACATTATGGCTTCATTGAAAAGTTTATTGAAGAGCTAGGAGATAAATACAACATTCGTGAGATTGCATTCGATAGATGGGGTGCTGTTCAGATGGTTCAAAACCTAGAAGGTATGGGATTTACTGTTGTTCCATTCGGACAAGGGTTTAAAGATATGTCCCCACCTACTAAAGAATTAATGAAACTAGTCCTTGAGAGAAAAGTTGCTCATGATGGTCATCCTGTTCTTCGATGGAATATGGATAACATTTATATTCGAACAGATCCGGCAGGGAACATTAAAGCCGATAAAGAAAAATCCACAGAGAAAATTGATGGTGCAATTGCAACCATTATGGCACTTGATAGAGCCATTCGCTGTGGAAATGAAATATCTGAATCAGTTTATGATACAAGAGGGTTACTTGTGTTTTAACTACAAGTTTCTAATTTTTATGGAGGAATTATATGAATATATTTTCTGGATTATTTAAAACTAGAGATGCACCTAAGAACAGAACTAGTGGTAGTGCATACTCGTTTTTTATGGGAGCGAGTACCGCTGGGAAAAATGTAAATGAAAGAAGTGCTATGCAGATGACTGCAGTTTATGCGTGTGTAAGGATTCTTTCAGAGGCAATCGCGGGACTACCTCTTCATCTTTATAGATATAACGATGGTGGAGGAAAGGAGAAAGCAATCAACCATAATTTATATAAAATTATTCATGATGAACCAAACCCGGAAATGACAAGCTTTGTGTTTCGAGAAACACTCATGACACACTTGCTTTTGTGGGGCAATGCTTATGCTCAAATTATCAGAAATGGTAAGGGTGAGATTATTGCACTCTACCCCTTAATGCCAAATCGAATGAAAGTCGATAGAGATGAACATGGCGCTTTATATTATGAGTATATGGTAAGTCAAGATGATGCGCCAACAAATAAAGGTTCATCAGTTAAGCTATCACCTGATGAAGTAATGCATATTCCAGGACTTGGATTTGATGGATTAGTAGGTTATTCTCCGATTGCAATGGCTAAAAATGCGATTGGTCTTGCCATTGCTGCAGAAGAGTATGGATCTAAGTTCTATGCAAATGGTGCAGCACCCTCCGGTGTTCTTGAACATCCGGGGACTTTAAAAGACCCATCGAAAGTAAGAGATAGTTGGTCGCAGACTTTTGGAGGAAGTTCAAACTCCCATAAGGTTGCTGTGCTTGAAGAAGGAATGAAGTATACACCGATTTCTATTTCTCCAAATGAGGCACAGTTTTTAGAAACAAGAAAATTTCAAATAGATGAGATTGCTCGAATTTTCAGAGTCCCGCCTCATATGGTCGGTGACCTTGAAAAGTCGAGCTTTTCTAATATTGAGCAACAATCTCTTGAGTTTGTTAAATACACGCTTGACCCTTGGGTTTCAAGATGGGAACAAAATATGTGTCGTTCTTTACTAAACAACAACGAGAAGAAAGAATACTTTATAAAGTTTAATGTAGATGGATTACTTCGCGGTGATTATCAAAGCCGTATGAATGGATATGCCACAGCAAGACAGAATGGATGGATGTCAGCAAATGATATAAGAGAACTAGAAAATCTCGATAGAATCCCAGCAAAACTTGGCGGTGATTTGTATCTCATTAATGGCAACATGACGAAGCTTCAAGATGCCGGCATATTTGCAAATAATCCTAAAACATTAAATGAAGAGGAGGAAGAAAATGAAGAACAAGAAATTTTGGAACTTCAAGAATCGAAAGATTCAAAACCAAGAAAACGAAGAAGTAACAGAGAGAATTCTTGAACTTTACGGCACGATAGCTGAAGAGTCATGGTTCGATGATGATGTTACTCCCAAACTTTTCAAGGAAGAGTTAAATTCCGGAAGTGGAGATATCACCGTTTGGATTAATTCACCTGGTGGAGATTGTGTAGCCGCTGCTCAAATCTACAATATGCTTACTGATTATAAAGGAAATGTAACAGTAAAAATTGATGGTATTGCAGCTAGTGCAGCGTCAGTCGTTGCGATGGCAGGGAATAAAGTGCTTATGTCACCAGTATCCATGATGATGATTCACAATCCTGCTACATTTGCATTTGGTGATCACGCTGAAATGCAAAAAGCGATGGCAATGTTAGATGAAGTTAAAGAATCAATTATCAATGCCTATGTTATTAAAACGGGTTTATCTAGGTCAAAGTTAAGTCATTTGATGGATGCAGAAACTTGGATGAATGCAAACATGGCCATTGAACTTGGATTTGCTGATGACATGATTACAAAAACTGAACAAGAAAAAGAAAGCATTGAAGGTCTAAACAATATGACAGATTCAATGCTTTTTTCACGCACTGCTATCAGTAATACACTCCAAAACAAATTAGAAAAACACTATGGGGTGTCAAAAGAAGATGTAACAAAACAAGCAGAAATCAAAGTTCTTGAAGTAAAAGGAACTTCTGCTAGTGAACTCAAAGAACGTTTAAATTTCATGAAACGATTTATTTAAGGAGGAAAAAAATCATGACTATTAAAGAACTTATTGAGAAAAGAGCAAAGGTATGGGAAACAGCAAAGAACTTTGTTGAAACCCATGAAAAAGAAGGTGTTTTATCTGAAGAAGATACAATGACCTATAACAAAATGGAAAAAGAAATTGAAGATTTGACGATGTCTATCGAACGTCAGCAACGTGCATTAGATAGAGAGCATGAACTTAGTAAACCTATGAATTCTCCAATTACAGGAAAACCTTATGTGCCTGAAATGGACGATAAGAAAATGACAGGTGTGAAGTCAAAAGAATATAAAAATGCAATGCTTTCTGCTATGCGTTCTAACTTCCGTAATGTAAGCAATATCTTGCAAGAAGGTGTAGATGGCGATGGCGGTTATTTAGTACCTGAAGAGTACGATAAGCGTTTGATTGATGTGCTTGAAGGAGAAAACATCATGCGTGGTCTTGCTACAACCATCACTACTTCTGGTTTGCATAAGATTAATATTGCAGCTACAAAACCAGCGGCTGCATGGATTGAGGAAGGCGGGGCACTTACTTTTGGGGATGCGACTTTCGACCAGATTTATCTTGATGCGTATAAGCTTCATGTTGCAATTAAAGTAACTGAGGAGCTACTTTATGATAATGCATTCGGTCTTGAAAATTATATTATCACGCAGTTTGGTAAGGCGCTTGCAAATGCCGAGGAAGATGCATTCTTAAACGGCGATGGTACAGGAAAGCCTACAGGTATTTTCGCAGAAACCGGCGGTGGTCAAGTTGTTAGTACATTAACTGCAGCAATTAAGTCAGATGATTTGATTGATTTGGTATATGGACTTAAGAGACCTTATCGTAAAAATGCGTCTTTCATCATGAACGATGCTACTCTTGCTTCACTTAGAAAGTTAAAGGATAACAACGGGGCATATATTTGGCAGCCATCATATAAAGAAGGAGAACCAGACAGGGTGCTTGGTTATGCAGTTCATACTTCTTCTTTTGCACCTGAAAATGCGATTGCTTTTGGTGATTACAGTTACTACAACATCGGTGATCGTGGTTCTCGCTCATTCGCAGAACTTAGAGAGTTGTTCGCTGGTAACGGTATGATTGGTTATGTAGCAAAAGAAAGAGTCGATGGAAAGCTTGTACTTCCAGAAGCAGTTAAGATTTTGAAGTTGAAATCTGAATAATAATTTAAGGCAGTGTTGTTATGTGATGGCACTGCCTACATTTATTGAAATGAGGTGATGATAGTGATAGTTGATTTAGAAGAAATGAAAGGTTATCTAAGAGTTGATTTTAATGATGATGACTTATTAATCGAAGAATTTATTACTACAGGAGAAAACCTCTGTGCGGATATAGCAAGATTATCTGTAGATAAACTGTCTGATATTCCATCTTCTAAGATTGCGGTGATGTATGCAGTTGCTTACTTGTATGAACATAGAGAATATGCTGACCATCATGCACTAACATTGTCACTTCGAAGCCTGCTTGAAGGAATACGAAGGAGTGAGTTTTGATGGATATTGCATTACTTAATGTTCGTATCACTTTTCAGAAAAATGAAGTAGTAGTTGATGATATCGGCAATCACAGAAATGCTTGGACTGATATTTATTCTTGCTATGCAACTGTTAATGGCGAGGGTGGTTCTGAGAAGTTTTCTGCAGGAGTTCTTGTAGAAGATTCTGATATTTCTTTCACCACTCGATACTGTAACATCCTATCAAACATGGAAACTACTAAAAATAGAATCATTTTTGATAATGAGGCATACAACATCATATCCATTGACCACATGAACTTTAAAAAGAAATCTCTGAAATTTAAATGCAAGAAAGTGAGAAATGATGGCGACTAAGATTGATAACCTAGCCAAAGAAATTATGGATGGCTTAAAAGAATATGCAGATTTAGCAACTGATGATGTAAAGAAAGCAGTCAGAAAAGCTGGTAACTCAGTAAGAAAAGATATCTCTGAATCAGCTCCTAAGGATACTGGTAAGTATGCAAAGTCATGGACTGTTAAGAAAACTAAAGAAACATCAAACTCTCTAGAAGTAACAGTTCATTCAAAGAATAGGTATCAGCTTGCACATCTTTTGGAGCATGGGCATGCTAAACGAGGTGGTGGAAGAGTGTCTGCAAGACCACATATTGCGAAAGCAGAGGAGTCAGCAATTGAGGTTTTTGAAAAAGAAATAGATAAAGCACTCGGAGGTAGATGATGGAAGAAGTTATAAAAATCTTAAAAGAGATAGACATTCCTTTTGCTTATGATCACTTTGCAGAGGGAGAAAGTCCATCTCCACCTTTTATATGCTATTTAACACTGGGTACAGATAACTTTGCTGCTGACGGAATAGCATATTTAAAAGTAAATGAAATCAATATTGAACTTTATACCGATTTTAAGGACTTGTCGGTAGAAAGGAAAGTGGAATCTGTGCTTGATAGGTTTGGTATTTACTACGAGAAACTTGAAACATGGATTGATAGTGAAAAGTTATTTGAAGTCCTATATTCATTTGAAATGGAGGCTTAAAATTTATGGGTAATAAAATTAAATATAACCTTAAAAATGTCCACGCTGCAAAACTTACAAAAGCAGAGGATGGAACATATACTTATGAAACACCAAAAGCAATTCCGGGTGCTGTTAGTATCAGTTTAGATGCTGAAGGGGATACTTCTCCGTTTTATGCAGATGGAATTGTTTATTTTAGAAGTGTATCAAACAATGGATACAGTGGTGATCTTGAAATGGCACTTATTCCTGAATGGTTTAGAACTGAGATTTTAAAAGAGGAACTTGATAAGAATGGTGTACTAGTTGAAAATGCTACAGTAGCGGAAATGGAAAAATTCGCACTGCTATTTGAGTTTGATGGAGATGTTAGATGTATTCGTCATGTCTTATATAACTGCACTGCATCTCGTCCATCTATTGAATCTGAAACAAAGGAAGATACGATTGAGCCGGGAACGGAAACACTATCACTTACGGCAGATCCAAGAGAAGATGGCCTTGTTAAGAGTAGAACAGGTGATTCTACAAGCGAATCTACTTACGCTGAGTGGTATAAATCAGTATATATTCCTCAAGCTCAAGAAGTCGTTCAAGCGTTAAGTAGGAAAGTAGCAGGAGGTGTTAAGGGTGCTTAAGAAAACAATTAATGTTGGTGGTAAGGAAGTAGTATTTCGCTCATCTGCTACAATTCCTCGTCTTTATCGTGCTAAGTTCAAACGTGATATTTTTAAGGATTTGGCAAAACTTGAAAAGTCATATGAGGGAGCACAGGCAGAGGGCGAAGAATTTGCGATTGATGATTTAGAGATTTTTGAAAATGTGGCTTACATCATGGCATATCATGCTGACCATACAATTCCTGCAGATATTGATGAATGGTTAGACCAGTTTGATATGTTCTCAATTTATGAGGTATTACCGGAGATTCTTGCTCTTTGGGGTACAAATCTTATAACAGATATTGACTCTAAAAAAAACTTAAAAAAAGTAGCAGGGAAATGACAACCCCACTATTCCTCTTGCGAAGTTTAGAGATAGGCTTATCTATTCATGATTTAGATTATTTAACCATTGGCATGGTTATGGATATTTGGACAGAGAAAGCTAATGACTCTGTTAAGTATGAAAATTTAGCTACGCAAGAGGATTTTGATAAGTTTTAATTACTAATGACTTTTCTGAAAATTTTAATTACAATTGTTGTTATAAGAAATAAAGACAAACAAAATTTAGGAGGTTCATTAATGTTGTTAACTTACCATGATATATATCAATTTAATTTAGATTTATTTGATACAGTAACCACCAAATATGGGTACACTGATAAAGGTTGGAAAATATTTAAAGAGTATTATAAGGATCCTGATGGGTATGCGCTAGATTCTAGTGGATTTAAAGAAGTTGATCATATAATTTGTACTGTGGATGCATTAATATCAAAAAACAGAATTTATGAACACGTAGGTTTTAATGATAATTTCATTGATGAATATATTATTAGCAGACAAACGCCAATTATGTTTTTTCCAAAAGAAAAAGGTGGAATCAATACATCTAGGTATTCAACTTTTGGAGACAGAATAGACTATTTTCTTTTCGATTTAAAACTGTATTGCAATGATGAAAAATGTAAAATGGAGTCAACCTATGAATTACCAAATACAAATTTATGGATTAATTCATTTAATAAGGATTTCAGTAAAATTATAGATTGGCTTGATATTAAAGGGATATTTGTCACTGATAATTATGATGTGCTCGATTTAGAAAAGAATGATGGTTCTATAATTGAGGAACATAAGGATAACTATTCTAAAAAATGGACAGATTCTTACTATCAAACAGTTAAAAAGAAAATAGAAGATTTCAACAAAAACAAATAAAAATTAGATATATTTTTTAGCATCAATTTGAAAAGGTTGGGGCTTTTTCTATGCTCGGTTATACCGGGCTTTTTTTATGCAATTTTTTAAGGAGGTATCAGCCAATGGCAAACAGAATCAAAGGTATCACTGTTGAAATCGGTGGCGATACCACTAAACTTCAAACAGCTTTAAAGGGTGTAAATGGTCAGATTAAAAACACACAGTCTGCCCTTAGGGATGTAGAAAAACTTTTAAAGCTAGACCCTACAAACACAAACTTACTTACTCAAAAACAAAAGTTATTAACTCAGGCAATTGGTGATACAAAAGAAAAACTAGCTACTTTGAAAGTTGCAGCCCAACAAGCAAATGAGCAACTTCAAAAAGGAGAAATCAGTCAGTCGCAATACGATGCACTGCAAAGAGAAATCATTGAAACTGAGGCAGAACTTAAAAAGCTAGAATCACAAGCTTCAAAGACAAATCAAACACTGACTAAAATCGGTGATGTGGGTACTAAGTTTGAAAATGCAGGAAACAGCATAACCAATGTTGGTAAAAAAGCATCTGTTGCTTCTGCTGCAGTAACCACTATGGGTGTGGCATCTGTAAAAACAGCTGCTGACTTTGAATCTTCAATGAGCCAAGTTCAAGCAACAATGGGTATTACCAAAGATTCCATGTCTGAAGTTAATGGGCAATCTGTCAATACGATGGACACATTAAATGATCTTGCTAAAACAATGGGTGCTAAAACAGCTTATTCTGCAAGCGAATGCGCAGAGGCTTTAAACTACTTAGCACTTGCCGGATATGACACTCAACAGATGGTTGATACGCTTCCTACTGTTTTAAATTTGGCAGCAGCCGGTAATATTGATTTAGCTAGTGCATCTGATATGGTCACTGACGCAATGTCAGCTCTTGGAATGGAAGTATCTGATGCAGATAAGATGGTAGACCAGATGGCTAAAACTGCATCTACTACTAATACATCTGTCGGACAGTTAGGAGAAGGGATCCTTACTATTGGTGCAACTGCTAAAACAGTAAAAGGCGGCACTGCAGAATTAAATACTGCACTTGGAATTTTAGCTAACAATGGTATTAAAGGTGCTGAGGGTGGTACTCATCTTCGTAACGTTATCTTATCGCTTCAAAATCCAACGGATAAAGCAACTTCCCTAATGAAATCTCTTGGTGTGGAGGTTTATGATAGTCAAGGTAATATGCGTAGCCTAAATGATATTTTAGGTGATTTAAATAAGAGTATGGATGGAATGACGGCTGCTGAAAAATCAAATATCATCAGTCAGATTTTCAATAAAACAGACCTTGCATCTGTAAATGCACTGCTTGGAAATACCGGAGATACTTGGAGCAGCCTTCAAAAGAAGATAGAAGAAAGTGGTGGTGTTGCACAGAAGATGGCAGACACCCAGCTTGATAACCTTCATGGTCAACTTACTATTTTAAAGTCGGCAGTTGAGGGATTTGCAATCTCAATCGGTGAAGCACTTATGCCAATGATAAAAAGCATCGTTTCTAAAATTCAAGGCTTTGTAGATTGGCTAAATAACCTTGATGATGGAACAAGACAAGTGATAGTAAAGATAGGACTATTCGTTGCTGCTCTTGGTCCACTTCTTTTGATACTTGGAAGTGTGATTTCAAAAATCGGCGTAAGTATACAGACGTTTAGTAAGCTTGGACTTAAAATCAGTGAACTTGTAGCAAATGCCGGAGGTGTATCTGGTGTAATGGCAAAAGTAGGAACAGCTATTGGTGGAATATCTGCTCCTATGATTGCTGTGGTGGCGGTGATAGGAACATTGATCGCTGCATTTATTCATCTTTGGAAAACGAATGAAGAATTTAGAGATAACATTATCGCTATCTGGAATCGAATAAAAGAAATCTTTACTGGTTTTGCTCAAGGTATTACTGATAGATTAAATGCTTTAGGGTTTGATTTTGAAAACTTCAAAGAAGTTGTATCTGCAATTTGGAATGGTTTATGTGAGTTTCTTGCGCCTGTGTTTGAGGGTGTTTTCTCTCAGATTGCCAATGCGCTAGAAGAAACTCTTGGAATTATTACAAGCATCTTAGATGTATTTATTGGTATTTTCACAGGCAATTGGTCACAGCTTTGGGAAGGAGTAAAAGGAATATTTAGTTCCGTTTGGGAATTTATCAAGAATACTTTTACAATTTGTATGAATACAATTCGAGGTATTGCTGATGTCGTTCTAGGTTGGTTCGGTACGTCTTGGAATGAAATATGGATTGGGATTAAGGATTTCTTTGTTGGCATTTGGACAGGCATCTCTACTTTTTTTGTAAATCTTTGGGAAGGAATAAAAAATACTGTACAAACTGCCATTATGTTTATTGGTTCAATCCTTCAAGGAGCATTTGATATCATCACATTGCCATTTCGGTTCATTTGGGAGAATTGTAAAGAAATCGTCATCTCTGTGTGGGATACAATCAAATCCAAAGTAACCACAGCTATTGATGCAGTATCTAACACGATAACTACAGTTTTAAATAGCATAAAAATGGTATTCACTACTATTTGGGAATCGATAAAAATTGTTGTTACTACCGTTCTTGATTCGATTAAATCCGTAATTACTACCGCTTTTACTGCAATACAGACTTTTGCTACTACCGTTTGGAATGGAATCAAGACAGCTATCATTACACCGATTAATGCTGTAAAAACAACAGTAACAACTGTATTTAATTCTGTGAAGTCAATGATGTCGAGAGTATTTAATAGCATTAAAAGTACTGCAACATCAGTATGGAATGGGATAAAAACGGCAATAGTTACTCCAATTGAAAAAGCAAGAGATACGATTAAAGGAATCGTAGATAAAATCAAAGGGTTCTTCAGCAGTATGAAAATATCTCTTCCGCATATTAAATTGCCACATTTCAAAGTTTCAGGAAAGCTATCTATTATGCCACCATCAGTTCCAAAGCTATCGATTGATTGGTACAAGGAAGGTGGTATTATGACTCGTCCTACAATCTTTGGAATGAACGGTTCTTCCCTTATGGCAGGAGGAGAAGCCGGTGCAGAGGCAATTCTTCCTCTTTCTGGTTTCTATAAACAGTTAGAGTCTATGATTTCAAGTCACCTTAATACAGGCGTGATGGAAAAGTATCTATCAATTATTGCAGATAACAGTAGTAAAGGAATCTATCTTGAAGATGGAACTTTGGTTGGTCATTTACTTCCTGCTCTTGATGAGGGACTTGGTAATAAACAAAAACTCACAAGGAGGCTTTCATTATGATACCGGATATTTATATTAATGATATATCTGTAATTAGTATGGGTTGGATAAGAGAAAAAATAGAATTTCCCATTCCAAAAGCACAAACAGAAACTGTCATCGTACCTGGTAGAAATTCTCCAATTAGATTTAATGAAGCTCTTGGTTCTGTATCGTTTGAACCGAGAGCTTTTACTATTATTTTATCTATGCTAGGAACTAGAAAAAACTTTGATAGCGAAGTGTTATTAATGGCTAATAAATATAATGGTAAACTCTGTCGCATTAAAACCAGTGAAGAGCCGAATCTTTACTGCATTGGGACGTTGAACCTTAATTCATCGTATGAACCATTAATTTCTAAAGGACAGCTTGTAATTGAATGTATGGATGGTGATAGCTACCGATATCATGCAGAACCTACTGAAGTAATACAAACAGGGAATGGAACGATAAATCTTAAAAATGATTTTATGCCGGTAGTTCCAACTATCATCACTACATCAGAAACAGTATTGAAATGGAAGGTTGGAGAAGATAGCTTTCATAAAACATTAAGTTCTGGCACTTGGGTGATTCCGGAATTTGAACTACATTATGGAAGCAACTCCATTTCTATTGAAACCACAGGAACAGTTAGTTTCTCATACAGGGAGGGCTGTCTATGAGTGATTTTAAAGTATATGTCGATGGAAATATCTTTTATCATCCTAATTTATCCAAACTTGCTATTTTGGAGGCACAGATAAAAGAAGATGCAGAAAATATCGACTCATTCACATTATCAGCACCATTTAATCATCCTTATTTAAATTTGGTAAAACCTATGTCATCGGTTATTACTTGTAAATACGGAAGTGAAACTATTTTTGAAG
This sequence comes from Longibaculum muris, assembly GCF_004343035.1. Taxonomy (GTDB): domain Bacteria; phylum Bacillota_I; class Bacilli_A; order Erysipelotrichales; family Coprobacillaceae; genus Longibaculum; species Longibaculum muris. The sequence goes on from NZ_SMCQ01000001.1 coordinate 360,292, forward strand.
GGCGAGCACTTGATGATGGCAGTGATTTTCATAATTCACATACTTGGGTATGTGAGGGTACTCTTTCTTATTTGAATGACACTGTTCAACCACCTTTTGAATACAAGGGAACACTCAAAGGATTACTAGAATATTTTATTTCTGCTCATAACAAAAATGTAGAAGATAAAAAGAAATTTACTGTTGGAACAGTAACTGTAGAAGATAATAACGATTATATTTCTTATTCAAATTCTGAGTTCTCAGTAACTCTAGATGCCATTAAAAAGAAACTGATTGATACTCATGGTGGATATCTAAAAGTTCGTTATACCGAAAATGGTAAATTTTTAGATTACCTTGATGATTTTAAAACAAAGTCATTACAAAAAGTAGAATATGGAAAAAATCTGCTTGATGTGGAAATAACAAGAGATCATATGCAACGAGTCAGTGCTTTGATTCCACTTGGTGCAAGAAAGAAAATCATTGATGAAGAAGGAGTAGAAACTGAATCGAATGAGAGAGTTGATATTACAGGAGTCAACGAAGGTAAGAACTATATCTATGACGAAGATACAGTAAATGAAATCGGATGGATTTGGGCATCGGAAGTTTGGGAGAATGTAACAGTTCCAGGTAATCTTTTAAGTAAAGCTAGGACTAGACTTTCTAATTTAATTCAAGGAATTACTAGCATTAAGCTAACTATTGTGGACGAATCAGAAACGGGAGCCAATATTGGAAGTATCCATGCTGGGATGTATGTCGAGTGTGTTTCAAATCCACATGGAATTAATGGAACATACCTTTGTTTATCAAGAACAAGGGATTATTTAAAGCCATCCGGTAATACAATCACCATTGGTGCTAGTGGAGTAACGCTTTCTGACATTGCTGTAAAAAATGATAAAAACCTATCTGCTCTTGAAGATGAATTTTTCTCTAAAACTGAAAAATTGGATTCAATTAACGATAAGCTGACTGAGTTTGATGGAACAGTTCAAGATGTAGGTGCTTTGAAAGAACAAATTCATAGCTGTTTTTCTGAGATAACCAAGACTTCTAATCAGATATTAAGTATCGTTCATGATACCTATATTGATAAGACAGAGCTTGAAAGTATTCAAAAAGATTTCCAAACAAGTATCACTCAAAACAGTACGGAAATCAGAATGGATTTTACTGCTGTTACTGATGAGATTAAAAACAATGTGGCAATGAACCAACAGTTATTGGAAGAGTATATTCGTTTCAAAGGAGCACTGATTGAGCTTGGAAGAATTGGTAATGCGTTCACTGCTGAACTATCTAATGAGGAACTTGCCTTTAAGGAAAATGGGCAAAAAATAGCCTATATCTCAAATAACAGCTTAGTTATCACCAATGCAGAAATAAGAAACAAATTATCTTTAGGAAATGAATCAAGGGGATGGTTTGATTTTATTCCAAGAACATCAGGAAATCTTTCTGTAGTGTGGAGAAATTCGGAAACAAGATAGGAGGTAATGTATGGCATCATCAGGAAGTATAACAACAAATGAAAAAGAAGGCAGATCCATTACTCTTTCATGGTCGCAAACTAGTCAAAGCGTTGCAAATAACACCACTACGATTGCTTGGACTTTAAAAGGATCTGGTTCTGCCGGTGGTGGAAGTTGGGTAATGTCGGGTGCTTTTAAAGCGGTTATTAATGGTAAAACAGTATACTCAAGCGACACACGAATTCAACTTAAAAAGGACCAAGTTATTGCATCTGGAAGTACAACAATCACGCACAACGCTGACGGAACTAAATCATTCAGTTTGAGTTGTGAAGCCGGTGTTTATACATATGCGGTAAGTGTAAGAGCTAGTGGAACACATACTTTAAATACAATACCAAGAGCCTCGTCAATATCAATGGCAAGCAGCACGATGGGAAGTGCATCTACTATTAGTATTTCTCGTGCATCAAGTTCTTTTACTCACACTTTGACTTATGCTTTTGGAAATGCTAAAGGTACGATTGTTTCAAAGACAACTGCTACTTCTGTATCTTGGACGCCGCCGCTTACACTTGCTCAGCAAATACCAAGTTCTATTTCTGGCAAAGTGACAATTACTTGTACAACTTATAGTGGAAGTACAAGCGTTGGTTCAAAAAGCATTACAGTATCACTTAAAATACCGGATTCAATGAAACCTAGTCTATCCAGTGTTACAGCTACTCGAGTTGATGGAGATGTTCCATCTAGCTGGGGCATCTATGTGCAAGGAAAATCAAAAGTAACACTTACAATTAATGGTGCAACGGGCATTCAAGGTTCAACAATTAGTTCATATAGTATTAGTGGAGGTGGATTTAGTTCTACCTCTTCTTCTTTTACCACAGGTTTTTTAAATACTACTGGAACAATAACCTTTACCGCTAAAGTTACTGACTCAAGAGGTAGAGTATCGGATGCAAAGACGATTTCAATAACAGTAATTGCTTATAGTCCACCTGTTATATCTTCTTATTCATCGCAAAGGTGTAATAGTGCAGGTGTACTTTTGGATGATGGAACTTATGTAAAAGGATTAGTATCATTTAGTTATTCTTCTTGTAGTAGCAAGAATACAATAACTACTTCAGTGTATTACAAAAAATCAACAGAGAGTTCTTGGATTAATGCAAATAAGGTTTTTTCGAGTGGATCATCATTTGTATTTGGCGGAAGTATTTCATCTGAGTATTCTTACGATATTAAGTACACAATATCGGATGCTTTTATTTCAGTATCAATAACAGATACTATTTCAACTGCATCTGTACTTATGGATTATAAAGCGGGTGGTAAAGGAATCGCCATTGGAAAGGTTGCCGAGTATGATAATACTTTTGAAATTTCTGAAAAATGGGATTTTAGAGTTCGTGGCAAAAAAATAATTGATTATATTTATCCGATAGGGAGTATTTATCTATCAGTTAATTCAACAAATCCTACTACTTTGTTTGGTGGTACTTGGGTACAGTTAAAGGATAGATTTTTACTTGGTGCTGGAAACACTTATGGAAATGGTGCTATTGGTGGAGAAACGACAGTTACACTTTCAACTGCTCAGTTACCTTCGCATACTCATTCAATATCAGGAACAACATCAAGTGAAGGAAATCATAGACACAATGTTGTTGCTAATTTTTCTAATGGATCAGGTTCAGATAGTGCATATACATATCATGAGAATAGATCAGCAACTACAACTCGTTATACAAGTTATGCAGGAACACATACCCATTCAATAAACGGGACTGCTCAAGCTACTGGCTCAGGTTCAGCGCATAACAATATGCCACCATATTTAGTAGTTTATATGTGGAAAAGAACAAATTAATAAAGTTATATAAGGCGATTGTCCAATAAGGATGGTCGCTTTTTCTATATCAAAAATTCTTGAAAAGGAGGAACAAATTTATGAAGGAATTTTGGAATGTAATTCAACTTGTATTTACAGGAATTGGAGGATGGCTTGGGTATTTTCTAGGTGGGTGCGATGGTTTGGTTTTCGCACTTTTATTATTTGTAGTCATCGATTACATCACTGGAGTGATGTGTGCAGTAGCCGATAAGAAATTATCTAGTGCTGTCGGATTTAAGGGCATCTGCAGAAAGGTGCTTATTTTCTTACTTGTCGGAATTGCAAACATTCTTGATGTAGAGGTTATCGGTACGGGCAGTGTTCTTAGGACAGCTGTTATCTTCTTCTACATTTCAAATGAAGGTGTGAGCCTTCTTGAAAATGCAGGTCACTTGGGACTTCCAATTCCAGTAAAAATCAAAGCAGTTTTAGAACAGCTCCATGATAGAGCAGAAAGTGAGGAATAATTTATGTCAAATAGCAATTTAGTATCTTTTACAAGACTTAGTCCTAATCATTCAGGAAGAAGAACTCACGCCATTGATCGTATTACACCGCACTGTGTGGTAGGTCAATGCAGCGTTGAAACTTTAGGTAATATCTTTGCTCCTACATCAAGAGAAGCAAGCTGTAACTATGGAATTGGTGTTGACGGAAGAATTGGAATGTATGTAGAAGAAAAGAATCGTTCCTGGTGTTCTTCTTCAAATTCAAATGACCAAAGAGCAGTAACAATCGAATGTGCATCAGATACAAAACATCCTTATTGGATGAATGATAAAGTCTATTCTACCCTTATTAAACTTTGTGTCGATATCTGTAGGAGAAATGGAAAGAAGAAGCTTCTTTGGTTTGGTGATAAGAATAAGTCGCTGAATTATTCACCAAAGTCAGATGAAATGGTACTTACTGTACACAAATGGTTTGCCAGCAAATCCTGTCCTGGTGATTGGCTTTATTCCAGACTTGGTGACCTTGCCAAACAAGTAACAGCAGAGCTAGGTGGTTCTTCTGTTGCACCAAGTAAAGGTTTATACAGAGTCAGAAAATCTTGGTCCGATTCTAAATCGCAAGTAGGTGCTTTTAGTGTTTTAGAAAATGCGAAAAGATGTGCTGATTCCCACAAAGGATACAGTGTATTTGATGAACGAGGTATTTTGGTCTACCCTAGAACAAATAAAAAATCTATTGATGAACTTGCAAGAGAAGTTATCAAAGGTTTATGGGGTAATGGATTTGACAGAAAAAACAGATTGACTTCTGCAGGTTATAATTATGATGCTGTTCAAAACAGAGTTAATGAATTGTTATATGGTTCAACAAAGAAATCTATTGATACAATTGCCAGAGAAGTAATTCGTGGTGATTGGGGAAATGGAACGGATAGGAAGAAACGATTAATCGCAGCTGGATATGACTATAATGCAGTCCAAAGACGAGTAAATGAAATATTGAGTTAGTGTGTATGCCCGTAGGAGATTTTGTTCTCTTACGGGTCTTTTTTTGTTTTAGGGGTAAAAATCGAGATGTTTTCTTTGCCTGTTACTTAGGAGGTGTTTTTACTTATGAACGATATTCAAAAAACACAAATTACTTCTATGAGGGCAAAGGGAGCAGGATATAAGTCCATAGCAAAAGAATTAGGTATTTCTGAAAATACCATCAAATCGTATTGCAGAAGAAATAATCTAACTAGTACTGATGAAATAAAGGTGATTAAGGATAACAAGGTATTTTGTAAAAATTGCGGTGTAGTAGTTAGTCAAAATGACAAAAGAAAAATGAAACAGTTTTGTTCAGATAAATGTAGAATGGCATGGTGGAATTCTCATAGAGATAGGGTTAAACATAAAAAAGTAACAGTTAAAGCATGTCCATATTGCCATAAAGAGTTCGAGGTTTATGGAAATTCAGATAAGAAATATTGTTCTCATGATTGCTATGTTGCCGACAGATTTGGAGGTGGCAGGCGATGAGTAAAGAAGAACTTAACAGTGAAAAACTCTATCTTGCCACTATGAGTATGGTAAAGAAAATGCTTGATGATGGGATTGTATCAAAAGAGGAATACATCATAATTGATACAAAAATGAAAGAAAAATACGGACCAACTTTTGCTACATTATTTGCCGATATAGACTTGATAAATTAAGGCTTTAGAGTGATATATGTACTGAAGAAAGGAGGTCTGTAAAGTGCGAAAAATAACGAAAATTGAACATACAATGCCAGTTATTCAGCATAGAAAAAGAGTTGCTGCTTATGCCAGAATTTCAATGGAATCCGAAAGAATGAACCATTCACTTTCTGCACAAATAAGCTATTACAATAACTTCATTCAAAAGAATCCTGATTGGGAGTTTGCCGGAGTATATGCAGATAATGGTATTAGCGGAACAAGCACTGCTAAGCGTGAAGAATTTAAACGAATGATTGAAGATGCTAAAAATGGAAAGATTGATATTATACTTACAAAATCCATTCAGCGTTTTGCAAGAAATACAGTCGATTTACTTGAAACAGTAAGAGCACTTAAAGATATAGGTGTAGAAGTTAGATTTGAAAAAGAAAATATAAACTCCCTAAGTGGAGATGGTGAGTTGATGCTTTCAATACTTGCCTCATTTGCTCAAGAAGAAAGTAGATCCATTTCTGAAAATGTCAAATGGGCTACAAGAAAAAGGTTTGAACAAGGCATACCTAATGGACAGTTTCAAATCTATGGATACCGATGGAAAGATGATAAATTGGTGATAGAACCGGATGAGGCAAAGATTGTAAAACTCATTTACGATAATTTTCTAAAAGGTTTATCTGCAGAAAGCACAGAAAAGCAACTTGAAGAGATGGGTGTGAAATCGTATAAGGGCGGTCATTTTGGAAATACTTCAATTCGTCAAATCTTAAGTAACCTCACTTATACAGGAAATTTGCTTTTTCAAAAAGAGTATGTTGTTGACCCCATCACTGGAAAATCAAAGAAAAACAAAGGAGAACTTCCACAATACTTTGTTGAGAACACACATGAGCCAATTATCCCAATGGATGTATATAAGCAAGTTCAAGATGAGATAAAAAGACGAAGAGAACTTGGTGTTAGAGCAAATTGGAGTATTCCTACTACTTGCTTTACTAGTAAGATTAAATGCTCCAACTGTGGTAAAAGCTATCGAAGGAGTGGCAAGCGTCAAAGAAAAGACCCAGATAAGGTCTATTACATTTGGATTTGTTTAACTAAATCAGAAAAGGGAAAAAGGTACTGCGATGCTAAGAGCATACCGGAAAATACATTGAAGAGGGTTTGTGCTGAGGTTCTTGGCACTGAGGAATTTGATGAAACTGTCTTTGAAGAAAGAGTGGATAAGATTGTAGTTATTGGTGATGATACGCTTGAATTTCATTTTAAAGATGGAAGTACATATCTTCAAAAATGGAAATCATCAGCAAGAACGGATTGTTGGACATCTGAAAGAAGAAAAGCCTGGGGAGAACTTCATAAGAAAAAATCCACAAACCCAACAAGACATACTGAATTCACGGGTTTTGTGGTATGTGGGAATTGTAGTAATAATTATCGAGGGCAGTCAAACACTTATTCTGATGGAACGAAAGAAAGAACCAGGCGATGTTCAGAAAGTTGCGGAAACACTGCAATTAAAGAATCAACTTTGAAAAGGCTTGTTTGTGAAGTGTTAGAGCTTGATGAATTTTCAGAAAAGATAATGGATGAAAAATTAGATAAAGCAGTAGTTTTGAATAAAACTGTTACCTTTCATTTCAAAGATGGTTCTACTAAAACATTAGATTATAAGGAAAAGAAAAAAGGTACTCCTCACACTGAGGAATACAAGGAATATATGAGCAAATGCATGAAACAGATATGGGATGATGAGCGAAGAGAAAAAATGAGTCAAAGAATGAAAAAACTAAGAGAGGATCGTGGTGATAAATGGCAAAAAGAAAAGTAACTCAGATACCTGCTACTATAAATAAATATACTGCAAAACCGATGGACAGTAAGAAAAAGCGAAAAGTTGCAGGATATGCTCGTGTTAGTACTGACCACGAAGATCAAACTACCAGTTATGAGGCACAGGTTGATTATTATACAAACTACATCAAAAGCCGAGATGATTGGGAGTTTGCAGGACTTTATTCAGATGAAGGAATCAGTGCTACAAATACAAGAAGAAGAGATGGATTCAATCGAATGGTGGCTGATGCACTTGATGGAAAGATAGATTTAATAATTACAAAGTCAGTTTCAAGGTTTGCAAGAAATACGGTTGATTCGCTTTCTACCATCAGAAAGTTAAAGGAAAACAACATAGAGTGCTACTTTGAAAAAGAGAATATATGGACTTTTGATAGTAAGGGAGAACTTCTTCTTACTATTATGAGTTCATTAGCTCAAGAAGAAAGTCGTAGTATTTCAGAGAATGTTACTTGGGGTCATAGAAAACGATTTGCTGATGGTAAAGTCAGCTTTGCTTACAGTAGATTTTTAGGATATGAAAAGGCTGCAGATGGTACGATAGTGGTGGTGCCGGAACAAGCAAAGACAGTAAAACTCATTTATAAACTTTTCTTAGATGGACTTACCTTTCATACAATAGCTAAAGAACTTACAAACCGTGGAATTAAGACTCCCGGAGGTAAAGATGTATGGAGTCAATCATCGGTGAAAAGTATTCTTACAAATGAAAAATATAAAGGTGATGCACTTCTTCAAAAGGAGTTCACTGTTGATTTCTTAAATAAGAAGATGAAGAAAAACGAGGGTGAAGTACCACAGTATTATGTTGAGAATAACCACGAGGCAATTATTGATCCACAACTTTTTGACTTGGTACAAGTGGAAATTGAACGAAGAGGAAAAGGAAAATCACGATATAGTGGAATAACAATGTTCTCATCAAAAGTACAATGTGCTGAGTGCGGTGGTTGGTATGGCTCAAAGGTGTGGCACTCCAATGACAAATACCGAAGAGTTATCTATCAATGTAATAATAAGTTTAGAAATAATACAGGTTGTTCTACTCCTCATTTCATTGAGTATGAATTAAAGGAAATCTTCATCAAAGCAGTTAATGAGCTAATAACAGAAAAAGATGAGATTATTGCTAACCTTGAATTGGTAAGGCAAGCCTTATGCGACAAAGAGGAATTGCTGAAGAAAAGGGATAACTTAGAACAAGAAATAGCAGTTACAGTTGACATGACACAAGCAATCGTTGAAGAAAATGCAAGGAAAGCACAGAATCAAGATGATTACAATAAAAGATATAATGCTTTGGTGGAACGATACGATAAATTAAAAAGCGAGTATGATGAGATTTGCAGCACCATTTCTAATAAAGAAGCCAAGTATGAACAGATGGGAAGATTAATTACAGTTCTAAAAGAACAAGCGGATATTATTACAGAATTTGATGAAGGGTTATGGAGCAGCCTTGCAGAAAAGATTGTAGTTAGAAGTAAGGAAGATATTACGGTAGTCTTTAAGGATGGAACAGAAGTAACAGTTTAATATTTACATGACGCACTCAGGCTAAGTCCTGGGTGTTTTTTTGCTTTATGTGGAAGTTGCCTAATTGTTATTTGCTGATTTTAGTGGTATAATAAATTATCTTAATAGTGAAATAACTGTTGTTAGTAAAGGAGAACTCATGCTTAAGAACAACATTGAAGTAGATGTAAAGGTAAAATGTATAGAACTAGGAATTACGCAAGCTCAGCTTGCAGAAAACATCAAAACAACAAGTTCATATGTAAATCGTGTCATCAAGAAAAAAGATGGTGTCATTAACAACACTTTCATTAAGATGATGGAAGAATTGGGATATGATATCGAGCTGAATTATGTAAAAAGGACGGAGGAGTAGTATGTATTATGATACATTAAATTCTGAACAGCAAGTTTCTTATTTGATAAAACCTATTATAGAAGTTTTGCAAGAGGCTGGTGGACAATTAGAACGTTCAGAAATAAGAGATAGAATTAGTGAAAAAGATGAGCGTATTGCTGAATTTGAACAAAAACTCTATACAGCGAGCAAGAGCGGAAATCAGTATAAAAAATTTGATTTTAAATTCAACTTTGCACTTAAGGAATTAAGCTATGTTGGATTTTTGACATACGAAAAGTATAAACCTCTTGTTACTTTAACATCAAAAGGTGCTGCAATAGATTTGTCCGACTTTGATGTTAAAACAGAAGTGCGTGAAAAAGCATCAGTTTATTGGGAAGAAAAGGCAGCTAAGAATAAAGATAAAAAAGTAAATGTTACAGATGAACTAGAAGAAGACGGTAAATCTAATGAAGATGATGTTCTTGATGATGTAAAGGTGAAACTTCAAAGTGCGATTGCAAATATGACACCTAAAAAGTTTGAACAATTTTCTAGAGCATTGCTTACAAAAATGGGAGTGCAGTTTACAGATAAAAGTGTAAAAATTTCAAACGATGGTGGTATCGATGGGTATGGTTATCATACTGATGATGACGATTTCAGAACTACTCGTGTTGTAATTCAATGCAAGAGATATAATACTGCACCTGTTAGCGAACCAGATATCAACCAATTTTTAGGTGCGATGAATAAGTTCAAAGCTGATTATGGTGTGTTTATTACTAATAGTAGATTTACAAATGCAGCTAGAGTTGCAGCAAGAGAAGGAACACCAATTACTTTGATTGATGGAAATGATCTTATCAGACTTATTATAAAGTATGAGTTGTTTATAACTCCGGTTACTACATATGTTCTTGATGACTTTTATGACGAGGAATAGCAGTAAAACAGATAAGCTAGATGACAGAAAGCAATGTAAATTGCTATTTGTAGGGTTTAGACGTTAGGGGTTGTTACAGTGATTTAGATAACAAGACTGATCGCAGTTCAAGCCACTCGATAATAAGCGGTAGGCTTGGCAGTGAAATAGATAACAGGAGAAAAATGGAGGAATCATCATGACAGATGAATTATTATATGCAAACCAGTGGAATACAAGTGCACAATATTTCTATGAAAAGGGATACTATTCGTGGATGGAAGAAAAACTGTCATCATTCAACACTGTTCTAGAAATAGGATGTGGAACAGGATATAGTACACTGGCTTTAGTTGAAAAGGGGCATCAAGTTATTGCAATTGAGAAAAATATGGATTGTATCACACAGGCAAAAAAACTGCTCTCAGATAAAGGCTATTCAAAACAAAACGTTATTTTTATTGAAGGTGATATAGCTGAAGATGATATTAGAAATGATTTAATTAATCGGTTCGAGTTTGATGTCGTAATCTGTTGGAATGTTGGGTCTTATTGGAATCGAAAAATGATAGAGTATTACCTTCCATTTATGCTTGAATATGGATTGGATAGACAGCAGATAGCGGCAAATCCGGAGTCATCTTACTCTGAATTAATTATATGGAATGCCTGCCGACTGGCTTCTACAAAAGGAGTTGCCGCACATATCATAGATAGAGGAACAAAAGCGATTACAAAGCATACAGACTCTTATTATTATACATTGAAGGATGAATTCAATTTTAGAACAATAGAATATAATAATAAGGTTGCGAATTCAATCTCCGGTGGTGGAAGGATGCTTTCAACAAATGGAAATGTAAATTCTGAGGAAAAAGTTGATATAGTCTTTGTTTCTATTTTATATAAGTAATAAAAACAACCCTCCTAGCCATTATGGTCAGGAGGGTTTCGTGTACCTATGGGTTGATGCGTTGATATCGATGTTAACACCAGATTTCAGGTCAACCGTGAGGTGGTCTCCCAGGTGGTTATCTGCTTGCCCCAGCGTTGTACCAGTGACTCATCAAATTCGGTGAGCTGAGCTGTCTGCTGTGCAATATCTTTACGCACTCAGGTTTAACCAACCTGGGTGTTTTTTTATGCCTTAGGGGTGTGCAAAAATGCACACTGTGCATATCGTTCAAAAGTACAATCGTTCTATTGTATCAATAACCTAAAGGTAACAGACCCAGCTTGTGGATCAGGTGGAATGTTTGTTCAAGCAGCAAGATATATGCATAATCACAATGCAAATGAAGAAGATTTAATGAATTTCAGATGCTATGGTGTTGAAAAGGATCCAGACACTAACAAGATTGCTAAAATGAACTTATTACTTAATAACGTTCGTGGTGAAATTACAGAAGCAAATTCATTTTATTCAGATCCTTATGATGCAGTAGGAAAATTTGATTATGTAATGGCTAATCCACCTTTCAATGTTGATGAAGTCAATTATGAACGTGTTAAAGATGATCCAAGATTTAACATTTATGGAATACCTAGAAATAAAACGAAGAAGTCAGGCAAAAAAGATTCAGATAAAAAAGAAACCGTTCCAAATGCTAACTATCTATGGATTGCATATTTCGCATCTGCATTAAATCAAAATGGTAAAGCTGCATTAGTTATGGCAAATAGTGCATCTGATGCAGCTAAAAGCGAACTTGAAATACGTATAAAAATGATTGAAGAAGGTGTAATTTCTCAAATGGTTACTCTTCCTTCAAATATGTTTAATACTGTCACATTACCAGCTACTCTTTGGTTCTTTGATAAGAACAAACCTAATACAAGTAAAAAAGATGAAATCTTATTTATTGATGCTAGAAATGTATTTACACAAGTAGGTAAAGCTCATCGTAAGTTCAGTGAGGAACAAATCAAGAATTTAGGAATCATAACTCGATTATATGAAGGAGATACACAAGCATTTCAAGATTTATTAAATGAATATAAAGCGAACTTAGAAACACAAGACAATAAAGAATACTGGCAAGAGCAAATTGATTGGCTGAATGAACGTTTCCCAGATGGTGTTTATCAAGATATTATTGGATTATGTAAAGTGGCTAAAATAGATGGTGAAGACGGTATTAAAGATCAAGACTATTCATTAAATGCAGGTAGATATGTTGGCGTTATGATTGAAGATGATGGTATGACTAAAGAAGAATTCAAATATACAATGTTGTCTTTAAATGATGAATTATCTAAATTAAACGAAGAAGCTAAACAATTAGAAGAACAAATAGCTTTAAATATTAAAGGATTGTTTGGTGAATGAATATGTTAGAATATGAAAAATTAAAATATATAGCTAAATATCCTACAGGAAAGCTAAATTCTAATGCGGCTGTTGAAGATGGCGAATATCCTTTTTTTACATGTGCTCATGAAATATACAAGATTAATAGTTATTCTTATGAGGGAGAATATGTTTTATTAGGTGGCAATAACGCTAATGGGGATTTCCCAGTATTTTATTACAATGGTAAATTTGATGCCTACCAAAGAACATATTTAATTCAATCGATAAATCCAAATTATAAAACAAAATATTTATATTATGCTATTCAATTAAGATTAAAACAAATGCAAAAGAATGCTTCTGGTACTGCAACTAAATATTTGACACTACCAATTTTAAATTCTATAAATATCGAAAAATATGATTATGATATCCAATTGAAAATGATCAGTGTTTTAGAAAAGTATGATTTATTAATTGAAAACAATAACAAGCGCATTAAAATATTTGAACAAATGGTTGAAGAATTTTACAGAGAGTGGTTTTCTAGAAAAAGAATTAATAATCAAAATGCGGGAATTTGTACATATTATAAAATTAAAGATATTCTTAAGTTTATTCGAGGCATTTCATATTCGTCTGAGGAAATTTCATGTGAAGATGGAATGAATTTAATAAATTTAAAAAATATTAATTCATATGGAGGATTTAGAAGAGATGGTTACAAAAAATATAATGGTAAATTTAAAAAAGAACAAGTTGTAAAAAGATATGACTTAATTATGGGAATTACTGATATGACTCAGGATAGAAGAACAGTTGGATCAGTGGCATTGATTCCTACAGTGAAATTCGACTCAGTAATTTCTGCTGATTTAGTTTTGATAAAATCTAAGATTAATAATATTTATTTATACTGTTTATTTAAATTCGGAGGAATTTCTAAGTATATTTCTCAATTTGCTAATGGTGCCAATGTACTTCATTTACGTCCTGATATGATAAAAAATGTTCAGATCCCAATTGCAAATAATGAAGTAATTGAATTGTTTGTTAAAAATGTAAAACCGGTATTTGACGAAATAGAAAAACTGAATTTACAAAACGAAAATTTAATCAAACAACGTGATTTACTATTACCTAGATTAATATCAGGTAAATTAGAAGTAAAATAAAAGTAGAAATTTTGTTAAACACATTGAATGAGAAGGGAGGTCATGAGAATGGCTAAGTTTATTACAGAAGATGATATTGAACAAGCAATACTAGAAAAATTAAAACAACAACCTTTTAATTACGATATCATTATTTGTGACAGTGATCCAGCAAAGCGTGATGATCTAAATGATGGGACAGGACGTTTGTCAAAAAAAGAATGTGTTCTTCCTTCTGTTATGCTTGAATCGTTACAAAGATTAAATCCTAATATATCTTATGATAAATTAATAGATTTAGTACAAGAATATAAAAAAGATTACACAGGAACAGATATTGTTACAACAAACTATAATTTATATCAAATGATTCGAAATAATAAGAAGATTGATGTAATAAAGAATGGTAAGAAAGACTTTGGATTTGTTAAATTCATTGATTTTGATAATGTAGAAAATAATACATTTACAGCTGTATCACAAATGTGGATTCAAGGACGATATAACTATAGAAGACCAGATATAATTTTATTTGTGAATGGATTTCCTTTGGTATTTATTGAATTAAAGAATAGTGTTGTTAAGGTTCAAGAAGCATATGATAAAAACTTACAAGATTATAAACGTGACATTCCTAACTTATTTGCATTTAATCAAATTTGTGTATTATCAAACGGTAATGAAACACGAGTAGGAGCATTTAATGCTTACTATGAATATTTCTTTGAATGGCTAAAAGTCAATGATGAAAAAGAAAAGATTGATAGAGAAGCGATTAAAACAAATGGATTATCAATACAATTATTAATTGATGGTTTATTTAATAAAGAGAATTTAATTGATTATATTGAGAATTTTATTCTTTTCGAAAATCAAAAAATAAAAATCATTGCGAAAAATCATCAATACATCGGTGTTAATAATTTAATGAAATCAGTTGATAATCGTAAAGAATTAAATGGTAAATTAGGGGTATTCTGGCATACACAAGGAAGTGGTAAATCTTATTCTATGATAATGTTTGCTAGAAAAGTTAAGCGTAAAGTTACTGGTAATTTCACATTCTTGATTATTACTGATAGAGATGATTTAGATGGACAAATTTGGAAGAACTTTTTAAGAACAGAAGTTATTGGTGCTAAAGAAGAATGTAGACCTAAAGATAGTGCACAATTACGTGAATATCTACAAACTAATAAACCATTCATATTTACTTTAATTCATAAGTTTAGATATGACAAAACTAAGAAATATCCAGTATTAACAAAACGTGATGATATCTTTGTTTTAGTTGATGAGGCTCATAGAACACAATATAAAGATTTAGCGGAAAATATGAGAACAGCATTGCCAAATGCTAATTTTGTTGCATTTACTGGAACACCATTATTAGGAAAACGTAGATTAACGAATCAATGGTTTGGTGATTATGTTTCTGAATATAACTTTGCTCAATCTGTGGAAGATGGATCTACAGTACCATTATTCTATAGTCGTAGAGTACCTGAAGTAGGATTACAAAACAATTTCTTAGATGATGATATTGTGGATATTATTGAAAATGAAGATTTAAATGAAGATGAAGCTCGTTTATTAGAAAATTCATCATCAAGAATATTAGAAGTTATTAAACGTGAAGATCGTTTAGATAAAGTGGCTAAAGATATTGCTCATCATTTCCCTAGACGTGGATTCTTAGGAAAAGGTTTAGTTGTTTCAGTTGATAAATTTACTACAGTCAAGATGTATGAAAAGGTACAACGTTATTGGCAAGAAGAAATTAAAGAACTTGTTAAAGAGCGTAATGTTGCTACAACAAGAGAAAAACGTGATGAGATAACAAATATTATAAATTATATGAATCAAGTAGATATGGCAGTCGTTATTTCAACAAATAATGGCGATGATGTTAAAAAATTTGCTGATCAAGGATTAGATTTACAAAAACACATTGATAAAATGAATTCTATTGATTCTAATGGTAGAGATTTAGAAGACAGATTCAAGGATCCTAATGATAAGTTAAGTTTAGTATTTGTTTGTGCTATGTGGTTAACAGGATTTGATGTTAAAAATCTATCAACATTATATTTAGATAAACCTATGAAGAGTCATACATTAATGCAAGCGATTGCTCGTGCAAATAGAGTTTATCCAGACAAACCTTGTGGTATTATCGTTGATTACGTAAATGTCTTTAAATATATGAAAGAAGCATTACGTGATTATGCTACTGGTGATGATGAAGGTGAATTTCCAGCAAAAGATATGAACCAATTAATTGAAATGCTAGATGATAGTATTTCTGAAGGGGATTCTTTCTTAAAAGGTATTGGTGTTAATCTTGAAACGATAATTGATGAAGGTGATACATTGGATAAACTTGATAAATTAAGAGAAGCTTATAATACAATTGTTCAAATGGATGAAAATAAAGAACGTTTTAAAGTCATTACAAATACAATGATTAATCTTTATGAATCTAGTAAACCAGAAATATTTGAATATGATTGGTCTAACTCTAATTTTTCTCCACTAGCATATCTACATGGATTATTACATAACACAATTGATGATGAAAAAATAGATAGAGCACGTAGAAGAATGCAACAAGTTTTAGATGGGAGTGTAATGGCAAATCAATTTATGGTTAAAGAAGATGAAACACCTTATAATTATGCTATTAAGGGGACAAAAGTCATTGATTTATCAAAGGTTGATTTTGATCAACTTCGTAATGAAATAAAAAGATCACCATATAAAGCTATTGAAATTGATGACATGAAAGATTTTATAGAAAAACTTCTACAACAAATGATTAATAAAAATTGTACGAGAATTAAATTTTCAGAACGTTACAAAGGTATTATTGATAGATATAATGCAGGTGGAACTGAAAATGAAGATTACTATGAACAATTGATTCAATTGATGGAAGAATTAAAACAAGAATCTGAAAGACCTACATTTGAAGGTTTAACTGAAGAAGAACTTGAATTATACGATTTACTTATTAGAGGAAAGAAATTGAATCAAAAAGAGGAACAACAAGTTAAATTAGCTGCAAAACATTTGTATACAACTATTACGGCTGAACGTTCAAGATTATTAGTAGTTGATTGGTATAAAGATGAACAACCAAAAGCTAAAGTAAGACATACTATAGAACTTACTTTAGATAAGGATTTACCAACTTGTTATGACAAGGATTCGTTTAATGCGAAAACTGATTTATTGTTGAATCATTTTATTGATATGGGAATACAAGGATATGGATGGATAAATTATGTGTAATAAAAAAGAGAAGAGAGTAATTTTATTAAATAATCCAATAGAATCAACTGAATCTGATCTTTTTGGCATAAATATATATGTTGATAGTATAGAACAAGCTATAGATTCTGGTGCAAAAATAATAGGGGTTACATCAACTTTTGGTGGAGGTAAATCTAGTATAATTAAAAACTTAAAGAATAAGTATAAATGGTGGGAATTAAGATATAAATTTATTAATGTAAGTATGTGGAATCAAATCGAATCAAGTAATATTAATAATTTGCGCACAAGTTTTCTTTATAATTTATCCCAAAAAAGAGGGAACAAAAACTCTTATATAGCAAAATACTTAAGTAAAAATTTTGGCGTAATTGATATTAGTATTGATTTACCGTTTATTTTGAAATTATTAATAAGTATTCTTGGTGGCATGTCATACTTACTAATTAAGAATAATAATCTTGTAAAAAGTGTATTCTTACAATACTTTAAAGTTGGAAATGATATTTATGAAACTGTTTCATTGTTGATTTTGGCGATATTTGTTTTCACTGTGATACTATTGGTCATTAATTGTGTGAATATTGTGTTTTCTTCGCCAAAATCAGAGTCAGTTCGTGATTTAGATGAAGTTGATTATTATCGTGTGTTTAATGAAATTATTAATAAAAATGGTTTGCTTAAAAAGAATTTAATTGTTGCAATTGAGGATTTAGATAGAACTACAGATTATAAATCACTTATTCAATTTTTAATGGAGATTAAGAAATTTTCGGATAGTTATCATGGGAAACATAATTTAGTGTTCATAATAACGATAAAAAGTGAAATAGAACTACTAGAGGGATTTGTTAAGCAAGAGAAAAAAAATGAGTCGAAAAATAACCGAAATTTACCTGATGAAAGTATAAATATTGATTATAAGCATGATTTAGGAATTTCGTATGAAAAATTATTTGATTATATTGTTGATGTTCCTAAAATCAATATAGTAGATTATTCAATAGTTTTAAATGATTTGATAGATAGCGATTCGAATATCAAGGCGTTTTGTGATAATGAAAAAATGGATATTGCAAAAATGAAGATAGAATTATTCTGGCTAGCAAAGGGTGATAATCTATCGATTAGAAAAGTTAAGGAAAGAATTAATCGAACTTTTCAATTATATTACAGCATTAAAGAAAGCCATCCTCAACAAACTATTAGTTTGCAAAAGTGTGCAATTTCTGTTTATTTACAGACTCAGTATACTAATGTGTTCTATTGTTTGAAAGATGATGGATTAGATGATTTAATAAGTGATCATATAGTTGGTAAAACTATTGATGTATCATTGTTGAAAAAAGCTATCGATTTAGACCTAAGTAAATTATTAAATATTTCAGATATTGAATTAACATATTTTTCTGACGAGTTGAACGATATGATTCAAAATCAACTTATTGATTTGTCGTATAGATTTTATTCGAATAATACTCCAAAAAATGCAGAATTTCTTAATATCGATGAGTCGGTTGTTTACAATACAATAATTTTTAATAAGAAAATAGGTAATTATGAAGAACAAAAATTCGATACGGTAAATGTTAATGTTACTATAAAAGCTATTGATAAATACTTGGATTATGGTAAAGGTCTACCAAATAATATTTATGATAGTGATTTTCTATTTAAAATATGTGTAAATACTTTCAGAAAAGATTTGGTGGCGAGTCTACGAGAAAAAACCAAGGATGAAAGTTTTTGCTTAACAGATAATCAAGTGAGTTGTTGCTTTAGTTGTTTTAACGAAATTATTTCAGATTTACCTTTAAAAAACAATTCGAAATTTGTTACAACAGCTAGAATGTCACTTATTAAAAATCACAAAGATAGTTGGCCTCAATATAATAGTTTATTTATAGGTGGTGATTTGTTTATTAATGATAAAGAAATTGTTGAAACAAAAGACTTGCAGTTGCTGTTAAATGTTATTAACTTGAAATCGCAATTATATAATCTAAATAAATTCAAATTTATTAACAATAAAATAAAGTTGCTAGTGGATGATACAGCTTCTGATAATATAATTAAGCTTATAGATAATTTCTATATTAATTCATTTAGGACATTTGAAGATTATTCAGTTTTAAATAGCTATTGCGAAATATTAGAGATTATTAAAAAAGAACCTAAATGTTTGAATGATTATTTATCAAACAATATTGATGATCTTGATAAATTTAACGATGCTTATTCTAAAGTTATGTTTGCATGTGAAAAAGATATTACGAATTCATCAATACAAGTTATTATGTTTTCGAATACTCTATTAAAGCTGCCATTCAGTACAATTCAAGAATTGTATGAACATAATTGCTATTTATTTATTAAAGAAATGCTTTATAACGGGTATGAGAATGAGTTGGTTTTTGACGATGACAATATATTAATAAGTATTGAAAATAATAATGCGAAATTTACGAAAGATGAAATTATAGTGTTACGAAAAACGATTGTAAGTAAACAAATTAAGTGGAACTATTTGTTTATGAATGGTAACCCTTTAACGAAAGAGGAAATGAAATATTCAAAATCTATTGAATATTTGCTGTATTTATCTGATAAAAATTTATTTTTCAATGTGATTTATGAAGACTTTATCGACTACATAAAAGGATTTGAAATATCAAGAAATGAATTGAAAATTATTTATGATTATATTTTCAGTTTGCCTGTTAAGGAAAATATTGTTGAGATCATTAATAAGATTGATTGTAATATAGTGCCATTTAATCAATTTACTAAAACTGAAAGAAATAGATATTTTGTAATGATTAACGAAGAAGTAAGTGATGATGAAACTCGACTATCAATCATGTCAAATTTAAAAATCCTGAGTGTAAATTATGAAAAAGAGTTCAGTGCTGTTTCGTTAAAAAATACTGAATTTGAAAAGACTTATACAGAACTTATTAATAGTGTTATAAGTTCTGACATTACTAAAACGACCACTAATAATATTAAGAAGTTTGGGCATTATGCATTGTTTGATGAAAGTGTAGAAAACATAATTTTTAAAAGAAAAATATACAATATGTATTTGTATAGCAGGATAAAAAGACTTGGAAAATTTGATTTCGAAACTCATAAAGATGATTATGAGTTTAATAGTAAATGTTTTAATATGTATATTAAAAACGAATCTCTAAAAAGTATTAAGCCAGTTATGATTGAAAACGACGGCTTCCTTGATTTTATTGTAAAAAATAATCTATATAAAGAATTATCTGAAGAAGATTTATTAAAACTAAGGAAATGTCTACAAACATACGAATTATGTTTATACGTTTTTGAGATGTTTGATGAAGAAAATCAATTATCATATTTTTCGGAAATAGAAGGTTTTGAAAATAAGAAAACAATGATGTTTGTGGTGAATAAGTTAATCCAGTCAAAATTAGTTTCAAACAAAAAGCTTTATAAAAAACTATATGAGGTTGCTATAGATAAAGAATATCGTACAAAACTTACTCGATCTTATAATAAGTTTAATGGACATTGATGTTGTGGCTTAACAAGCAACTTACGAAATCGTTGGTAATGTTAAAAATGTAGGCAAAATAACATATAAATGAGTACTTTATAATTGATATTTTAAATTTATATATTTAAATGACGATAAATATGTTTGAATCTAAATTTTGGTTTATTTTACAAACTACTCAAGAGATGAAATTTCAAATCGAGTAAGACGGGAATACTTAGAAAATAAATAAGTTTGTTTTGAAGTAATCAAATCTAAATAATTGATTGCACCATTAATTCTTAAATTGATTTGTTTAATGACTATTACTGCATTTTGATACCATCGATGTTAAAAGATGATGTTGTTTGAATTCCATGATATATGTCATTTTGTTTGTGAGTACACTTTGAGTACAAAAAAACTGGAAGTCGCTTTAAAATAGAATAATAATGGTGTAATAGACATAAAACGCCTTGTTTAATCAATATGAATTACAATGAATTATTAGACATAGTCGAGTGGGAATAGTAAATAGTGGTTTATAGGTATCCTTGGATGGGTACCTTTTTTATTTTTATTGACCAAAAATGAATTTTTTAAATTCTGGCTAATAGCGTTTGATATAATCATTTTAACTAAATAATTAATAAAAGAATATACGAAAACGTAGTTGACGTTGCCAAAATTGAAAAAAATAAAAAAATGGTAACGTTAAACTGTGTATAAGTATGCTTTTGTGATATAATGAATATGGTGATAAAAATGAAACTATTTAAAAGAGAAAATTATTTAAAGAAAATAAGAGGCTTTTATGATGCGACTGACATCATTAAAGTTATTAGTGGAGTGCGTAGATGTGGTAAGTCTTCTTTGATGTTAACCATTACTGATGAATTGGTTGAAAAAGGAATTTCTAAGGATAATATCATTTATATTGATTTGGATAAACGAGGATATAGAAATATCAAAGATGCAGAACAATTAGATGCATTGATTGAAGATAAAACAAAAAACATAAGGGGAGTTAAGTACTTATTTATTGACGAAGTTCAAAATGTCAATGGATTTGAAGAAGTGTTAAATGGATTTAGATCAGAAGAGGATTATTCGATTTTTGTGACAGGTTCGAACTCATATTTACTTAGTGGAGAATTAGTAACAAAATTAACTGGACGATATATTGAATTCGAAATCTATACATTAAGTTTTGAAGAATATGAAGCTATGAAAGAATTTTATCATAAACCAATTAGCAATAATTCTTTAGAAGAATTAAGTCATTATATTTTAGAGGGTGGGTTTCCACGTTCAATCCAGTTTGATAATTTAAGCGATAGAAGAACTTATTCTCAAAATGTTATTAAAGAAATATTTGAAAAAGATATAAGAAGAAGGATAAAAATTAGAGATAGAGATTCTTTTGAAATAGTTAAAAACTTTATAATTAATAACTATGCATCTCCAATGAGCATTAATAATATCGTAGATGCTTTAAGAAAAAATGGTAATTTAATATCAAAGGCTACAGTTAGCAGATATATTCAAGCATTATTAGACGCGAAGATAATTTATGAATGTTCTAGATATGATATGAAATCCAAAAAATCTATTAAAGGAGAAAAGAAATATTATCTTGCTGATTTGAGTTTCTACTATGCATTGAATACAGAAAATCAAATGAATTATGGGCCTTGCTTAGAGAATATTGTTTATATTTATGCAAAAAGTTTAGATTATTCAATTAGTATTGGAAGAATTGGTAAATTAGAATGTGATTTTATTTTGTGTGATTACGATATGAATTATGCATATGTTCAAGTTACCTATACGATCATGTTGAGTAAAGAAACTGAAAATCGTGAATTTAGACCATTGGAACAAATTAAAAACAATTATCCAAAGTATGTAGCAACGACAGATTATTTATTGCAAAAGCGCAATGGAATTAAACATATTAATATTATTGAATTTATGAAGAACCACGAAAATTTTTAAGTAGTGTATCTTTAGAGAAAATTGCTAGCATTTTGATACCAGTAGCTCATATAATCAATATAATTGAGATAAATCATGTTAAAAATAGCTAAATAGTATGTGATATGTGAACAAATATGTTTAATATTAAATGGTACTATCCGAGTGGGAGAAATAACAATTTTGCTTTTTATGTCATTATTTTGTATGAAAGAACTACTCTGTGCACGCAATGAATTTTGCAATAATAATATCATATATAATCATATGTATCTTATTTGTTCTTATGGTAAACTATTACTATATAGAGTGACTAAATAAATGAGTTGAATTTAGTGATACTTCAAACTATATTTAATCATCCTAGAATCAAGGTTTCAGAAATAAAAGAAGAATTAGAAAAAATAAATATATCTATTATGTTAGATCAAATTAAAAATTCAATTAAAAGGAAAATATCAATCTATATTGAGTATAGAGGCTCAAGAAAGACAGGAGATATGACTTTAAAAATGAGATAAATTTTTAATTATATTATATGATTTTTAAAAGCAATTCTTTTGATAAGTTTTGATGGAGTAGATATAGAAGACCAATTAAAAATAATCATGAGTATTGATCCATTTGGTTTTTGAAAGGCGGTGAAGCAATGATGCGTTTGATTCGAGATAATAACTCGGTGCAGTTTTAAAATCTGGTAACAGGTTGCATCGAGGCTATAATTCATGTTATCAGGTAACTGCACTTATCGTAAAATAATCAAAACGAAAAGGAGTAGTTATAAAATGAATAAAGAACAATTACAAAATGAATGGTTAAAAGAAGAAAAAGTTGCACATATAAAAGGTTGGGATTTTTCACATCTTCAAGATAGATATGTCGAAGAAGATCAACTTCCTTGGGATTTTTATGCCGTTATAAAAAAATATCTTACAAGCGATATGCAGTTATTAGATATGGAAACTGGTGGTGGAGAATTTTTATTAAGTTTAAATCATCCTAAAAATATGACATCTGCTATTGAGGGATATAAACCAAATGTCGATTATTGTAGAAAAATATTGCTTCCGCTTGGAATTGATTTTAAGGAAGCTGATGGTGAAGATGTTTTACCATTTACAGATCAAAAGTTTGATATTATTACAAATAGGCATGGAAATTATAATGTATCAGAATTAAGACGAGTACTAAAAAATAATGGTTTGTTCATGACACAACAAGTTGGTGCTGAAAATGATAGGGAACTTGTAGAATTATTATTGTCTAAGAACATAGAACTTCCATTTCCAAATCAATACCTCAAAATAAAAGAAAAAGAATTAAGAGACAATCATTTTGAAATCATTGAAAGTGGTGAAGTTTTTCAACCAATAAAATTTTATGATGTTGGAGCATTAGTTTGGTTTGCAAGAATTATCGAATGGGAATTTGTTGGTTTTTCAGTAGAGTCTTGTTTAGAAAATTTGTATAATGCTCAAAGAATTCTTGAAGAAAAAGGAGTTATTGAAGGAAAAATTCACAGATTTTACATTGTTGCAAGAAAAAAAGATTAAATTTTTATAGCTTTTGAAACTATGTAAGTCATATAATTAATGTGTTACTTTCTTAAATAAGCGTTAAGTAACTTTAGAGGGTGTCTTTACTGGAGACACTTTCTTTTTTGTCTATATGATATTGATTGAATGTAGAGATCATAATTGATAGAATATTTAAAAAGCTACAAATATGTTCATGTCTTAGATAGAAAGAGAGTAGATGAGTATAATGAAGAAGATTGCAGTATTAATATATCCTTATTTTTCTTTACAGGAAATAACCATCCTTACATCCTGCTTAACACTTTGGTACGGAGAAAAAATTGATATATTGGGAAGTGAAATGAAACTATATGAAAGTGAAGATGGCTTTTTTATTATGCCTACAAAAATATTAAATGATGCATCTGTATTGGATTATAAATGTGTTATCTTACCAGGAATTATCAATCCTTTACCAGCATTATATGATGAGAAAATAATAACATTTTTGAAACAAGTAAAGAATACAAATGTGTTAATTGCAGCAATTTCTGCTGCACCACTCTTACTAGCAAAAGCAGGTCTTTTAGATGATGTTAAATTTACAGCTGGTTTTTTCATGCAAATGATAGATGTATTTCCATTTATTCATCGTGAAAACTTTGTTCATCAACCACTTGTTGAAGAAAAACGAATAATTACAGCAATTGGATTTGCATTTAGAGAGTTTGCTATGGCGGTTCTTAAAAGCCTTGGATATGATGTTGAAGACAAATTTATGTGGCCGATAGAAAAAGCATACTCAGAAAAAGAACTTACTTTTTATTGGAATGATTCTGATTATCAAGAATTTCTTAAAGAGCTAGAAGAATATAAGAAAGATTAAAATGTTTTTAATTTTGGAGTTAAAAGGAGAATTGAAAAAATGTGGTTTTATAAAAACGATAAAACTAGCCCAGTATTGACTAGTACAGAACAAGCAAAATCAGAACATGGAGAAAAAATATATTTGCTTCCTCAAACCGCAATTTTATTGTATATGAGTGGACTTGATTATATTAAGGAAAAATATGATGTACAATTAATTACTAATCATTTTCCAAGATTTTTGAATGCTTGCCCGATTTATAAAATAAAAGGTCAAAATGATATTTGTTTCTTGGATGGGGGACGTGGTGCGCCAATGGCTGCTGATACTATTGAAGTTCTTAAAGTTATGGGAGTGAAAAATATAATCTCTGTTGGTTTGATAGGTGGCTTTGTTGAAAATATTAATATAGGGGATATAGTTATACCAAATAAAGCATATGTAGAAGAAGGAACATCATTACATTATTATGAGACAATTGAACATAGTACCCCAAATTTGATGCTATTTAACAAAATAATTGAATATATTCCAAAACATATAGTGGCTCCAATTATTTCAACTGATGCAATCTATAGACAAACATTTTATAAAGAAGCGTTATGGAGAAAAAAAGGTTGTGTTGGAGTGGATATGGAAACATCTGCTTTGATGAGTATTGGTAAGTATCTTGATTTGCAAGTTGTCTCCATTTTAATGGTCTCTGATAAACATCCAATTTCAAAAGAAAATGAAACTTGGGAATGGAAAATGACAAAAGATTTGAGAAAACAATTATTATATCAAGTCATAGAATTTGCATTATCATTATAAGTTTCTATTAATGATAAATTTTGCACCATATATAAATAAAAAATAAGAGAGTTAATGAAAGACATTTGAGTTATAAAAATCTCTCTTTTTTTGTTGGTAAAAAGAGAGGATATATTATATCATAATAGATAGAATAAAGAAGGAGGATAAAGATGGACTGGTTAGAACAATTCAATCATGCAATGACATATATTGAACAACATTTGACTGATACTATTGATTATCAACAACTAGCTAACATCGCAGGTTGTCCTTATTATCAATTTCAAAAAATCTTTACATATATGACAAATATCTCATTAAACGAATATATACGAAGAAGAAAAATGTCGCTTGCAGCTGTAGATTTAATGAATCATCATATGCGAGTTATAGATGTCGCTTATAAATATGGTTATGATTCTCCAACAGCATTTAATCGTGCTTTTCAAAGTGTTCATGGAATTGCTCCTTCAGTAATTAGAAAAACTTGTCAATCTATTCAAGCTTATCCACCTTTTACTTTTTCATTGTCTATTCAAGGAAGTGTACCTTTACAATTTCAAATTGTTGAAAAGGATTCATTTCGGGTTGTTGGCATTGACTGCCCTTTGAGTCATCAATTAGAAAACAATTTTAAAGACATTCCTTATCAATGGAATCAAGCAGTCCAAAATGGCACAATTACACAATTAATATCATTTATGGATAGTGAACCTAAAGGATTATTAGGTGTCAGCATTCATCATTCCAGTGAGTGGAAATATATGATTGCCGTGAGTTCACAAAAAGAAAGTCAAGATTTTAATGAATACATTATTCCTAATACAACATGGGCAATTTTTAAAGGACATGGCCATACAAAGACAATTCAAGACCTAGAAAAAAGAGTGATTTTAGAATGGTTACCAACTTCAGGATATGAATATGCAAATATTCCAGATATTGAAGTTTATATCAATCCTAATCCTGAAAACGCTATTTATGAGTATTGGTTACCAGTTATTCAAAAGGAGGAATAAATATGGCTTATTCAAATATAAAAGTATCATTATCAGCAGATATTCAAGATGTCTGGGAGTTTGTTACAAATTTAAATCAGCAACTTTGGCGTCGTGATGTTGCGTCCGTTGAAATTCTTGATGAAAAGACATTTATAGAACATACACCAGAGGGCTATCAAACAACATTTACGATTACAGTTAAAGATCCATTTCAACGTTATGAGTTTAATATGGAAAACACAAATATGAAAGGACATTGGGTAGGTGTATTTACATATCATGATGGAATAACAACCCTTGATTTTACAGAAAATGTTGAAGCTAAAAAAATCTTTATGAAACCTTTTGTGAAAGGATACTTAAAAAAGCAACAAACCAATTATATCAATGACTTAAAAAATATTTTAAGTCAAACAAACAAAATGAAAGAACAATAAAAGTTCTTTTTTCATTTTCTGAAATTTCTACTGTATCTTGTTTTATTTACGTTATAATATGAGTAAATAAGATTCGTCAATACTTGACGAAAGATAAAAGGATGGTAGAGAAGATGAGTGTCAAAATAATTGCAGTAGATATGGATGGAACGTTTTTAACAAGTGATAACACATATGATCAAGAAAGATTTATGAAACAATATGAATATATGAAAGCCAATGATATTCATTTTGTTGTAGCAAGTGGTAATCAATATTATCAATTACGTTCTTTCTTCCCAGAAATTCAACAAGAATTAACTTTCATTGCTGAAAATGGGGCTTATATTGTTGATAAGGGAGAAGATGTTTTTGTTGCAAAATTAGAGGAAGAAGATATCCAAACAGTTTTAAAAGCAATCAACAAATATCCTGAAGTTCAAAAAGTTGTTTGTGGACAAAAAAGTGCTTATATAAGTGACAAGGTGGATGAAGATTATTATCAACATATGAATTTCTATTATCATCGTTTAAAGAAAGTTAGTCATTTTGATTCTTTCGATGATACAATTTTTAAAGTCTTTTTACATTGTAATGAGGATAATTTTGAAACGATCTTAACGGAATTAAAAGCAGAAATTGGACATATTATGACACCAGTTGATTGTGGTCATTTTGGAATAGATTTAATTATTCCAGGTATCAATAAAGCACACGGTATTCAATTTCTAAAAGAAAGATGGCAAATCAAAGATGGAGAAACAATGGCCTTTGGTGATAGTGGTAACGATCAAGAAATGTTAGAAGAAGCTGAATATAGTTTTGCCATGGCAAATGCTAAAGAATCTGTAAAAGAAGTTTCTGATTATGTGATTGGCTCTAACAATGATCAAGCTGTGTTAGATGCTATTGACTGGATGATTCATAAAGAAAAAATGTTTCAAAAATAATCAAGGAGTCATATCTTTATGATATGATTTTTTGTTATAAAAAGAATTTTATTATAAAAATTGTCATAATAATGCAAATTTTTGTTTATATGTTCACACAATTCGTGTATAATAAAAATCACATTTATTAAATGGGGGATTGATTGTGAAAGAGAAAAGAGGACAATGGAATAGTCGTTTAGGTTTTATATTAGCTGCTGCTGGATCGGCAGTTGGTTTGGGAAATATTTGGAAGTTTCCTGGGAAAGTTGGTGCCAATGGAGGTGGAGCTTTTCTTCTCACATATATGATTGTTGTGGCAATTATTGGTTTTACTGTTATGATGGCAGAATTTGCGATTGGAAGAAAGACACATAAAAATGCTGTAGGGGCATTTGCTATGTTGAATAAAAAATGGAAATTTGCTGGTGTTATAGGAATTGTTGCTTTATTTATTATCTTATCTTATTATGCAGTTGTTGGTGGTTGGGTTACTAAATATGTTATCACTTACTTAACAGGAGCCCAGTTTGGTAATGGAAGTAATGCTTATGCAACTTATTTTACTAATTTTATCACTTCGCCAGTTGAACCAATCTTATGGGATTTATTATTTTTAGGTGTTTGTATTTTCATTATTTCTAAGGGTGTTTCTGCAGGAATTGAAAAAGTAAGTAAGGTTTTAATGCCAGGTTTATTTGTTTTATTAATTGGGATTGCTATTCGATCAGTGACATTCCCTGGTGCTGATGAAGGATTGCGTTTTATGTTTACATTCCGTCTAGAAGATTTGACTTCGGATATGATTGTGGCAGCTGTTGGCCAAGCCTTTTTCTCATTATCAGTTGGTATGGGAATCCTCATTACTTATGGTTCTTATTTAGACAAAGAAACTGATATGGTTAATAGTGCAAAGTGGATTTGTATTTTAGATACTTTTGTGGCTATACTTGCTGCACTAGCCATTATTCCAAGTGTCTTTGTGACTGTTGGACCAGATGGACTTGGAATGGGTGGTGGCTTTGCTTTTGTTGCTTTACCACATGTTTTTGAAACATTACCAGGAGGAATCGGTCATATTTTTGGATTGATTTTCTTTGTTTTGTTATTATTGGCTGCTTTAACAAGTGCATTGAGTATTTTAGAAAGCTTAGTTGCTTGTGTCAGTGAAGAATTTCATATCAGTCGTAAAAAAAGTATGGCAATAATGGTTATTCCTTTAACTTTACTTTCTTGTGGTTATTCATTATCACAACTTTCAACACGAGGAATCAACTTGCCTTGGTTTGATTTTTCTAATGGTTTTCAAATGCTCGCAATGAATGCTGTCATGGAAAAATTAACGGATAATGTTTTAATTCCTTTAGGAGCATTGGCTTTTTGTATTTTTGTTGGTTGGGTATGGAAACCTCAAAATGCAATTGCTGAAATTGAACAAGAAGGTGTGACATTTCCTTTAAAAAAAGCTTGGTCGTTTTCTATTCGTTACATTGCTCCTATTGCAATTATTGTGATTTTATACTTTACCGTTGTTAAAGGTATCGTCTTATCATAGAAAGTCTCATGAAAATGAGATTTTTTTATTATTTAAGGATTTTTTAAGAATTGATTATTTATAATGAAGATGATAAGAGAGGGGAGAAAGAGTTATGCTTTATCAAATATTAAAAAAAGATATGTTAAAACGTAAAGGGGTTAATATAATCTTGTTTCTTTTTATTACATTATCAACAGTCTTTTTAGCGAGTAGTATCAACAACATTACGATTATTTCTTCAGCCGTTGATTATTATATGGATTATGCCCATGTACCTGATGTCAATATAATTATTGATTCAAAAAAAGATAAGACACAAATTGATCATTGGTTACAACAGCAAAAAGAAAAAAACCTCATCAGTGATTTTGAATATAATCAATTTTTAGAAGTGTCAGCAAAGTCTGTGAGTGTCAAAAGAGGCCAACAAAAAGAAACGATAGAAAATCAAGGGGCTAATTTGTATTTATCAACTATGGATGTTGATTACAGTAAAGTTTATGATGATTATGGAAACGTTCCTATCGTCAATCAAGGCGAAGTTCTTGTATCCAAAACAATGCTAGAAACAGAAAAATTGCATATTGGAGAAAAAATAACAATTCAAAGTAAAGGTGTTTCTAAAGATTTAACAATCAAAGCAGCTGTTAAAGATGCTGCATTTGGAAATGAAATGGTTGGGATAAGTCGTTTTCTTTTAAATGAAAAAGATTTTCAGGATTATCAGCCTGTAACTTATGCTTTAGGCGTTTATTATATTATGACACCGGATATTGATGCTTTTACTGAGCTTTTAAATCATCAAGGATTCACACAAATCATCAATATTATTTCAATAGACACATATAAAATGGTTTATGCCTTTGATATGATTGTTGCAGGATTGTTAATTGCTGTAGGAATCTGTTTGATTTGTATTGCCTTATTGGTTTTACGCTTTACTCTTGTTTTTTCAATCGAAGAACAATATCAAGAAATAGGAATTTTGAAAGCCATTGGATTAAAGAATAGGAATATTAAAAAAATATATCTTATCAAATATTTTGTGATAGTTGTTGTGGGGGCAGTGTTAGGAACATTATTGAGTATTCCAGTCAGTCAAGTGATGATTCAAAGTGTGAGTCAAAATATGATTATGGCAAGTGATGAACTTAATTTAGCAATTAATATCGGTTGTGCATTATCAATTATTGCCTTAGTTATTATGTTTTGTTATTTATCAACAAGAAAACTCAACAAAGTTTCAGCAATCACAGCTATTCGAGGTGGTTATACAGGCGAAAGATACCATAGTTATCGGGGATTTCATTTATCTAAAATGAAATATTTATCAGTGTCTAACTATCTTGGATTTAATGATATCACAACCCATTTAACACGTTACATTGTTTTGATTATTACCTTTTGTTTAAGTTTTATTTTAATTACAGTTCCATTAAATACAATTAATACAATGCACAGTCAGGAAATTTTAAAAAAGTTTTCCATTGATCCTAATGCTTCAGTTTTATTAAAAAATATTGAAGTCTCTCAAGGTATAAAATATCATTTTGTAACTGATCTGATTGAAGGAATGCAACGAGTAGAAAAGAAAATGGAGGATAAAGGTTATCAAGTAGATATGACAGGTGAACCACTTTATTTTATCAATTACACCAATCATAAGAAACAAAAAAATAACAATCTTATGACTTTACAATTGGTTGGTCATCCTAGAGATTTTCTTGATTATGATGAAGGATATGCCCCAGAACTTCCAAATGAAGTTGCCTTTTCAAAAGATATTATGAAAGAAAATCATTGGCAAATTGGGGATTTTGTTACAGCAAACATTAATGGAAAAAAACAAAATATGATTATCAGTGGAACATTTACTGATTACATGCAACTTGGAAAAAGTGCTAGACTCAATTCACAAATTAACTGTGATCAAGAAACGATGTTTGATTATTGGAGTATCATGGTTAATGTGCATAGTTCACAATCACAAGAAAAACTTATACAAACGTTACAAAAAGAATTTCCTGAATACAAATGGCAAAGTGGACAAGAACTTGCCGATGAAACAATTGGCGGTATTCAAACAAGTTTACAAGAGATGATTATCCCGATGACAATCCTATTATGTGGTGTCATTATGCTTATTACCCTATTAATGGAAAAATTATTTATTACACGTGAAAAAGGTGAAATTGCCATGTTAAAGAGTATTGGTTTTCAACATAAGACAATTCAAAAATGGCAAATGATGCGAATGGCTTTTGTTGTTATTGTAGCAATGATTGTATCAATTCCATTATCATTATTAAGTAATACAATAATTCTTAAACCAATATTTGCAATTATGGGAGCTCAAGTCAATATTCAAGTAGATCCATTACAAGCATATTTGATTTATCCTGGTATTTTATTAATAGGAATTATGATTTCAACACTTATTGCAACACATAGTGTTAAAAATATTAATATTCGTGAAATGAATAATTTGGAATAGGAGAAGAAAGTGGTATGGAGAGTTTAAAAGTAACTAATTTATGTAAAACGTATGTTGTAAACAAACGTCAAAATAATGTTTTAAGAAATGTTAATTTAGAAATTCAAGCTGGGGAAATGGTCGCGATTATGGGACCATCTGGCTCAGGGAAAACAACTTTGCTTTACACAGTTAGTGGAATGGATGATGCAACTGCAGGAAAAGTGAATTTCTTTGGTAAAGAATTAACAATGTTAAAACCAAATGAAATCAGTGATTTACGTTTACAAGAGATGGGATTTGTCTTTCAACAGATGTATATGCTGAAAAATCTGTCTATTTATGATAATATTATCTTACCAGCATATCAAGCAAATCAAAAAAAGAATCGTCATGATATTCAAGAACGTGCAAAAATCTTAATGCAAAAGCTGGGTATTAGTGATGTTTCTGATAATGGTGTCAATGAAGTTTCAGGTGGTCAATTACAACGTGCTTGTATTTGTCGAAGTTTGATTAATCAGCCAAAGATTATTTTTGCTGATGAACCAACAGGAGCTTTAAATAAACAAAATTCAATTGAAGTTATGGATGAACTGACACGAATTAATGTGGAAGGAACAAGTATTATGTTAGTGACACATGATATGCGTGTTGCAAGTAAATGTGAGCGAGTTCTTTATATCGAGGATGGAAATATTCGTGATGAGATTATTTTAGGTAAATGTATATCAACATCAGATATTCGTCAACGTGAAAGACAGTTAAATGAATGGTTAATTAAATTGGGGTGGTAATCATGGCAGATATTTTGCTAGTTGAAGATAATCAAGAATTGGCTGAATTGATTCAAACATTTTTAAGTAAAGAAGGCTGGACATGTTATCCTGTTATAAATGGTGAAGATGCTTTGTCATGGCTTTTTAACCATCTACCAAAAGTGATTCTTTTGGATATTATGTTACCAGGCATGGATGGCTTTGCATTTTGTCAGACTGTCCGTCAACATAGCCAGATTCCAATTATTATGATGAGTGCTAGGTCAACAAAGACAGATCAGTTATTAGGCTTTGAATTGGGCGCTGATGATTATATTGAAAAACCCGTAGATCCGGATATTCTTTGTGCGAAGCTTCGCGCTTTGTTTCAACGCATTTCAAGTCAACAGACCAAGCATAATCTATTGGTTTCAAAAGATATCACAATTGATCAAGAGGCACATAAAGTTTACTTGAAAAATCAATTATTAGATCTTAATGTGAAGGAATATGAATTATTAGTCTTATTGGTTAAAAATGCAGGAAAAACAATGCATAAAGATTATTTATTTAATCAAATATGGGGTGTTGACAGTCAAAGTGAAAATCAAACATTGACTGTTCATATTAAGATGTTAAGGACACAAATTGAAGATGATCCACGACATCCAAAACGTATTCAAACAGTTTGGGGAGTTGGCTATCGTTATGAAGAAATATAATCGTATCATCATTTTATCTATCATCATTTATTTAGGTTTGGCATTTCTATCAGGAAATGCCCTTTTGGTTAGTCAAAATCAACAAAGTCATGCTTACCGAGTTGAAAGCCAACGGATTATCAATCAAATTCAAGATATCTCACAAGTAGAAAAAATAGACTTAAGAGATTATCAATATGTAAAAGCTATTGATTATATAAAATCAAATGTTATCAATCAAAATCAATTAGATTCATTTTATTTAGAATCAAACCTTGGTCAAACACAAATCTTACCTTATTATCAAAACAATCAATTACAAGGTTATTTAAAATTCACTTATCAACTCCCAATATTTGATATTTTACATGTCTTTTTGATTATGCAAATCAGTTTATTCGTTTTAGAACTCTTTATTCTGATTATCTTATGGTATATGAAAAAGCAATTGATTCAACCCTTTCAACAATTAAATGACTTACCAATTCATCTTGCAAAAGGTCATTTTAAAGGTGAGGTTAAAGAAGCAAAAAGTCAATTCTTTGGAAAATTCATGTGGAGTATGAGTCAATTAAAAGATGAATTAGAAGTTTCTAAAAAAAGACAATTAGAATTAATGAAAGAGAAAAAGACTTTGTTATTATCTCTTTCACATGATATGAAAACACCATTGAATCTTATTCAACTTTATAGTAAAGCTTGTTTAAATGATGTTTATCAAACAGATTCACAGCAAAAACATGCAATTGAACAAATTGAAATCAAATCAAGAGAAATAGAAAAATACATTGATGAAATTATTCATTCAGCACGTGTTGATATCTTAGATTTAGAAGTTCATCAAGGAGAATTTTATTTAAATGACTTATTACAAAATGTTTTCTCAATTTATAACGAACAATGTGCTCTGCGACAAATTGAATTGATTGTTCAGTCTTTTGATAATAAATTACTTCGTGGTGATTTATCACGAAGTCAGGAAGTTTTAGAGAATCTGTTTGAAAATGCATTGAAATATGGAGATGGTCGTCGAATTGAAATCACTTTTGAGGAAGAAGATTATTGTCAATTGATTCATATTTTTAATAGTGGAGATACTGTGAGCGATAGTGAACTGAATCATCTTTTTGAAAGCTTCTATCGAGGAGGAAATAGTCAAGGCAAATCTGGTAATGGACTAGGATTATATATTTGTCATGAATTGATGATGAAGATGGAAGGAATGATTTATGCTCAAAAAAAGAAAGATGGAATGATGTTTACGCTTGTTTTTCAAGAATAAAAATAAAAATCATGTTATAATAAGGATAAATAGAAAAAGGAGAAAAAATATATGTATACAATTTCAAATTTTACTCATAATGATGACGTTAAAGTGATAGAAGAATTAGGACCATTTCAAGTCATTGAATATCAAAGAGATTTAAGTGTAATGCCTCATGATGCACAAAAGGCTTATTTTTGTGATAAGATGAATATTCGTAAACGACAAGTTATATGTGATTTAAGTAAAGCCCATATAACAGTTCAGTCTGGTGCTATGCAATGGATGGTAGGAAATGTAGCAGCAACAACAGGATTAAAAGGTGTAGGTGATTTTTTATCAAAAGCAGTAAGAGGAAAAGTAACTGGTGAAGATACAATTAAACCAGAATATACAGGTGATGGAACATTAGTTTTAGAACCAACATATAAACATATTATATTGCTTGATTTAAAAGAATGGAATGGTTCTATTGTATTAGATGATGGGTTGTTTTTAGCTTGTGATTCTAAGCTTAAACATAAGGCGGTGATGCGTTCAAATCTATCATCTGCCATTGCCGGAAATGAAGGATTGTTTAATTTAGGTATTCAAGGTGATGGAGTTGTTTGTCTTGAATCTGCTTGTCCTAAGGAAGAACTTGTTGAAATTACTTTAAAAGATGATGTTTTAAAGATTGATGGAAATATGGCTATTGCATGGAGTGGAAGTCTTGACTTTACTGTTGAACGTTCAGGCAAAACACTTGCAGGCTCAGCTGTTTCAGGTGAAGGATTGGTTAATGTCTATAGAGGAACTGGGAAGGTTTTAATGGCACCTGTTCAAGAGGATTTAAGTCCTCTTGAATTACCATCAATTAATGAATAAGACGATAAAAATATACGCTCGAGCGTATATTTTTTTCAAAATTAGAAATTTGTTTAAAAAGTCAATTTTTATATTTATAATCATCAACAAGAAATGTATAATAGATAAGTATTGAAATGGGAGGGCGATATCATGAAAAAAGATATGACAGTAGGAAGCCCTTGGAAGCTCATTTTGGCTTTTGGGATTCCTTTGGTTATTGGGAATATATTTCAACAGTTCTATAATATGGTTGATAGTATTATTGTTGGAAAATATGTAGGAAAAACGGCTTTAGCTGCAGTTGGTTCAACAGGCTCATTGAACTTTATGATTATTGGTTTTGGAATTGGGATATGTAGTGGTTTTGGAATACCTATTGCACAAAGTTTTGGTGGAAAGAAAATCAAACAAATGAAAGAATATATTATTCATTCTTTCTATCTTTGTACAATGATAACAGTCATTATGACGATTGTGACAGTATTGGCTTTACCAACCATTTTAACTTGGATGCAAACCCCGGCTGATATTTATGAACAAGCGTATGGATATATTGTGGTAATCTTTTTAGGATTATTTGCAACTATGATTTATAATATGTTATCAAGTATTTTAAGAGCAATTGGGGATTCAAAAACACCGCTTTATTTTTTGATTTTATCATCAGTTATTAATATTCTTTTAGATTTATTGTTCATTACCCAATTTCATATGGGTGCTCCAGGAGCAGCCTATGCAACAGTCATTGCTCAATTTATTTCTGGTATAGCATGTTTTATTTATATGAAGAAAAAAACAGATATTTTAACTTTTGAACATGATGAAAAAAGATTTCAAAAAGCAATGTGTCAAAAACTATTACAAATGGGATTACCAATGGCATTACAATTTTCAATTACAGCAATTGGCAGTGTTGTCATTCAGTCCGCTGTCAATAGTTTAGGTTCTGATGTTGTAGCAGCTGTTACTGCCGCAATGAAAATATCAATTATGTTAACACAGCCATTAGAAACATTAGGTTTAACAATGGCAACATATGGTGGTCAAAATTTAGGTGCAAATCAAATTGAACGTATCTTTAAAGGTGTTCATGTGAGTTATATCATTGGTGCCATTTATTGTGTGGTTGCCTTTGTCTTTGTTTATTTCACATTTGATTATCTTTCGCTATTATTTATTGATGCCAGTGAAACAGTCATTATTAGTGAAATTAAGCAATACTTAATTGCCAATTCTATCTGTTATTATATTTTAAGTATTTTATTTATCTTACGTAATTTATTGCAAGGTTTAGGTTATAGCTTCTTAGCGATGTTTGGTGGAGTTGCAGAAATGATTGCCAGATGTATTGTGGCTTTTTGCTTTGTTGGAATGTTAGGCTTTGATGCTATTTGTATTGCTAATCCATTAGCTTGGCTTTTTGCTGATGTGGTTTTTGTTGTAGGATGGCTTTATAAGAGAAAAGAGTTAAAACAAATGATTTCATAGATGAGAGGGGATAGTTATGGATTCAAGAAAATTAGGATTAACTGAGGGGACGATTTGGAAACAATTGTTATTATTTTTCTTTCCTATTTTAATAGGAACATTTTTTCAACAGTTGTATAATACAGTTGATACTATTATAGTTGGGCAATATGTCGGAACTTCTGCTTTGGCAGCTGTTGGTTCAACAGGAAACTTAACAAACCTAATTGTTAATTTCTTTGTTGGTTTATCTTCTGGAGCAACAGTAGTCATTGCTCAATTTTATGGTGCTAATGAGAAAAAACGTGTATCTAAAGCCGTGCATACATCGATTGCGATGTCACTTGTCTGTGGTATTTTCATGACATTGTTTGGACTCGTTTTTGCTTATCAGTGTTTACAAATGATAGGAGTCCCTAATGATATTATTGATGCTTCTTCATTATATATGCGTTTATATTTTTTAAGTATGTTACCAGGCGTTGTCTATAATATTGGAGCAGGTATTTTACGAGCCATTGGTGATTCAAAAACACCACTTTATTATCTTGCTGTTTGTTGTTTTGTAAATGTTTTATTTGATTATCTTTTTGTTGTTTATTTCAATAGTGGCATTGCGGGAGCTGCCATAGCAACTGTGATTGCTCAATTCGTTTGTGCAATATTAGTGAGTATCAAGTTAATGCGTAGTAAAGATTGTTATCAATTAAGATTAAAAGAAATTGCTTTTGATTATCCTATCTTAAAACGTATTATTAAAATAGGAATACCAGCAGGAATTCAATCAACAATGTATTCTGTTTCAAATATAGTCTTACAAACAAGAATCAATACTTTTGGAACAAATACGATTGCATCTTGGGCTGTATATATCAAAATTGATGCTTTATATTGGATGATTTCAGGAGCTTTTGGTTCATCAATCACAACGTTTGCAGGACAAAATTATGGAGCACATTTCTATCAACGGGTAAAAGATGGACTCAAAACATGTTTAATGATGTCTCTTGTTTCAGCAGCAATTATCAGTTTGTTATTATGGAATTTTGGCAATGCAATATGTCATATTTTCTCAACTGATCCACAGATTATTCAAGAATGTAATCAAATCATTCATTTCTTAACTCCATTCTATTTTACTTTTTGTTGTGTTGAAATTATGTCTGGGATCATGCGTGGCTGTGGAGATGCCTTTAAGCCAATGTTACTGGTATGTTTTGGGGTTTGTGTTTTAAGAATTTTATGGGTGATGTTTGTTTCTCCATTCTTTACATCATTTAAGATGGTTATTATTTCTTATCCAATAACATGGACAGTGACGTCAATTTTATTTATACTATATTATATAAAGTTCCATTCTCATTATTTAAAAGATTGAAGGTGTAAAGAATGAAAAAATTAGTTGTTGGAATATTGGCTCATGTTGATGCAGGAAAAACAACTTTATCTGAAAGCATGCTCTATCTATCTGGGCGTATCCGACAACTTGGACGTGTTGATCATCAGAATGCTTTTTTAGATTATGATATGCAAGAAAGAAATCGTGGGATTACGATTTTTTCTAAACAGGCTATTATCAATTGGAAAGATGTAGAAATCACACTTATTGATACTCCTGGTCATGCTGATTTTTCAGCCGAAATGGAAAGAACTTTACAAATCTTAGATTATGCTATTGTTGTGATTAATGGATTAGATGGTGTCCAAACCCATAGTGAGACCATTTGGAATTTACTTTCACATTATCATATTCCAACATTCTTATTTATAAATAAAATGGATATCACGTCTTATTCTCAAGAACATCTTTTGGGCAATATTCAATCCCGTCTTGATGAACATTGTTTTGATTTTACAAATCAAGATGAAATCTTTTTTGAATCAATAGCACTTGTTGATGATGATTTATTGGATGAATATATGGAACATCAAACTATCCAAACACAATCATTAATTCCGTATATTCAACAAAGAAAAATCTTTCCTGTTTATTTTGGTTCAGCTTTAAAAACTGACGGTGTAACAGTTTTTATGGATGCCTTAGATACCTATACAAAAGAGCCATGTTATCCAGATGAATTTGGAGCGCAAGTGTATAAAGTGACACATGAAGGTGGACATCGCTTGACACATGTGAAAATTGTTGGCGGTTCTTTAAAAACAAAAGAAAAAATCAAAGATGATGAAAAAGTTGATCAAATCAGACGTTATTCTGGACATAAGTACGAAATGTTAGAAATTGCAACTCCTGGAATGGTTGTTGCTTTAAAAGGTCTTAGTAGTATTCAACCAGGAGAAGGGTTAGGTTATAAACAAACTTCGCTATCCCCACTATTATCTTCTTATATGAATTATCGAATTGTTTTACCAGATGATTGTGATCAACATCAAATGTTAAAAAATCTTCAACAATTATCACAAGAAGATCCAACATTACATGTGACTTACCATCAAGAATTAGATGAAATCCATATACAATTAATGGGTGAAATTCAAATTGAAATATTGAAAAATATCATACAAGAAAGATTTCATGTTGATGTATCCTTTGATCAAGGACAAATTCTTTACAAAGAAACGATTTTAAATCCTGTTGAAGGTGTTGGACATTTTGAACCTTTACGCCATTATGCCGAAGTTCACTTGTTGTTAGAACCTTTAGAAGTGGGAAGTGGTTTACAATTTGAAACCGATTGTTCTGAGGATGTTTTAAGTCGTTCTTATCAACGTTTAATCTTAACGCATCTTCAAGAAAAAGAACATTTAGGTGTTTTGACAGGTTCCCCAATTACCGATATGAAAATAACACTTTTGTGTGGAAAAGCACATCAAAAGCATACCGAAGGTGGGGATTTTAGAGAAGCAACTTATCGTGCTGTAAGACAAGGTTTAAAAATGGCACAATCTATTTTACTAGAACCTTATTATCAATTTCGATTAGAAATTCCTTCAACTTGTTTAAGTCGTGCGTTATATGATATTGAGCAAATGCATGGAACTTTTGAAATGCCAGATACATCATTAGAAACAATTATTATTGAAGGAGAAGCACCAGTTGCTTGTATGCAAAATTACCATCAAGAAGTGATTGCTTATAGTAAAGGAAAAGGAAAGTTATCATGTTCACTTAAAGGATATCAACCTTGTCATAATCAAGATGAAGTGATAGAAAAAATAGGATATGATAGTGAAACAGATATGCATTATCCAACAGGTTCTGTTTTTTGTGCTCATGGGGCAGGTTTTTATGTGAGCTGGGATCAAGTTCGTAGCTATATGCATATTCAAAGTGGTTTGAAAGAAAAAACAGTATCCACTAGTCAACAAACAACACGTACATATGCCAATGAAGACGAAGAATTAGATGATATCTTTACCCGCACCTATGGACCTGTGCAACGTCGCTTAGCCGATGATTATTATCGTAAAGAACCTGTTCAAGAATCTATGCAAGTCAAAATGAAACCAGAATGTCTTTTGATTGATGGTTATAATGTTATTCATGCCTGGGATGAACTCAAAGATTTAGCAAGTGTCAACCTCGGAAGTGCAAGAGAACGTTTGATTGATATTTTAAGTAATTATCAAGGTTATCGTCAATGTTTAATGATTATTGTTTTTGATGCTTACAAGGTCAAAGATAATCAAGGCACATTAGAAAAGAATCATAATGTGTATGTTGTTTATACCAAAGAAGCACAAACAGCTGATATGTATATTGAACGGGTAACTCATCATTTAGCCAGTGATTATCGTGTCATTGTCGCAACATCCGATGCTTTAGAACAAACTATCGTGATAGGTCGTGGGGCTAGACGAATGTCTTCGCGTGAGTTAAAATTAGAAGTAGAGGCACTGGGTCAAGAAAAATTTGATGAATTTTTAAGAAAACAAGAAAAAAGTCGCAATTTTTTATTAGAAGATATTCAAAAACTAAAAACAAAGGAGTGATGCCCAATGGCAAGAAAAATCATTAGAGAGGAATTTGTAAAAATCATTGAAAACCAAATCAATAACGAATTATCTCCCGCAACTGTTCAACATTATCAAATACTGTTAGATAAAGGATTAAATGAACAACGTGCTAAAGAATCATTAGCTTATTTCTATGAAGTTTATCTTCGACAAAATCCTCGTCATAGTGAAGATTTCAAAGAAGAAACATGGTTAGATTTTTTAAATCAAGTTCCTGTGAAACTCCATAATGGTGAATACAGTTTTGATCAGTTTGATGCAAAACAAAATGTTAGAAAAATAAAAAAACGTTTTGGTTCTATAAAAAATGAAACAAAAGTATTTGAAGCTGAGCTTTATGCGATTGAAAGTTATTTAATGGTCTTAAATGATGCTTTACAAGTTTCTGGGCGTGATGCTCAAAAAATCATTCATATTGTGATGAATAGATTATTAGATATTGAAAATCAAGATTCAACAGATTATAGTGATTTTGCAGGTGAAGATTTATTATATATGGCTGATGGATTAGAAGAAATTTGTAATCCTTATATTAATGAAGAATTAGAAAAAGTATTAAAACCTTATGTTAATATTCATGAACCACAAAACTTTGATTATATCTTTAAAAATGTATTCTTATGTTTAAATAAGGTTTTAGATAGTATTGATTTTTGGGATAAGGAATTTGGTAAAGATGGATATTTTCGCTATATTAGACAATTTATGGATAGTCATCGTATTATGGAAGATGGACCAATCTTATTCTTTAATGAAAAAACTTTACAAAAAAATATTAAAAAATAGTAAAAAGCAGTTCACAAATCGAACTGCTTTTTATCATTATCTTTTATCTTCACGAAATTTCTTTCTAGAAGGATTCCCTTCAGCTCTAAAAATTGTTTTCCTTTGACAACAATAGATAACTGACCATACTGTATCAGCACCAGTTTTTCTATCATATTGACACATAAATCCATATTTTCCAGATAAAATATCTCTAGCAAGATCAACAGAATAATTTTGATGTGTTTTTAATGTATGATAAGCTGTTTGATATCGTTCTTCTGATTTCCAATTATCAATATTGAAATTGTTATAGGGATAGAGTTTTGAGGTATGAAAATGATTGGTTGTAACAACAAATGATTCATTTTGTTGAGGACGAATGATAGCCATTTGTTCAGGATTACACTCCACCACAACAACCTCTCCATTTCTATCAGCAATTGTTAATGTTTGTGAAGAAGCAATTGGGAGAGACTTGAGTTTATCAATTGCTTCTTTTGTTGTTTGACATTTCTCTAATAAATACCTCACAATCATACCGGCATTGAATCCTGGTTTTCTTATCGTTGGATAGATAAAAGTTAAACCAATCGCAAGTCCATGTTCATTCATACCATCTTCCATTTCTACAAATGCTGTGGTATTACCTTGAAAAGCATAAACATGCTCAAGAGAATAAAGACAATTCATATTTGTTTTTTCTAATTCAACTAAAAAGTCACTGTTTCTAGCAAGAATGGTTTCTTTTCCATTATGAAATGCAAAACAAGTACATTTATTTTCAACTTCAAAACAATACATACTCAATAAAAATGTATATAAATCTTCATGAGTAAGTTTCAAACCATCAGCAATTCCTTTTATTTCTTCTAATATTTCTGGATAAAATTTCTGATATATGGGCAAACATGCTTGCATAAAAGCTTTTCTTTTTGAAGTTTGAAAAAGAGCTATTTTATCT
Source organism: Longibaculum muris (assembly GCF_004343035.1). Classification (GTDB taxonomy): domain Bacteria; phylum Bacillota_I; class Bacilli_A; order Erysipelotrichales; family Coprobacillaceae; genus Longibaculum; species Longibaculum muris. Next base: position 402,913 of record NZ_SMCQ01000001.1, read on the forward strand.
TCCAGTAATAATTGTTTTTGATAAAGTTTTTGACCAAAGTTATAACCTGCTTGATAATGATTGTTTTTAAATCTTACATGATACATAATTATATCTTCCTCCTTTTTGTGTGAGTCAGATCTTCCTCAAATAAAACATTAACAGGATAAAAATTTTATGTCAATGAAATAAAATTGTTTATAAGACTATATTTTATTCTTCAATAAAAATTTGTGATATAATAATATCAATAAATAATGAAAGAAGGCTTTATTATGAGGTATGCTTTAATTCACGCCAATGTATGGATTGGCTATGATACTGATGAAATTTTAGAAAATCAAACAGTTCTCATTAACAATGAAGTAATTGAAAAGATTGTTCCCGATGGTGCAAGTATTCCATCAGATTTTCAAGTTGTTGATTTAAAAGGACAATATTTATTACCAGGTTTGATTAATCTTCATGCTCATTTATTTGGAACAGGAAAACCAAGTAAAACACTTGGTGGTGGAGGTTCACAAAAGGCATTGATGAAATTTGTTCATTCACCATTAGGAAAACCGGTGATTGATAAAATGGTAAAGGAACATGCTTTAACAGCATTACATTCTGGAGTAACAACAATTCGTAGTTCAGGTGATTTTGTTTATTCAGATGTTAGAATTCGTGATAAGATTAATCGAGATGAAATTTTAGGTCCAAGATTACTTGTTCCAGGACCAGCAATCACATGTGTTGGAGGGCATGGTGATGGCACTTTTGCAGTAACGAGCAATGATCCACAAACTTTAGCCAGTTATGTTGATGAAAATTATAATCATCATGTTGACTGTATTAAAATTTGTGTAACTGGTGGAGTTATGGATGCGAAAGTAAAAGGAGAACCTGGTGTTGTCAAAATGAATCTTGAACAAGTACGTGCTGTCTGTCAAAGAGCTCATGACTATGGTTATCAAGTCGCATCTCATACCGAAAGTTCCCAAGGTATTCGTATTGCTTTAGAGGGTGGTGTTGACACCATTGAACATGGAAGTTTCTTAGATGATGAACTCATTGCATTATTTAAAGAAAGACAATCTGCGTTTATTGTTACGACTTCTCCAGCTTTGCCATTAGCCAGATTATCTCCAGAAATTACAAAACTCAATGACTTATGTGTTTATAATTCAGAAGTTGTTTTAAAAGGCATGATTGATGGAGCGAAAAAAGCTTTGGCAAATGATATTCCTGTAGGACTTGGAACTGATGAATCTTGTCCTCTTGTAACAGCTTATAATATGTGGCGAGAAATCTATTATTTCCATAAATTCTATGATGTCAGCAATGCTTTTGCCCTTCATACGGCAACTTTAGGTAATGCTAAAATTATTGGTTTATCTGAAGAAATTGGAAGTATTGAGATAGGCAAATGTGCAGATTTGATTGTTGTTAAAGAGAATCCGTTAGAAGATTTAAAACGTTTAAAAGATATTCAAATGGTTATGGTAAGAGGTCATTTGATTGATAAACCAACATATCAGAATTTACCACAAGTTGATGAATGGTTGGATTCATTATTATAGGACTTTATAAGTCCTTTTTTCATTTATAAAAAAGCTAAGAAGATTGTAGAATAAAAACGATTATGTTATAATAGTGGCGCTTTGTAAAAGCTTAGAGGAAATAAGTGGAAAATGTTTTTTTATTTATGAAATGGGGATTTTTTAAGGAAAGTTGGAAATGATGAATATTTTGATTACGGGAAAACGCCATATTGGCAAATCAACATTACGACAACACATCATAGAAACATTACAATTAGACTGTGTTGGTTTTCAAACGATACAAAATGAAAATGTAGGAATAGGCTGGACATATCAATTTGTTGATATCAAAACGAAAGAAAGACAACCTATTTCATTTTATGATGGTTTAAAAATTCAAGGGATTCCTGAGACTTTTTCAACATTAGGTGTTCAATGTTTAAAAAATGCTTTTTATGCGTCTGAAAATTATGTTCTTATGGATGAACTGGGAAGGTTTGAAAGACATAATCAGGATTTTATTGCTTGTGTCCATGATTTATTATCTAGTTCAAAGACTGTTTTAGCAGTGATTAAAGATGAGCCAATTCCTTATCTCAATGAGATAAAACAACGTACAGATTGTTGTTTATATGATCTCAATACAATTTCATTTGAAGAAGCATTTCAAGCCATTATTTTTCAATTACAAAAAGAAGGGAGAATGAAATGAGTCAAAGATTTTTCAAAAAGATATTATGTTTTATTATTACTCTTACAATGGGGATGTCTTTAATAGGATGTACATCTACAAAACAAGAAACATCATCAGCCATTCAATTAACAGATCAAGCTGGGCGTCAAGTGAATTTAAAACAACCAGCACAAAAGATTGTCAGTTGTTATTATATTACAACTTATGCAACACTATCTTTAGGAATCAGTGATCGATTGGTAGGAATTGAAAAGAAAGCAGAGAGTCGACCTATTTATAAAATGGCAAATGAAAAGTTATTAGACTTAAAACAAGTGGGAAGTTTAAAAGAATTAAACATTGAAGCCATTGCAAATTTAAAACCTGATTTGGTTTTAATGCCAATGAAGTTAAAAGACAAAGCACAAGCTTTAACAGATTTACAAATTCCTGTTTTGATTGTTAATCCCGAAACCCATGATCAATTGGTTGAGATGTTGACTTTAATCGGAAAAGCAACTGGACAAGAAGAAAAAGCAAAATCACTTGTCAATTATTATCAAACACAAATGGATAAAATGAAACAATTGCCTGATATTCAAAAGACTATTTATATGGGTGGAAACTCTAGTTATTTAGAAACTGCACCAGCTTCCATGTATCAAAGTTCTTTGATTGAAACAGCAGGAGGGAGCAATGCTGCTAAAGATATTCCAGGTAACTATTGGAGTAAAGTGTCTTATGAAAGTTTGCTTCATATGAATCCAGATATGATTGTAATCCCATCATCTGCTCATTATTCAAAAAAAGATATCATGAATGATAAACAATTATCTTCATTAAAAGCTGTAAAAAATAAGGCTATTTATCAAATGCCAAAAGGTTTAGAAGAATGGGATTCACCAGTTCCTTCAGGAATCTTAGGAACAATGTGGTTAAGTAGTTTATTGCATCCAAAGGAATATTCATTTGATACATTTGTGAAGGATGTTAAATCTTTTTATCAAACATTCTATGGCTTTGAAATTGATGAGAGCCTCATAACAAAATGATGAAAACAAAACATTATGTCATCATTTTATGCTTTCTTTTAATAACTCTCTTTTTATTTTCATTAACAAAAGGCAGTTTTGCTTTATCAATTTCAGATATTTTTCATATTTTACTTGGTCAATCAACAGATTTTATGAAATCACAAGTCTTTTTTAATCTCCGTTTTTCTAGGGTCATGATGGCTGTGATTGCAGGATTAGCTTTAGGTATTGCTGGAGCAGTTTATCAAATGGTTTTTTCTAATCCTTTGGCATCACCTGATTTAACGGGTGTCGCAACAGGTTCAAGTTTGGGAGCGGCTTTAGCGATTGTTTTAGGAGCTGGGACTCCTTATGAAATGATGAGTGGAGCTTTTGTGGTGGGTATGTTATCACTGGGGTTTGTTTTGTTGTTAGTTAAATTAACTGGGGTTCACCGCACTATGACTTATCTGCTTGCGGGGATTGTTATTTCATCAGTGGGTGATGCTTTCATCATGTTATTGAAGTATATGGCAGATCCTTTAGGAGAATTAGCAGCTATCGAGTTTTGGACAATGGGAAGTTTAGCTTCTATGACATTGGAAAAAATGATGATGTCTTTAATCGGTGTGATGATTCCTATGTTATTGATTTTGCTTTGTCATCGACAAATTACCATGCTTTCTTTAGGTGATGAGAATGCAACTTATTTAGGTCTCAATACCAAAACATTTAAAATCTTTATTTTTATACTAACGACTTGGATGGTCGCTTCTGTTGTTGCTTTAACAGGTGTGATTTCCTTTGTTGGCTTAATTGCTCCACATATTGCTTATTTATTGTTACATAAACGCACGGGAGCGTTCTTTATTTGCAGTGGATTTATAGGTGCTATTCTTATATTAGTAGGTGATCTTTTGGCAAGATGTCTGATACCTGGAGGCGAATTACCATTAAGTATCTTAACTATCTTTTTAGCTTCACCGGTTCTTGTTTTCTATATGTATAAACAAAGAGGAAAATTATTATGAGTGTTTTATTAAAAGTAGAACATCTTTTTGCGGGTTATCAAGACTATATTGTGAAAGATGTATCTTTGACATTAAAAGCTGGAGAACTTGTTGGAATATTAGGACGTAATGGTTGTGGAAAATCAACTTTATTAAAAGTAATTATGGGCAATTGTCCACTTCAAAAGGGCTATGTTCAAGTACAAGAACGTAACTGTTTTGAAATGAATATAAAAAAACGTGCTGGTTATTTATCAATGCTGACGCAACGCAACAATGTGATTGAGGGATTATCGGTACGTGAAATGATTGCTTTAGGAAATTATGCTTCATCTTCTTTTTTTAGTTTTCAAGATGATAATCAAACCATAACAACATTAGCCAAAGATTATCATATCTTCTCTTTATTAGATCAAGATTATACAACATTAAGTGAAGGTCAAAAACAATTGGTTCAATTATCCTGTTTAGCTATGCAAAATACACCCGTATTTTTATTAGACGAACCCGATAATGCCTTGGATTTTGATAATCGTCATTTTATCTTTCAAATGATTCAAAATTCAATCATGTCTCAACAAAAAGCTGGATTGGTTGTTATTCATGATCCACTCTTTGCTTTAATGTATTGTCATCGCATTTTATTAATGAGTGAAGGAAAGATAATTGATGAAATTATTCCTTCATTACAAACAAGTGATGAAATCACTTTAAAAATACAGAATCTTTATCCAGATATCATTATCAAAAAAGATCAAGATTTACAACAATATTATTATTTTATGAAATAAGAAAGGATATTTATCAATGAAAAAAAATCAAGAATATACATCGCCATATGATTTTGAAGGAAAACTTCCTTTAAAACAAGCGATACCATTAGGGTTACAACATGTTTTAGCCATGTTTGTAGGGAATTTAACCCCAATTTTAATTATTACAAGTGCTTGTGCAGCAATGAGTGATGCAAGTGAATTTGCTGCCATTCAAGTTTCATTATTACAAAATGCAATGTTGATTGCTGGAATTGTCACTTTGATTCAATTGTTTGCAATTGGTCCAGTCGGTGGTAAAGTTCCAATTATTATGGGAACAAGTTCAGGATTTATCGGTGTTTTCCAAAGTGTTGCTAAAGTCATGGGTGGCGGAATTTTAGGTTATGGAGCTATTATGGGAGCTTCTATTATTGGTGGTTTATTTGAAGGTGTTTTAGGTTTCTTATTAAAACCATTACGTCGCTTTTTCCCAGCTGTTGTGACAGGAACTGTTGTCTTATCCATTGGACTTTCATTAATTGGGGTAGGAGTTGCTTCTTTTGGTGGAGGAAGTAGTGCACAGGATTATGGTTCATTGGAAAATTTATTTGTAGCTTTGGTGGTTTTAATTATTATTTTGGTTTTAAAACATGGAACACATGGAATGATGAGTTCTTCATGTATTTTAATTGGTATTATTTGTGGTTATATACTTTGTAGTATTATGGCACTTGTTTTACCAACAACTGGAGTCAATGGTGAAGGTGTTGAATTTGTAAAATCATGGGTCATTAACTGGGATGCAGTTGCCAATGCGAAATGGTTTGCGATTCCTGAGATTTTACCAGTCACACCAGTCTTTGATTTACGTGCCATTTTACCAGTTTTAATTATGTTTATTGTTACAGCGGTAGAGACAGTCGGAGATATTTCTGGTGTTATTGAAGGTGGAATGGACCGTGAAGCAACTGATGAAGAATTATCAGGTGGTGTTATTTGTGATGGTCTTGGTTCAAGTTTAGCTGCTGTCTTTGGAGTTTTACCTAATACATCATTTAGTCAAAATGTTGGTTTGGTTACCATGACAAAAATCGTTAATCGCTTTGCTTTAGCATGTGGAGCTATTTTCCTTATTTTATGTGGTTTATTTCCTAAGTTAGCAGCATTAATTTCTATTATGCCTCAAAGCGTGTTAGGTGGAGCTGCTGTTATTATGTTCTCATCAATTGTAATGAGTGGGATTCAATTAATTACTAAAGAACCATTAAATGCACGTCGTATGACAATCGTATCAGTCGCTTTAGGATTAGGTTATGGGCTTGGTGCTAACAGTGCAGTTTTAGCTGGTTTACCTGAAGCAGTGCAAATGATTTTTGGTGGTTCAGGAATTGTCCCAGCAGCATTAGTTGCGATTATTTTAAACATCTGTTTACCTGAAGAAAAATCAATTGAAAAAGTCAAATAGAAAGGCGGGATTGTTTTGTTAGATATCAAAAATTATGTCCGTGTCCAAAGTTTACAAGAAGCCTATGATTTATGTCAAAATCGACGTAATGTGATCATTGGAGGAATGCTTTGGTTGAAAATGCAAAATCGAAGTGTTGATACTGCTATTGATTTATGCGATTTGGGATTAAATCAGATTGAAGATAAGGGAGATGAAATTCATATTGGTGCTATGGTTACGCTTCGTCAATTAGAATTAGATCCTTTACTTAATGAATATACCCATCATGCTTTAAAAGAAAGTGTAAAACATATTGTTGGTGTACAATTTAGAAACCTTGCGACAATTGGTGGAAGCTTATTTGGGCGTTATGGATTTTCTGATGTTTTAACAATGTTTTTAGCTTTAGATGCGTATGTTGAATTGTATCATGGCGGAATTGTTTCAATCCGTGAATTTGTTGAGATGCGACCAAGTTTAGATATTTTGGTTCGTATTATTGTGAAAAAGACACCTATGCAAGTTGTTTATCTTTCTCAAAGAAATACCCAAACAGATTTTCCAGTATTAACATGTGCCATTTCAAAAATGAATCAAGATTATTATTGTGTTATTGGTGCACGTCCTTTAAAAGCAACTTTACTATTGGATGAAAAACATCTTTTAGATAGTTCTTTAAGTGATGAAAGTATCTTGGCATTTGCTGATGATATTGCACAAAGAGTAACTTTAGGAAGCAATTTAAGGGGAAGTGCTGATTATCGTCGTCATCTTACAAAGGTTCTTATTAAAAGAGCGTTATGGCAATTAAGGGAGGAACACAATCATGGAAATTAAAATAAATTTAAATGGTAAAGATATTGTTTCAACTATTGAACCTGATACTTTATTAATTGATTTTTTACGTCAACAGGGTTGTTTAAGTGTCAAACGTGGTTGTGATACAAGCAATTGTGGTTTATGTACTGTGTTTCAAGATGATCAACCGATTTTATCATGTAGTGTTTTAGCTGCTAGAGCGGCTGGACATAAAATTGTGACGCTTGAAGGAATGCAAAAAGAAGCACAAGGATTTGCTGAGTTCATAGCTGATCAAGGGGCTGAACAATGTGGTTTTTGTAATCCAGGTATGATGATGAATGCGATGGCTTTATTAAGAGAAAATGATGATCCAAGTGATGAAGATATTTTGAATTATTTAGCAGGAAATTTATGTCGCTGTTCAGGATATGAAGGACAATTACGAGGAATTAAAAATTATATTGCTTATTTAAAAAGAAGTGGAAAGGAGGATTTATCATGAAAGAAACCCTCCAAAAAGTTAATCAACCTGTTCGTAAAAAAGATGCCATGAATCTTTTATTAGGAAAGCCAGCATATGTAGATGATATAACACCACAAAATTGTTTGGTTGTGAAAGTTTTACGTTCGCCTCATGCACATGCAATGATTGAAGATATTGATGTGAGTGATGCTCAAAAAGTTGCAGGGATTGAAGCTATTTATACATATCATGATGTTCCTCAAAATCGTTTTACAATGGCGGGACAAACATATCCCGAACCGAGTCCTTATGACCGTTTGATTTTAGATCAACGCGTTCGTTTTGTTGGTGATGCAGTTGCGATTGTAGCTGGGGCAGATGAAAAATCAGTTGATCAAGCGATGAAATTAATTAAGGTTAAATATCAAGTTTTAGAAGCTGTTTTGGATTTTCATCAAGCTAAAGATCATCCGGTTTTAGTCCATCCAGAAGATAATTGGAAAGCACTGTGTCCTGTCGGAGCAGATAATCAAAGAAATCTTTGTGCAAGTGAATATAACCAAGATGGAGATGTTGATGCTGTATTGGCAAGTTGTGATGAAGTGGTTGAAAGAACTTATCATACGCGTGCAAATCAACAAGCCATGATGGAAACTTTCCGCACTTATTGTGAAATTGATCCTTTTGGTCGTTTACATGTTATTAGTTCAACACAGATTGTTTTCCATGTTCGTCGTATTTTAGCACATGCATTAAATATTTCAAAATCATTGATTCATGTTGAAAAGCCAAGAATTGGTGGTGGTTTTGGAGCAAAACAAACAGTTGTTGCCGAAGTTTATCCAGCCTTTGTGACATGGATGACAAAGAAGCCATCAAAAATGATTTATTCACGTACAGAATGTCAAATTGCTGGATCGCCACGTCATGAAATGGAAATCACTGTGAAAGTTGGCGCAATGAAAGACGGTACGATTCGTGCGATAGATGTTTATACATTATCGAATACTGGAGCTTTTGGTGAACATGGGCCAACAACAGTTGGATTATCTGGTCATAAATCAATTCCTTTATATAACAACCATTTAGAAGCTTTTCGCTTTGCTTATGATGTTGTTTATACCAATGTTCAAGCTGCTGGGGCTTATCGTGGATATGGAGCAACGCAAGGAATCTTTGCGGTTGAATCCGCAGTAAATGAATTAGCTGCTCGTTTAGGTATCGATGCTGTGGCAATTCGTGAAAAAAACATGGTTCAAGAAGGACAAGTCATGAGTGCTTATTATAACGAAATGACAAAGAGTTGTGCATTAAATCGTTGTATGGAACATGCAAAAAAATTATTCAATTGGCAAGATAAATCAAAAGTTCGTGTGATGCCAAATGGTAAAGTGCGCGCTGCTGGGGTAGCAATGGCAATGCAAGGTTCAGGAATTTCTGGAGTTGATGTTGGGTCTGCTACTATTAAATTAAATGATGATGGTTTCTATGCATTATCTATTGGTGCTGCTGATATGGGAACAGGTTGTGATACGATTTTAGCGCAAATGGCAGCTGAATGTTTAGAATGTCAAGTTGATGATATCATTGTTTTTGGAGCTGATAGTGATGCATCACCTTATGATTCTGGGTCTTATGCTTCAAGTACAACTTATGTCACAGGAAAAGCTGTAGAAAAGGCATGTTGTCAATTAAAAGAAAATATATGTATGATTGCTGCACAAATGCTTGAATGTTCAAATGATGATGTAGAGTTTGATGGAAAAGTTGTCACATGTTTAAGTAATCATAAACAAGTGACACTTCATGATATTGCGACACAATCAATGTGTGGAAACACAATAGCAACACAAGTTACAGTGACTCATTCTTCACCAGTTTCACCACCACCGTTTATGGTTGGTATGGTTGAAATTGAGCTAGATAAAGAAACCGGTCAAGTTGATATTTTAGATTATGTTGCAGTTGTTGATTGTGGAACTGTGGTTAATCCAAATTTAGCTCGTGTACAAACAGAAGGTGGAATTGTTCAAGGAATTGGTATGGCACTTTATGAAAATGTTCAATACAATGATAAGGGAGCTATTGCTGAAAATTCATTTATGCAATATAAAATTCCAACCCGTTTAGATATTGGAAAATTAAGAGTTGAGTTTGAAAGCAGTTATGAAGAAACTGGTCCATTTGGAGCAAAATCAATTGGTGAAATTGTTATTAATACGCCTTCTCCTGCCATTGCACATGCTATTTATAATGCAACTGGTGTTTGGTTAAGAGATTTACCAATGACACCAGAAAAAATCGCGATGAGTTTGTGTGAAGAATGAAAATTCATATGATTTATTTAGCGGCGGGAAATAGCCGTCGCTTTCAAGATAATAAATTGCTCTATAACTATCAAGGGCAACCGTTATATCGTTATGGATTTAATCAATTGTTAAAACTTTTATCCAATGATAATTATACTTTAGATGTTGTTACACAATATCCAGAAATTATATTTGATATAAAGCAATTTAATTATCCTCGACTTTATGTTATTAAGAGTCCAAAAAGTCATTTAGGTATAGCCTATTCTATTCAAGCTGGAATCAAAAAGTATAATCAAGAAAAAGATGCTTATTTTCTTTTTCTAGTGGCTGATCAACCATATATAAAAGCATCAACAATTCAAAGACTTATTGATGAAACACTTTTACAAAAAGCTATACTTTCAACTTTAGCTTACCAAGAAAAAGTTGGAAATCCAACTTTGTTTCATTGTCAATTTTATAATGAATTGATGTCTTTAAAAAACGATGAAGGTGGTCGAAAGATTATCAATCGTTATCAAAATGCATGTTTAAAAGTGAAAGTTGAAGATGAATTGGAGTTGCTCGATATTGATACAAAAGAAGATATAGAAAAAAGAAGTTCTCACTATTGAATAGTGTTTGAACTTCTTTTTATAATGCTATTGATTTGAAACGAAAATATATGAATCATTTATATATAAAAAGGATATGGACCCGCATCAATCTGCACATCCAGCTACAAGAAGCCAGAAATCCATATCCATAAAAAGTATATCTTTTTTCTACTAAAAATATACCACTATTTAGAAATAAAGTCAATTAAATCAATACTTTTTCAGTGTTTTTGTAAAAATAAAGATATGTATTAAAAATAGAACAAGATTTCATTTTATGAATGCTCAAGTTCGATAATATTTGTTTCAATCATTTGATAAAAATCTTTATTTAGATTTGACTTATATAAACGGATACAACTACAAATATTATCAATAAACTGTAATCCCTCCTCAGCAAATGATTCTTTGGAACATATTGATAAAACATGATTATGTAAACTGATTTCAGTAATAATTCTATTTTCGAAATCACATTTATTGAAACTGTCAAAAATAATATCTACATCATTTTTTATAAAATGAACAATTTTATTTAACATTTTAATGTATTGTTTTTCTTTCTCTTTTTGATTAAAAATATTATCTTTTTTACAATATGCTGTATAAATAATTTTATGATCTAGTTGTTGTAATTCCTCTAACATCTTTATCTTAATTCTTTGATAATGTCTATCAAGAAGAACCGCTTTAAATTCATAAAAAATTCTTTGTTTTTCTTTGTCAGATATCTTCATTGATCTTAGTTTCTTTTTAAAATGTTTGTATGTCAGATTTGTTGCTGCTTTAGAAGAAGTTAACAATCCTGCAACTATAAAATAGTCATCTGATTCAGTTTCATCGATATAAAGTATCATTCGTATTCACCATCCTGTGGACTCATTATATAATAATTTTTCTTTTATTCATACATGTTTAATGCTCTTTGTTATATTTGTTATAAAATATAAAACATGTTTATTTCAAGCATATAAGTGGCAGACTGTTTTTAAGATATGCTAGAATGGCATAAAGGATGTGAAAGAAATGTTAATACAAAAACGCAATGGTCTTTATCAAGACTATGATGCTTATAAAATTAAATCAGCTATACAAAAAGCTTTTCAAAGTTTACAAGTTCAAATTGATGAAGGACAGTTAAACGAATTAGTTTATGATGTTGAAAAACAAGTTTATGAAAAGATGTCAGTAGAAAAGATACAAGATGTTGTAGAAGAAACTTTAATGAAATATGGATATCATCAAGTGGCAAAAGCATATATCTTATATCGTCAAAAACATAGTGAAAATCGTGCAGTGATTTGGGACTTGATAGAAATATTGAATGATAAGGAATTGATAGAACTTTTTGAAAATATTCAAAAAGATTATCCACAAGATGAATATTCATTAAAGTTTCTTTTGATTAAATTGAAAACTTTTTATAAAAACAATATGAATCAAAAAGAAGCTTTTCAAATGTTAATCAAAGCGAGTGTTGAGTTAATTAGTAAAGATGCACCAAAATGGGAAATGATATCAGCCCGTTTTTTAAATTATCAAATTCATAAGACAATAAAAGAAAAAATGCAACAGTTAAACATATCTTCATTTTATGAAAAAATAAAGTATTTAACAAACGAAGGGTATTATGGTCGTTATATTTTAGAAAATTATACAAAAGCAGATATTGATGAATTAAGTTCTTATATCAAAGAAGAAAGAAATGAATTATTTACATATAGTGGTTTGGAATTGGTTATGAAACGATATCTTATTCAAAATCATGAACGTGAAATTTTAGAAAAACCTCAGGAAATGTTTATGGGGATTGCTATGCACTTGGCTATACCAGAACAAGAGCGTGTCAAATGGGCAAAGGAAATCTATGATATTTTAAGTACATTGAAAGTGACTATGGCAACTCCAACAATGTCTAATGCAAGAAAACCATTTCATCAAATGAGTTCTTGCTTTATTGATACTGTTGATGATTCTTTAGCTGGAATTTATAAGAGTATAGATAACTTTGCGAAGGTTTCTAAACATGGTGGAGGTATGGGCTTATATTTTGGAAAAGTACGTGCCAATGGCAGCAGTATTCGTGGTTTCAAAGGGGCTGCTGGTGGTGTCATTCGCTGGATAAAACTTGTAAATGATACGGCAACAGCTGTGGATCAATTAGGTGTTCGTCAAGGGGCAGCAGCGGTTTATTTGGATGCATGGCATAAGGACTTACCAGAATTTTTACAGCTCCGTACCAATAATGGAGATGACCGTATGAAGGCACATGATATTTTTCCTGGTGTTTGTTATCCAGACTTGTTTTGGAAATTGGCTAAAAACGATTTAGATGCACCTTGGTATATGATGTGTCCACATGAAATTCATGAAGTCAAAGGGTACTTTTTAGAGGATTGTTATGGGGAAGAATGGGAAAGAAAGTATTATGAATGTGTTGATGATGAACGTATTTCTAAACGTGTGATGTCAGTCAAAGAAATTGTTCGTTTGATTATCAAATCTTTAGTTGAAACAGGAACACCATTTACTTTTCATCGTGATCATGTCAATGAAATGAATCCTAATCCTCATCAAGGAATGATTTATTGTAGTAATCTTTGTAGTGAGATTGCTCAAAATATGAGTGCTATGGATATTTTACCTTATGAAGAAGTTCAAGTAGATGGAGAAACAATTATTGTTGAAAAAACGAAACCAGGTGATTTTGTTGTTTGTAATCTTGCTTCATTAACATTAGGGCATATTGATGTTAGAAATGATGAAGAATTAAGACATATTATTCAAGTTGTTGTGAGAGCACTTGATAATGTGATTGATTTAAATTATTATCCAATTCCTTTTGCTAAAGTCACAAATCAAAAGTATCGTCCTATTGGACTTGGTACAAGTGGATATCATCATATGTTAGTGAAACTTGGTATGTCTTTTGAAAGTGAGGAACATTTACAATTTGTTGATGAGCTCTATGAAAAAATCAATTATATGACTTTAGAAGCTTCATGTGACTTAGCTCAAGAAAAAGGAAGTTATGCTTATTTTCAGGGAAGTGATTTCCAAAATGGTCAATATTTTAAAAAGCGTCATTATACTCATCAAAAATGGCAAGAACTTCAATCAAAGATAGCAAACAATGGATTAAGAAATGGTTATTTATTAGCGATTGCTCCAACCAGTTCAACATCCATTATCGCTGGGACAACGGCTGCTGTTGATCCTATTATGAAAAAGTTTTTCTTAGAAGAAAAAAAGGGAAGCATGATTACAAGAGTCGCTCCTGATTTAGATATGAAAACATTTTGGCTTTATAAAAATGCGCATTATATTGATCAAACTTGGGTGATCAAAGCTGCTGCTATTCGTCAAAGACACATTGATCAATCTCAATCAGTCAATCTCTACATAACCAATGAATTTACTTTTAGAAAGTTACTTGATTTATATATCTTATCATGGCAACTTGGAATGAAAACATTATATTATGTGAGAAGTCAATCTTTAGAAGTTGATGAATGTGAATCATGCAGTGCATAGGAGGAAATTATGGAATTAAAACAAAAAGCTTTATTTAATGCATCCGGTGATACGGATGTGAGAATGCGTAGAATGATTAATGGAAATACAACAAATCTTAATGATTTTAATAATATGAAATATCAATGGGTCAGTGATTGGTATCGACAAGCCATGAATAATTTTTGGATTCCAGAAGAAATTAATTTAACTCAGGATATGAAAGATTATCGTTTACTAAAAGATGAAGAAAGAGTTGCTTATGATAAAATTCTTTCCTTTCTGGTTTTCTTGGATTCTCTACAAACCGCGAATCTTCCTCATGTGGGAGAATATATTACAGCTAATGAAATTAATCTGTGTTTAACGATTCAAGCTTTTCAAGAAGCTGTTCATTCACAAAGTTATAGCTATATGCTTGATTCAATATGTTCACCAGTAAAAAGAGATGAAATCTTGTATCAATGGAAATATGATGAACATCTTTTGAAAAGAAATCAATTTATTGGCGAACAATATAATGCCTTTTTAGAAAATCGTGACAGTTTCCATTTGATGAAAACGATTATGGCTAATTATATTTTAGAAGGTATTTATTTCTATTCTGGTTTCATGTTTTTCTATAATTTAGGCCGAATGGGAAAAATGCCTGGTTCTGCCCAAGAAATTCGTTATATTAACCGTGATGAAAATACCCATCTTTGGTTATTTAGAAATATGATTTTAGAATTACAAAAAGAAGAACCTGATTTATTTACGCCAGATAAAATTGAAGTTTATCGCTCAATGTTAAAACGTGGTGTTGAAGAAGAAATTGCTTGGGGTCAATATGTTTTAGGTGATCGTATTGAAGGCTTAACAATGAACATGGTCAGTGATTATATTCATTATCTTGGTAATTTACGTGCCACTTCATTGCATTTTGAACCATTATATGATGGTTATCGTGAAGAACCTGAATCAATGAAATGGGTAAGCCTTTATAGCAACGCTAATGATATCAAAACAGACTTTTTTGAAGCCAAATCAACCGCTTATGCCAAATCAAGTGCGATTGAAGATGATTTATAAAAAATGCCAATTATTGAGATTTCTCAATAGTTGGTCTTTTTCTATGATATAAACAAAATTCAAGTAAAGATAAACCTTTATGTTGATGAGCAATTGTTGTGATAAGTGGAACTTGAAGAAACTGAGCCAATGGATAAAGTGGAATATCTATTTGTTGAAGATAGGCTTGATCCATAAAGTTTAAACAAACAATAATATTTTGGAAGTAAGGGTGAATATGAGTAAAGAGTTTTAAATCTCTTTTGAATTGACCGGCATAACAAACAATAACAATCTGATGACAATGAAATGAAGATATCATTTTTGCGATGTTATTGTAATTATCGGGTGTGACATGAAAAGGGATGAATTGATCTTGGGGATGAAGTGAAGATAAGTAATGAATGATTGTTTTTTTACCTGTTTGAGGATATCCAACAATCGCAATAACTTGACAGTGGTGTTCATGAGGATTCAAGGTAATCACCTTGTGAGAGATACATAGAAATCAACCTTTCAAATTGATTAAAAATAAGTTGACAAACAACAAAAATGTTTGTACACTAAAACAGTCTTATAAATGGTAGAGGTGCAAAAAGCATGAGTACATTATCACAATGTTTGGTGACAGTGATAATGAAAAGGGCAATTTGCCGAAGTGTAGTGATGACACCAATCATCATTATGCTGGGTCATTATAGAATATATAATGGACTGTCACGTCAGTGGAGAGCTATCTAAGTGTGAGTAACTATGCGCTTTGATTGATTTCCAATCAAAGCTTTTCTTTTGCCATTTATAGATAGATGACAAAGGAGGATTATAATGAATTTTGTAGGTACAATATGGGCAATATTGCCAGCTATTATTGCGATTGTCATTGCATTGAAAACAAAGGAAGTGTATATTTCTTTATTTATTGGAATTTTTGCTGGGGCTTTATTGTTAAGTGATTTCCATTTTATCAAAGCCACAACAACTGTTTTTGAAACGATGATGACAAATTTATCTGATACTTGGAATATTGGTATTTTGATTTTTTTGGTATTTCTAGGAACGATTGTTGCTTTAATGACCAGAGCAGGAGGGAGTCGTGCTTATGGAAAATGGGCTCATCAAAAGATTAAGAATAAAAAAGGGGCCTTACTTTCAACATTTGGATTAGGAGTATTGATTTTTGTTGATGATTATTTCAACTGTTTAACAGTAGGAAGTGTTATGCGTGAAGTTTGCGATGAATTTAAAATATCACGTGCTAAACTGGCTTATATCATTGATAGTACAGCTGCACCAATTTGTATCATTGCACCTATATCGAGTTGGGCAGCAGCCGTCAGTGGCTATACAAGTGGGGATGGCTTTACATTGTTTTTACAAACCATTCCGTTCAATCTTTATGCCTTATTAACGATTGTTATGGTTTTATGTGTGATTTATTTTGAATTGGATATAAGTGGTATGAAGGATCATGAAATATCAGCGAGAAATGGTGATGTTCATCATGGTAATGATGAATATCAAAAAGGACAAGAGATTGAATGCTCAGATAAAGGACAAGTCATGGATTTGATTTTACCAGTTCTCTTTTTAATCATCAGCTGTATTACTTGTATGGTTTATACTGGAGGCTTTTTTGAAGGTGTTTCTTTTATTGAAGCATTTACCAATTGTGATGCTTCATTAGGTTTGGTATTAGGTTCATTCTTTACATTGATTTTTACATTTTGTTTGTATATCCCTAGAAAAATCATATCTTATAGAGAATATGCTGAGTGTATTCCTACAGGTTTTAAAATGATGGTTCCAGCTATGACAATTCTAGCTCTTGCATGGACTTTAGGAGATATTGTTTCTACTCACTTACAAGCAGGTTTATTTGTTGCAACATTTTTAGAAAATACGCATATAGCCCTTGCTATATTACCAGCATGTTTATTTGTGATTGGTGCTGGATTGGCTTTTGCGACAGGAACATCATGGGGAACTTTTGGTATCTTAATTCCAATTGTCACAGCTATTTTTAGTGAAGGTGATATCATGTTAGTCATTGCGATTTCATCTATTTTAGCTGGAGCAGTTTGTGGTGATCATATTTCACCCATTTCTGATACAACAATCATGGCTTCAGCTGGGGCACAGTGTCATCATATTAATCATGTCTCAACGCAACTTCCTTATGCATTAATTGTTGGAATAGCTTGTGTGATTGGCTATATCGTAGCAGGACTTACGCAAAATGTTATTTTGACATTTCTTGCAGGGGTTTGCTCTCTATTATTGATTGTATTCTTTTTGAAAAGAAAATATGCTTAATAAAAAAAATCCTATGACATATTGCCATAGGATTTTAAAGTGGAATTTGATTTTGTAAAATATGTTGTTTTAAATGTTCATAGAGTTCATGAGTTGCAATACAATCTGCTAAAGCTCTATGCTCATTGTTAGATAATCCAAGCAATTCCACCATATCTGTCAATCTATGATGAGGCAAGTGGGGATAAACTTTTCTAGAAAATTGTAAAGTATCCATATATTCATTTTCAATATCTTGACCAAAATGATTAGCAATAAAACTTAAATCAAAAGCTGTATTATGACCAATGATAATATCATCTCCAATAAAGTCCAAAACTTCATCAATAATATCACGTAATTCAGGCATTCCAAAAACCATGTCATTATCTATACCTGTTAATTGTGTAATAAAATGACTAATGTCTTTATGTGGATCAATAAGTTGAACATATTGATCAAAAATATGCCCTTGACGAACTTTGACAATCCCTATTTCAATAATTTGATCCCTTTGCCAAGATAATCCCGTTGTTTCAATATCGACAACACAATAATCATCAACAATCTTTTTCACATATCGACCACGTTTACGTGGTTTTCTATAACTTGTTTCCATCTTCTCAACTTCTTTCTTCTTCTATTAAATAAGATATATTTCAAAAAATCAATTGTTTTCATTATTTTTCCATATATTTTTGTTATTGTATAGGTAGGAGGGATGAAATTGAAAAAGGGAATTATTTTTATGTTACTTATGATGTTGTTGACGGCTGGATGTTCAAATACGCATAATGAAAAGGCAACATTAAAAAGTGAACAGACAATGGTTGATATTAAAGTAAGTGGTAAGGTTGTTTTATATGTTTATGATTTACTTGATGATTATCAACATGATCAAGAATATAAGAATATTGTTGTTTCTTTTTATCAAAGTGAACCATTTATGATGAAAATAAAATCATCTGTAGCCTCAAAACTTAGTAAGAATAAGGCATATTTATTTGGGTTGAATGGTGTTGTTTATGAAGATGTACATGAAAGTACAACAAAAATCATTGATCATGAATGGGTTATTCATACTCATGGTTATGAATTAAAGTTATTACAAGAAGTTAGTGAAGATGAAATATTTGCTTTAGAGAGCGATCAATTAAAAACTGAAGTCATACGTTAAAAGAGTGAAAACTCTTTTTTCTTTTATAAAATATATGAATAAGGTGAGAATAATGTTATAATGATGAACTTGTAATGGGGGATGATTATGAAATACATACATCAATTTTTAATTATTATGCTTATTTCTTTTATAGGTGAGCTACTTAACATTTTATTACCTTTACCGATACCGGCAAGTGTATATGGGTTATTGATTCTTTTATTTGGACTATTTACGAATATGATTCAATTACATCATATTGAAGATGTGGCTGATTGGTTGATTTTAATAATGCCAGTTTTATTTGTGCCATCAGCAGTGAGTTTAATGAATGTTGGGGAGGATTTATTAGCCAATGTTTTAATTATTGGAGTTGTCCTTGTTATAAGTACTATTGTTGTTATGGTAACGACTGGAAAAGTTGCACAATATATGATTGAAAGGAAGGAAAAGAAACATGGATAAAATATTTATAGAAACAATGTATTTTGGGATTGTGTTAAGTTTATTGTCATATTGGATAGCTGTGCAAATAAGAAAAAAGCTTCCTTATCCATTGTTTAATCCACTTTTGATGAGTGCAATCATTTCAATAACTGTCTTAATGATATTTGATATTGATTTTGAAACATATAATCAAGGAGCTCAAATGATTACTTTCTTATTAACTCCTTCGACAGTCTGTTTAGCAGTACCACTTTATAAACAAAGTCAAATCTTGAAGAAACATTTTACTGCAATTGTTGTCAGTCTACTGGCTGGCTGTTTAGCTGGGATGATAAGTATTATTTTTTTATGCATCCTTTTAAAAGCAGATGACATTTTATTATTTTCTTTACTTCCTAAATCAATCACTACCGCCATAGCAATTGGGGTTTCAAATCTAATTGGGGGAAATGCGACTATCACAGTTGGTATGGTAATTATTACTGGAATCTTTGGTGCTATGATAGCCAAAACAATTTGTCGTCTTTTTCATATTACACATCCTGTCGCAATTGGTTTAGCACTTGGCAATAGTGCGCATGCAATTGGAACTGCAAAGGCTATTGAATTTGGAGAGATTGAAGGAGCAATGAGTAGTTTATCAATTGTAATAGCAGGAATCCTGACAGTTTTAATTGCCCCTGTACTTGTAAGCTTTCTTTAATGAATGGAGGAATCACATGCTTATTATTGGAATCTATATCATTTTATTTCTTTTTATGATATATACACGAAACCGTCAACATTATGTCATTTTTAAAGCCTTAAATAGCTTAGCCTTTGTTGGGATTGCCATTTATAGTGCAATTTCAACCAACAAAATGGACTTTTTAAATATATTACTTCCAGGATTGATAGGTTGTATGTTAGGTGATATTATTTTGGCAACCAAGTTTAAAAATCATTTTTTATATGGATTGATTGTTTTTTTAATGGCTAATCTTTGTTTTTTAATCAGTTTTTATCGTCTACAATCATTAAGAATAGAAGAATTGATTCTTCCAGCCTTTGCAATGATAATTTTAATGAGTCTAGCTTATTTACCACATATGGATTATGGTCAATTAGAAAAACCAGTTATGATTTATTGTTTTATCATTGCTTGGGTGATGTCTAAAAGCATTATGCTTTATTTATTATTTCAAACAAATATGTTTTTGATAATCATGATAGGGTTTATCCTTTATTTTCTTTCTGATTTTATTTTATTGTTTTATAAATTTTATGAATGTCCATATAAAAATATCTTAGGTTTTTTGAATTTATTAACATATTATACAGGATTGTTTTTAATCGCATATAGTTTAATATTATAAAAAAGATTTAAAAGTACTGATTATGTCAATACAATTAAATCTTTTTTTCTAATCTAAACAATCATAGAAAGATTTTAAATGATCACATGATTTTTGAAATTCCTGCATTTCTTCATCTGTCATATGCAGTTCTACAATTTCTCTTACACCACTTTTATCAATAATTGCAGGGACACTGATATAAAGCTGATCTTGACCATATTGACCTTGAAGCAATGTTGAAACAGGAAGAATTTTATTTTCATTGTGCAAAATAGTTTTAACAATACCAACAGTGCTAGAAGCAATTCCATAACATGTATTACCTTTACGATTGAAAATTTCCCAACCAGCCTGAATAGTATCCTTTTTCATTTCATCATAAGGATTTTCACCAATACGATCTGCATTATCTTTAACAACACTATAAATATCTTTACCTCCGATACGAACAGTTGACCAAGGAATCATTTCACTATCACCATGTTCACCAATGACCAAAGCATGAACACTACGAGGATCAACCTGGATTTTTTGAGCAATAAAATATTTTAAACGGGCTGTATCAAGCGTTGTACCACTCCCAATAACTTGACTTGCCGGTAATCCTGAAATCTTATAAACGTAATAGCTCATAATATCAACAGGATTAGAAACAATAATGATATGTCCATCAAAACCGCTACCCATGATTTGTTGAACAATCGTTTTCATGACTTTTTTAGTAGGTTCTAACATTTTTAAACGATCATTACCAGCATCATGAACTGGAACACTTGCTGTAATAATAACAATATTCGCATCTTGACAATCATCATAAGTCCCTAATTTAATTTTGGTATTACGATTCATATATTCGATACTTTGAGAAAGGTCCAAAACCTCACCAAAAGCTTTTTCTTGATTTAAATCAATTAAAGCAATCTCATCACACAAACCTTGATTGATTAAACAAAAGGCTGTACTAACACCTACATTTCCAGCACCAACAATCACAACTTTACTTTTTTGTATATTCATATATCATTTCTCCTTTGCAGATATTATACCATGATTTCATTGATTCAAATACATTTATGCAAAGAAAACATCATCGCATTGATGATGTTTTCTATATTAACGATAACATTTTTTACATGGTTCATAATGTCGTCTTTTTGCTTCAGTTATTGAAACTTGTCGTGGGTTTTTCATGTTGCTGCAATTTGGATTAGAATGATATTTCTTACCAGTTTTAGGAATATAAACCATTGAACTTGTTTCGTTATGTGTTTGTGTTGTTTTGGTTGAAGTTGTTGTATTCGATTTTGTTTTTGAAGAAGTATTGGTTGTGTTTTGTTTTTGTTCACTTGCTTTCTTTTGTTTTTCTTCTTCAGCTTTTTTAGCGGCTTCTTTTTGCTTGGCTTCTTCTTCAGCTTTTTTAGTCGCTTCTTTTTGTTTGGCTTCTTCCTCGGCTTTTTCTTTAGCGAGTTGTTCAGCTTTTTCTTTAGCTTCTTCCTCTTTTTGTTTCTCAAGAGCAGCTAAAGCTTTTTGATCGACAACTTGAATAGTTATTGCGTTACTTTTTATATTATTATCTTTATATTGAAGTGTTACATCACCAGATTTTTTTAGTGATTTGATAATTAATTGATGATCCTTAATATCTTTAATTTCAACAATCCCATCATGATTCAATTGAAAATCATCAATCGATAAATGAGCATCTTCAGGTGAAAATATTAATGCAATTTCTTTTTCTTCATTCACATCCATTTTTAAATGTTTTGAATCAATATGTATTTTATCCAAACTTTCACCACCAAAAATCATTCCTATAACAATCAAAACAATAAAACCAATTCCCAAGAATTTCAACCCTTTAAAAATTTTTCTTTTCATAATCATCCTCCCTTTCTATAATTATATAAAATAATGTCAAATTCTGTAAATGATTTTCATATTTTTTAAAAAGTTAATATTCATGTCACAATCAAAGTGGATAATGATACACTGGATAGTAAAGGAAGGGAAATAAAAATGGTTAATCGTATACAAGTCAATCGTAATATTGTCAATGTTGAAATTTTAAAGGAAGTAAAGAATCACTTAATTGCTCCTTGGCAAAGAAACTTATTATTTATAACAAGTGTCGTTGCTGTGGGATTAGGAATTTCTAATTTTATGATTCAAAAAACTTTACAAGGAGTTGTTTTATTGATTTTGGGTATTGGATGTTTTGCGGAAATCTATTATTTAAATCATCGTAAATATAAAGAAACAGTCAAGACAATCAAAGATCAATTAAATAAAGAAGAAGTGACTTATACAATGAGTTTTGGAAATGATGGGGTCGCTATTCATAATTGTGATACTGGTGTGAATAATAAGATTCCTTATGCCAATATAAAACAAATCATTGAAACAGAAAATACATATACTTTACTGGCAAAAAAACAAGAGTTTATTGTTGTTCGTAAAGATTGTTTAAAAGTAAGTGTTGAAGACTTTGTTCAATTCTTAAAGTCTAAAGATACAAAAATTAAAAGATGGGTTAAATAGCATATTGCATTAAGGCAATATGTTTTTCTTTTGTTCATGAACAAAGAATGATAAAATAAAAAAGAAGGAAGGAATTAATTATGGAAATAATCATAACAAAAGGGGATATAACTGAAATAAAGTGTGATGCGATTGTGAATGCAGCGAATAATAGTTTACTTGGTGGCGGTGGTGTTGATGGCGCCATTCATCGTAAAGCTGGACCAGAATTATTGAAAGAATGTCGTACTTTAGGTGGTTGTGCAACTGGTGATGCCAAAATCACGAAGGCGTATCATTTACCGGCTAAGTATGTGATTCATACAGTGGGACCAGTTTATCGCGATGGGCATCATGATGAAGCACAGTTATTAGAGTCATGTTATCAAAGATGTTTAGAAATTGCGGATGAATATAATTGTCATCATCTGGCATTTCCATCTATTAGTACAGGAGCTTATCGTTATCCGATTTTAGCAGCAGCAAAAATAGCTGTTTTGACAATTCAAAATTATCAGGAAAAATGTTTAAAAAAGGTAGAAATTGTATGTTTTGATGATTATACATATTCGATTTATAAAAAAGTAATGGAGGAAAAGAAATGAGTGGTTTGGGAGTTAATGAATTAAAAAAACGATTAAAGAGTATGGAGCAAAAAGAGTTGATACAGTTGATTTGTGATTTGTATAAAACAAATAAATATGTAAAAATGGATTTGGATTCAAAATTAAATGCAGAAATAAGTAATCCAGTTATGACTAGAAAATATATTTTACAAATTCAAAAAGCATTAGATTATACAAGAGGACGTTTTGATATCAAAAAGGCTAAAGACCAAGTTAAAGAATTTTGTCAATGTAATCATGATTTAAAAAGTCAAGCGGATGTCTATTTAGCATTTATTGAAAGTGCGGTTGAATTAACTGTTGAATTGGGTGATATCAATGAAAGATTTTATAATGATGTTGTAAATACGACATGGAAATATGTTGAAGTTGTCAATCAATTAGATGAAAGGATAATAGCGTCTTATTATCCAAGATTGCGTCATATTTTATATCAAATTCAAGATATTGGATGGGGATTTGAAGATGAAATGTATGATGCGTTTTATAATATTGATGGTTTTTGCAATGAATAAAAAAATAAAGGTGCATATCATTAGCCTAATCTAACTAAGCATGTTAAAATGATATCGAAATTAAGGAGGAAAGAAAATATGAAATTATTTAAATGTAATCATTGTGGAAATGTTGTAGAAAAAATTGTGGATAGTGGAGTAGGGGTTGTTTGCTGTGGTGAGCCTATGGTTGAATTAACAGCTAATACAACTGATGCTGCTTTAGAAAAACACGTTCCAGTTTTATCTATTGATGGAGATATCTTAACTGCTAAAGTTGGTGAAGTGGCTCATCCAATGACAAAGGAACACTTAATTACAACAATTATTGCGGTATTAGGAAACAAAGTCATGAGAGTTGATTTAACAGATGCTGATGAACCAGTTGCTACATTTGCTTTAGGTGGATATAAAGGAACTGTAGAAGTTTACGAATATTGTAACCTACATGGATTATGGAAAGCTGAAATTGAAGCATAATAATATCGGGGATGGCTCGTCTATCCCTTTTTATTTGGCATAGAAAGGATGAATGATTTGAAAAGTTTAAAAGCATTGCTAGCAGGTTTGTTTTTAGTTGGATGTACCAATAATTCAATCCAATATCAAACAATTGATGCGAAAAAAGCTAAAGAAATGATGGCGACGCAAGATGTTGTGATTGTTGATGTCAGAGAAGAAAGTGAATATCAGGCTGGTCATATTCCAGGGGCTTTGTTAATTCCTTTATCAACAATCAATGCTAAAAATCAACAATTGCCTAAGTATGATCAAACACTATTAGTTTATTGTCGGAGTGGTCATCGTAGTCAAAAAGCTGCTCAAAAATTTGTCAAGCTTGGCTATGAACATGTTTATGATTTTGGTGGTATTCTTGATTGGCCTTATGAAATTGAAAAATAATGTATAAATGAAAAATCATCACCCATACTGAAAGGGGAGATGATAAAATGCATTTTTATAAAAATCAAAACGATAGTTTTTTTGTTCAATTAGATGAACAATCTCAGGATCATCCTGAACTCATTCATATCTTAGTTGAAAATCATGAAGGTGATGAAATGAAACATCAACCAATTGTTTCCAAAGATAAAAAGACAGTGAAAGTCAAGATTGGTGATATTATGCATCCAATGAGTGCTGAACATCATATTTCAATGATTTTTTTAAAGACAAAACATGGTGGTCAATATAAACTCTTGTCATATCAACAATCACCAATTGTTATTTTTGAATTGAGTGAAGATGATGAACCGTTAGAAGTTTATGGTTATTGTAATTTACATGGATTATGGAAAGAAGTCATTTAGAACATACTTTTTCTTGTATGTTCTTTTTAATATGTTAAAATGTTATCGGGTGATAAATATGGAAAAAATAACATTAAAAGAATTTGATGAAGTCTATGCTTTGTTTGAAAAAGCATTTATTCCAGCAGAATTAAGACCATATGAAAAAATGAAACTGCTTTTTTTAGAAGATGAGTTTGTGATTTATGGTATGTATCAAGATGGCAGAATTATTGGTGCGATTATTGTTTGGGAGTTTAATGATTTTGTTTATCTGGAAAACTTTGCAGTTGATCAATCTTTACGTGGACAAGGATTAGGTAGCCAAATTTTACAGGCCATTAAAGAACTTTATCCTCATCAATTACTTGTCTTAGAGGTTGAAGAACCAATTGATGATTTAACCAAAAGACGAGTGGCTTTTTATCAAAGAAATCAATATGTTTTAAATCCATATCATTTTGTTCAACCACCATTAAGAAAGAATGCACCGAAAGTAGAATTGATGTATATGAGTTATCCAGATTCTATAAATGTCTATGCATTTGATCAAATTAAAAAACAAATATTTAGAATTGTTTATCAACAAGGAATATAAGGAGTATTATGAAAGCATTAGAAGAAAAGATTAAAAAAGAAGGTATTGTAAAAAAAGGAAATGTATTAAAAGTTGATAGTTTTTTAAATCATCAGATTGATGTCTCATTCTTAGATAAAATGGGTGATGAATTTCAACGTTTATTCCAAGAACATAAAATCAATAAGATTTTAACAATTGAGGCAAGTGGAATTGGAATTGCGGTTATGACCGCAAGACATTTTGGAGATGTTCCAGTTGTTTTTGCTAAAAAATCAAAAACATCAAATATTTCAGATGATTTATATCACACAAGGGTTGATTCTTATACACACCAAAAAACAAATGATGTTGTTGTTTCAAAACAATATTTAAATAAAAATGACCATATTTTAATTATTGATGATTTCTTAGCTAATGGATGTGCTATTTTAGGACTCATTGATTTAGTAAAACAAGCGGGTGGAACAGTTGAAGGAATTGGAATTGTTATTGAAAAAGGATATCAAGCAGGTGGTCGTAAGATTCGCGAGGCAGGATATCATTTAGAATCACTTGCCATTATTGATAGTATGGATGATGAATGTGGACAAATCACTTTTAGGCAGGTCTAAGTTATGTTTTGTCCTCAATGTGGAAGAGAAGTAAAAGATGGTGATCTTTATTGTTCATCATGTGGTTATAAAATCAATCATCCTAAACGAAATTGTCCCAATTGTGGAGGGGCTATTGATGAAAGTATACGAGTTTGTCCAACTTGTGGGTATCAAATTCCTCAACCAAAGCAACAAGTGTATGCGCCTAAATCAAAACTCGTTGCCGGGCTGTTAGGTATCTTCTTAGGAGGTTTAGGGATTCATAATTTTTATCTTGGTTATAGTTCTAAAGGATTCATCCAAATTTGTATGTTTTTAGGTGGATTTTTAACTTTTGGCATCTCTACAGCTTTAGCTGAAATATGGGGATTTGTTGAAGGAATTCTTATTTTAGTTGGCTCAATTGATCGTGATGGAAATGATCAGCGTTTGTATTAAAAGAAGCTTGGCTTCTTTTTTTTGGAAAAAATATTGATTAAATCATGAGAATAATGTATTGTTATGTATAACATATGGAGATAAAGGGGAGATAAGAAGATGAGTAAAGTTGTTAAATTTGGTGGGTCATCACTAGCTGATGCCAATCAATTTAGAAAAGTTTATGAAATTATCAAGAGTGATGATGAACGTCGTTATGTTGTACCAAGTGCACCAGGAAAACGCTTTAAAGATGATATCAAGGTTACTGATTTATTATATAAGGCTTATAATGCACAATCAGAAAAAGAAATGACTTTAACTTTTAATGAAATTAAAGAAAGATATCAAAATATTATTGATGATTTACATCTTGATATTTCATTAGAAGAAGATTTTAAAGTTATTGAAAAAGCATTTCAAGAGCAAATTGGTGAAGATTATGCAGCAAGCCGTGGGGAATACTTGAATGGAAAAGTTTTGGCTTGTTATTTAGGGTTTGAATTTATTGATGCAAAAGATGTTATTTTTATTGATAGTCATGGAAATTATGATGCAAAAAAGACTGATGCTATTTTACAAGAACGATTAGCACAAGTTGAGTATGCTGTTATTCCAGGATTTTATGGATCTTTAAATGATGGCAGCAATACTATTAAAGCATTTTCAAGAGGTGGGTCTGATGTAACAGGAGCGATTGTTGCGAAGAATGGAAAAGTTGACTTATATGAAAACTGGACTGATGTTTCTGGTTTCTTGATTGCAGATCCACGTATTGTTAAAAATCCTGATGTAATTGAAACAATTACTTATAAAGAATTAAGAGAGTTATCTTATATGGGAGCTTCTGTTCTTCATGAAAATTCAGTTTTCCCAGTGCGTAGTGAAGGAATTCCTATTAATATTAAAAATACAAATAAACCAGAAGATCCAGGAACGCTAATTGTAGAAAGTACATGTCATAAACCTGCTCATGTCATTACTGGAATTGCTGGAACAAAAGGTTTTGCAACAGTGATGATTGAAAAAGATATGATGAACTCTGAAATTGGTTTTGGACGTAAAGTTTTACAAGTTTTTGAAGAACATGATTTATCATTTGAACACATGCCTTCAGGAATTGATACAATGACAATTATTGTTAATACAGAAGAATTTATTGATAAAGAACAAGATATCTTGGCTGGTATTCATCGTGTTGTTCAACCTGATTCAATTATTTTAGAATCTGATTTAGCGCTGATTGCCGTTGTTGGACGTGGTATGAAAGCAAGTCGAGGAACAGCTGCTAGAGTTTTCAATGCACTCGCAAGAGAGAATATTAATATTAAGATGATTGACCAAGGGTCAAGTGAGTTAAATATTATTATTGGTGTTCGTAATTGTTATTTTGAACCAGCTATCAAAGCTATTTATAAAGAATTTATTGAGAATGAATAGTAGATAAAATTGCAGAAAGCTCGTATTTTACGGGCTTTTTTCTTTTGTCAGAAAGGAGTTGATACTATTTTGATACTACTGACAAGGGGTATCTACTATTCTTTTTTATATTGTTTTTTATTCTAGGAATAGTAGAAACATGAAAAAAGTAGGAAATTCAATCCTACTTAATGAAATATGTTTACTTGTTTTTTAACCAATCTTCATGCGGTTGTTTATTGGCATTTAAAGTTGAGTATTTAGGAAAATTGTATTTCCATTCTTCATATTGGCGTTCCGTTATTTTACCTTCTCTAAAATCCTTAGCAACTTCTAACCAATTTTCCATGTATTTAAACAAGGCACTTTGTTCATGAGGCAATAACTTATCAAAACGTAAAATTGGCTGTCCGTCCATTTCATCAATTTTTAATCCATATGTACGTTCTAATTGGAACAAAGTATAGATTGCTCCTATGTATGATTCAATATCTGGAATATCAATAGCGTTTGGTGAAACCTCAAGTCCATGTGCTAGACTTTCTATCATATCGTTTCTTGGTTTCTTTTTATCGGATTCATATTGAGAAATGCGGACATCAGCTGATGATAAACTAAAACCTAAACCTTGACCAAGTTCTTTTAATGTCTTTTTTCTAAATAATCTAATTGACTTTAAATTTGATCCTAATGACATCACAATCCCTCCTTTGTCCCCATTATATCAAAAAAATAATAAACAGTAAATGAAAATTAAACTTAAAAAGTTAATTAATTAAATATATAAAGTTAATAAATTAAACTAAAAAGGTTAATTTATTCTTGACAATAGTATCCAATTGCATTATTCTTATGTTGTAACCTAACTCATATAGGTTAGCTAAAAGGAGGTGAGAAAATGGGAAACAGTACATTTATGGATGCAAGTGAGATCATGAAGGTAACAGGAATGTCTGAAGGCTATGCCTATAAACTAATTAAACAGTTAAATCTTGAATTAGAACAGAAAGGATTTATAACCATTCGTGGTCGTATCAGTAAAAAGTATTTTGAAGAAAGAATTTATGGATTAAGAAAGGATGATGAAAATGCCAGCTTACAAAGATGAAAACAAAGGAACATGGTATGCCTCTTTCTATTATGAAAATTGGAAAGGGGAAAGATTAAAGAAAATGAAAAGAGGTTTTAAAACGAAACGAGAAGCAGAAACTTTTATCGCACATTTCAAAATGGAACAGTCAAAAGATTTAAATATGAATTTCGAGGAATTTGTAAAAATTTATGTACGTGATTTATCTAATCGTATTAAAGAGAATACAATGTTAACAAAACGTTATATAATCGAAGATAAAATTTTGCCATATTTTAAATTAAAACAAATCAATGATATTAGTGTTGCAGATATTATTGAATGGCAAAATCAATTACTTGCATATAGAAATGAAAATGATGAGCCATATTCACCTTGCTATTTGAAAACAGTACACAATCAAGTGAGTGCAATATTTAATTGTTAATGGTAAAATAAAGATAACCAAAAAGGTTGGTTTAACAATTACCACTTATGGTAATGACAAACTACCAGCTGGTTATCTTTTTTGATAAA
>NZ_SMCQ01000002.1 GCF_004343035.1 Longibaculum muris
CATTGTCTATCTCTAAAGACAACTTCTGTCTTCTAGCTCTTCTTTGTTTCTTCTTATTGACGTGTTTTCTGTTTAGTTTTCAATGTCCGTTTGCTGCCCTCTTGCCGAGTGCTCATCTATAATACCATCTCATCCCTCCCTTTGCAAGTCTTTTTTTTACTTTTTTTGCACTTTTTTATCGATTCTTTGAAAAACGCTGATTCCATCGCAGTTTTTTGAATCAGCATTTTTTGACATTTTATTTATAATGAACAGCAGATGTTATAGCATCCATCAAAGTAGCACGTATATTCCCTTTTTCTAACGCTTCTACTCCTCTAATTGTTGACCCACCTGGGGAACAAACTTGATCTTTTAATACTCCTGGATGCAATGATGTTTCTAATTGCATAAGTCCAGAACCAACAATCGTTTGTGAAGCAAGTTTATAAGCCATATCTCTAGGAACACCTTCCTTTACTGCACCATCAGCTAATGCTTCAATAATCATATAAACAAAAGCAGGTCCACAGCCACTTAAAGTTCCTGCAGCCCCCATTAAATGGGAAGGTACAACTTCAATCTCGCCAATCGATGAAAACATTTTTTTAACAAAATCAAATTCTTCTAAAGTCAATGAATGGGTTTCTTCGATTAAAGACATACCTGCTAAAACACGGGCAGGTGTATTTGGCATAACAAAAATATGTCTTGTAGATGAATCTAGCAATTCTTGATAACGAGCATAGTCATATCCTAAAACAATTGAAATTAATGCTTTGTTTTTTAACAAATCAATCAATGGTTCTAATACTTTCTCGACAACTTGCGGTTTAACACCAATAAAAACCATTTCACTTTCACAAACAACTTCTTTTTCATCCTTCGCAATCACAAACCCTAAATCTTTAACTTTATCTAGCTGTGAACTGACAATATCATAAGCAATAATATCCTCACCTTTTAAAAATCCTGATTTAACAATTCCTTGAGCAATGGCCCCTGCCATATTTCCCATACCAATAAATCCTAATTTTTTCATAAAATCCTCCTTATACAAGAAAAGCTAACAAACGTTAGCCTATAATTTTCTATTTCTTAAAAATGCTGGTACATCATCGTCATCATCTTCAACATCATAAACAGTTGGTCTTACTGTTGATTCATATGGAGATGTTTGTTTTGGTTGATTAGGCGTTACTGGTGTAACTTCTTCTTCATCTTCAAAACCAGTTGCAATAACTGTAACGATAACTTGATCATCTAATTGTTCATTAATTGCCACACCTAAAACAGTATTCACATCATTACCAACAGCTTCTCTAATTGTTGCTAGAGCAGTATTAGCATCATATAATGTAATATTTGTTCCACCTGTCACATTAACAATTGCATCTTTTGCCCCTGCAATAGACACATCTAATAATGGTGATGAAATAGCACGCAATGCTGCTTCTTCAGCTTTATTTTCACCATCACTCATTCCAATTCCAATTAATGCAGAACCTCTATCCTTCATAACTGAAGATACATCAGCAAAGTCAAGGTTAATAAAAGCAGGAATAGCAATTAAATCAGTAATTGTTTGTACTCCTTGTCTTAATACATTATCAGCTTCTCTAAATGCTTCACCCATAGGTTTTCTACCAATCGCATCTAATAAACGATCATTAGAAACAACAATAATTGAATCTACATTTTCTCTTAACTCAGCCAAACCACCTTTAGCTTGTCTTAAGAC
Source organism: Longibaculum muris (assembly GCF_004343035.1). Classification (GTDB taxonomy): domain Bacteria; phylum Bacillota_I; class Bacilli_A; order Erysipelotrichales; family Coprobacillaceae; genus Longibaculum; species Longibaculum muris. The sequence continues at coordinate 1,721 of NZ_SMCQ01000002.1, forward strand.
CTTTGGTCCTTCAAAGGTAAAAGGAGATGTCACAACCCCAACTGTTAAAGCTCCTAATTCTCTAGAAATCTTTGCAACAACAGGTGCAGCACCAGTTCCTGTTCCTCCACCCATACCAGCAGCAATAAATACCATATTGGCACCAGCTAAAGCTTGTCTAATTTCTTCTTCAGTTTCTAATGCAGCTTTACGTCCAACTTCAGGATTTCCCCCAGCACCTAAACCATGTGTTAATTCTTTTCCTAAGATAATTTTATTTTCAATATCGATACCTTTTAAAATTTGAGCATCCGTATTGGCAACATAAAAATCAACACCTCTAACACCGTCTTTAGCCATTCTTGCAACGGCATTACAACCACCGCCACCAACACCAATAACTTTAATCTTCGCAACCTGAACAAAATCTAAATTACTATCCATATTTCCTATCCTCACTTTTATATTAATCTTCTTCGCTAAAAAAATTCTCAATCACTTTAGAAAACTTTCCTTTTTTCTTATCCCCATGAACGGGTTTTGTTTTCGTTAGTCCCTTAAAACGAATACTCATCGTACTAGAAATATCTGGTAAAACCACCGAAGGATCTAAATGTCCTAAAATCTTTGCACGATCATTTAAATAATACATCATTCCTAAACATGAAACAAAAGACATATCTCTTGCCCCAATTGTATCAGGACGATAAGTTCTAACTGCACTTTGTAAAATCTCACTAGCCACACGATCAATTTCAGGAAGTTCTCCACCACCACCAACAATCACAGTTTCATAGCTTCTTCCATCATTAATCACATCAATTTTAGTCTTAATGACTTCCATGATATCTTTGACTCCAGCAGATAAAACTTCTGACAAATCTTTTTGTGTGTAATGTTTTTCAAATTCTTTATCGCGTGTTGTATGTATAATATCTTCGTCTCCAATATTGAGATCACACGTTCCATATTTCACTTTATACACCTCAGCCTTATCTAGAGGAATTTGCCAAGATGTAGCAATCTTTTTAGTCAAATCATATCCACCAACCCCAGCTTGGGCAATATATTTTAAATATCCACCCTCAAAAAAAGCAACAGTTGATGTTCTATAACCAATATCAATCAATATCGCACCTTCTTGAAGATATACTGCATCAAAAGCTTCTTTTGCACAAGCATAAGCGTTGATTGTAATATCTAAAACTTCAACACCGGCTTTTTCAGCAGCACTGATATATCCATAAAGAAGTTTTTTCTTTGTTGTAATAATCAATGATTCAGCCTTTAATGATGCAGACTTTGCCCCAATAGGTACTTCTTTCATTGATTTGGTATCAAGTTGAAACATTGTAGGAATAACCGAAATGACTTCCTCGTCTTTATCTAATTCAAAACGTTTAGAAAGTTTTAAAGCTCTCACAACATCATCACTTGTAATTTGATCTAAAGGAGAATTGACCTTTGTAATTCCATCACTTTGATAAATATGTGCATGAAATGAAGGAATACATAAAGCGACTTTCGTAATGGTTGCCCCTAATGATTTTGAAGCTTCATCTAACAACAGTTTGATTTCACTGACAACACTAGGCATATTTTCAATCTTACCCTTACGAATTCCGTGACTCGTTATTTTTTTCGAAAATAAAATATTTATATTAGCACTTACGACTTCCCCAACTAGGAGTTTAATCGTTGCACTTCCTATATCTAACACAGCATAGATATCTTTCATAAATGATTCTCCTTTAAAAAAATACTTCTTTATCATTGTATCATAAAATTCCCGATAAGAAAACACATAATCTTGAAACAAAGAATCTTTTTTAAGCAAAAATGTACCTTGTTAGACAAGATACATCATTTACATTTTTTCATATAAACATGATTTCCTTCAAAACTAAATTCGCAACGATCACTATAAGCTGTCATAAAAGCCTCATAATCAAATTTAGAAAGTTGCTCAACCATACTCTCTACTCTTAAGTAGAGAATCTTGCCATTATCCATCAGAAACTTCAAACGTGATGTATCAGCTTTGATTGGCGAATAAATGATATCACTCGTTTGACTTTTAATTAATTCAGGAATTTTTACATATTCTTTAGCAAATTGTTTTAAAAACTTTAAATCTTTAAAACCTGTTAACTGCGGAGTTGCTTGTAACGAAGCAATTATACTTTGATCAGCGGTTAAAGAAACATTGCCTAATTCATCAATCACATAAGTTGTTTTATCAATGATACAATAAGCTACTTTTTGAGCTTCTTCAACTTCTATTTTAACATGTCCAAGCCAATCTTTACTGACATAAGCCTTTTTAATCAAAGGAACTGTTTTGACTTCATCTTCAATTTTCCCAGTATTTACAAACAAATAATAAGAAGATTTATTAACCGATATTTTTTTTAAAATATCCGCTGTTTTCACTTCATGATTACCTGTAACCACAATAGATTTAACCTTTGAATAATCACTCACAAAATACGCTCCAATACAAACAAAAACCATCAAATAAAGAAGAACTTTAAAACGTCTTTTTAACTTTTTTTTCTTTTTTGTTTTTAAAATCTTTATAGCCTGATTCTCATCATGTTCATTATAATAGTATTCCTGTTGATGAGACATTCACATCACCTACTCCCAGTTAACCAAGATAACTTCTTTCTCTAATTCCACTCTAAAACGATCAAAAACAGTTTTTTCAACCAATAAAATCAAATCCAAAATATCCTTAGCACTCGCATAACCATTATTAACAATAAAATTAGAATGCTTTGGTGAAACTTGTGCCCCACCAATTTCATATCCTCTTAAACCACATTCATCAATATATTTCCAGGCTGGTTTTTCTTCAGGATTTCTAAAAATACTTCCCGCACTCGCAAAATTCCATGGTTGTGTTGTCATCCGTTTTTCTTTACGTTTATCTAAAACTTGCATAATTTCTTGAGGATCACGTGGTGCCATTGTAAATGTTGCTTCCACCAAAACCCAATCTTTATGCTCTTGTAAAATCGATTTACGATAAGAAAATTGCATTTCTTCTTTACTTAAAGTTACCAATTCTCCTTCGTCATTTAAAACAACTGCTGAAGTAAAAACATCAGCCATACAATATTTATAAGCTCCGGCATTCATATAAACGCCTCCACCAATTGTTCCAGGAATTCCACCCATAAATTCAAAACCAGAAAGACCAGTTTTGGCTGCTTCATAAGCCAAATAAATCATACTGACCCCAGCTCCAGCACGAATTTCTAAACCATTAATATGCACATGATTCAACCCTTGTGATAGAGAAAAAATCACACCCTCATATTCTTTATCAGAAAACAATAAATCCGAACCTTTACCAATCACCATATGTTTTACTTGATGTTGACGACAATAATGAATACCACGTCCTAAAGCATCAATATCTTTAATATGCACAAAAAAGCGAGCAGGTCCACCCACTTTAAAAGTTGTATGTTTATACATTGGTTCATTTTCTAAGATTTCACCTAAATCCAAATCAACCAAATCATAGAATACTTGATCAAAATCCATATCTATTTCCTTTCTAATGTTTTTAATATTTCTTGATAAATATCTTCACAAGCATGAGGTTTTCCTAAAGCCTTTGCATGACTTGCTAAATTCTTTAAAACATCCTCATGCGATAATAAATGTCTTGTTTCTTTGACAAATCCTGAAGCCGTTAAATCTTTTTCTAAAATCCAATGAGCCGCTGATGCATCAACCAATTCTTTAGCATTATATTCTTGATGATTAGCAACCACATATGGACTTGGAATAATTAATGATGCTGCCCCTAAAGCAGTAATTTCAGCTAAAGTTGTTGCGCCAGCGCGTGAAACAATCAAATCACAGCTTGCTATTAAGCTAGGCATATCATCAATATAACTTACCAAATGAATGGAATCATTTAAATCCTTTAATTCTTCCTTCATTTCATCATAATAATTTTTACCTGTTACATAAACAATATCAAAAGCATCATATTGCATCTGTCTTAAAGCCTCTTTCATCACTTTATTAACTGATGAAGAACCTAGACTTCCCATCACAATAACAACTGTTTTTCGTGAGGAAGGAATGTTGTAAATATCATGAATATCCTGCATTTTTTGATGAGTCACAACACTCGCACGAGGATTTCCTAATAAAACTGTCTTATCATGAGGAAATTCATTATACGCCTTTTCATAACAACATACAATCTTATCAACTTTTTTTATTAAAATTTTATTGGTTAATCCAATAATTGAATTTTGTTCATGAATCATTGTAGGAATATTCATCTTTGCTGCAGCTAAAACAATTGAAGCACTTGGATATCCCCCAAATCCTACAACAATATCTGGTTGAAATTCCTTCAATATTTTTTTAGATTCTTTTAAAGATTTCACAAAAATCATAGCGTTCTTTATTTTTTGTAAAGGATTGCCAACCAACCCTTTTACTTTTAATCCTTTATAAGCATAGCCTTTTTGTGGAACCACTTGTGATTCTAAACGATCCGTTGTTCCAACAAATAAAAATTCAGCCTTTATATCTTGTGTCTTTATATATTCAACAAGAGCTAACGCGGGATATAAATGTCCACCCGTTCCCCCTGCACTAACAATTATCTTCATTTTTATCACTCCCATTGTTTATTATAGCACACAATTTGCAGATTTCGAGATATTAATTAAAATTCCTATACTCATTAAAGTAATTGTTAAACTTGTTCCTCCATATGACATCAATGGTAATGTAACTCCGGTTACTGGGAACAATCCCACAACAACACCTAAATTAATTAATGTTTGAATTCCAATCAAAGAAACAATTCCTATCATCAAAAGACTTCCAAACAAATCTTTGACATTTTTACTCACTTGTAAAATTGTTTTAAACAAACATAAATAAAGACCAATTAAAATAATCCCTCCTAAAAAACCAAATTCCTCTGCAACAATCGCAAAAATAAAATCAGTCTGTGGTTCAGGTAAATAAAAATGCTTCTGAATACTTTTATCAAAACCTACACCTAACAAACCTCCTGGACCAATTGCATACAAAGCTTGAATAGCTTGAAAACCACTTCCTAAAGGATCTTGGAAAGGATCTAAGAAAGATAAAATACGTTTCATTCGATATGGTGCAGAAAGAATCATAAAAACAATTCCCACTACCCCTAAGACCCCTAAAAAGACAAAATAAATAAAAGGAAAAGGTGAAACAATAATCATAACAACAATACTACATGCCATAACAATTCCACTACCAAAATCCGGTTGTAACATAATCAATAAAAAACCTAGTCCCATCACAAGCAACAACTTTAAACTGTATTTCAATTTCTTCATATGATAATAGTTTTTTTCAATGTATACAGCCGCAAAAATAATCATTCCAATCTTAAATAACTCACTAGGCTGCAAAGCAAAAATACCAAAATTAAACCAACTACGACTCCCTCCTCTAACAACCCCTAAACCAGGAATTAAAACTAATATCAATAATAGAAAACAAACTAAAATAATTGGTTTATAATATTTTTTATAAAGATGATAATCAATCCGTGATGTTATAAACATCGCAATAATCCCAATACAAGCAAAAATCGCTTGACGTTTAATATAATATAAGGAGTCATCATATTTATAAAGTGCCCAGACATGGGAAGAACTATAAACACTTATTAATCCAAAGATGACGATAATTAAGGTTAAAATAATGATTCTTTTTGTTTTCATGGTGATTCCTCCATCATTTAAACATATGAAAAGAACATACAAAAAAGAAGATGCCTTAGACATCTTCTTAATCTTTTAACATAGCTCGACTTGAATAATACGTCACCATCATGTAACCACCATAAATCAAAATGATAAAGATAACCGTAGCTATAATTGATGGTAATAAATTTTGTTTCCCAAATGTTGAAATAATATATGTACAAAATTGAATTCCAAAAACTGAATGAACAATTGCTACCATCAATGGAGCAACAAAGAATAAAGCAATCTGTTTAAACAAAGCTTTTTGAATCATTTTTTCATCTGTTCCAATTTTTCTAAGCATCGTATAACGTTCTTTGTTATCAGCACTTTCACTTAATTCCTTCAATGCCAATAAAGCTGCACTCGAAATCAAGAAAACAACGCCAATATAAATTCCAATGAAAATTACCATTGCTCCAATTCCGACACTCCCTTCATAAATCGAAATACGTGTGATTGCATCAAGATTTGTATTTTTACTATAAGGATGTTGATCAAGGGCAATAATCTTATCTTCAATTGCTTGACACCCGGCTTTATCATTAGCCTTATAATTAGCAATCATAATATTTTGCGCACGAATACTTTCATTAACTGCTTGATCTGGCACCAAGATAATTCCTGAGTTGCTTTCATTGGAAGAAGGAACAACAAAGCCATCTTGACACGTTTGATACTTAGGAGTGTATGTTTGATTAAGCAGCTGAATAGGACTATTCGCTTTTAAACCTTGATTTCTTATTGCTACCATATTATCAAAATTAGCAACAATCATATATTGATGATCTGAAAGTTGAAATTGTTTTTGACCATATCTTTTAGCAATCTGATTATAATCACTTATACGCATAATATTTTCAGCCATATCGGTATTTAAAAATGTATATTTTTGTTTGATTGATGGGAAGGCTTTTCCTAAAGTATCTTTCAACGTTAAATCATTGGTTGCATATGTATTGACGGTACAAACATCTTTAAAATATTTATCAATAGAAAAATCTAATTGACGGAAAGTCTCGGCAATACTTATATGCGAATCAGCAATTTCACCTTGAGTATATTGTTTTCCATTCGCATTTTGACCTGCCAAATCCCAATTCTTTTCAAGATAAATATCCACTGGTGTGAATTCTTGCATATTTGAAGTCACAGCATTTTTTAAAGCTATCCCGCTTGATAAAACACAAATGGTTGTAAATAACATCAAACAAATAAGACTCATAGAAAAAACTGTTGTATTCATTTGTGAGCTAAATTGTCTCACAACAAAACTATTTAAACCTTTGAAATAATGCTTTTTATAAAACATCATGATTTTCAAAATAAAACCTGATAATGACCAAAACAAAAGATATGTCCCACTAATCCCTAAAGCAATTGGAATAAAAATTTTATCTGCACTATCTAATTGTGTCACTCCTGCTGTTACTAAATAATAAGCATAACCTAGCATCCCAATAGATAAAAGAAAAACCAATGTACAAAGCCAAGTATTTTTAGCTTTGATCTGTTCATTTTTACGCTTAGACAACAACAAATCAATCAATTGCTGACGTCCAATTGAAAACGTATTAAAAATCATCACAATAACATAAATAACCCCAAAATAAAGAATTGTTTTGAAAGTAGCTGATGATGAGAAGATAAATTCAAAGCGGGTCATATCAGCTTCAAACATATTTGCTACAAAAATACTCATCACTTGCGATAAAGCAATCCCTATCAATAAACCAAACCCCAATGAAACAAGTCCAATCAAAAAAGTTTCACATAATAAAATCCAAGAGATTTGTCGTTTTCCCATTCCAAGTATCATATAGATTCCAAATTCTTTATGACGTCTTTTCATCAAAAAACGACTTGCATAAATAATCAAGAAACCTAAGATAAAAGATACCAAGACACTAACACCTGACAAGAAATTAACCATCATTTTAATAATTTCACGAGTAGATGAGGAAACATCCATCATCACACTTTGACTTTCAATAGAATTAAATAAATAGAAAATCGCAACACCTAAAACTAACGTAAAGAAGTAAATCGTATAATCTTTTAAACTACGTTTGATATTTCTTAAAGAGAGTCTCAATAACATCTTATTGTCCTCCAAGTAATGTCACAACATCAATAATATCATCAAAGAACTCTTTACGTTTTTTATCGCCTCTTAATAACTCATTAAAGATTTGACCATCTTTTATAAAAACCACACGTGAAGCATAACTGGCACTAAAGGCATCATGAGTGACCATCATAATGGTTGCCTCTAATTGTTCATTTAATTGACGTAAACTTGAAAGTAGCATTTGTGATGAACGGGAATCTAAGGCTCCAGTTGGTTCATCAGCTAGGATTAATTGTGGATTGGTAATCAAAGCTCTTGCTGAAGCAACACGTTGTTTTTGTCCACCTGACATTTGATAAGGAAATTTATTTAAAACATCCTCAATATTTAAAGCCTGAGCAATTTGTTGAACTCGCTTTTCAATTGTTTTTGCAGCAACTTTTTGAATTGATAAAGCCAAAGCAATATTTTCATATGCTGTTAAAGTATCAAGCAAATTAAAATCTTGAAAGATAAAACCAAGTTCCTCACGACGAAAACGATTCAAAGCATTACCCTTTAACTGAGTAATATCTGTTTGACCAATATAAATATGACCAGCAGTTACTTTATCAATCGTTGATACACAATTCAATAAAGTGGTCTTTCCACTTCCACTTGCACCCATAATCGCAACAAATTCACCTTTATTGACATGCAATGATAAATGACTTAAAGCTTTTGTTAGATTTGACTTATTACCATAATATTTATCAATATTTTCAATTCTTAAAATAGGTTCCATATAACCTTCCTCCTTTGTCATCTTCATTATGTCTAATTTATATATATGTTGCCATCGATGTTCCTAACATAACCTTACAATTTTGTCACTTCATCCATATGATAATAATGATTCTTATAAAAAATAATATTTACTTTTGTATATTGATTCACTTTTGATTCAATTGTCATAGTATGCCCTAGACATTCACAAAGCTTATGACAAATATAAAGTCCCATTCCTGTAGATTTTTTATGCTTACGACCATTTTCTCCAGTAAAAGATTTTTCAAAGACTCGTGGTAAATCAGAAGCACAAATCCCAATCCCATTATCATAGATTGATAAAACAATTGCTTCTTGATTTTCATAAGCAGAAATTTCAATATAGGAATCACTTGTATTTTTGCTGTATTGAAAACTATTATTTAAAACTTGATTCACAATAAATTCAAACCATTTCATATCCGTAACAACTTCATAATCTAAATCTTTTAATTTTATTTTTAATTGATGAAAAATAAAATAATCTTTATTTTTCACAATGACATTTTTTATCATTTGTGACAAATGATTATTTTTCACAAGATAATCTTTTTGGGCACTTTGACTACGTACATAATAAAGAATCTGATCAACCTGATTTTCTAGTTTACGAACTTGTTCAAGAATTTGTAATGATACTTCACTCTTGTGATTATGAACAGTCAAAGTGAGATGCGATAAGGGAATCTTTACTTCATGAATCCACATCTCAACATAATCTTTAAAATCTTCCATATTCATTGATAAATCATTAATTTTCTCTAACATAGACTTATTAATATCATATAATGATTGATAAAGAATTCTTCCTTCTAAAAAAGAAGGTTCTTTGATGAGTTCACAAATCAAATACTTTTCTTCTAACATCTTTAACTGTGATAAATAATTTGTATAAAATTGTTTTTTCCTTTGATAATCAAAAACCTCAATGATACTTATAAACCAAAAATCAATTCCCATAATCAAAATAATTAAAGATATATTCACATGAAAAGCCAATAACATCAACAATGTCATAACAACCATCATACCATAAAATAAAAATATAAAAGCCTTGTCTTGAAGATAGTCTTTCATTGTCATACCAATATATACCCTAATCCTTTCCTTGTCTCAATCACATCACCATAACCAATGCTTCTTAGCTTTTGACGCAAACGACTCACATTAACTGTTAAAGTATTATCATCAACAAATTCTTCACTATCCCATAAATCCATCATAATTTCTTCACGTGAGGCAATTTGCCCTTGATGAATAATCAAATATTTTAAAATAAGCATCTCATTTTTAGTTAAGATCAGCATTTCATCATGACATTTTACAACCCCACGATCGGGTATTAAAACCAAATCACGATAAGTATAATGATTCAATTTTCGATGAACCCGTCTTAAAACCGCTTCAATCCTTAACAATAATAAAGTTGGATTATAAGGCTTACAAATATAATCATCCGCCCCATAGCTCATACTTAAAACCTCATCGACTTCATTATTTTGGCTCGTCACCATAATAATTGGAATCTGTGTTTCTTTTCTTAATTCCTTTAACAGCAATTCTCCATTCATAAAGGGAATTGTAATATCTAATAAAACAAGATCTGGACAAAGTGCTAAAATTTCTTCCTTAGCATGTTCAAAATCTTTTAAAATCATCCCATCATATCCAGCATTATCCAATAACAATTTCAACTCTTGACATAAATCCTGATCATCTTCCACAATTAATATTCTCATGACTATCATCACCTCTGTTTTTATTATACATGAATTTAACGTCTTTTGACCTTACAAAATTGTAAGTAAAAAGAAGATGTTTCCACATCCTCTTAAAATTCATTCACAATTTGTTTAAATACATTTCCTCTTTCTTCATAACCACTAAATTCATCATAAGAACTTGTCGAAGGAGAAAGTAAAACAATATCTCCATCTTTTGCAATTTCTTTAGCTTTTAAAATTGCATCTTTCATATGTTCTTCGACATAAGTTAAAGGACAATGCATTTCTTTAGCGAACCTTTCTTTAGCTGCCCCAAAACATATTAATGCTTGTATTTTATCTTGATAAGTTGACATTTCAGATAAATCAAGTCCTTTTTCATGACCACCCATTAATAAAATAACAGGTTTTTCAAAAGCTTTTAAAGCAATAATAGCTGCATCTGTATTAGTCGCCTTTGAATCATTGTAATATTTGACCCCTTGATATTCTCTTACAAACTCTATACGGTGTTCAACCCCCATAAAATGAACTAAAGTATCATGAATACATTTCTTATCGACTCCTGATAATGCACAAGCCATAATCGCAATCATCATATTTTGAATATTGTGACGACCTACAATCTTGATTTCATCTAAATCAATAATATGTTCTCCCTTAAAATAAATAGCTTCATCTTGAATCATACAATCAGCTTCTTCAACAAGTGAGAAAGTCAAAATAGAAGCTGGAACTGGATAACGTTTTAAATATTCTTGTAAAATAGGATCATCTTTATTTTCTAAAAAATAATCATTTTGATCCTGATTCATATAAATACGTGTTTTCGAAGCATAATATTCATCAAGTGACACCATATAATCTAAATGATCAGGCGTTAAATTAATAATAGTAGAAATATGGGGATGGAAAGTGTCAATATCTAACAATTGAAAATTTGACATTTCTAAAACCACATCTTGATTTTTATTTTCTAAAAGATTATTTTCTAAGACTAATGAACTATATGGTGTCCCAACATTTCCTGCTAAACTGACTAGATGCTTAGCATCACGTAAGATTTTATCAATTAATGTAACAGTTGTTGTTTTTCCGTTTGTTCCAGTAATTGCAATATAGTTTTGATGTTTAGCTAATTGATAACCTAATTCAATTTCTGTATAAACAGGAATACCACGTTCTTTTAAACGTAAGATAAAAGGTTTATGATAGTTAATTCCTGGATTTTTTACAACAAAATCAAAATCTCTTTCAAAAAGTTCATCAGGATGTCCACCAACGACCATCTCAATTCCACGATTCACATAATCATCATAACACGCTATTTTTTCTCTTGATGCAAATTCGTTTACAGTGATTGTGGCATGCATCTTATCCAACAATTCAACAGCAGCTTGACCACTCTTAGCTAAGCCTAATACTAAAACTTTTTTCCCCTTTAACATTTTACATAACCCCTAACACAATACTAATAATTCCACAAATAAATCCTAAAAACCAAAATGAAATAACCACTTGTTGTTCACTCCATCCAAGCATTTCAAAATGATGATGAATAGGAGCCATTTTAAACACTCTTTTTCCTCTTGTTTTAAAAGAAACAACTTGAATAATAACAGACAATGTTTCAATCAAGAAAACCCCACCAATTAAAATAAATAACAATTCTTGATGAGTTAACACAGCTAAAGCAGCTAAAACACCACCTAAAGCAAGTGATCCTGTATCACCCATAAAAATACGAGCAGGATGATAATTGAAATACATAAATCCAAGCAAAGCTCCAACAATGACCATAGCATAAATCGCAATTTCATAATTTTTATTCATAATTGCAAAAATAACAAAGACTGATGTTGCAGTAATTGAAAGTCCGGTTGCTAAACCATCTAACCCATCAGTTAAATTAACAGCATTGCTACCAGCAGTAAACATAAAATAAACCAAAACAGGATAAAACCATCCTAAATCCACTTCCATATGTAGTAAAGGAATAGTAATCATAGAATTAAAATCAGGAATAAAATATTTTGCTAATAAGTAAAAAGCAATAGCTGCAACTGATTGCAAAGCATATTTATAAATTGGTTTTAAACCTTCATTTGTCTTTCTCACAACAATTAAATAATCATCTAAAAAACCAATTAATCCAAATCCTAGAAAAGCAAAAGTCAATAAATTAACATAAGGATTTTGAAAAAATGAAAAATTTAAAACATATACAACAACAATAGAAGCTAAAATAAAGACAATACCTCCCATTGTTGGCGTTCCACCTTTTGCCTTATGAGACGCTAACCCTTCTTCCCTTTCAACTTGACCAAATTTTAATTTCTTTAAAAATTGAATAGATTTAGGCATAACTACCATCACTACAATAAAACCAACAATAAAATTAAGAACGATTCTTAAAAAGACCATACTAAACATAATTAGACTCCTTTATACGTATTTTATCTTTTACAATATATCACATTTCCCCCTCAATAACAACCCACGCCAAAAATGAAAAAGCATATTTTCGATAAATTTTGTTACCATCATGGATGAAAAAACTTTTGATAAATTCAAGATTTATCGAGGTCACACCAATTATGTATATAATTATTTATTAATGTAATAAAATATTATTATTATCTTTATTTTCCGCTTATTTTATATATAATGTTAGCTAGGAGTGAAAGAGAATGAAAAAGGCATTTAGTAATGAATTATATGTAGAACTTCAGTCAAAACATATTCAAGAAAGAATTGCTCAATTTGACAATAAACTTTACTTGGAATTTGGGGGAAAATTATTTGATGACAATCATGCTTCAAGAGTTTTACCTGGTTTTGAACCTGATAGTAAATTAAAGATGTTATTGACTTTAAAAGATAAAGTTGAAGTGATTATTGCTGTTTGTGCAAAAGATTTAGAAAGACATAAAGTCAGAAGGGATTTGGGAATCTCTTATGATGATGAAGTAATTAGATTAATTGGTGAATACGAAAGAGTAGGATTATACGTAGGGAGTGTAACAATTACTCAATATCAACATCAAAATGCAGCTGATACTTTTAAGCTAAAATTAGAAAATCGTGGAATTAAAGTCTTTATGCAATATCCAATTGAAGGATATCCACATGATGTTGATCATATTATTTCACCTGAGGGATTTGGAAAAAATGATTATATTATAACTTCTAAACCATTAGTTGTTGTAACGGCTCCAGGACCTGGTTCAGGAAAAATGGCAACTTGTTTATCACAGTTATACCATGAACATTTACATGGCATTAATGCTGGATATGCGAAGTTTGAAACATTTCCAATTTGGAACTTACCATTAAAACATCCAGTTAATTTGGCTTATGAAGCAGCTACTATTGATTTAAATGATGTCAATATGATTGACCCATTTCATCTAGAAAAATACAATGAAACAACGGTCAATTATAATCGTGATATAGAAATCTTCCCAGTTTTAAATGCAATGTTTAAAAAGATTTTTGGTGAATCACCTTATGCTTCACCAACTGATATGGGAGTTAATATGGTTGGATATGCAATTATCGATGATGAAGCAGCAAAAGATGCAAGTTGTCGTGAGATTGTTCGACGTTATTATCACGCTCAAGTTGATTATGTGAGTGGAAAGATTAATACCAAATCTTTAGAGAAGATGCAAATGTTATTGTCTCAAGCTAATGTTGATGCAAAAAATCGTAAATGTGCGATTATAGCTAAAAAATTAGCTGAAGAAAGACAAGTTCCAGCTTGTGCTATTGAATTAAATGATGGCAGCCTGATTAGTGGAAAAACTTCTTCTTTATTAAGAGCTTCAAGTGCTGCGCTATTAAACGCTTTAAAATATTTAGCAGGCATTAATCAAGAAATTGAATTAATTTCACCAAACATGTTACATTCTATTCTTTCTTTAAAGAATAATTATTTAAATATTAAAAACCCATTATTAGATATTGATGAAGTGTTATTGACATTAACAATTGCTTCATCCGATGAACCTAATGCAAGAAAATGTTTAGAAGTCTTACCATTATTAAAAGACTGTGAAATTCATTCAACAGTTATTTTAAGTAATAAAGATATGGCAACCCTTCGTAATTTACAAATGAATTTAACTTGTGATCCTAAGTATGCAACTGCTTAGGATTTTTTCATACAAAAAAACCTCAATGAGGTTTTTAAGCATTCATTTGTTTCATTTCGTGATATTCACGACTAACACTTTGATAGAGTTGTACAAATGTATAATTGATATTATGTTGAGTTAACATAGCTTTATAAGGAATTGGTGGGATTTTATTCATTTTAAATAATTGTAAAAGAATATCTAATTGTTGATCACTCATTCCAGCAAAGAATACAAATTCTTGGCTCATATCAAAATCAACTTGTTGTGGAATTGATTTTTCATAACCCTCCATCTTTAAAAGATATCCCATTGTTTCATAAATCTCATCATCTTCAATGATACGAATATCAATCTTTAAAGATGTTGCAATTTCATTAATTTTAACTTTAATTTCATCATTGACATGATATAACAAAATTGTTTCTTTCATAAAATCTCCTTTATTGGTCTAAATTTCCTGCTTCTGTAACAACCTTTTCATTACTCATTAACTGATCTATATACTTTGTTGCTTGTTCAATAGATTCTTTTTGTGGAACAATGACAGAAGCACTTATTCCACCCATTGAATAACAAGGTTGAGATTGTGGTTCACCTAAAATTTGATAAGACTGTATATCCCAAGATGGCATTTGAGATAATTGCATTTGTACCAAAGCATTGATATCATTGCTAGATAAATTTGTTTCAACACTTTGACTTACTGTATCCAAGACAGAAGAAAATGAAGTCAAGATAGCTGGTGAAGCAACTTTCTTTACAATTGCAGCAATCATTCTTTGTTGATTTCTACCTCTCGCAAAATCCCCATCAGCAAAAGATTTTCTTTCTCTAACAAAAGCTAATGCTTGTTTAGCATTTAAATTATTCTCACCTTTTTTAATCTTATACTTACCAATCTTAGTTGTAAATTCAGCTGGTGAATTAACTGTAATTCCCCCAATCGCATCAACAATCTTAACAAAAGATGTAAAATTCATACGAACATAATAATTAATATCTTCATTAACAATATCCTTCAATGTATCAATACTTTCTTGTAAACCATAAATTCCTGCATGCGTGAATTTATCTAATTGTCCATTCATATGTAAAGGATAATATGTATCACGAGGAATGCTGATTAAAAGAATTTGCTTTGTTGTTGGATTAACAGCCGCCAACATATTCACATCACTACGAGAAACAGCTGATAAACCACCATATTCATCATTACCACTAATATAAACCAAAAATGGCTTTTCAGTGACATTCACACTCTTAGCATTAACTGCACTTTCATCTTTTTTAACCTGATAGATCACCCTTGTATCTTCACTAAAAGTTTTAAAACTTTGTTCTACTAAACTTCTAAAAGCTTCATCTAAAACAATAGCATCTACTGTTTGACTATTCAATGCTTTAACTAAAGCTGTAAAGTCTTTGAAATCTTTTAATTGAATATTTCCTACATTTTTTTCAATTTCATTGGTTGCATAACTCATACTCGTTGGATCTATAGATGAAATATAACCCGTTGTATGTTTGGGAAGCTGACGTTCATTTTTAATTGGTGAATCTTTTAAAACAATGACTGAGATGGCACGGGTTTGAAATTTACTCTCACTCATGAGATTAACCGTTTCTCCTGTTCTATACACATAAAAAGAAGCAACAATCATGAAACAACTCAAAATCAAACTCAATATTTGTGTGATTAAAGAACGTTTACTACGTTCTTTTTTACAAAAGATTAAAAAATATTCACCGATTAAAACAACTAAAAAAGCTACACCAATTCCAATTAAATATGTCATTGGAATAAACTGAACATTATAAGCCATCACCATTAATAAAACCATTGTAATAAATTGAATGCTTATAACAATTCTTCGTAAATACTTATTATCAAAAACTTTCATAAATTCACTTCCTTCTTTGTAAGAGTATCATATTTTTATCCTTTTAGCAAATAATCTTTTATATTTGACAATTTTCACATTGAGATGAATAACTTATGAACAGCTTATTTGATTTTTGTAAGAAAATCATGTAGAATGACTACAATATAAAGGGAGGTGCCTTATGTTAAATACAATTATTGATTATATAGATTTACGTGGTGATCTTTCTCCAATTCAATTCCCCTATAATGAAATTGACAGTTTAATATTTAGTGAATTAGCCTATGTGAATTTAGATACGATCATCGATCTAGATTGGCATCATCCTTTAACTTTAAAAGATGCTTTCTCACTTTACGAAAAAAGAAATCAAGAATTAAGTGAAGAAGAATTACGACCTATTTTAATTGAAAGTCATGAATTATTTGAAAAGATGGCCCATAGTCCGCGTTATCAAAATATTCAAATACTGAGCTATGTTAATGATATTGATAAAAACTTAATTAAACAATTTTCTGCCATGACTTTATTATTAGAAGATCAAAGACTGGTAGTTGCTTATCGTGGAACTGATGATTCTTTGATTGGTTGGCATGAAGATTTTTTAATGTTATGTGAGAATGTTGTGCCAGCTCAAGTTTCATCGGTTGAATATTTAGAGTATGTTGCTTCCTTTCAATCGTCACATAGTTTGTTATCTTCACTTCAAAATAAATATTTAGATAAATCATTATGGCAACGTTTAAAAAAACATTTTCAATATCAAAAGAAACGTCCGATTTGGTTAGTTGGACATTCTAAAGGTGGTAATTTAGCAATGTATGCCGGATGTTTTTGTCAAAAAGAAACTAAGCAAAGAATTTTAAAGATTGATAATTTTGATGGTCCTGGTTTTCAAGATGAAATTATGTTGTCATCTGAATATAAAGAAATGTTACCTAGAATTCATAGTTATATTCCTCATTATTCTTTCTTTGGAATTGTTTTAGGACATGAAGAAGAATATACGGTTGTTCATAGTCATTTTACTGGAATGCTGCAACATAATGGATTTTCTTGGGATATTGGTCCCTATCATTTTAAAGAAGATGAGCTTTCTTATGAAAGTGTTCAATTTGCAATTAAAGTAATCTTGTTTTTAGAAAAGCTCAGTGATGAAGAAAAACATCAGTTTGTTGAATCTATGTTTGGATTATTTGATTCTTTAAATCTTTATACATTTTCTGATTTATCGCATATTTCTTATAAACATATTTTAAATGCGATTAAAGAGTTAACCTTACTTGATGCTAAAACTAGAAAAATGCTTATAGAAGTTTTACACATGTTATGGTTAGAAGCCAAGAAAACAAAAAAAGCGTAGGTGTACGCTTTTTTTAGTTCCATAAATAATCCATAAAAATTTGTAGCTGTTGTCCCCATGATTCTTCATTATGTTTTCCATGAACATATAGATAGGGATAGGTCTTTACATTCTTATTTGTATAAAGATAGGAAAGCTCTAGATAACGGGATGTGGCATAGGCAAGTCCTGTTTTATTACGTGATTCATCACTTCCCCAGCTCATAAAGATTTTTGTATTTTCATCCATTTGAGAATCTTGAGCATCTTTCTTTAATAATTCAAAACCTACTCCAATAGATGGTGACAAACAAGCGGCTTTAGAAAAATAACGATTATAACAACTTACAGCATATAAAGCCATTAATCCACCCATTGAACATCCAGCAATCATCGTTGCATCACGTGATATATCTGTTCGATAATGTTCATCTATATAAGGCTTTAATTCATAGACAATCCATTTTATCAGCTGATCTCCTTCACCTTTTATTTCACCTAGTAAAGAATGATTAACATAATAAGGACAATATTCTATTAATCGTCTATTTTCTTCATGATTACATTCAATACCCACAACAATCATCTTTTGTGAATATTGATTTAAAAATTTTTCCATATTCAATGATTTACCATAAGTCGCATCATAATCAGAAAATAAATTATGACCATCAAACATATAAATCACTGGATATAATTCATGACTTTGTTGATATTCTTGTGGTAAATAAAGATGAATTGTTGTTGAGATTTGAAAGGGCGTTATGTATATTTTAAATTTTTTTATCATTAATAAACATCTTCATCATAAACTTCATAAGATGTTTTTAAGAATTCATAATTATCTAATAAGAATTCATTAGCATCATCTACATCAAAGTCCTCTAAAATAAAATCATCTTCATTCAATCCCATCTCACTAACGACTCTTAAAAATTCTTCTTGATTTTCATAATAAAGTTCTAACAATTGATGTTCATCTTCCCAAATTCCATAACCTTCACCAGCTAAAACCTTTAAATCATCTAATGATTGAATATCATTATGTTCATCAACATCCATAACATGAATATCAAAGAAATAATCATCGCCAAAGTCATACCATAAAACCAAATGACTTCCTTCATGCAATGATAAATCAGCAATTGTCATATCTGCTGCATAACCATCAATCATTTCACCATCACATTGATCACATCCATATTTTCCTTCATCACTAATAAAAGTAAATAAATGTTCACCTTCAGCATTCATACTCGCTAAAATCAAATAAGCCAAATCAGCTAACACCATACCATAAGGCACCTTAATCACACGATTAACATTCTTTTCAAGACCTCTTAATTCAATTCTTAAAGACATTGTCTTTTTCATATCTGGTATATGTTTAACAAAATGATCCAGATTTTCTAACAATAAACCTTCAAATAAATCATCATCAAACTCTAATTGACTCATACATAATGTCATCGATAACATAATCGCTTTTTTGGTTAAATCTACAGATGAATCATGAGCTTCTTCCTCTAATTGCTTCAAAACATTCATCAACTCAGGTGAAGCCCCTTCCATCACATCTTCATAAATATCATTTACACAATCTAATATATGTTCTAATAGCATATCTCTACACCTCCTAACTTCATTTTACATGTTTTTAAAATAATTCATAGAAATTTGTATCATCTTCAAGAAATTCATCATAATTTTGTCTATTTTCTTACTCATAATTTGCTATAATTTCTCATAATAAAGAAAACTTTGTCAAATAAACATGAAAGATGTTTGAAAGACTATTTATAAAATACAATCAATTTTTTCATTTCAAAGCACAAAAAAACTGATACATCACGTATCAGTTATTTAAATAGATGGTACCCGAGGTCGGACTCGAACCGACATGACCTAGATCGCAGCATTTTGAGTGCTGTGCGTCTACCAATTTCGCCACTCGGGCATAACGAACTTGCTCATCTATTATAGTATATATTTTCATAAAAATCAATAGAAATCACAATTAATTTCATGATCGTTATAAATTCCAATAGCTTGTAGATAGCTATAGATAATTGTTGGTCCAACAAACTTAAAACCACGTTTCTTTAAATCTTGAGATATCTTTTGTGAAAGTTCATCATATGATGGAACATCTTTTGATGATGCATAATGATGCTTGATTGGCTGAAAATCAACATAAGACCAAATATACTGATCAAAGCTTCCAAATTCTTCTTGAACTTTCATAAATGCCTGAGCATTGCTGATAATGGCTCTCATCTTTAATTTATTTTTGATTAATAAAGGTGTTTGCATTAATTCTTCATATTTAGTTTCATCATATTGCGCAATCTTTAAATAATCAAAGCCATCAATTGCTTGTTCATATGCCTTTTCTTTCTTTAAAATAATTTCCCAGCTTAATCCCGCCTGTAATCCTTCTAATATTAACATCTTATATAATTGAACCTCATCATGTTGTGGTATTCCCCAAACATGATCATGATATTCTCTTAATTCATCACTATATGCCCATCCACATCTTGTCATTTTTATCACCAATATGATTTTAACATACTTTTTTGATTTACACATCCCCTTTTGGTTTGTATAATGATAAAAGGTGAATATGATGAATGAATTATTTGAAAAACAGATGAAAGACATCTTAAAAGATGAATATGATGATTTTATGGTTTCTTTAACACAACCAAATATTAAAGCATTTTATTTAAATCCACAAAAAAAGAATGTTTTAGATTATTTGAATCAAGAGTATATCAAACCTCATGTTGTTGTGAAGGATGGTTATTATTTTGATTATGAGCATTATCCTTTAGGGAAATCTCCTTTTTTTGCTTGTGGAGCATATTATATCCAAGAACCAAGTGCAATGCTTGTTTCTCATTTTTTAGATGTGAAAGAAGATGACTATATTTTAGATATGTGTGCTGCTCCAGGTGGAAAAACTTGTGCAGTTGCTAGTCGTTTATCTCAGCAAGGTCTTATGATTGCTAATGATATTGTTTCTTTGCGGGCAAAAATTCTTTCCGAGAATGTCGAAAGATTTGCTTTACAAAATACGATTGTAACCAATTGTGATCCTTTGCAATTGACTAAGACTCTCCCTGGTTTCTTTGATAAGATTATTTTGGATGCACCTTGTAGTGGTGAGGGAATGTTTAGAAAAAATGATCAGGCGATTGAAACATGGTCAATAGAAAAGGTCAATGAATGTGCATATATTCAAATACAATTGTTAGATGCAGCTATGTTATTATTAAAACCTGGAGGACAATTGATTTATTCAACTTGTACTTATAATACCATTGAAAATGAACAACAAATTCAATATCTTTTAGATCAATATGATTGTTCCTTAATTCCTCTTAAAAAGAGTCATGGTATGATGCCAGGAATCGATATGGAGGAAGCAATTCGTTTATATCCTCATCATTATCAAGGTGAGGGACATTTTATCGCCTTGATCCAAAAACATGGTGAAGCTGCTACTACAAAAGTAAAAGCCTTAAAACCAACTATCTCAAAACAAAATCAAAAGTTAGTACAAGACTTTTACTCACAATACCTCAATCTCAAAGCCCCACAATATCTCTACGATAACAACAATCATATCTATGCCCTACTTCCTCAATTTCCCGAACTCAAAGGGATAAGAGTTCTAAGAAACGGTTTATATTTAGGGGAATGTAAGAAAAATCGCTTTGAACCAAGTCTTGCTTTAGCCTTGACTTTACATCATGAGGATGTTAAACAATCATATACTTTCCATGAAAATGATTTAAAGGTTAGACAATATATGCATGGAGAAGCAATAGAAGGCAGCAATCAGAAAGGTTATGGTGTGATTTTTGTTGAAGATTATCCACTTTCTTTCTATAAAGAAAGTCAACATCAGGCAAAAAATCTTTATCCAAAGGGGTTAAGACGATGAATCGATATCAAAACTTAAAAGATATTTTCTTTCAAACAATTGAAGAAAAATGTCATGGTATTTATAAACAAAAAGCTTATTTTCATAGCCTACAAGTCAGTACACTCACTCAAGAATTTGCATTAAAAAAACACCTTGATATAGAGTTAGCTAGTATCATTGGTTTATTCCATGATTATGCTCAGTTTATCAATCATTCTTCATTTGATCATGCCAGTCGTAGCAGTCAAATGCTTTTACCTTTGCTTGAAGATTTCAATGAAGAAGAAAAAAACATCATTACTAATGCAATTAAAAATCATAGTGATAAAGAACGCATTGATGATGTTTATAGTGAAATTTTAAAAGATGCTGATGTGTTAGCACAATATTTGGCTGAACCTGATATAATTTTAAAAGCGAGTTATCAAAAAAGATTAAACCTTTATGTAAAATAAAAGCACTTCATTGTGAAGTGTTTTTATTTTAACATATCTTCTAATGCTTCATAAGGCATAAATCCCATTTGACGAGAAACTGGTTGCCCATTTTTGAATACAATTAATGTTGGAATAGATTGAACACCAAATTGCATAGCTAAAGCATTTTCTTGATCAACATCTACTTTTAAAACTTTAGCTTCTGGATGTTCATCCGCTAATTTTTCAACACTTGGAGCTAACATTTTGCATGGTCCACACCAAGTTGCAAAGAAATCCACAAAAACCAAATCATTGTTGGCAACAACGTCATTAAATTCACTACTATTAACATGTAATACGTTTGACATATATATCATCCTTTCTACTTCTTCAATTTGTCTATATTGAGTCTATCATAGAGTATGCATTTTCGCAACTCATGTGCACCTCAAATTATTATATCCAAATATCCGCTTGTTTATGAGCTCCGATTTCAAAATGATATTTAATAATACCGAGATTAATCTTTGCATAACTGCCATGACTTGATATTTCAACATGTTCATCTTTAAGCGTTAAAAAGAACTTCTGTTGATTCATTGCTGTTGGCGCTAACATGACAGCTTCCATCCCTTTGATGAACCAATCTGTAGGTTCATCAAGACATGTATAAAGTTTTTCGATTGGCATATTTTTATGTGGTTTCCCTAAATTGTCCCCATAACCAATAGTGATTATACAAATGAGTTCTTCATGATCATTGATTTGACAAGGAACTTTTTTACGATTATAGGTTGCTGCTACCCAACAAGTATTTAATCCCATCTGTTGAGCTTTTAAAACAAGACTTTCACCATAATATCCAATTTTTTCTTGATCGTCTTGATGACCTACTAAAGCAATATAATTTTGTACATTTTTAAATCTTCCATAATGAACAAAGAAACTTTCAAAAGCATGTGGTTCATTTAAGATCATCTGGAAATGTAAATGATGTTGTTGATTGATTTGATCTATTTCTTGATAAAGCTGTTCAACCTTATCTTGTTCGATCGCTTTCTTTTGATAATGACGAACAGAATGACGGGCATTCATAGCTTCAATAATATCCATTGTTTTCCTCTTTTCTATTTCAATTGATCTTTTAAATTTAACAATGCGGCAAATGGTGAATCATCAACTGACATCTGTGTTTCTTTCTTTTGTTTTTGTAAATATTTCTTAACATCACTTTTACCAGCAGTTTGCTTTCTTTCTTCACGTTCTTTTTGAAATGCCTTCATACCAATACGATATCCACATGTTTTACAAACAAACATTTGTTTATCCCCTTTACCTACCAGTTCCAATTTCTTATGACACTGAGGACAGCGTGCATTGGTAATAACTGACAGGGTTTCACGGTAATGACACTCACGTGATGAACATACTAACATCTTACCTTTTTTACCATTCACTTCTAATAATGGTTCTCCACATTCAGGACATTTTTTATGAGTCATATTATCATGTTTAAATTGACCATCACTCTTTTCAATTTCATCAATGATACGAACTGTATATTGTCTTATCTCTTTAATAAATTCTTGAGAGTGTAGTTTTCTTTGCGCTATTTTAGATAATTGTAATTCCCATCTAGCCGTCAGTTCTGGCGAACGAAGATCCTCAGGCACAAGTGACAATAATTGTCTCCCTTTATGCGTGACATGAATATCTTGACCATGTTTTTCAATTAGAAAAGTATTAAACAATTTCTCAATAATATCAGCACGAGTCGCTACCGTTCCTAGTCCACCTGTCTGAATTAATGTCTGATTCAATTTTTGGTTAGAATGATTCATAAAACGAACTGGATTTTCCATTGCTGATAAAAGTGTTGCTTCATTAAAATAAGCCGGTGGCTGAGTTTGACCATTTGTTTTGATGATATCAACAATCTCAAGTTTATCTCCTACTTGAACAATTGGTAATAATTGTTCATCATCTTGCATATCATAAACTTCTTTCCAGCCTTTCACCTTTTCTCTTTTCCCTTTAGCAATGAATGTTTCATGACCTAAATGAGCAGTCAAAGTTGTTTGTTCATATTCATAAGGTGGTAATAAAACAGCTAAGAATCTTTTTAAAACTAACTCATATATTTTTAATTCACTTTCATTCAATTCACCTAAATAAGCTGTTTGTTCTGTAGGAATAATTGCATGGTGATCACTGACTTTACTGTTATTAACAAAATGTGCTTGTTTTTTGATGGATTGAGATAAGATCTTTTGAATCACTTGATCATGATTTCCACCTAATGAAGCTTCTAAACGTTCTTTTAAAGTTGGAACGATATCATCTGTTAAATAACGGGAATCGGTTCTTGGATAAGTTAATAATTTATGATATTCATATAGACTTTGCATGATTGATAATGTTTCTTTTGCTGAATAGCCATATATTTTATTTGCATCTCTTTGTAATTCAGTTAAATCATATAATTGTGGAGAATATTTCTTTTTGGATGTTTTTGTAACATCACTGACTTGAAAAGATTGATTTTCATTATCTTGTATGATTTGATCAATTTGTTTTTCATCAAATAAATATGTTTCATTCTTCAAACCATGCCATGTCCAATGAATATCTGATGTTTTCACTTGAATACCATAAAAATCCTGAGGTTTGAAATGACGAATTTTATCTTCTTGTAAAGCAATCATAGCAAGAGTTGGTGTTTGTACACGTCCACAAGCAAGTTGCGCATTATATTTACAGGTTAAAGCTCGAGTTGCATTGATGCCAACAAGCCAATCAGCAACACTACGACTATATGCACTATAAAATAAAGGTTCATAGGCCTTTGCATCTTTTAAATGAGCAAAGCCATCACGAATAGCTTTATCCGTCACTGATGAAATCCATAGACGTTTTAAAGGTTTTTGAACCCCAGCCTTTTGAATAATCCATCTAGCAACCAGTTCTCCTTCCCTTCCCGCATCTGTTGCGATGACAATTTGGGAAACATCTTTTCTTAACATTTGTGCTTTCACACTTTGATATTGCTTATTCGTCTTTTTAATAACAACTAATTTCATATTTTTAGGCATAATAGGAAGATCTTCTATCTTCCAGCTTTTATAATTTTGATCATAATTTTCTGGGTCAGCTAAAGTTACAAGATGTCCTAATGCCCAAGTCACAATATATTGATTGCCTTCTAAAGCTCCATTGATTTTCTTATGACAATTTAAAACTCTCGCGATATCCTTACCTACTGATGGTTTTTCTGCTAAAACTAATATTTTTGACATATCTTCTACTCACTTTCTCTTATATAAGCAGTCTATCATAGCTATCCATCTTTATCAATAAAGAAAAAGGTCTACTGACCTTAATCCATTTCAATAGCCCCTGTATATAATTGATAATATTTCTTTTTCTCTTTCATTAATGATTGATGATTACCACTTTCAATAATACGACCTAATTCCAATACCATAATACAATCACTATTTTTAATTGTTGATAAACGGTGAGCAATAACCAAAGTCGTACGTCCCTGCATCAATTTATCCATTCCATCTTGAACTAATTTTTCAGTTCTTGAATCAATTGAAGATGTTGCTTCATCAAGAATTAAGACTGGTGGATTAGCAACTGCTGCTCTTGCAATAGCTAATAATTGACGCTGTCCTTGAGATAAATTACTTCCATCACCCGACAACATTGTCTGATAACCATCAGGTAAATGTTTAATAAACGTATCAGCATTAGCTAATGAAGCAGCAGCTATACATTCTTCATCAGTCGCATCTAAACGTCCATAACGGATATTATCCATAATTGTTCCCGTAAATAAATGAGTATCTTGTAAAACCACTCCTAATGATTTTCTTAAATCATCTTTTTTAATCAATTTAATATCAATACCATCATACGTAATCGTTCCTTTTTGAATATCATAGAAACGATTAATTAAATTAGTAATTGTGGTCTTTCCGGCTCCAGTCGCCCCAACAAAAGCAATCTTTTCACCAGGTGCAGCAAACACATTGAGATCATGTAAAACCATACGATCATCAAAATAACCAAAATCAACATTTTCAAGACGAATATCACCTTTCATCTCAACCAATTCAATTTCACCATTTGTACGAGGATGGCGCCATGCCCAATGTCCGGTACGCTTTAATGTTTCTTGCATTTGACCATCAACATACTCTACACGACAAAGTGTTACAATCCCTTGATCATCTTCACTTTTTTGATCAAGTAAATCAAAGATACGTTTTGCCCCAGCTTGAGCCATAGCCACACTGTTAATCTGTTGAGAGATTTGTCCAATTGGCTGATTGAAGTTTTTATTCAAGGTTAGAAAAGAAACCAATGTCCCAATTGTAATTCCAACAACTCCACTAATTGATAAAATTGCTCCAATAACAGCACAAATAATATAAGAGAAATTTCCAATTTGAATTGTTACTGGCATTAAAATATTCGCAAATTTATTTGCTTTATAAGCACTATTTCTTAAATCATTATTAATATTTCTAAAATCTTCGATCGCTTTTTCTTCATGATTAAAGACTTTCACAACTTTTTGACCAGAAATCATTTCTTCAATATATCCATTAACACGACCAATATCATTTTGTTGTTTAACAAAATAATGTCCCGATAAACTTCCAATTTTTCGTGATACATATACCATAACACATAACATAACAAGACTGATACATGTTAAAGTTATACTTAATGTTAACATAGAAATAAAGACTGTGATAATGGTAATGCAACTTGATGTTAATTGTGGAATAGATTGACTGATTAATTGTCTTAAGGTATCAATATCATTCGTATAGACAGACATCACATCACCATGTGAAGTACGATCAAAATAAGCAATTGGTAATGATTCCATATGTTCAAATAATTCAATTCTTAAATGTCTTAAAAATCCTTGTGTGACATTAACCATAATCCTACTAAATGCATAAGCACATATAACTCCCATCATAAAGAAAGCTGCAACTCTTATCAAAGCATAAAACAAACCAGTAAAATCAGGATTAGGTTGACCAATTAAAGGTGTAATATAATGATCAATTAAAGTTTGCATAAATAATGTTCCTTGAACCGTTGCATACGCATTAGCAATAATACAAAGAAAAACAATAATTAAATGAATTTTATATTCTTTCCATAACATTTTTAATAATCTTTTCATTAGTCATCCTCCTTCCCTTTCTTTTGTGTTTCATAGATGTTTTGATAAATATCATTTGTTTTTAATAATTCTTCATGGGTTGCAAAACCATCTACAACACCATCATTTAATACAATAATACGATCGGCTTGTTCAACACTGGAAATACGTTGAGAAATAATAATCTTGGTTGTATCGGGAATATGCTTAGCAAAAGATTGTTGAATACTTGCATCAGTTGCTGTATCAACCGCACTCGTTGAATCATCAAGAATTAAAATCTTTGGTTTCTTTAACAATGCTCTAGCGATACATAAACGTTGCTTTTGACCACCAGAAACATTAGAACCGCCTTGTTCAATATAAGTATTATAACCATCTTCAAAACGTTCAATAAACTCATCTGCACAAGCCAAACGACAAGCCTGTTGACATTCTTCTAAAGTTGCATTTTCATTTCCCCATCTTAGATTCTGTAAGATTGTTCCACTAAACAAAACATTCTTTTGTAAAACAACGGAAACTTCATCTCTTAAAACCTCAAGATCATAATTTCTAACATCAACTCCAGCAACCTCAACACAACCTTTATCAACATCATAAAGACGACTAATTAAACTAACTAAACTACTCTTAGCACTCCCAGTTCCACCAATAATACCAATTGTTTCACCACTTTCAATATGCAAATCAATATCTCTTAAAACTGGTTCTTGACTTCCATGTTGATAAGAAAATGTTACATGATGAAAATAGATCTCTCCATTTTTAACCGTTTTAATCGCATTTTCTGGTGATACAAGATCTGACTTTTCATTAATGACTTCACTAATACGTCTTGCTGATGCGAGTGACATTGTAATCATAACAAAAGCCATGGATAACATCATCAAAGACATCATAATATTCATTGTATAACTAAATAAACTGGTTAATTCCCCAGTTGTTAAACTTCCACCAACAATGCTTTTTGCTCCTAACCAAGATAAAAGCAAGATACAGCTATATACTGAAAGCATCATAGCGGGACTATTAAAAGCCAAAACACTCTCTGCTTTTACAAATAATCGATATATATTTTGCGCAGCTCTCTTGAATTTTTCATCTTCATATTTTTCTCTTACAAATGATTTAACAACACGAATACCAACAACATTTTCTTGGACACTTTCATTTAAATCATCGTATTTAGGAAAAACATCATTAAAATATTTCATTGCCATTCGCATGATAATTCCAAGGACACAGACCAAGAAAATAACTGCGACAACGAATACCATACTTAATTCCGGATTAATCATCAATGCCATCGATAAAGCACAAATCAAAACCAATGGTGAACGAATACATATCCTAATTAACATTTGATAAGCATTTTGAACATTCGTTACATCCGTTGTTAAACGTGTAACCAAACCTGCTGTACTATATTTATCAATATTAGAGAAAGAAAATGTTTGAATATGTGTATACATCCTATCTCTTAAATTGGCAGCCAAACCTGTTGATGCTCTGGCGGCAAATTTTCCTGCCAGGAAACCTAATGAAAGTGTTCCAATCGCAATAATAAACATCAAGATTCCATAATGAATGACTTCAT
The DNA here is from genome assembly GCF_004343035.1 of Longibaculum muris. GTDB lineage: Bacteria > Bacillota_I > Bacilli_A > Erysipelotrichales > Coprobacillaceae > Longibaculum > Longibaculum muris. The sequence continues at coordinate 30,590 of NZ_SMCQ01000002.1, forward strand.
TCATATTCTTTCCTTCAATTCCTTTATCAATTAAACCAGCCATTAATAATGGAATTAAAATTTCCATAAAAACTTCAATAGATGCAAAGACAATTGTCAATATAGAATCTTTTTTATATTGTTTAATTTCTTTCATTAAAGTCTTAATCATAATTTCACCCCTTTACACAAAGTACGTAACCAAACTGTTTGTATACGAACTATATATTGAATAAAAAATCAGGTTACCCTGATTATAGCCCTTTTCTGATATTATCAATTAATTTATCAGAAATCTTAATAAACGTTTCAATTTCTTCTTGAGATAATCCTTCAATTAATTGATTATGGATTTGTTCCATATTGTATGACATCCTTTTGTTAAACTCTCGACTTAAATCGGTTAAAACAATTTTCTTCAAACGTGCATCATGAGCAACCGGAACTCTTTGAATCATTCCTTTTTTACACATAAGCTTTAACATTTCAGAAGTTGTTGAACGATTAATAGAAAATTCAGACTCAATATCTTTTTGAAAAGTATCTACTCCCAATTCTTCTCGTTCATCTAAAAAACCTATAATCCATGTATGCATTAATGTTGCTCGATCAGGACGATGTCCAAATTTTTTATCCATTGTTCTTTTCATCAAATTGTTCAATGTTTTAATACGATGTCCTACAGGATCACGATACATTTTATCACCTCATTGTTCGGTTACGAACATATCATAACATGATTCTTTAAAAATGTAAAGAGCATTCAAAATCTTTTATCTTCGTTGACATCTCACATACAAGCTTCATCAAGACATCCTTCTTCCATAATTGCTAACGCTAATTGAATAAGATTATCTTCATCAGCTTTTTTCATTGCCCCTTTGATTGTCACATTTCCTAAATCACCCATATTCTTCATTGTACTTGTGATATCTTTCATAGTTCTTGTAGCACATGGTGCCCATGAACCATTTTCAATATAAGCAACTGGACGATTTTGGAAATTCTTATTTTTTAAATGATGTAAGAAATCATCCATTGGAGCAAAGACTCCGCCATCATAACTTGACGCAGCTAATACCAATCGATCATAACAAAAAGCATCCCCTATTACTTCTGAAATATCTTCATGACATAAATTTCTTAAAATAACTTTCTCTCCGTGTTTTTCTAATTCTGTTTTTAAAAACTGAGCAGCTTCGTATGTATGTCCATGAATTGATGCACAAACAATCAATACCCCAGCTTCTTCACTTTGATAAGAACTCCATAATTGATAATAACGTAAATATTGCATTAAGTTTTCTTTTAAAACTGGTCCATGTAATGGACAAATGGTTTCAATATGTAGACCTTTAAGCTTCTTTAAAACATTTTGAACTTGTAATCCATATTTCCCTACAATATTTGAATAATAACGTCTTGCTTCTTCAACCCAAGGATTTTGATCATCATTAAAGGTACCAAAAGCATCAGCACTAAAAACAAGTTTTGCCTCAACAAGATAACTCATCATAACCTCTGGCCAATGAACCATTGGTGCCATCATAAACTGTAATGTATAACGTCCTAAAGATAATGTATCCCCTTCTTTAACTTGAATACGTTTGATCTGACTATCTAAACAAAAAAATTGGTCAATCATCTGGAATGTTTTCATATTCCCGACAATTTGAATATTTGGATATTTCTCAGCTAAAACTTGAATACATGCTCCATGATCTGGTTCCATATGCGAAACAACCAAATAATCAGGCTCTCTATCTTTTAATACTTCTTCAATATTTTCCATCCAGATATCTTGTACTCTTTTATCAACTGTATCCATAATAACAATTTTCTCATCTTTTATTACATAAGAATTATATGTAACTCCTTGCTTTAATGGATATTGTCCCTCAAATAAATCTAAAGCTTGATCATTAACACCAACATAATAAATATCTTTACCTATCTCCATATTTTTCACCTCTATGCTATTTTACTCCTTGTTTAAGATGATATCAAAGAAAGTGCTCAAAAGAAAAGAGATTGCTTCGCAATCTCTTAAACAGTTACTTTTACAGTTGTTCCATCTGGTCCTGGAGTTTCATTCAAGTAAGAAACAATTTTTTCTCTTGTTTCTTGATTACTTACAACACATCCAGAAACCTTAGTTGTTTCCCCTTCAACTAAAGCATTTGCAAATCCTGAACATCCTGGGTATCCACATCCACCACAGTTTGCTCCAGGAAGCATTTCAATGACTTCAGTAACACGGTTATCTTCTTCAACAACAAGATATTTATTGGCAATTCCTAAAACACATCCAAGAACTGCACCAATCGCAACTAATGCCAAAACTGCACTAATGTTCATCTTTGTCTTCATCCTCATGATGAGCACTATGATGAGTACAAGCAATATTGTTGCAACCACCACATTCACTCATATCTTCACACCCCTCTGGTTTAGGAGTATGTTTATTCATTAAATAAGTTCCAATAAAGACAGCCACCAATGCAGCCATCCATACAAATGCCCAAATGCTCATTAGACAAGACCTGCGATTCCGGCAATAGCACATGCCATAATCCCAGCAGTAATTAGTGCAATTGGTGTTCCTTTAAAACTTTCAGGAACGTTCGCAATATCTAATCTTTCTCTAATTGTTGCAAAGACATAAATAACAATTGTAAATCCAATAGGTACTGCAAGTCCAGCAACTGCTGCTTCAATTAAGTTATATCCAGCACTGATATTATCTAATGCAACCCCTAATACCGCACAGTTTGTTGTAATTAATGGTAAATAAACACCCATTGCTTTATAAATGTCAGGACTTGTTTTCTTTAAGAACATTTCAACGAATTGAACTAAAGAAGCAATAACTAAGATAAAAGTAATCAAATCTAAGTAAGTAATTTCTAATTTTACCAATACATAGTTATAAAGTAACCAAGTTACAATAGAAGCTACAAAAATAACAAATGTAACAGCATAACCCATGTTTAAAGCATTCTTAGGTTTCTTAGAAACCCCAAGTAATGGACAAACAGCATAGAATTTACTTAAAACAACGTTATTAACAAAAGTTAACCCAATAAATAAACTTACTAATTCCATCCTATTTCACCTCCGCATTCTTTGCTTTCTTTTCTTTTCTAACTTTTAAGAATTGAATAAAAGCAAGGATACAACCTAAAGTAATAAATGCACCTGCAGGTTGAGTAAATAATGAAACAGCATATTCACTAAAAGCACTAAATTGGAAAATCACTTGACTTGCATCAAATGGATTAAATAAAGATAATCCACCAGTTCCAATTAATTCTCTAAAGAATGAAATCACTAAAACTGCAAATGTATAACCTAGACCCATTCCTAAAGCATCTAAGAATGAATCAACAACACCATTTTTAGAAGCAAAGCTTTCAGCTCTCCCTAAAATAATACAGTTAACAACAATCAATGGAATGAATACCCCTAAAGACTCATATAAAGCAGGTGTATATGCATTCATAATCATTTGAACACATTTAACTAGTGTTGCAATAATAACGATGAAAACAGGAATTCTGATTTCATTTGGAATAATATTTCTTAATAATGAAATAATCACATTACTCATAATTAAGACACAAATAACTGCCATCCCCATCCCTAACGCATTTGTTAGTGATGTCGTAATTGCTAAGGCTGAACATAGACCTAACAATAAGACAAAGATTGGGTTTTCAATAAATAAACCTTTTTTAAAAATATCAAACTTTTTCATCTATGTTCCCTCCTTATTTAAAATTTTCTTCATAATGTTGAGTAGCTTGTTCAATTCCATCAACAACTGCTGAAGATGAAATAGTTGCACCACTTATTGTATCAATACTATCGCCAATATTCTTACCAACGATACCATCTTTAAATGGTTGATCTTTAACTTTTGAACCAAAGCCATTTGTTTCACCACTGGCATCAATAACTTCATAACCTTTATAAGTTCCATCTTTATCTAAAGCAATAAGATAAACGATTGGTGTACTTGCTCCACCATAACCAGTAACACTACATTTATAAACATAACCTTTAACACTACCACCGCTACTTGCTTCATAAACAGCTTGTAAAGCAGGATAATCTGAAAGATTTGTTTCAACAGCTTTGAATTCTTCACCAGAAGTATAAATCTTCACTAAATTTTCTTTTTCACTAGCAATTTTTGCTTCTTGAATCACTGGATCAGTCATTTCATACACTGATGATAAGGCTGCTCCTGAAAGTCCAGCAACGACTGCAAGGAAAAGAGCTAATTTTAATATTTTCATAGATGTTCCTCCTTATTTTGTTGCTGCAATTGCTTTTTTAATTGCAGTAACAATTCCTTTCGTTGTCATTGTTGCACCAGTTTTTGTATCAACTCCATCAATATCAGCAAAACCAAATTCACTTGCTAAGTATTTGTCATAGAAAGCTTTTCCTTTTTCTGTTGCTACTGGAGTTCCATGAACTAATTCAGCACCATAGTATTCTGTTTCACCAGATGCATCAATAAATTCAATCTTTTTCACAACTTGTTTTGCTTTATCTACAGTAATTTTGATTTTCATTGGTTGATCAGCATTGTATCCAACTTCACTCATTGTATAAACATAAGTGTCACCTTTGACTTCACGATCTAATTGAGACATGATAATAGCACCCTTAATTGCATTAACGATACCTTTTGTTGTCATTGTCGCACCAGTCTTTGTATCAATACCATCAACTTCACTTGTTTTAAATTCACCAGTTAAATACTTATCATGGAATGCTTTACCTTTTTCAGTTGCTACTTCTGTTCCATGAACAATTTCAGAACCATAATATTCTGTTTCACCAGGAGCTTCTAAGACTTTAACAGATTTAACTGTGTCACCAGATACTTTAACTTCAATTTTCATTGGTTGATCAGCATTATATCCAGTTGTTTCCATAACAAAACCACCATCAACTTCTTTAACAACCTTCCAATTGAAAGCATTCGCTTCTTCTTCAGCCTTTTTCTTTTCAGCTTCTTCTTTTTTCTTCGCATCAGCAGCAGCTTTTGCTTCAGCCGCAGCAATATCGCTTTGGATACTATATCCAGCACCATAAACGCAACCAATAGACACACCTAAACAAATAGCAATTGTAGCCCATTGTTTTGCAATTCTTGTATTTGTTCTACCTAAAATAAATGAATCAATTAATGGTGTTAACATATTCATCAATAAGATAGAGAATAAAACACCTTCAGGATAATTCGCTTTTAAACGAATAATCATTGTTAAAAATCCTAGTCCAATACCATAAACAATCTTACCAAGTGGACTTGTAGGCGATGTCACCGGATCTGTTGCCATGAAAATAGCTCCAAATGCTACCCCACCAATACATAAATGCATCACTGGATAAGTTGCTAAATCAAGACCATTCATTAATGCATAAACACCACTTAAAATAAGAATAGTTCCTAAATAAGCTACTGGAATTCTTGCATCATAAACTTTTCTAAAAGCTAAAACAATTCCAACTAATAAAATTAACCAGATACAAGTTTCACCTAAAGTTCCACCATGATTTCCTGTAATTAAATCCATCAATGTGTAACTAAAATCAGTTCCACCCATCCAATGAGTACCAGCAAGCATTGTAGCTGGTGTTGCTGTTGATGTGACATCAACAATTCCTTGAACACCACCCATTCCTTCAACATATGGTAATAATTTATCACCAAATGATAAATGAACAAGAACACGTCCAACTAATGCTGGGTTAAAAATGTTTTGACCAAATCCACCAAAAACTAATTTTCCTAAGAAAATAGAAATAAATGAACCAATCGCAACAACATATAAAGGTGTACCAATAGGTAAAGTCAAGGCAAAAATAATTGCGGTTACCCAAGGAAACCCATTTTTTATTTGTTCTAATACATTTGTTTTATGGATAAGTCCCCACACTGCTTCAGTTGCAACTCCCACAACAATTGAAACCACATAAATAAGTGCTGCCGCAATCAATGGTTCATTTGTTGGGTAGTTATAATAGAAATGATATAAAGAATATGCAACAATCACCAATAATCCGATTGTTAAATCTCTCATAATACGATGTGTAGAGAGTTTTTGTCTATAGTTTGGTGACGTTCTTTGTAAAGTAATCTTCATTAATTTTCACCCTCCCTACGCTTTCTTTCTCTTTTGTGCAAGTTGATAACGACGTTTTGCTTTTGCTACCATGTCTGTCACTTCAATCTTACTTGGACATACATAAGTACACATACCACATTCAATACAACGATCAACTTCCAATTTTTCAATTAATTCAACATTAGCTGCTTTTTCACCTTGCATAATACGCACAGGTTGTAAATGAGCAGGACAATGTAAAGTACATTCACCACATTTTAAACATGGTAAAGGTTTAATATCTTCTTTTTTCATGACTGTAATAGCATTGTTATGACTATAAATAACAAATGTATCATTCATGACTGATTTACCCATCATTGGTCCACCACCAACTAAGAATCCATCACAATCTTCATCAATATAACCACCAAGTTTTTCAACAATATAGTTAACTGGTGTTCCAATTGCAACTTCAACGTTTTGTGGATTTTTTAATCCATTTCCAGAGAAAGTGACAACACGGTGAGTAATTGGTTCACCTTTTCTAATACCTTTAGATAAAGCAATTGCTGTTGATGAGTTATTAACAATAACACCAATTTCAGCAGGTAATTTATCATATTCTTTTTTAAAGATAGTATTCACTAAAACTCTTTCCCATCCCATTGGATAACGATCAGGTACTTCACGTGGTTCAATGTTATCATAGTTCTTTGCTTCTTCAACTAATAATTCCATTAAATCAGGTTTATGTTCTTTAATCGCAATAATCGCATTCTTAGCTCCAGCAGCTTTGATTAAGAAGTGAGCCCCATCAAATAAAGCTTTAACATCTCTTTTCATCGCAAGATGATCACTTGTTAAAAATGGTTCACATTCTACCCCATTAATCAAGATTGTTTCAATATTTGTTGGATTGCTATATTTCACATAAGTAGGGAATCCTGATCCTCCTAATCCAACAATACCTAATTCTTTAATGGCATTAAAGACTTCTTCTTGACTCATATGGTCAGCATCTTTGACTTCATAAGCTTTTACTCTTTCGTTCTTATGGTCATTTTCAATGACGATATGCTGCTGTAATCTTTTTGAAGCATGCATACGTTTTTCAATTCCCTTAACAGTTCCCGAAACAGAAGAATAAATTGGCACATACATACTCTTACGAGTAGCCAACTTTGTACCTATACAAACATGATCTCCTTCTTTTACATGGACATCAAAATCTGTTGCTGTTCCTAAAACAAGGGGAATATAAACAACATCTGGTGCTTCAATAGACAAGATTGGTTTATCTTTTGTTAAACCTTTTTGTCCATCTAGTTTAATTTTTCCTTTTCCAGATAAAATTGACATTGTATCCCTCCATATCTTATTTTATTCCTCACCATTATAACATTATCTTTTCATTTTGGGAACCTTTTCACAACCTAATTTCTAAATTAGAAAATAAAAAAAATGTATTTTCCAACAAGTTTTTATCATTTATCCAATAACTGTAAAGAAAAGAAGTTATTTTCTTCAAATAACTTCTTTTTTCTCAATAACAACCGCTTCTCCACAAATAAAGACACGAGATTTTTCGCCAACTTCCATATGTACATTTAAAATAGCATTTGCCCCTACTTTCCCTGCCTTTTTCATCAAGACACGTTGTGCTTCTAAAACACTATCTTCAATAGTTCTAGTCAGCATCATCTTATCATCATAAGCATAAATAAGTCCCAAATCTTCTTTAACTTGATAATCTAAATAATATGGTAAAGCCGAAACAATCATTTTTGTTACCTCCTTTATTTATTTTATTATATCATAAGCAACACATAAAAAGATATTGGGACTCTATAACTTTAAAAAATCATATAACTTGATTTTATAAAGTTACTATGATAGAGTGACAATGTAGACAAAGGAGGTCGTACATATGAAACATTATGATGCTATTATTATTGGATTTGGAAAAGGTGGTAAAACTCTTGCAATAGAGTTTGCTAAACGTGGCAAGAAAGTTGCAATGATTGAAAAATCTCAGGAAATGTATGGTGGAACTTGTATAAATGAAGGATGTATTCCTTCAAAATCATTAATTGTTCAAGCTCATCAAAAAACATATCAAGAAGCTATTTTATAAAAAGAGAAATTAGTTTATCAATTACGTCAAAAGAATTATGATAAATTGAATCAATTTGATAATATTGATATTATTGATGGAACAGCACGCTTTGTTAATGATCATCAAGTTGAAATTATTAATCAAGAAACGATTGAAGGTAATTATATCTTTATCAATACTGGTTCAACACCAATTGTTCCTCATATCAAAGGAATCAATGAAACCAAACATATCTATAACAGTGCCACAATGATGAAAGAAGAAAAGCTTCCACAACATTTAGCTATTATTGGTGGTGGTTATATTGGTTTAGAGTTTGCCAGTATGTATGCAAGATATGGCAGCAAGGTTACAGTGTTTGAATACAATGAACGTTTAGTAATGCGTGAAGATGAAGATGTTGCTTTAGAAATTCAACATATCTTAGAAAATCAAGGGGTTCAATTTAAATTTTCAAGTCGAGTTCAAGAAGTCAGCAACCAAAATGAAAAAGTAATCATTCAATACTCTCAAAATGATGTTGGTTATATTGATCATTTTGATGCTGTATTGCTTGCAGCTGGACGCATTGCCAATACTGATGAACTTGGTTTAGAAAACACTGGTGTCAAAGTGAATCAAAGAGGTCAAGTGATTGTTAATGATTATTTACAAACGACTGTTCCTCACATTTATGCCATGGGTGATGTCAAAGGTGGACTACAATTCACATATATTTCTTTAGATGATTACCGTATTGTCAAAGATCATCTTTTTGGCAAACAAGAACGCACTGTCAATAATCGTGGATATATTCCTTACTCAGTTTTTATCTCACCTACATTTTCACGTGTTGGGTTAAGTGAACAAGAAGCCTTACAACAAGGTTATGAAATAAAAGTCGCAAAAATTCCAACTGCTTCTATTCCTCGTGCTAATGTTGATGGAAAACCAGAAGGTGTTTTAAAAGCCATTATTGATAAAAATACTGATCAAATATTAGGATGTGTCCTTCTTTGTGAACGTAGTGAAGAAATGATTAATTTTGTTGAACTTGCAATGAATCAAAATTTAACATATCAAGATGTAGCCAATCACATCTTTACTCATCCATCTATGAGTGAAGCTCTTAACGATCTCTTTAATGCTGTATAATAGAGATAGAATTTTTATCACAAAAAGGGTATAATGAATCTATAAAATTTTTGTAAATGAGGGATGCCGTTTGAAAAAACAATATGATATAGAATGTAATATAGCTCAAACTTTAAATTTAATTGGTGATAAATGGACACTTTTAATTCTCCATGCTATCCAATCAGGATATACAACATATAAAGAATTGCAAGAAAACCTACCTGGTATTCCGACTAATCTATTATCCAATCGTTTAAAGACTTTATGTGAAGATGATTTATTGAAATGTGAACTTTACTCTCAACATCCACCACGTTATCAATATTCTTTAACAGATAAAAGTAAAGATCTTGATGATATCTACAATGCCCTCATTATTTGGGGTGATCGTCATTTATCAAGAAGCTACAAATGCCTAAAACATAAGGATTGTGATGGACAGATTCAAATCGTGTATGTTTGTCAAAAATGTGGTAAACAACTCACGAAAGATGAATTAATTGTTCATAATCATTCAAATTAAAAAAGCCATTACTGGCTTTTTTTATATTCTCCACATAATCTTTTTCTCATCTTGAAGATTCTTTAAACATTAAAAAAATATATAAAGAACAAATCATACAAACAATTCTATTCTAAATAAGCTTTAATCACTATTTTCTTTTGAGTTTAACTATTGTTTCAATCTTAGCACTATAAGGATATGTATCTAATGGAATCATTGTTTCAATATCATAGTATTTCTTTAAATCTTCTAAATTCTTAGCTAATGCTGAAGGATGATCACTTACAAAAATAACATCTTTCACCTTAGATAAGATTAAACTTTGTTGAATCGCTAATGATAATTCTTCACATCTTGCAATCACAACATCAAATTTTCTTTTTTTACATTGCGCAATTGTCGCTTCATCAATATTTTTACATAAAAATTCGACATCACTCTTATGTAAGAATTTCGCATTATCCTTAGCATCTTTAATATGATAATTCTTTTCATCAATAGCAACAACTTCATTATCAATTGCTAATTCTAATAAACCAATACCACAATTTAATGAAAGAACTGTAGCCTGTGCAGGAATCATTGAACGAATGATTTCTAACTTTGTTTTTTCCATTTCTGGATTGATTGGAAATTCTGATTTCACTGAATAAAGATATTGTTGATCAAAGCAATGAAATGGTAATGTTGATTGTCCATAGACTTTCTTATATCCTTGTAATTCAAATTCTTGATGTCTTGTTGTATTGATTGTAAACCAAATACTTTTGACTTCTTCAATCTGACTTATTTTTTCAACAATTTCTGGTTTTAACCCATCTTGTCCAGTAACAAATAATACTTGAATCTGTCCATCAATATTTCTTAATCTTAAAAAACGTAATCCTTTTTTCACTTTATCATTATAATCTCTTGCTTTACATTCATTTAAAATATCTTCAATTTTTACTAAGCATTGATTAATAAGAGGATCTTGCATAGGACAATTATTCATTAAAGTTAAGTATTTAGATTCTCTTTGATAAATCCCAACATTCACTTTTCCTTTAAAATAAGTAATTGGTAAAGATACAACTTTACGATATCCTTTACTAACTTGACATGCTCTTACATGTTGAATTGGTAAATGATCAACATCAAATTCAGTATATTTTTTTAAAGCATCTTTTAAAATTCCTTTTTTAAAAGGAGCATGTTGCTGATAGTCAAGTGCAGTTAAAGAACAACCTTGACAATTCTTATCTTCTTTACAAATAGACTCTACACGATCTTTTGACTTTTGAATATAAGACACAACTTTCCCTTTTAAAAACTTTCTATTTTCTTCAACAATTTCAACATCAACAATTTCATTAGGCAAAGCATTATTAATAAAACAAATTTTCTTATTAATATATCCAATTCCCTCTCCATTGATTCCTAACTTTTTAATCTCTACACGTTCTTTTCTCATCTTCTATTCTCCTTAAGTGTAAAATATTTGTAATGTACATTCCTATATAAAAGATCTCTGCCGCCCAATCAAAGACAAATAATATCATAACAATAAACGCTAATGGACCATAAACTGATTCAAAATCAGCAAAACGAAAATAAATATTTAAACCATAATATAAAACCAACATCAAAGCACTGGCAACTAATGCCCCTTGAAAAGCATCACTATAATGAATCCGAATTCTTGGTACAATCAAATAAATACTCATCAAACAAAAAACCAATAAGAAATATAAGATAATATGCCTAATGCCAAAAAAACGATATAAAAAATCAAAAATATAGGCCAAAGGTCCAAGTGCTAACACAGCAATAATTCCAATAAAAATCAGCAATATAAAAATAGTGATCTTAAAAGTATAAATATAATAGCCAATAATACTTTCTTCAATATCTTGATGATACATATTTTTTGAAACTTCGTAAATATTACCAACGCCTCTTGAAACAGTATAAACTGATACAATCATTGTAATGAGGGCAACTGTATTAACAGATTTAGATTCTAAAACATCTATTAACATGGATGAATATTGAGGCATAATGACTTGACTAATAATTTTTTCAATGATATCCATATTAATATTAAATAACGATGTTACAACTGCAACTAATGAAAATGCTGGTATTAAAATCAAAATCAAATAAAATGATAAGGCTGCTGCTGCATACGGTGGTACAACAGAACGATAATCATCATAAATATCTACACATTTTTCATAAAGTGCCTTCACAATTTGATACCCTCCCATTGATTAAGAAAGGAAAAACATTAATCATGCTTTTCCTCTACTTCATCATCTTCACTTTCTTCTTCATTTAAAAGTTCTAATTTCAACGATACAATTCTATTCTTATCAATTTCTTGAATTGTTAATAAAACATTATCAATTTTTAAGACTTGATTTAATTCTGGACTTCCATTACATTGTCCTAAAACAAGACCACCAATGGATTCAAAATCTTCAGAAGAAAACTTTGTTCCACAAGTTTCATTCACTTCATCAATATTTAAACTTCCATCAATTTGATAGATTCCTTCTTCCAATTCAACAATCGAATTTTCAACTTCATCATATTCATCATCAATTTCACCAACAATTTCTTCAACAATATCCTCAAGTGTTACAATCCCACTCATAACCCCATATTCATCTAAGACAATCGCTAATGAAACATGTTCTTTACGCATAGCTTCAAAGACATCAGAAATATGATTAAATTCATAAACAACAAATGTCTCACGCATAAACTCTTTCACATCAAATTTAGACTTAACAACCTTCGATAACATTAAATCTTTAATATGCAAGACTCCTATAATCTCATCATATGATTCTGAATGAACAGGAATTCGCGAAAATTGACTTTCTTTGAAAGTTTTCATCAAATCATTATAAGAAACATCATCACCAACACTAACAACATGGATTCTTGGAGTCATGATTTCCTTAATTTCAGTTTCACCAAATTCAAACACATTATGAATCATTTCTTTTTCTTCATCTTCCAAGACACCTTCTTCATGAGAAACTGTCACAATCGTTTTTAAATCTTCTTCTGTCATTGTTGGCCCATTATCACTATCTCCACCTAACAAATGAATAAAGACACTAGAAATCACATTTAACACCGCAACAACAGGTGTACATATAATTGTTACAAGTTTAATAAAACGACAAACTCCAAAAGAAATCGATTCAGCATTTTTAGTTGCTAATGATTTAGGTGTAATTTCCCCAAATATTAAAATAGCCAAAGTGACAATCCCAGTTGCAATCGCAACCCCTGTCCCTTCATTACCAAAAATAGAAATCACAAACGAAGTTGTTAATGATGAAGCACCAATATTAACCAAGTTATTACCCACTAATATTGAGCTTAATAAACGCTCTTGATCATCAAGTAAAGCATCAACAATCTTGGCTTTCTTATTATCATCTTCTTCAGCTAATGTTCTGACTCTGATTTTATTGACTGCCATAAACGCAGTCTCACTCATCGAAAACAACGCTGACATAGCAATTAATAAAATAAATAAAAAAATCATAACTATCTGACTCGAGTCCATCTATAAAAATTCTCCTTATATCTAAATTTATTCAATATTAATATAAAATGAAAGAATTGTCAAATTCTTCATACGATTACATATATAATAGTATAATCAATTTTTATGATTTATCAATAACAAAAATAATTTTAGGAGGAAATATGCGAAAAATTGCCATAACATTACGAAAAAAGGATGATAATATGACCTTCTTTATGAATCAAACCTATTTTCTTTGGTTATTACCATACTTTAATATTGAACTTGTTGTTCCTAGAGGTAATCACCAATATAAAGATATTGTTGAACGTAATGATTTATTATTGATTTGTGGTGGTAATGATATCAACCCATTTTATTATCACCAAAAAAATCATCCCTCAAACACAATAGAAGATCCATTAATAGAAACTATGGATTTTGCCTTATTACAACAATTCTATCATGCTCATAAACCTATTATTGGGATTTGCCGAGGGATTCAAGTCATCAATGTCTTTTTTAAAGGAACCCTCTTTCAAGATATCCCTTCAATTTCTCAAGTCGTCAATCATTCTCATACCCATCATCAAATAAAAGTTATAGACAAGACTTTTTTAGCAAAATATTTTCCTCATCAATCCCAAGTCAATTCTTTCCACCACCAAAACATTGATAATGTTTCACCTTTATTTCATATCAATGCAATCAGTGAAGATGGTTTTATTGAAGGCATTGAAAATCATCAAATTATTGCTGTTCAATGGCATCCAGAAAGAATGGATAAGAACTATCAAGAAACATTTATTCATATGATTATTGATTTTATTGATCAAAACAAAACATCTGATGATTAATTCTCAGATGTTTTTTCTTCTTGATGACTTAAAACTTCCATCAATTGTTTATGTTGTTTTCTTCTTTGTACAAGAAATAAGATTGGAAAAGTTACACTACATGCAGCTATAATTCCTAAAAAAGCCATAATTAATGTTTGATTAATGAGTTCCATACTTCCACTTCCTTTTGTGAAAGTATTATAACATAGTTTTACCAATAAGCAAAACAGATAAGACAATGTCTTATCTGTTAGCTCTATTATAATAATGATTGATAAAGTTCTTTGATTTCTTCAACACTTGTCTCTCTAGGGTTTCCTGGACGACAAGCATCTGCATAAGCTGATTCACTTAAGAAATCTAAATCTTCCGCTTTAACAATATCTTTTAAGTCAGTTGGAATACCAACATCTTGAGATAATTTTTTTACTGCATCAATAGCTGCTTGACGATATGTTTCTTGATCCATACCAGTTGTATCAACTCCCATAGCTTCAGCAATATCTTTATATTTTGTTCCTGTTGCAGGAGCATTGTAGGCCATAACTGTTGGTAAGATAATCGCATTAGCAACACCATGAGGTGTATCATATAAAGCTCCTAATGGATGAGCCATTGAGTGAACAATTCCTAATCCAACATTAGAGAATCCCATTCCAGCAATATATTGACCTAATGCCATACCTTCTCTACCTTCAGGTGTATTTTCAACTGCTCCTCTTAAATGTTTAGCAATTAATTCAATAGCTTTTAAATGGAACATATCACTCATTTCCCAAGCTCCAGCTGTAATATAACCTTCAATTGCATGAGTTAATGCATCCATACCAGTTGCTGCAGTTAATCCTTTAGGCATAGATGACATCATATCTGGATCAACAAATGCAACGATTGGTAAATCATGAGGATCTACACATACCATTTTACGATCTTTTTGAGCATCAGTAATCACATAGTTAATTGTTACTTCAGCAGCAGTTCCAGCAGTTGTTGGTACAGCTAAGATTGGTGTACAAGGATTCTTAGTATCAGCCACCCCTTCAAGACTTCTGACATCAGCAAATTCAGGGTTTTTATCAATAATTCCAATCGCTTTAGCAGTATCCATTGAAGAACCTCCACCAATTGCAATCATATAATCAGCTTTCGCATCTTGTAAAAATTTTACACCATGTTGAACATTTTCAATTGTTGGATTGGCTTTAATATCAGAATAAATCACATATTCTAAACCAGCTTCATCTAATAAATCAGTCACTTTTTTTGTCACACCAAATTTAATCAAATCAGGATCAGAACATACCATTGCTTTATGAAATCCTCTT
Source organism: Longibaculum muris (assembly GCF_004343035.1). Taxonomy (GTDB): domain Bacteria; phylum Bacillota_I; class Bacilli_A; order Erysipelotrichales; family Coprobacillaceae; genus Longibaculum; species Longibaculum muris. The sequence goes on from NZ_SMCQ01000002.1 coordinate 46,127, forward strand.
GCTTTCACTTCATTAGGGATTTCTTGAATTGCTCCACTTCCATGATAACTTGTTTCATTTAAAATAAATCTGTTTGCCATAATATTTTTTCCTCCATTTGTGAATTTCTATAAATTTATTTTAGATTCTTGTGAAAATAAAAACAAGTGACAAACACTTCCATTTGTCACTTTTCAAATTCATTATTTGTTTGTAAGAGTTATTTGACAACGTTTTTTATAAAACGCAATGCCTTAACCAATTGCTTTTCTATGTTCATCATTTTCTATTCCTATTGGTATCTTTTTCATGATGATATGCCTTTCATTTTCTTATATTATACTACTTTATTCAGTACAAGAAACATATAACTTTCATTTCAATAATAAGTTTTTTTACATATCTTTACAATCTATTCTTTTTCTATCGCTATTGTGCCATTCTAATATCTAAAACCTTAATAGATAATTTAGAAAAACAGTTAAAAATAACTATATAAAAATTATTTTAATCTAACTAATTTGTATATCATAATATTTCTATTGTTTAAGCCAGATATTCATTTTCTAAAATCATTCTTTCTTTTCATCTTCAAAAGGTTCTAATCCCATTTCTTCCCAAGTTATACCATACGCTGCTCCACCGCTCGTATATCCAGCAATATAATAAAAGTATTCATTCTGTTCAATAGCTTCCATCTCCTGATGATTTCTGTTTTTCTTTTTAATTTGCCTTTCCTCATGTTTTTTTAGCCTTCTTTTTTCTTTTTCAATTTCTTCTAGTGTAAGTTGAACACCTAAACTCTGTAATTCATCAATAGCTTTTAAACCATCCACCTTAAATTTTTTTCTATAACTTCTAATCATATTCACTGATTCATCTTTATTAATTTCATTTATCCAAGTTATAGCCATCACTTTTCGTTTTGAAAACGGTATTTTCTTCTTTTTCATCGTAAATCCGATAACAAATCTTCTAATTTTGGTGGTAAAGCATCAATTAATAAATCAGCAATCATTTCAGGTGATTCTTTCATCCCTCGAATCGCCCATTCAACAGTCATAGTAATAGAACCATGACAATACATTTTAAGCAAAAACATAATATCTTCTGGAATATCACCAATTTTATTATGGATAATTTGTTTATAAAATTCTAAGATACATTGATAATCATAATTTTCAACATTGTTATAGTCTTTAGATTGAAAAGCCTGCATAAAAAAGATTTGATCATTTAACAAGAATGTAAACTTCTTAACTAACCCTTCTTTTAATGTTGATGAATTACCAATTTGACGAAAAGATTTATCCGCTAGTTTTTCAAAATACCAATTAACTAAATCATATTTATCTTGAAAATAACGATAAAAAGTTTGTCTTGTCATCCCACTATGCTTAACAATATCAGTCACTGTTATTTTATCTAAAGGTTGTTTTGCCATTAAATCTTTAATACTTTGAGCAAAAATATATTTTGTTTGATCATGTTCATTCATCCCCATTCACCCCTTTTTCCCATTATAAAAGAAATCAAAATATGTGACAAGAAAAAAGTAGCCTGATGGCTACTCTCCATGACATATTTGGCATTTTCCTTGTTTTTTTGCACTATACAAATAATGATCACATCTTTCAATCAATTCATGAATAGTTTCATCCTGAATAGTTGCAATGCCTAAACTCAAATGGACTGAATCATGAAATGTCTCAAGTAATATCTTTTGATTATCAAAAGCTTCTTTAATATTTTTGGCAATTTCAATGGCTTCATTATAGTTAGATTGAGGTAAAATAACTAAAAACTCATCTCCCCCAAAACGACATGGTAACATATTGGTATAAAGAAGATGTTGAATATTCTTTAAAATATTTCCAACATAAACAATGACTTCATCACCGACATTATGACCATACGTATCATTAATAACTTTAAAATCATCTAAATCTAAAAGAATAATTGAAAAGTCTTGTTTATTTTTTTGATATTCATTATATAATGAATTTAATTGTGCTCGAATAAAACGTTTATTATATAAACCACTCAATGCATCCTGAGTGTTTTCAATCGTTAATTCTTGATTAAGTTTTGTCAGTAATGTATTCTTTTCAATATTCTCTCTTACAATTGATACATCTTGTGACACATCTTCTGTCACAACAAAAACTCCTACACATTCTTTTTGAGCATTCAAAAGCGGATATTTGCGTGTATGGGCTACTTTAGTATAACCTCTTGCATCCTGTCCTTCGGTTTCAAATATATGCAATGGTTTCTTGGTTTTTATAACATTTTGTTCATCTTCATAGGCTTGTTTAGCATGCTTTGGAAAAAGAGGAAATAAATCAAAATCAGTTTTTCCAATGACTGAATCTGGTTGATCTTTAAATTCAGGATGTTTTGAGTAAAATTGTTGATTAACATAAAGAATACGACTATGAATATCTTTAAATACAAAAACATATGGCATATCTGATGTTACAATTGCTTCTAGAACTTGATTTGCGTCTATTCCTAAACGTTGCATGATTTCTTGAAACTCCATTTTTATCACCTGTCTTTATTGTAATCGCTTTCTATATAAAAGTAAATATGTTTATCAACTTTACTTATTTGAAAAGCGTCACATATTATATTTCTTATTGTCATATTTATGCAAATTTGTTAAAATAAGACCATTAGGAGGCATAGAGCATGAAATTTATTAAAAAATTTGCAAAAGAATTAAGTGTTTTTGGGTTAGTTCTTGTTGTTTTTTTAGGTCTTTTTCTTTATCGTCAAGCTACATTTAAAGATTATAAAACAATCAAGAAATCTGAACTCACTCAAATGGTTGAGGATAAAAAAGACTTTGTTGTTGTATTAGGTGATTCAAGTGATGCAACAGTTCAAGGTTATCAATCTATCATGACACAATATACAACTAAAAATCGTAAGACACCTTTCTACTATTTAGATACAAAAGATTTTGATAATTTAGAAAAATATGTAGAAAAGACTTTTAAAACAAATGTAACTTATCCTACAACTTTTATTATTAAAAAAGGTGAAGTTGTTGCCCAAAAAGAAGGTAGCTTACAATATTATTCATTATATGATTTTATCAGAGAAAACTTTTCATAACATGAACACTAATAAGAGCTAAAAAAATGTTGCGATATAAATTATCACAACATTTTTATTATTGACTAACATAAATTTTATCTAAGACTGGTTCATAAATACGTTCAACACGTTCACTAATTAAACAAACAATTTCATATGGAATGGTATCAAGTTCTTTTGCCATTTGTGACAAAGGAATATGTTCTCCAAAGATTTCAACTAAATCATGTAAGGCAACAGATTCATCCACTTTGACCATCACTTGATCCATGCATACACGTCCAACAATTGGATAATAGTGTCCATTAATATAAACCTTTCTTCCTTGATTAGCACGAACAAAACCATCGGCATAACCAATAGGTAGTGTAGCAATGTATTCATCTTCATCCGCCTGATAAGTAAAGCCATAACCAATATGTTCACCTTTATGCACTTTTTTAACCATGACAACTTTACTATAAAGTGACATCACCTGCTTTAACTGTAGACATTCATCACCCGCCGGATCCACTCCATACATAGCAATTCCAATTCTTGCAATATTTGAACGCGTTTCATGATGATACATCATGGAAGCAGAGTTTTGACAATGGATATATTTAAATTGATGATCACCTAATATTTCATAAAACATTGATAATTGATTTTCATAGGCTGCTTTTTGTAAATCATCATCTGCTGTTGCAAAATGAGTAAAGACACCATCAATTTGAAAAATATCAGTTGAACAAAGTTTTAAAACTTTTTCAAATTCCTCTTTGCTTTTCAAACCAATTCGATTCATTCCAGTATCAATAGCAATATGCACTTTGATAGGTTTTTGATGATGAAACAGACTTTGTATTTCTTTCATATAATCCAATGAAAATAAAGAAAGACTAATATCATATTTCACAACTTTATCTAAATTTTCTAAAGGAATAGCGCCTAATACTAAGATATCTTGTTGAATCCCTAATTTTCTTAAATCAATTGCTTCTTTTAAAGTTGCTACTCCAAACATTGAAATATGTGGGTTTTCTTTTAAACTATTCGCAACTTCTTTATATCCATGACCATAAGCATTGGCTTTAATAATAGCCATCATTGGTTTTTTAACTTTTTGATATAACGTATTCACATTATCTTTTAAATAATCTAATTGAATTCGTGCATACGTATCACGATAATGTGTCACAATAACACCCCTTTTCAATGTTCTAGTATAGTCCATTCATCTTCCTTTTTCAAGAAAAAATAGGGATTCATCCCTATTTCACATTTGTTGCCTGCATACTTGATAAAACTGATAACATTTCTTCTTTTGTTAAATCATTAGAATATAATGAACAAACAATTCCCGAAGATACATATGTCATTTGATTGTCATCTTGAAAAGCAATCCCATCAACTAAATCAATCATATCTCCACTAATTGTTTGAACACTCATAGCATCTTGTTTAGAAAGAGCACTTTCAATAATTGTAAAAGATTTCTCACCCGTGAATTTTAAAATATGATTTGTTGTATTATCAATTTGTGAAACTTTTTCATTTTCTAATGTAGATCCCATCAAAGCAACTGGATAAAGCGGTAAAGCCGAAGATGCACTGGTATATTGATTTTGCGTTTGTTTCATAATTGTCTCTTGAGCAAATTGATCTTTCTTTAAATCTTGATTCACTTTAAAAGAACTAGCTGTTAATTTGATAACTTCTGTTCCATCTTTATCATAAACATTCACATAGATTGGTTTTAAGTTCTTATCAAACTTCACTTCTTGAGTTTTAACACGATCATCATTTTCATAAGCCATATTCCCATTGACTAAATATCCATCTTTGACTTTTTCCGGTTTATTATCTTTTAAAAATGATAATAATGATTGATAGATGTATGGTTTAGGCGAATTGTTTGGCCATTCGCTTTTAAATTGGAAAGCTTGATTTAATGAAGGTGTTAAAACAAATACACCATCATCATTTCTCACAATGACTTGAGCCTGATTTAAAGATTTATCATAGAGTTCAACCTTATAATAATCTTTTTCACCAATATGAGCAAATGTTGAAGTGACTTGATAAGATTTTAACTCATCATTTTCTAACATTTCCATATTACAAACCAATTCATAGCTTTTATAAGCATTCGCTTCTTTTAAAACTTTATCTAATGATGAAGGTTTAAATTTAAAAAAACAAAAGATACCAATGAGTAAGACCACCACACCAGCAATAATCGCAATATATTTCTTATTCATCATTCTTCCTCCTCGACACATTTTATGAATAATTACAAATTTTATGAATAAAGAAACAATCTTTGGTTATACTATCACTAGGAGGAGTTAATTATGAACATGATACAAAAAATAGCTTTAGTCTTTACAATTATTGGTGCTATCAACTGGGGCTTGATTGGATTATTTAATTTTAACCTTGTTGAAGCCATTTTTGGAAATTCATTGTTAAGTGCTATTATTTATATGGTTGTCGGAATTGCCGGAATTATTAATATTATGTTATTATTCACTGATTTAGATCGTGGATAAGAAAAAGTTATCGTATTTATACGGTAACTTTTTTATTTACAGGATATTTTTGAGCATTCTTGATCATCTTATCTAAAATAATTTCTTTGATATCAACATCAAGATGAATGGCTAGTTGAATACTATAAATCATAACATCTGCTAATTCTTCACAAACATGAACGATATCATGTTCATCATCCCATTGAAAACATTCTAATAATTCAGCTGCTTCAATAATAATTGATTTTGAAAGATTATCAGCACTATGATATTGATGCCAATCTCTTTGAGTTACAAAATCATCAATGACACTAATCAATAATTCTAATTGATCACTTGGTTTTTGAATGTTGTATTCAAACATTTCACTATAACGAATACCTGATTCTTCACGATGTAAAGAGGTAATTCCAGTAAAATAGAAACCATTTTTTTGATATAAATAACGTGCTGGCAAGTTATTTTCAGTAATATCCAAACGTAATGCAAGACACCCTTTTAAAATAGCTTGTTTTTTAATCCATTTTAACATTTGACTTGCATATCCCTTATGTTGATAAAGTGGATCAATAGCTAAGGTATGGATAACTAAAACCTGTTCATCTCTAGCTTGAATTTGCCATTGAGCGTTTTCATAACCAGAATCTTGTTGATGATTTAAGATGACACTTCCAACAACCATACCATTGATTTTGTATATATACATTTCTTGATTGTCAATGGCTTCATAGGCTGATTCTTCTGTGGGATATAAACCTTTAGGCCATTTGGGATAATTAATAGTTGTCATAAAAGCTTCATGAATATGTTCATAGATTGCACTTATGCTTTTTAAATCATCCATTGTTGCTAATTTAAATTCTACTTCTTCCATTTTTTCCTCCATAAGAAAAAGACGGATACCGTCTCATTCTTCAAATTCTACGATTTGTCCAGTTTTTAATAAAATTCTTTTTTTATGTTTTACTAGTGACAACATTGGTAAATCTGAACGAGAATCTGAATAACCATAAGATTGTTCATAATCAATTTCTAAATGTTGAGCTTTTAAACAAGCTAAAATACGATTGATTTTTTCTTCCCCTTTGCAGTTTTTCCCAATAATTTCACTTGTTTCATGTTGATTTTTTCTTAATGTTTTTGTACCTAATAAACAATCAATAGGTAGTTCATTATATCGCATATAAGCTTCACAAGAAGCTGTACATAAAATTACAAAATACCCTTCTTGTTGTTTTTGTCTCATTTCTTCAACAACATGTGAATAATAAGTTGGAACAACTTCATTTTGATAAAAAACTTTTAATTGTTCATCATTCATTCCATCAATTGGAAATAAAATTGCTGATTTTGCTTTTTCAAATGAAATCAAATGAAGTAAAAACAATAAATATAAAATACCTACTTTGATAAAATATAAAGCATGCCAAGGATGATGTTTAAGATCATGCTTCAATAACAAAGCAATAGAATCACCCCTAGCAACAGTATTATCAAAGTCAAATAAAGCGACTTTTTGTAACATTAAGCAATCTCCAAAGCAATTTCCATCATTGCAGTAAATGTTTTTTCTCTTTCTTCTGGGGTTGTTTGTTCATCAGTCACCAAAGAATCAGAAACAGTTAATAAAGTTAAAGCTTTTTTACCAAGACGAGCTGCCGTTGCAAAAAGGGCATAAGATTCCATTTCAACTCCTAAACATCCCATTGAAGCCCACTTTTGTGTTGTTCCTTGATTGAAGTGATAGAAAATATCTGATGCTATGATATTACCAACATGATAATTCACATTCTTCTCTTTTGCATGAGCCACGGCTTTTTCTAATAAATCATATGAACTAATAGCTGAATATGTTCCTGGTAATTCAAATTGGTGAGCAAAGTTGCTATCAGTACAAGCTCCTTGTGCAATAATAACATCTCTTAAATGCACATTCTCAATAAGAGCCCCACATGAACCAATACGAATAATGGCTTCGACACCATATTGACTAAATAACTCATGTGAATAAATCCCAATTGATGGTTGCCCCATCCCTGAACCCATAATAGAAACTTTCTTGCCTTTATAAGTTCCGGTATAGCCTAACATATTTCTTACTGCATTAAATTGATGCACATCTTCTAAATATGTTTCAGCTAAAAATTTGGCACGCAAAGGATCTCCTGGCATTAAAACTGTTTGAGCAATTTCTCCTACTTGTGCTTGATTGTGTGGTGTTGACATAATAAATTTCCTCCTTAATGAAATGTCTTTCCTTCCTGAAAATAATAAACATCATTCAAATCTAATGGTATTTGACGATGCTGCAAGGCATCATCAATGGCTTCAATCATGAGTTGATCTTCATCAATTTCATAACCAAATTTTGCAAAGTATCCATCTAAAACAATAAATGGTACACTTCCTGAATTTTCATCAGCATAATAATCTTCTAATAAGCTACATGTCTTTGCATAAGCTTCAATTGAAGATTCTTCATCTATATCCATTTTCGTTATTTTCATTGAACTGCCATATTTTTCTTCAAGTTGAGGAATGACTGTTTCAATAAAAGAACGGCAAACTGGACAAGTTTTTGCATAATAAACATATAAATAGTATTGTGGCGTTTTACCACAACCGCTTAATACTAACAAAAGAACCAATAATAATTTTTTCATTTATGACTCCTTATATAAGAATCTCAGACCTCCAAGCTCTTGTCCTAATTCTTGATGAAGAACTGCCTTTTCAATATCTTCTACTAAATATTCTTCATCTCCAGAAGTATATCCTAGTTTTGCAAAATATCCTTCAACTGCATAAAATGGTCCATTACCATATAATGATTCATCAAAATCAGATAATGAATCAATGACCTTATCATAAATAGGCGCAGTTGCATCATCATCCAAATCATATTGATCAATTGTCAACGAATCACCAAATGTCTTTTCTAAATAAGGTATCGCTTCTTTTTTAAAAGCTTTACATTCACTACATGTATCAATATAAAAGAACAAAAGTGTAACATGTTGTTTTAAAGTCTTGGTAGGCACAGATTCACAGCCCCATAAAAATAGGATTGATAATAATATGACTAATTTTTTCTTCATCTTTTTCTCCTTTTTATCTATTATAAACTATCTTGATTTGATTGTATACCTCACACTTTTAATAAATTTATCTAATTTTGTTGCAAAAAAATAATTTTAATAATATAATGGTATTAAGGAGGGTGAAAGAATGAACTTTGAATGGTCAACAAATGATATTGCAACAATGACTCTAACAATTTATGAAACAAATTTAACTCTTAATAAAGCTGCATGTACACATTTTGAAGATGTCAATTATGTTTTATTAGGAGTTGATAAAAGTGCTAGACAAATTGGAATTAAACCTGTTTCAAAACAAGAGATAGATGATCAGATTTATCCAGAAAGTCAACTTCATCGGATTTCTCTTGGTAAAAGTTATGGGCGAATTTCCAATAAATCGTTTGTTTATGACCTCAGTCAGGAATTTGGATTAGATTTTGAAAACAACCAATGTTATAAGTATAAAGTCACATATGATGTAGTGCACTCAATTATGATTGCACAACTGTGAGGGAGGGAAATCAATGTCAATTACTTTTATTTGGACGCTTGTCCTAGTGATTTCAGTTATTGTCGAAGCGATTACCATTGACCTTGTTAGTATTTGGTTTGGTATTGGAGCAATTGCTGCTTTAATTGGTGAGTTCTTTGGTTTAAGTCCTTTTATTCAAATGGTCTTATTTACAATTGTTTCAATTATTTGTATTATTGTTTCACGACCACTTGCTAAAAAATATTTAAGAGGAAATACAGTAAAAACCAATCTAGATCGTGTTATTGGTAAACATTGTCTAGTTACTGAAACAATTACTGCCGATAATAAAGGTGAAGTCAAAGTGATGGGAACTTTATGGAGTGCAACAAGCTTAGATAACGAATATATCAAAGCTGGTGAATATGCAGAAGTTATTTCTATTGAAGGTGCTCATCTTATTGTTAAAAAAATAAATACGGGAGATGATAGATTATGTTAGATTTTATAGTGAATTATTTATGGCTTGTGATTTTAATTTTATTAGCTATTATTGTGATTGCAAGAACAATTCGTATTGTTCCTCAATCTTATGCTTATGTTGTTGAAAGAATTGGTGCTTATAACCGTACATGTAATGTTGGTTTACACATTCTTATTCCTTTATTGGATAGAATTGCCAACAAAGTCTCTTTAAAAGAACAAGTTATGGACTTTGCTCCACAACCTGTTATTACTAAAGATAATGTAACAATGCAAATTGATACAGTTGTCTATTTCCAAATTACTGATCCTAGATTATTTACTTACGGTGTTGTTAGACCATTAAATGCAATTGAAAATTTAACTGCAACAACTTTACGTAATATTATTGGTGACCTTGAATTAGATGAAACTTTGACTTCAAGAGATATTATCAATTCAAGAATGCGTTCTATTCTTGATGAAGCAACTGATCCTTGGGGAATTAAAATTCATCGTGTGGAAGTTAAAAATATTATTCCACCACGTGATATTCAAGAAGCCATGGAAAAACAAATGCGTGCAGAACGTGAAAGACGTGAAGCTATCTTACAAGCTGAAGGTAAGAAAACAGCTGCAATTTTAACTGCTGAAGGTAAAAAAGAATCTATGATTCTTGAAGCAAGTGCTGAAAAAGAAGCACAAATTGCTCGTGCTGAAGGTGAAGCTGAAGCATTAAGATTAGTTTATGAAGCGCAAGCTAAAGGTATTGAATATATCAATTCAGCTTCTCCAAAACAAGCTTATGTTACATTAGAAGGTTTCAAAGCTTTAGAGAAATTAGCTGAAGGTGAAGCAACTAAGATTATTATTCCTAGTGAATTACAAGGTTTAGCTAGTGCTGTCACTTCAATTGCCGAAATTGCCAGAGATCCTAAAAAAGAAAAGTAAAGAAATTGATGGTTTATCATTTTGATAAACCATCTTTTTTTGTTATAATGAAGAAGAAGGTGATTCTATGAATGAAAAAGGGACAAGCTTTTCTATAATGTTTATTTATATTGCTATGGTTGTCATTGGAAGTTCTTCATTGATTGATTTATCGCGTTCTTTTTCCTTTTTCTATATTTTAAAATTAATTATTGATTGTATTTTACTTGGAGGCTATTATCTTTTAATTAAAGAGAAAAAGATTGGTTTTCTTATTATGTGGTTATGCATTCCAATATTAATCTTACTCATTGGTTTATCTTTAAGCTTTCATCAAGTTATAACTATTATCTTTTCATATGAGTTTCTTTTGAATATTGCTGTCACATTAACAATTTTTCCAAAGTTAAAAAATATGAAATAAAAAATCTGTAACGTTTTATATGTTACAGAATTTTTTTATCTATGCTTAGAATATCCACTTGCCCCACTATATTTACAATCAACCAACTGATCATCAGGTAAATGACAAGTATGACGCTCTTTTTCTACCAATTGTTTTACAAAATCAGATGCTGGATGAGCTAAAAGTTCATGAGGTGTATCATATTGTTGAATAACTCCTTTATCAATGACTAAAACTTTTGTCCCAAGTTTCAAAGCCTCTGAAATATCATGAGTAACAAATAAGATTGTAATTCCTGTTTTTTCATAGATTTGTTTTAATTCAATCTGTAATTGTCCACGTGTAATTTCATCCACTGCACCAAAAGGTTCATCCATTAAAAGGATATCTGGTGAAGCAGCTAAAGCTCTAGCAATTCCAACCCTTTGTTGTTGACCACCAGAAAGTTCTAAAGGATAACGTTCTTTTAATTCTTCATCAAGTCCAACAATTTTCATCCACTTAGAAACAGCTAAATGTGTTTTTTCTTTATCTTTTTTATTAAGTAAATGAGGGACATAGGAAATATTTTGTTCAACTGTCATATGAGGAAACAAAACACTCCCTTGAATTGCATAACCAATATGACGACGCAATTCAGTGAGATTTTTATCATGAATATTTTTACCTTCCACTAAAATATCCCCACTCGTTGGTTCAATTAATCCATTAATCATTTTCAAAGCTGTTGTTTTTCCACAACCCGATGAGCCAATGATTGTCACAAACTCTCCTTTTTCAACTATAAGATTGAAATCTTCAAGTACAACTTTATCACCATAAGCTTTTTTAATATTTTTAAATTCAATAATTGTTTCCATTATTTACACCTCACTTCAAAAGATTCTTCTTTTGTAAAAAGTCTTTAGCAACATCTCTTGGTTCTTTACTATCCGTTTCAACCTCATAATTCATTTGAGCCATATCTTGATCAGTAATGAGTCCAGATAATTTCTTAAAAATATTAGATAATTCAGGATGTTTCTTGATAACTTCATTACGTACAACATTTCCACACATATAAGATGGATAAAAGTTTTTATCATCTTTTAACACGGTAATATTTGAAACACTGAGTTGTCCATCAGTTGTAAAAATAACCATAGCATCAATTTTTCCTTGATTAATAGCTTGATATTTCAAACCAATATCCATATCCATGGTTTTCTTAAAATGCAAATCATAAGTTTGACATAATGCATTATACCCATCTTCACGTTCAAAGAAATCATATTCAGCACCAAAAATCAATTGATTTGCGACTGTTTTTAAATCTGAATATGTCTTAAGATGATATTTCTCAGCAATTTCACGACGAACAACCAAGCCAAATGTATTATTAAAACCATACATCCCCATCCACTTCATATCTAAAGATTGATTATACTCATCTTGCATAGAATCAAATAAATCCTCAGTATAAATTCCATCTTTTTTTAAAACCATATTCCATCCCGTTCCAGTATATTCAGGATAAAGATCAAATTCTCCACTTTCCATAGCTGGTTGAATATTAGATGTTCCTCCACCAACCCCTTGAGTTAATTCAACATTTAAATTTGTATCTTGTTCAATCAAGAGTTTAAGCATTTCACCTAATACATATTGTTCTGTCATTGGTTTCGTCGCAATATGAATTGTATCTTGTTTTTTTCTTGAAACCACTGTCCCAATAACAATCACAATACATAATCCTATAGAAACCAATGCCATCACTTTATTTACTTTTTTATCTTTAATACTACGCTTGTTCATACGTTTTTCAATAAATCCTAGAAGCATATCCATAACTAATGCTAATAGGGCAATCAATAAACTTCCAACCATCGTCATAGCTGTATTATTGGTCGTGATTCCTCGATAAATAGCTACTCCTAAACCACCTGCACCAATAAACGAAGCAATCCCTGCTAAAGCAATTGTCATTGTCACCATATTGCGAATACCAGATATGATAATTGGCATTGCCAAAGGTAATTTAATTTTTAAAAGAATCTGTAATTTTGTACTTCCCATTCCTTTGGCTGCTTCTAAAAGAACGGGATCAACATTCGTAATCCCAGTATGAGTATTCCTTACCATTGGTAGTAAAGCATAAACAGTTAAAGCGATGACGGCTGTTGCATTTCCTATTCCCGAAAAAGGAATGAGAAATCCTAACATTGAAATAGAAGGAATTGTATATAAGAAATTAATGAATCCTAAAGTTGGTTTCGATGTTTTTTGAAATTCACTAATCAAAATCCCCACTAAACCACCTATTAAAACAGCAATCCCAATAGCAAGTAAAGAAATTTCTAAATGTTCCCATAATAAACTTAAAAAGAAATCCTTACGTTCTATAAAAATTGACCACATATTTTCTAACATGTTTATCCACCTCTTTTAACAATTGCCTTCACTGGACATTCTTCATAACATAAGCCACAATGTAAACAATGCGTTTGTGAAATGACAAAGTCTTTAATACATTGTTGTGGACAAATACGTTCACACTTACCACAATGAATACAATCTTCATTAATAATGAAACCTTTTTGTTGATAATCCTCATTTCCTAGAATAAAAGACTCTATTACAATTGGCTCTTTACCTAAATCAAAAAATTCACCTTCACCCTGCTCAATACAGAAAGCCTCAAGAATATATCGACTTTCACCAGGATACACATGATTCATACTTGGATTTTCTTTAAAAATACGATCAATCCATTCTTTTTGTTGGGATAATCTATAAATGACCCCATTTAATCTAATCATTTGAAAGGCTTGATTCATTCCTGTGATTGCAACATTTTCATTTTGTATCAATTGCTGATAAAAAGCTTTACCTCTAGCAGTACAAAAATATAATTTTTCATTTTCCACAATCATGACATCAATAATACGTACTTGCGGTTTCCCATTTTCATCTACCGTCGCAAAAGCAACATCTTTGATTTCACGTAATATATCTAAATATTTTTGAGCTTTCATTTTGAGTCCTCCATTCGTTGTAATCTTCTTTATTACAATTCGATTGTAGCACGCAGTTGTTGTAATGTCAACAGTTACATCATTATCAATGAAAAAACCTATATTCACGATATAGGTCATTGATTCTCTTTTTGTATATATGCTCGTGTATCTTTCAAAAAATCAGCTAATGTCATTTGACGCATTTCATCTTCCATGGCTTTTTGAATACAGTCCAATCTGCCATCCAAAACATGATGAATATTTTTACCTACAGGACAAGCTTCATTGGGATTTTCATGAAAATGAAACAATTCTCCATGATTTACACATTCTACCGCATGATAGATATCTAAAAAAGTAATTTCATCAAGTGGTTTAGCAATTGCAGCCCCTCCACTTCCTCTCGTTACTGTAATCAGCTTAGCCGCTTTTAATTGTTGTAATAATCTTCTAATCACAACAGGATTGACATTCACACTTGAAGCCAAAAACTCACTTGTTAGTTTGTGATCTTTTTCAAAAGTGTCAATACACGCAAATATATGGATAGCCATCGTAAATCGACTTGAAATCTGCATATCAAAACACTCCCTCCAACTCTTATTTTCATATCAAGTATAGCATAAGTCCGATGTACAAGCAAGTGTTACAACACTTTCAAAAAGATTCATTTTTTACTAAAGAAAAACCCTCTTACAAGGGTTACTCTTTAGTAAAAATAAAACTTACACCAACTTCTTGATTAACTGCTTTCACATCATAACTAAACATCGAAGCAATTTTACTTACAATTGATAATCCTAAACCAAATTGTCCTTTGACTCCTTTGACATAAGGATCAAATAAGAAAGGTAAAGTTTCTTCATCAATATGATCACCATCATTATATATCTCTAGAAACTTATCTTTTAAAGTAATATGAATTTGGCTTTTTGCATAACGTGTTGCATTTTCAATAATATTTTCAATAGCGACACGCCAATGTTCTTCATCTCCAACAAAACAAACATCTTCTAAATCTGCTTGTAAAGAAATTTCTGGTTTTAAAGCATCCATTTGTAAAACAATCTTTTCAATAAGTTGTTTCATTTCAAATGTTCCTAATTCATTATTTTCACCTTGTAGATAATCTAAACGATTTAAATATAAAAATGACTTCACTTTATGTTCTAAACGATTAGCATTTTCTAAAATAACATCCATTGAACTATTCTTATCTCCATAAGGATAAATATCATCTTTAACACTTTGTCCATATGTTTGAATCAATGCAATTGGGGTCTTTAAATCATGTGAAATATTATGAATCATTTCTTCCTTAATACTTTCTTGTTTATCCAAATCTTCTTTCATTTCAACCAAGGCTTTAGAAACAATTCCAATTTCATCACCACGATCAATATTTAATTCACTTTTCTTTCTATTTTTAATATCATCAATATAATTCTTAATTTTTTGTAAAGGCGTAATTAAAGTTAATACCCAAACAATCATCACTAATGCAAAAATGACAAAGAAACCATATTGAATATAAATAATTTGATTTCTTAAAGAATGAATTAAATCAGATGAATAATCACTATTGACAATAGAAATTAAATATTTTGAAGAATTATTATATTTTGTAATCATATAATAATAAGTTTCATCACCATATTGTCCTTTATCTTTAATTGTCTCTTGATTAGAATTTACAATCTTATCTAAATCATCACCAAATAAATGACTATATAAAGTCATAACAACATCTTGAGATAAGTTAAAATCAATAAACATATTTTGTTTTTTATCATAAATAATATGATATGTTGGTTTACTTTGTTTATTTGGCATATAGGAATCATTAATGACTGAATATTGTGATATCACTAATGTTTCATACATTTGCTTATCAATAATAGAACTTAAATTATAATCAACCAAAGGCATTAAAACAGCAACCAATAATAAACCGACAAAACTTAAAACAACAATCAATTGCTGAACAAGAGACAGTCTTTTTAAGAATTGAAACTTTGATAATTTTGCTTTCATATTAATCTAATCGATATCCAAATCCATAGATTGTTTTAATATTTAAATCTGGCATTTTCTTTCTTAAACGACGAAGTGTATCATCAACAACACGATCACTACCAAAATAATTTTCATCCCAAACCTTAGATAAAACTTGTTCTCTTGAAATAGCAATACCTTTATTCTTAATAAAATACAATAATAATTCATATTCTTTAGTCGTTAATTCAATTTCTTTATTATTTGATAAAACCTTACGTTTTTCTTCATCAATCGCATAACCATCAATATTAATCAAAGACGGATCATCTTTATAAACACGTTTTAAAACATTATGAATTCTTAAAATCACTTCTTTAATATTAAATGGTTTCGTAATATATTCATCACAGCCTTTTTCTAATCCAATAATACGATCAAACTCCTGATCTCTCGCACTCATAAAAACAATTGGCATATTAGGTTTACAATTTTTAATTTCATTTAACAAATCAAACCCACTATTTTTATCCAACATAATATCCACAATCCATAAATGGACATCATCATCTTTATGTAATAAAGCTTCTTCATACGTATAAAAAGAATAAACAATATATCCTTCTTTTTCTAAATAAGTTCTTACTAAATCATTTAAATTCTTTTCATCATCAATAATATTAATACGATACTTCACTTTTATCACCTCACTATCACTATATACAAAATATTGCCATATAATATGGCAATATTTTGTGATAATATGTGAAACTGTATTATTTTTCTACTGCATATCCTTTTTCTTTAATTACATTAACGACTTTAAGCACATTTTCATGACAAACTTCATCGCTCTTAGCTTCAACCATAACTCTTACTACTGGTTCTGTTCCACTTTCACGAACTAAGATTCTTCCTTCATCACCTAATAATTCTTCAACTTCTTTGACAGCCTTTTGAACATCAGGATCTTCTTGGGCTTTTTTCTTATCAGTAACACGAACATTGATTAACAATTGTGGATAGATTTCAACTGCTTCAGTTAATTGAGCTAAAGTCTTTTTATTTTCTACCATTGTTTCCATAATCTTTAATGATGTTAAAATACCATCACCAGTTGTTGCATGTTTTGAGAAAATAATATGTCCAGATTGTTCTCCACCAATACAATGACCATTTTGAACCATATTTTCATAAACATATTTATCCCCAACAGCAGTCTTTTCATATTTAATTCCAGCTTTATCAAGTGATTTATATAAACCAAAGTTACTCATAATTGTTGTAACAATTGTATCATTAACAAGTTCTCCTTTAGCTTTCATTTCTAAACCACAAACATAAAGAATTAAATCACCATTAACAACTCTACCAAATTCATCCACAGCAATACATCTATCAGCATCACCATCATATGCAAAACCAACATCTAATCCATTTTCAACAACATATTTTTGTAAGACTTCAATATGTGTAGAACCACAGTTTGTATTAATATTTGTTCCATCAGGTTCATTATTAATCACATAAGTCTGCGCACCTAAAGCATCAAAAACACTTTTAGCAATTGCACTAGATGAACCATTCGCACAATCTAAACCAACTTTTAAATCTTTAAAAGCACGTGTAGGAATACTCATTAAATATCCAATATAACGATTTCTTCCCATTGCAAAGTCTACTGTTCTTCCAATCGCATCTTTTGTCGCATATGGAATAGGATCAGTTAATCCATCAATATATTGTTCAATTAAATTTTCAATCGTAGCCTCTAACTTATGCCCCTTACCATTAATAATCTTAATTCCATTATCATAATAAGGATTATGTGAAGCTGAAATCATAATACCACAATCAAATTCTTCACTTCTTACCACATATGATACAGAAGGTGTTGTTGTTACATGTAATAAATATGCATCTGCACCACTTGCGGTTAACCCAGCAACCAGCGCATATTCAAACATATATGAACTTCTTCTTGTATCTTTCCCAATTACAATTCTAGCTTTGTGATTACGAGAGTAATACCATCCTAAATATCTCCCAACTTGAAAAGCGTGTTCTACAGTTAAATCAATATTCGCTTCTCCTCTAAAACCGTCTGTTCCAAAATATTTACCCATTTTTCTAATTCCTTTCAATATTAATTGTCACTTTAGATGATGATAATAATTCAATCTTTAATTTCTCATCATCCACTGCAACCTTGACATCAGCCTTGTTAGTTCCAAGTTTTAATTTATCAATATCAATAGTTGCTTGTATATTGTCAGCTGTTAAAGAAGCTATCTTAGCTTCTGTTCCAGTCACTGAAACAGAGGCATATTGGCTTTCTCCAGCAAATGACACCTTGTACTTTCTTTCATTGTTTAGGACTTGAATTGGTATCTTATCAAATTTCTTAGTAATAACCTTTTCAACTTCAACCGTCACATCAATTGCACTTGTTGAAAACTTATTGATACCATTTTCCTTCTTCAATGAAACATTACTAATGGTTGTATTTGACTTAAGATTTGTAACATCAACATCAACCTGTACAACCGCAATATCTTTAATCTTATCTTCAACACCATAAATTGTCACTTCACTTTGTGACAAAGTATAATTAGAAACTTGATATCCCGTTGACAAATCACCGATAAAATGTGCTTGAATTGGGACACTCTTACTATAACTAGAAACATTACATTTCACATGTACCTTCTTAGGTGAAATCTCAACCTTCACTTCTTTTCCACTATTATCATATGCTTTAATATTGGCATTTTGTTCAAAAGATTCTTTTTTATCTGTCACATCAATACATGCCTCAACTTTAGCAACACGATCTAAGGTTTCTTGACTTGCATGTAAAATAACTGTCTCTAAACTCATTTCTTCAACACTAACTGAATATTCACTATCCATTTTATCTTCATTAATAAAACGATATCCTAAATCATAGACACGTTCTTCTTTTGGTGATAATTTAATCTTCACTAAATCTGGAACAATCATAACTTTTAAGGTATCAGGGAAATTACGTGATTTTAAATTAATCGTATGTTCTCCCTCACTTAAACCTTTAACATCTAAATAAATTTCATAATTTTTTGAAAAATTTGTTTTATAAATATCTAATGATGGTCCAATTAAACCAACTGTTACCTGTTCAGGTACTCCCGAGATTTCTAATGATTTATTTAAACCTTCTATTTGCACAGGAACATTATCCAATGTTGCCCCTGAAGTTGGATTGGCTAAATTATCTTTTCCTCCACTACTTCCTGCAATACTCCAAAATAAAACACCAGCCATAATGAAAGATAAAACCATAATACTCATTTTACTAGATAAGATTTTATCTAAAGTTTTATTAATATAATTATAAAAACGTCCTACTGTATCAATCGTCTTAGTCTTGGTTGTATTAATATTTTCTTTTGTTGGACTATTTTCACGACTGTTTTTTTCTTTTTCCTTTTGAACAACTTTCAAAAAGAATTCAGTTGTTGAATCATGAATATCTTTATGATCTTTTTGATGTCTAGGACTCATGTTTTTGCCCTCCTTCATCATCAGATTTAAACCAATTCAATTCATTAACAAGAGAAGCTCTTAACTCCTTAGTAGGAATTTTTTTAAGTTCCCCATTCATCGCAAATGAAATGGTTCCGGTTTCTTCACTAACAACAACGGTTAATGAATCTGTTATCTCACTAATCCCAATCGCAGCTCGATGACGAGCCCCATACTTAGGGCTTAATTCTTTATTTGTTGGTGGGTAAAATGCAGCCGCACAAACAACCCGATCCCCTTGAATAATCGTTGCCCCATCATGTAAAGGTGTTCCTTCCCAAAAGATGGTTAAAAAAAGTTCACTTTTAATATCGGCATTTATACGCGTACCGGTATTGATATAATCTAAAAGTGATTGGGTTCTTTCAAATGTAATCAAAGCTCCAGTTTGTTCTTTAGATAAAGTTGTAATCGCACTAACCAACTCATCCATTAATCTTTCTTTTTCATCATCACTGATTTCTTTTTTTAAGGTCATCTTCGTTTGACCCATTTTTTCAAGTAAGGTTCTAATTTCTGGTTGAAAGATAATAATAATTGCTAAAACACCCCAATTGATAATACTTTCTACCAAATAATTTAAAGTTGTTAAACCAAGTAAACTCGTTAAAAGTTTAACAATTAAAATAAAAAGAACTCCTTTAAATAATTGCATTGTTTTGACATTTGTTTTAAACATTGATATCAAATAATACAAAATAAACCAAACTGCAATTAAATCTATTGAACCTCTAATAAAGTTAACAATATCACTCCAGTTAACAATCACTATCAATCACCTACATTTCTTTTCTATTATAACAGTTTTTACTTCAAAATAAAATGCCACAGTTTTCATATAATGAAAAAACTCTTGTTAAATTTTAACAAAACAAAGATTTTGTACAAAAATATCGCAAATTCCTTTGCAAAATATAAAAAAAGTTGTAATATATTTATGGAAATAGGAGGATTATTATGGGAAAAACAATTTTAGTCGAAACTTCTGCTAGACACGTACATTTATCTCAAGCAGATTTGGAAACATTATTTGGTAAAGGGTATACATTAACAAACAAAAAAGATTTATCTCAACCAGGACAATTTGCATGTGCTGAAAAAGTTACTGTTGTAGGACCTAAAGGAGAAACAAAAATGTCTATCTTAGGACCAACTCGTAATGCAACTCAAGTAGAAGTATCATTAACAGATGCAAGATCACTTGGAATTAAAGCATTAGTGAGAGAATCTGGAGATATCGAAGGAACTGAAGGATGTAAATTAGTAGGACCAGAAGGAGAAGTTGAAATTTCTTGTGGTGTGATTGCTGCTAAACGTCATATTCATATGACTCCTGCTGATGCTCAAGAATTTGGGGTTAAAGATAAAGATGTTGTCAGTGTTGAAGTGACTACTGATGGACGTTCATTAACATTTGGAGATGTTGTTTGTCGTGTTAGTGATAGCTATGCTTTAGCTATGCACATTGATACTGATGAATCAAATGCTGCTGGTGGACCTAGTCAAGGAACAATCATTAAATAAAAAGAGTTATATTAAAATAACCAGAAGATAGAAAATCATTTCTACTTCTGGTTTTTATTTGTTTATCCTTAGTTTTATCTACTTTCGAAGGGATGTAGAGAAATTATATGAATTTTTTAAAATATAATGTAGACAACAAACTAAGGATATCCGACTTAATCATACCCCTATGATTATTTTAAAACAGCACCTGTTTTGGCTGATTGAACAAGTTTTGCATAACGTCCTAATAATCCTTTTTCAGCAACTCTAACTAATGGTTTAAAATTCGCACGACGTTTTTCTAATTCTTCATCACTGATTTGTAAATGAATCATATTTTGATTCAAATCCACATGAATAATATCACCATCTTCAACCAACGCTATAGTTCCCCCAACAGCTGCTTCTGGACAAAGATAACCAATGCTTAATCCACCACTGGCTCCAGAAAAACGACCATCTGTAATAATTCCACAATGTGCAATACCTTTCATAATCTCAGTAATACGGTGTAATTCTTTCATACCTGGCCCACCTTGAGGACCTTCATAACGTACAATCAGAGCAGTGCCTTCTTGAATTTCATGACGATGAAAAGCTTCATAACATTCATCTTCACTATTAAACACTCTGGCTTTTCCCGTAAAGACATGTAAATCTTTAGGAACAGCACTGGTTTTGACCAATGCCCCTTCTGGAGCTAGGTTACCATATAATACTTGAATTCCATTCGTAATAGATTGTTCATCATCCATAGTACGAATAATCTCACGATTTATCTCTATCTTGCGATTTAGATTTTCTGCTAATGTCTTACCTGTACAAGTCATGACATCTTTTTGTAAAGTAGATTCAATGGTTTTGAGGATAGCTGGAACTCCCCCAGCCTGATATAAATCAACACAAGTTAAATTTCCATTAGGAACAATATTACATATAACTGGGACTTGTGAAGTGATATGAGCAATTTCTTCCCAAGTAACTTCTAAACCTAATTCATGAGCAAGGGCAGGTAAATGAATTAAGGCATTTAATGATCCCCCGATTGCACTTAATAATTTAATTGTATTATTGAGTGCCTCTTGACTCATAATATCAGATGGCTTAATATTCTTTTCTACCAATTCCATTAAACGAATACCACTTTCTCTTGCACTAAAGCGACGCATACTGGTACTTGATGGATATAAGGCCCCATTGGGCAACATCATTCCTAATCCTTCACATAAACAGCCCATTGTATTGGCAGTTCCTAAAAATGGACAAACCCCAGGACCTGTATAATATTTTAAAGTTCCTTCAATAACTTCACGTTCAGTCGCTTCACCACGTAAGAATCTTTGTCTTAATTCTTTAGACTCATTAGGCTTAATTTCAGCATAACATGGTCCCGCTGTAACAATGATGGAAGGTAAATTAATTCTTGCGGCAGCATTTAACATACCAGGAATAATCTTATCACAGCTTGCTAAATAAACAACTCCATCAAAAACCCCTTCACCAACAATCATAGCTTCACATGAATCCGTTATAATATCACGATGTGGCAAACAATAACGCATACCAGGATGACCTTGAGCAATCCCATCACACATAGCAATAGTATTAAACTCAATAGGTTCACCACCAGCTTCTAAAATTCCTTTTTTTACTTCCTCAGCCAATTTTTTCAAAGGTTCATGGCCTGGACAAACTTCATTCCAACTATTCGCAATTGCAATCAATGGTCTTGATTCTAAAGCATCAATAGATACTCCCGCACTTGCCAAATGTGCTTTTGAAATAGCACGTTGAAATGGTTCTAAACGATCAATAGCTCTTTCCATAATCTTTCCTCCTACATGTCTTCTTCACATTCTCCAGCATATTCTTCAATTTTCTTTTTACCAACAACTTTTTCGACAAAGAACCAAACAGCAATGAAAACAATAATTAAGAGTGGAACAAAGACAATTGGATTAGATACAAAGCTTTCAAAGACTAAGAAACTTTGTGTTAAAGATGTACCAGCAAATGATGTAATTAAACCATCAAATTTCAAACCAGTTGATAATGCTAAACCTGTTAAAGCATGAGTTGTTAAAGTTCCAGCATATAAGATAGCTGCCATTTGAACAATCCCAATCAATAAACTTCTAAACAAATTACCTCTTGTAACAGCAACAATCATCGCAACCCTAAAAGTAATAACCGCTAAATCAGCAAATGGTAAAACACGATTTCCTGGTAAGATAGCTGCTAAAGCAATTGTAATTGGGGTTAAGATTAAAGCAGTTGTAATAACATTTTGATTACCAACAATAACTGCTGAATCTAAACCAATGTATAATTTTCTACCTTTGAATTTTTCAGAAGTAAACTTCTTAGCAGCTTCAGAAATAGGCATTAAACCTTCCATAAATAAAGAAGTCATCTTAGGAATTAAAACCATAACTGCAGCCATATTGACACCTAAATTTAAGATAGCTGCTAAATCATAACGCGCTAACAATCCTAAAATACATCCTAAAATCAAACCTAACATGATTGGTTCACCAAAGAACCCTAAATATTTTCTTGCACTTTTAATATCAAAATTAATTTTATTAACCCCTGGAATATGATCAATGACCCAATTCAATGGAGCGGCAATAATCAATGATGAAACTGAAGATACAGTTGGCAAAGAAACATCTGGAATCCCAAAATAATGTTCAACAAATGGAGCTGACCAATCTGATAACTTAAAGGTAATAATTGCCATAATACCTGAAGCTAACAAACCTAAAGCAACATTTTCAGTTACAAAGTAAACTAAGATACCAACAATTGCCATATGATGATAATTCCAAATATCAACATCCATTGTATCTGTTAACTTTAAAATTAACATAATAATATTAATCGCTAAAATTTCAAAAATGATGAAGGCAATAATTGGTGAAGCCCATGTAACTGAAGCAATAGCACCCCATCCAACATCAGTAACATTTAAATTAATCCCAAAATTAGTAACCATTGCCTGAGCAGCAGGTCCAATATTTGTTTTCAATAAATTAACAACTAAATTGATACCAGCAAAACCAATCGCAATTGTTAAACCAGCTTTAAATGATTTTGATAACTTGACTCTAAAAACTAATCCAATAATTGTAATAATAACTGGTAACATAACCAATGATCCAGCATTTAAGAAAAACTGAAAGCCTTGGTATATTGCATCAAAAAAACTATTCATATGTAGACTCCTTTCAAATTATCTTAAATATCCTAATATTTTTTCAAAAGTTGCTTCTTCATTAATCCCTGTTAATAAAGCAATAGCTCCAACAATAGGTGTTGAAACACTATCATCTTTAAACTTTCCAGATGTAACAACTAAATCAAAATCAGCAGCTTTACTGGCAACTTCTAGAACTTTACATTGGGTAACATGAATCGCAATTCCTTCTTTTTCACATCTTTCTTTAATCTTTGAAGCGACAACTGTACTTGTAGCAATTCCATTGCCACATGCAACTAATACTTTTTTCATTCCTTTTTCCTCCTACAGCAAATATTTTTTTATTGTTTCATAAATTTCTTTTTGATTTGATGAATGAACAATTGATTTTACAACATCTTGATTTTGAATCAAGGCAACAACTTTTTGTAACATTTCAATATGTCCATGTGGTAATGTCAATGCTAGCATGACAACTAATTGAACATCAATCATCACATCTGGTTCATCCATTCTGGCAAATTGTGTGGGTTGTTTTAACACCCCAACACAAATTGAACCTTGATTAACATTGGCTATATCACAATGGGGAATCGCAACATTAATAGCTTCTGTGAATAATCCGGTTGGATAATTTTTTTCACGTTCTATAATTGCTGGATAATAGCTGTCTTTAACATATCCTTTGACTTGTAATTGATCAGCCATTTTCTTTAAAACCTCATCGTGATTTAATTTTTCATCTATAATGAGAACTTGCGTTTCATCAAAATGAATACTATCCATTATTTAATCCCCCCAACTTATTTGTTGAACAAATGCTAAAATAGACTTCTTAAGATTTTCTTCATTTGCATCTTCAATATCTTTTTTATCAAAAATTCCTGAACCTATTCCAGCAAATCTCGCCCCCGCATCAAAATAATCTTGAGCATTTAACCCATTGATACCACCTACAACCATCAATGGAATACGACCTAATGGCGCCATAACATCTTTAATATATTGTGGTGTCAATCTTGCAGCTGGAAAGACTTTCACAATATCTGCACCATTTTCTAATAATTCTTGAATTTCACTTGGTGTCATGGCAGCTGGTACAGTTATAACACCGTGTGCATGACAATAGTCAATAATTTCTTTTGACAATTTTACTGGTGATAAAACAAACTGGGCCCCCGCTTCAACAGCTTCCTTTGCTTGTGCTAAATTCATAACCGTTCCTGCTCCAACACATATGTCTTTTCCAAATTCATCAGCTATTTTTTGAATCGTACTCGCAGCATCATCACTATTCATCGTAATCTCAACAGCCTGTAACTTTGTCCCTACCATCTGTTTAACAACGGCTCTAACACTTTCATAACGATAACCTCTTAAAATAACTGTGACCTTAGGAAAACTCTGATTTTCTTTTATCAAATGAGTAACCCCCTTTCGTCTATTATTTTACTTGACAAAAGGGGGTTTTGATTGACTAATACTGTATTAACATAAATTTTTCTAAAATATCTTCTTGACTTGTACAAAGTTTTAAGATTTGCATAAACGAAGGCTCTCGCATTTGCTTATATAGCTCCTCAAAAGCTTCAGTTTGATCTTCTTTTAATGCCAAAGTAAATACAAAATCAACAAAGTTTTCACCATCCCAACAGACAGGTTTGTCTAATTTTGTAATGTGAATGACTGGTTTTGTAACATATTGACTTTCACCATGAGGAATCCCAATTCCTCCCTGTAAATAGGTTGGTAACCAGGCTTCTCTTTTATAAACACTTAAAAGATAGTTTTCATCAACACAATTGGCTTCAACCATCATAGCCACTGCATTATCAATAACTTCTTCTTTGGTATAATTTCCTGAAAGAATACTAATACATTGTTGATCTAAGACTTCTAATAAAGGATTATAGATACCTAAATATTTATAACAATAGGTCTTTAGAGATTCAAACCCTTCTTTTTGATAGACTTGTTGTGATGTATAGAATGGTATATCACTGATATGTGGATCTAAAGTTCCAACTATTGCCATAATTTCATATTTTTGATTAAGGTCTTCGATTCTTTCCATTAAAGATATTTCATCAACATAACCTAAATGAAGCCATTTGACATCTTTAAAAACCGACTCAAAACGGACCTTTAAATAATTTTCTAATTGAATAGCTGCTCCTTCACCAGTCACACAACAAGTTAAAATCGCTTTAGCTCTTTCATGAATACGATTTTGATTTTGATAGATATGTCTGGTTTCTTTAATGTCTAAACTTTCAACAATCTCATCAATCGTTTCATTCGTCCATAATGTCTTTCTTAAACATTCAATCACCATCAACGTATCACAACGCCCTAAAACACCTACTGCTACACCAATTTCCTTTTCCACACGCTCACCAACCTGCAATAGCGAACCCATATCAGCCAAAATAATGCACCCTTTGCCTTGATCAATCTCATGGACTTTCGCAATAACCTTATCTGCCATGATTTTTGGTGAATCAGAAAATTCTAAATCCAAGCCGACGGCATGATATTCACCCATAATCATATTTGCAGTTTGAGCCATGGCACTAGCCACATGACCATGTGATACAACCAAAACTGCAATCTTTTTTTGATTATCATAGTAGCGACTTTGAAACTTTTGAAAGTAAATAGCAAGAAAACATGTTTCTTCTTCAGGATGTTGTACAAGTATTTTCTTTTGTATATTTTGAATCATGTTTTTCGCAATTAAATATTCTTTAGGATTATTTTGTTTGATTTTATTGATTTCTCTTACAAAACGTGCTTTTTGATGAACTTGTCTTTCATTCATCATCTTTAAATGAATAGCTAGTGGAAAAATCATAGAATCACTTAAATAAGGCAATTCTTTTTTAGCTTTATCATATATGTACGAAGAAAGTTCTAAAATCGTTTTCCCAACAATTGCTGAAATTTCATCTTTACTCATCTTGGATCTTTCAACATTATGAATCTGTTTAGATAAACTCATTTCCATTTCTTCAACCAAAACATTTCCAGCTTCCTGATCACTTAATCCCTGAGCTTTTAATTCATCAAATTTTTCATCAAGTAATTCATAAATATCCCATGAATCGGTAATATCCGAACGAGTTAAGACACTATGACCAGAAGAAGCAAAAATCATGTCACCACGAATCAGCATTCTTGTTTCACGATTATGAGCATAATAAGTACTCTTTAAAGCGTCAGATAGATTATCAAAAGTCACAATCATACTATTTTCATCACTGATTTTTTTATCTAATAAGGCTTTTGCACAAGAGACTTTAATTTCATTTTGAACTTGCTGAAAATTATCAGGAAAAGGATAGGATAGTAAAGTATAAAGCGCTTCTTTTTTAACCGTAATATCATCATTTAAACATTGACTTTCATTTTGAAAACATTTTTGAATATAGGCAAGTTTTTCTTTCATTGGTCTTTGTTCAAAGGAAGGAAGCTGTATCACCATTGAAAAATTTCTTTGATAATCTTCTATAGCTGTATTTAAAGTTGCAATAATCATAGTAGAACTCATAAAGATTTCTGGATTATCTAGTCTTTGAAATTGTCCTGTGTTTAAATACTTCAATAACATTTCTTTGCCTTGAATGGGAAAAGAATCAATTTGATTTAAACAAATAATTCCCTGATTCATTGTTTCTAATAAACCTGCTTGTTGTTGATATCCAAAAAGTTCCACTAATAACTGTTTTTCATTATGTTTATAATCTTGACAATTTATCTCATGGCAATAAAAATGTTGTTGATATCTTTCTAAAGTCTGCGCATAGTTTAAGACTTCTTTAATGAGCGTTGATTTTCCTGTCCCCACTTGTCCAACATATAAACAATGCATCCCAAAAGGTGGATATATCAAAGCTGCTAAGGCACGATTAATAATGTTTTTAAGACTTCCATCATAGCCTATGATGTGAGAAAAAATAGGAGTTGATGTAGTATTTTGAGTTTTACTTAAAGTTAATTCTTGACGAATTTTACTGACTGCATATTTACCAATGACAAAGTATTGATCATTTAATTTTTTTGTTAGTTGACGATCACTGATTTGTGGTTGAGCTTTAATGATTTGAAGAATGGCTTTATGAAGTTCACTTTTTCTTCTTTCTCTAGAATCTGGGATTTTTAATTCTTTTCTAATGTTTGTTACAATTTCTCTTGATAAATCTAATATTTCAGCTATTTTTTCATCAGTATAGGGATTCTTTTTATCTTCTGTTTCGATACAATGTCGAATTAATTGTCTCGTTTGCATCATCTTCCTCCTTCCTCACAAAAACCGTATGTCATCATACGGTTTGTAATATTCGTTGAATTTTTTGAGCAAATATTTTAATTTCCTCATCATTGAAATTTTGAAAAATATCTTTATCTTTTTCTCTTTGAATTGCAGGTGTTCTTTTATTCATAACCTGAAGAATCATTTTTTCAGTGATTGACAAGTCTGGATAATAAAGGGCTCCTCCAACCCCAGCAATCACCTGAATATCTTTTAAGATATCAAAAGAAAAAGCCTGTGTAACAAAAGTCATAAATTCACTTTGCAAAATCCCTGTTACATATAAACAATAATGCTTAGAAATCAATAATTCTTGATGATTATTAATAAAATGTACAATATCCTCATCTAACTTTCCATAATAAACTGGAGTCCCAACAATAATCATTTGGGCTCTTTGTAATGTTGGATAATCAATATCATTGATATTCATCAAAATACAATCTGATAGATACTGTGATAAGACTTTAGCTATTTTACGTGTTGCTCCATGTTTTGTTTTATATACAATGACATTCATTTTGATCATCCTCCTATCTATAGTGTACATGAATTTCTATCAATAAGCACGCAATTTATTCTATAGATAGAAAAAAAGTGCTTATTAAGCACTTTTCATGATTATTTTCCGTTAATAACGTTCTTTAAAGCAGAACTAGCTTTGAATGCAGGAGCTTTACTAGCAGCAATAGTCATTGTTTCACCAGTTCTTGGATTACGCCCTTCTCTTGCTTCTCTTTGTCTTACTTCAAAAGTTCCAAATCCTTTTAAAGTAATTTTGTCTCCAGCTTTTAATCCATCAGTAATAGTTTCTACAAAAGCATTGATAGCAGCTTCAGCTTGAGTTTTTGTCAAACCAGCACTTTCAGCAACTTTTTCTACTAATTCAGTTTTGTTCATTACAATATCTCCATTTCTATGTAAATTTAGGGATTCACCCTATGTAGTATTATAATACAATTTACAAATATTGTACAGTTAAAAGGATGATTATGTGATTTATAATTGTTTGATAAATTCAACAAATTTTTCAACTTCTACTTTTGGGGTTGCCCATGAAGTGACTAAACGAACACGCATTTGTTGATTATCTAATGGCTGAATATGAGTGACTAAATAATGTTCTTCAATTTGAGCTAAAACATCAAGTGGTAAATCAACAAAGACTTGATTAGTTTTTGAAGGTAAATATAAAGGATATCCTTTTGCTTTAAATGCTTCTCTTATATAATCAGCCATTTGATTTTCATGACGTCCAATATCTTCATAAAGATGGTCTTTAAGTAACGTATAGAATTGAATTCCTAAAAGTCTCCCCTTAGCAAGCATGGCACCTTTATGTTTTAATTGATAACGGAAATTCTCTTTAAGCTCATCATTTAAAATAACAATGGCTTCGCCAAACATTGCTCCCATCTTTGTTCCACCAATATAGAAAACATCAACATTTTTAGCAATATCAGCTAATGAAGGAGCATCATCTAAAACTAAGGCACTTCCAAGTCTTGCACCATCTAAGAAAAGATATAAACCATTTTCTTTGGTAAAAGCATGAATATCTTCTAATTCTTGTTTTGTATAATATGTTCCTAGTTCTGTGGTTTGAGAAATATAAACCATCTTAGGTTGAACCATATGTTCATCAGGATGCTGTGCTAGGATTTGTTTAATCATTTCAACTGTGACCTTACCTTCTTGATGAGGTTTCGTAATGACCTTATGTCCAGTTCCTTCAACAGCTGCTGTTTCATGAACATTAATATGCCCTTCATCACTTGCAATAACACCTTGATAATCTCTTAAGGCATGTGAAATCACAACTAAATTTGCTTGCGTTCCTCCAACAAGAAAATGAACATCAGCAGACGGTTGATTTATTCTTTTTAAAATCACTTCTTTAGCTTTTTGACAATAATCATCATTTCCATAACCAACTGTTTGTTCCTGATTTGATTGAATCAAAGCTTCTAAAACTTGAGGATGTGCTCCTTCACTATAATCATTTAAAAAACTATACATATATCTCTCCCTACTTTCTATACAATAATCCGTATCTTACATAAATCAAATCTAATAAACTTAAAAAATTCATTGTACCTTGCATTGATGATTCAGTATAATCACTTTCTGTTCCATCAATATAATAAGTATAATCAATAAACTCATGATGATAATCTTTATTCATCGTTAATAAAAGAATCTGTGGATGATGTTCATGTAATTTTTCAACAAGTGAATCAATTAATTGTTTTCTCGCACGAACAGTAATAATAATAACCAGACTGTCTTTATCAATCATATCTAATCTTTGAATTTCATCACCACGTTCTACAAAGGCATAAATAAATTTACGAAGTTTTAACATTTTCATTTGGAAATCATTGGAAATAATTTTATTGAATTGATAACCAATCATATGGACTTTTTGAGCTTGATGAATCATTTGACAAATTTTATCAATTTCATGAATGTTAATACTTTGATGAACTCTTTGTAATGATTGAATTGTTTCATTATAAATTTTATCAACAAGATATTGAGGATTTTTTAAGACAGCTTTTTCATCTTCATCTTCAAGATGAATTTCATCTCTGGCAATTTCTAAAGAAATCGCCATTTCATTTTTAAAATTCGCAAAATTCTTACAATTTAAATCTTTACAAAAACGTGAAATAGTTGCTGGTGATGTATAACAAAGATCCGCCAAATCATTAATGCTAATATCTGGAATCTTATCTAAATGAGTTAAAATGGTATGAGCAATTGTATAATACATATCTTGTGATGAGGAAACATTGACATAGGACATCAATGTATAAAGGATATCAACCTCATTATAATTTCTAATTGGCATGTTGATGCTCCTTTAAATATTGGGCACGTCCTTGTTCATATAAATCATTACCATAGCTATCAATCACAACTGTTAAAGGTAAATCTTTAACGGTTAACTTACGAATAGCTTCTGGTCCTAAATCATCAAAAGCAATGACCTCACATGTTTGAATACATTGACCAATATAGGCTCCTGCTCCACCAATAGCTCCAAAATAAACACCTGTATATTCTTGCATCGCTTTTTTAACCGCCTCACTTCGATATCCTTTTCCTATCATTCCACGTAATCCTAAAGAAAGAAGGGTTGGTGCATAAGCGTCCATTCTTCCTGATGTTGTTGGTCCACCACTCCCAAAAACAGCACCAGGTTTTGCTGGAGTTGGTCCAACATAATAAATCACTTGATTATAAACATCAAAAGGCAATTCTTTTCCAGCTTCTAATAAAGCCACTAAACGTTTATGCGCAGCATCACGTCCAGTATAAATCACGCCACTTAAAAGCACTTGATCACCAGCTTTTAAAGCAAGAACATCGTCTTGATTCAAAGGTGTTGTTATTGATTTGATCATAAAATAACCTCCTTATGTCTAGCCACATGACAACAAATACTTACGGCTACTGGCATTCCCGCAATATGCGTTGGATAAGTTTCAATATTTAAAGATAAAGCAGTTGTCTTTCCCCCATAACCAGCTGGTCCAATTCCTGTTTGATTGATTTTTTCTAACAATTCTTCTTCTAAAGCTTGATAACGTTGATCTGGATGATGTGTTCCTATTTCTCTTAACATTGCTTTTTTAGCTAATAAAGTTACACGATCAAAAGAACCTCCAATTCCAACTCCAATCACCATTGGTGGACAAGCATTAGGTCCCGCATCATTAACAACTTTTAAGACAAAATCCTTAACACCTTGAACACCATCACTTGGTTTTAACATTTTCACCTGACTCATATTTTCACTACCAAAACCTTTTGGAGCAACAATAATTTTAAGTTGATCCCCTTCGACAATCTCATAATGAATAATAGCCGGTGTATTATCTTTAGTATTGATACGATCAAACATTGGATCATCCACAACACTTTTACGCAAATATCCTTCTTGATACCCTTGACGAACACCTTCATGAATAGCCTCATTTAAAGAGCCTTGAACATGAACATCTTGACCTATTTCAACAAAAACACAAGCCATTCCCGTATCTTGACAAATAGGCGATGATGTACAACTTGCAATTGAGGCATTTTTATTTAAAACTTCTAAAGTTTGTTGTCCAATCAATGAATCTTCTTTTGTATATGCATCTTGCAAAGCCTTTTGTACATCCATTGGTAAAACATAATTTGCTTCCATGCACAATCTTTTTACTTCTTTAATAATTGTTTCTTGACATATTTCTTTCATTTTCTACCCCTCTTTGTTAGGTCTATTATATATAATTTTATATCCAAGAACAAGAAAAGAATTAAAGGATATGTCCCTTTAATTCTTGAATAGAAGGATAATATAATGAATAATAGCGAAGTGACAACAATTCAACTGCTGTCAACAAACTATGTTTCCCCGTTTTTTTGTTTTTAGCTGGTCCTAATAAGATTGTATGATCAACCGGAATCTTTATATCTAAATCGGGATTACAAGTTATCAAAACAACCTTACAACCTGATTTTTTTATATATTGTAATGTCTTAAAACCACTCCCAGTAAAATATCCATTAACAGTTAAAATAATGGCTACACTATCACTTGTTAACTCTTTAGCACATTCTAACTGACGCGAAGAATCCATATAAGCCATTGTAAACTTCTCTAACATTAGTAAATCAGTTTGGAAGTGAAGGGCGGCACTTTGAGAAAACTGTGTTCCAAAAAAGGCAACACTTTGACTATCATGAATTAATTTTAAAGTTGCATCTGCTTCTTTCCAATCTAACATTTTAGGTAATTCTGAGATATATTCAATCACTTTATCAACATATTGTTGAGTCGCAAGTGATGGATTGGTTTTCATTGTTTCTAAAGGAATATTAATTAAATTTGTAAACTTTTTATCATTTGAATGAAAAGTATAACATTCTTGTTTTAAATGAGCAAAATTTTCATACCCCAATGCTCGACAAAAACGTGAAATTGTCGCTGGGGATACAAAACATTCAGCTGCTAGCTCACTAATACGCATATCAGCAATACGATAAAAATTATTTGCCATGAACCAGGCTATATTATAATTGGTATCATTTTCCTGAGCAGTATCTAAAAAAATAATTAATCTATAAAATAAATTTTTCATAACACCTCTCCTTTATTTTCTTTTATATTCACCTGATACATCAAATCCTAAAGGACTTTCTCCTTTGATTTCTTTGACAAAGATAGAATGACCTTGCTTTCTTATTTCAACAGCATAACCAATTTTTTCATCTTTTGCAATAAAAGTCTGATTAGAAATTTCCTTCACATCAAGATAATCACCAAATCCAAAACCATTTAAGAAAAATTGATATTCTAAACTTTGAGGAAATTCATCAGGAAATTTTATAAACAATTCAAAATCATCATGAACATACGTTCCTTCCCAAAATGTCCGAATTGAATCATCAACCATATTGACACTTATAGGTGGTGTTACTTCTTTTTGACATGTATTACAACCTTGTAAAACAACCATCCATAATAAAGCTATCATTATTTTCTTCATCATTATATCACCTATCAATACTATAACGCATATTAAATCATAAATCACATATTTTTTTACAATTATGACAAATTTCCTCGATATATTTATTATATACTTCTTCATGTAGTCAGAAAAATATTTGTTTTCCCTTCAAATATAGACTACTTCATG
Organism: Longibaculum muris; assembly: GCF_004343035.1. Taxonomy (GTDB): domain Bacteria; phylum Bacillota_I; class Bacilli_A; order Erysipelotrichales; family Coprobacillaceae; genus Longibaculum; species Longibaculum muris. Next base: position 80,351 of record NZ_SMCQ01000002.1, read on the forward strand.
ATATCCTTTCCCAAACTGATATCAATTAAAAACAGATAAGGACTCCCACCTTATCTGTTTTCTTCTATTTTTTCTTTAATACTTTTAATACAATAAAAATTGATAAACTCATTAACAATAACAAAGATAACATTAAGATTGATGTTTCATCTTCAGTCTTGACTTGTTTCATCTTTGTTTTTTTGACCATCTTTTTAGCAGATGGTCTTTTTTGTTGTGTATCTTTTTGCCATAAGGCATGAAGTTGTACATCATGACGTGGCATTGTTATTGTTGCATTTAATGCATAATCTTGATAACCATCACTCCATCCTATTAAATGATAACCTGTTTTATGAAATGTATCTTGATTGATAAGACTAATGATTTGATTAGGTGTATATTGTTCACAAATTGTATGATTCATTTGATCATCATAAATTAATTGATATTTTTGAGGTTCTAATAAAAGGTCTTGATGAAGGGTTTGTCGAGAATAAGGAAGGGATATGGTCTGTTTAGATTCTTGAAAGTCATTATAGCTTATAGTAAACTTTTGATTTGTTAATAAAAGTGATGGGACTTTTAAATAATAAAAACCTTTTTCATTACTATAAGCTGTTTCTAATAAATCACAATCCTTCCATAAATCAATCTTCAATTTATCAACACATTCATTAGTCTTTTTCTCTAAAACCTGTCCTTCAACAAGAATTTCATCCCATTGAATCAAAAGTGTTTCTTCTTGATTTAAAGAATTATCTAAAGTAATCAAAAATGATTGTTTTGGTGCTAAGGTTTGTTGTTTTAAAAGGGTATTGATTTCATCTAATGATTGATGAGAATAATCTTGATAGGAAAAGGTAATAGGTGTTGAAATGGTCAATTCTTTTATTTGAATATCATATGTTGATTGATTGATGATTTCAATATGATGAGTAGAAGATGATAAAACAATATGACTTTGATTTTGTGAATCAAGAACAATTTTCATTGTTTCATCAGCATGAATATCTTGTATTTTAAATAAAAAGCATAAACAAAGTAAAAACCATAAAACATACTTTTTCATTTTATTCACCAACTTCTATCTATATGTTTTCCTTATTTTTCAAATTTATACAAAATAAGTCTGACCCTAGTCAGACTTATTGCAAAACTTCTTGATAAACGCGTAAAACATTTTTATAAAAAATCTTTTCAATTTCTTCCTCATTTAATCCTGCTGCTTGTAAAGCATGATAAAGCAAAGGCATATAAGAAGCATCTTTTAATTCTAGATTTTGTGAAATACCATCAAAGTCACTTCCTAAACCTATGCAATCAATTCCCGCTAAATCTTTAATATATAGGATGTGTTTCACCATTGCAGAGATTCTTGATAAAGCATTTTCTTCTTCACTTTCTTCCAAAAATCCACCAGCAAAATTAATTCCCATAACCCCTTTACGACTTGCAAGTTTTAAAATCATATCATCACTCATATTACGGGCATGAGGACAAACACTTCTTGCATTGGAATGAGAAGCGACAAAAGGCTTACTGGTATTTTCTAGGACATCATAGAAACCAGCATCAGACAAATGTGAAACATCAATAATAATCCCAAGTCTTTCACACTCTTTGACATACTCAATTCCAAAATCAGTAAGTCCATGAACATTATCACAAGTATGATAACCATGATGAGAATCATCTAATGAAAAATTAGGATAACCAATGCCATTAGGAAAATTCCAATTCAAAGTAATCATACGTACTCCTAGACGATAGTAATTTCTTAAATAAGCTAAATCCTGGCAAACAACCGCCCCTTCTTCAAGGGTTAATAAAGCACTCATTAATCCTACTTCTTGATTTTTAACGATATCATCATAATCATAAGCTATACGAATAAGATCACTATTTTTTTCCATTTCTAAATAAAATGTATCAATCATATGTTGGACATGTTTGATGGGATCACTGTTTTTTTCTAGGTGAGTAAACATAGCAAAATTCTGGATTAAATAATCACCCTGTTGCATCTTTTTTAAACTTATATTCAAATGATTATTCCTTAAACCAATATCTTCATTTAATCTTTGTAAACGATTAATTTCATAAATCGTATCACAATGCATATCAGCAACTTTCATAATCTTCTCCTTAAAAATAAATTTCTGTTTCTTGATAATGTTTCGTCATATGACGTGTTTCTTTTAACCATTCTCTTGCTTCATTGATTTCATCTTCATCAAAATCTAAAACCCCATATGTGGCTAATTGACAAACATCATAAAGACTCTGCCATAAAGCATCAAAATCTCCAGTTTCTTCATCTGACTTTTCACTTTCTTCATAAGCATACATAGCATGTGCTTTTATGATTGCTTCTTCTTTTGTCATATTTTTTTCCTCCTAAATAATCAATAATAATGTTGAAACAACAATACATATTAAACCAATCAAAGTCTTTCGACTTTGTTTTTCATGTAAAATAAAATAAGCAAATAAAATTGAAATCACAATACTTAATTTATCAATTGGCACCACCACACTCGCTGGTCCATCTTTCAATGCTTCAAAATAACACAGCCATGATAGACCAGTTGCTACACCTGATAAAACAATAAAAAAAGCTTGTTTTTTATGAATCATCGAAAGTGGTTGATAACTATGACTTACGCGTACAACTAGCCAAGCCATCATAACAACCACAATTGTTCTTAAAGCTGTCACAGTTTGACTGTCTACATTTATAATTCCTATCTTAGCTAAGATTGCTGTTAAGGAGGCAAAAAATGCAGAACCTAAGGCATATAAATACCAATGATTACTGGTTGCTTTTTGTTTTGGTTTAGAAATCATTAGATAAGTTCCAAACATCATCATAAGCATACATAAGATTTTTAAAGGCGTCACTTCTTCATGAAAAATAATAAACGCAAAAATCATTGTTAAAAAAGTACTGAGTTTATCAATTGGTACAACTTGCGAAACATCAGCTAAAGATAATGCCCGATAATAACAAAGCCAACTTGCTCCTGTCGCAATTCCCGATAAAACAATAAACAATAAATTTTGAGCATTGAGTCCACTAAAATCACTGCCACTGACCCACACCATCAGCCACGTAAAAACAAGGACAACACTAGTACGCAACGCTGTGACATAATGAGATGACATATCTTCTACTCCCATTTTAGATAACACTGCTGTTGCACCGGCAAATAATGCCGAAAGAAAAGCATTAATTAGCCACATGATTCACTAATAAGTCCTAAATGTAGACAAGCTTTATAAATCCCATCTTCATCAATAGGTGCAGTCACATAGCTAGCAATAGCCTTTAAGCGTGGATTTCCCTGCCCCATCGCAACACTCAAAGAAGCATGTAAAAACATTTCATAATCATTCATTGAATCCCCAAAAGCAATATATTCCTGATTGCCATAAATCTCCATTAATCGATGGATTCCCGTAGCTTTCGAAAAACCTGCCACAGTTAAATCTGCATATGTTGATTCCCCAGGCAAAACATTCACCCCATCAATATCTAAAAAAGGGGCATAATCATAATCCTTAGGACCATAAACAATCATTGCATCAACACTTTGACCAGTATACTCTCCAACGGGTGGAATGACATTATTAAAGAATCTTTGTGACTCTAAAACATATTCATCTGGCTCTTTAGAAATGACTCTTGTTGTTGATTTTAAAACGACAGCAAAATTTAATTCCTTTGCTATTTTTAACGTTTCTAAAACAGCTGATTCTTTCATTTTGGCATGAAATAATTCCTTTTTATTTTTATCTAAAATGATTTGCCCATTATTACAAACAAATCCATCCCAATCAATCAATTCCATTAATCCTGTCTTGGTTAAAGAATCAACACCTCTACCTGAAGATATGACCATTTGATAACCTGCTTGTTTTAACATATGTAAAGCTTTTAAAGTTGAAGGACAGACTTCATGATGAACATTATCACGCAGTGTTCCATCAATATCAAAGCATAACATCGGTTTCATTTATATCACTTCCTTTTTTCAATATTATACTAAAAATACGATGATTTTCCTATTCTTTTTCGCTATAATAAAAAAGAGGAGAAGAAAAGATGAGAGAGCATTTAAAAATTAAATCAGATTTTGATCAATTACCACTTGATGTCATTGTTTTAAGACCAGCACATCCTAAAGGAATCATACAGATATCACATGGAATGTGTGAACATAAAGAAAGATATTTGGATTTTATGGAATATTTATATCATTTAGGATATGTTTGCCTTATTCATGATCATCGGGGACATGGACAAAGTGTTTTAAAAGATGAAGATTTAGGATATTTTTATCAAGATGGTGATATTGGAATTGTTGAAGATTTACATCAGTTAACGCTTTGGATTCATCAACAATATCCTGACTTACCGTTATATTTATTTGGACATAGTATGGGTTCTTTAGTTGTAAGAGTTTATTTAAAGAAATATGATAAAGATATTCAGGGATTAATTGTTTGTGGTAGTCCAAGTCATAATAAGATGGCTGGTGTTGGGATTTATCTCGCACAAAGATATGCCCGTAAAAAAGGTGATCATTATCGACCACCATTGATTCAAAGAATTGGTTTTGAATCTTTTAATAAGAAGTTTGATCAAGCAACCCCTAATAGCTGGATTTGCAGTGATCCAAAAGTTGTTGAACAATATAATCACAATCCTTTATGTCATTTTGTTTTTACCGCTAATGGTTTTGAAACCTTGTTTAAACTTGTCCAAAAGACTTATTCTAAAGAGGATTGGATGTTACAAAATCCAACTTTACCGATTCATTTTATTGCTGGTCAAGATGACCCATGTATTCAAAATGAAAAACAGTTTAAACAAGCTGTGAATCATCTAAAAGAAGTAGGATATCAACAAGTAGATAGTCAATTGTTTGCGAATATGCGTCATGAAATCTTAAATGAAATTAATCATGAAATGGTTTATGAACATATTATTAAAAAAATAAAGTCTTGGGCGTAAGCATTTTACCCAAGACTTTATTTTTGTGACATATTTTGATAGCGATGAGCAAGATATTCATCAGGATAATGTTCGTCTAAATATTCTCCAATTACAGATTGAGCAGGAATTTGTTGATAACGACGATATGCTCTTATTAATGATAATCCAGAGATTGCCATATCAAAAACAATAAATACAGATAAAATCCAAGTTAAGACTTTTCCATAGCGCATAGGAATTCGTTCAATCTTTTGAGATAAAAATGGGTAAATATTTTGTACCCAAACAACTGCAATTAACCCCCAGAAAAAACAAAACAATAAATTGACACGACCATCAATATTAAAAGGAATATCACTATAATCCCAAAATCTCACACCAAACAATCCTTCCGCAATAAGACTACAAATATATTCATAAATACCGCCCGCAAAAGTTCCAACTGTAAAAATCGCTAAATCACGTTTACCTTCCATATTATGCAATAAAATGGTCAATAACACACAACCAAATCCCCAAACAATTGAGAATTGTCCATATAATAAGCTACTACGACTCATTAATTTTCCCATCGTAAAATAACACCAAACCATTTCAATCATTGACCCAATAAATGAACAACTCAAAAAAATCCAAATCAATTTATAGATGTTATATCCTTTAGCAAATATTTTCATACCCATACCTTCCTTACTTTTGACATACTATATCATTATTAAAACAACAATACAACAAAAAAAGAGAATCTGTTAATTAACAAATTCTCCATATTCATTGACCTGTTGAATAACCATATTTCCCTGTCTCAATGAAGAAGATATATCAATAATTCTTTGATTTGAGGAACCTTTATATAATAAAGTTAAACTTCTTAGTGATAAAACAAAACGTCCATCAACAAGAGTATCACATAAAGACAAAAGCTTACGTTCATTTTCACCTAAATTCAATATTTCCTCATAAGTATATCCACTATATATCATGATATGTAAATGCGTCTGCTTCACTTTTGAAACCAATTCAATTAAAGGCAGAGGTTGTAAGAAAGGCTCTCCCCCTGAAATAGTTACCCCATCTAATAATGGATTTTGACTGATTTCTTGTATAATCTCATCAACTTCTTTCAAATAACCACCATAAAGATCATGGCTTTTGGGATTATGACAACCTAGACAATGATGAATGCAACCTTGAGTAAAAACACAATATCTTAAACCCGGTCCATCAACAATCGAATCATTAACACAACCATATAATCTAATCTTCATCACTTATACCATGTTTAACACGTTGAGCTTCTTCAGCACGTTTTGCATCATTAAAACGATCAAGTGTTCCTACCAGATAACCAGTAATACGACGGATTCTTTCAAATCCTTCATGTTCACTTTCTTTACGACCGCATTTTGGACAAACATCATCAATGATTCCGTTATAACCACAAACCGGATCACGATCTACAGGATGATTAATAGCCCCATAACCTATATGAGCATCATGCATAGCACGAATGACTTTTTCAAAAGCTGGTAAATTTTTAGTTGGATCTCCATCCATTTCAATATAACTAATATGACCACCATTAGTTAAAGCATGATAAGGAGCTTCTATTTTAATTTTATCAAAAGCACTGATTGGATAATAAACAGGAACATGGAAACTATTGGTATAATATTCACGGTCAGTGATATCTTTGATTTTACCAAACATTTTTTGATCTAATTTGACAAAACGTCCGGCTAATCCTTCAGCTGGTGTTGCGATTAAAGAGAAATTCAATTGATATTTTTGGGAAGCTTCATCAATACGTTTACGCATATGCGCAATAATTTGTAAACCTAAGATCTGGGCTTTTTCACTTTCTCCATGATGATAACCAATTAATGATTTTAAAGTTTCTGCTAAACCAATAAAACCAACTGTTAAAGTTCCATGTTTTAAAACTTCTCTCACTTCATCTTGAGGTTTTAATTTTTCTGAATCAATCCATACACCTTGGCCCATTAAAAATGGATAATTCATGACATGTCGACGACATTGTATTTCAAAACGCTCTAATAATTGTTGAATACATAATTCAATCATCCGATCAAGTTTTTCAAAAAATTCATCGATATCACCTTTTGATTTTATAGCAAGACGAGGAAGATTGATAGAAGTAAAACTTAGATTACCACGCCCTGGTGAAATTTCTTTTGTTGGATCATAAATATTTCCAATAACGCGAGTACGACATCCCATATAAGCAATTTCAGTTTCTGGTGTGCCTTTGTAATATTGAAGATTAAAAGGTGCATCAAGAAATGAAAAGTTAGGGAATAAACGTTTGGCTGAAACTCGACAAGCTAAACGGAATAAATCATAGTTTGGATCTTCTTTATTATAATTAACGCCTTCTTTGACTCTAAAGATTTGAATTGGGAAGATTGGTGTTTCACCATCTCCAAGACCCGCTTCAGTTGCAAGAAGTACATTACGCATAGCCATTCTTCCTTCTGGTGATGTATCCATTCCATAATTGAGTGAACTAAATGGAACCTGTGCCCCGGCTCTTGAATTCATAGTATTTAAATTATGAATTAAAGATTCCATTGCTTGATAAGTTTCTTGATTGGTTTCAAGATAGGCTTCATTCAAAGTAAAATCTTTAATTTTTTGAATAATTTCATGATTGATATGATAAGCTTCAAGAATATCTTGAACAAATTGAAAATGTGTATGATCTTCTAATGTTGGTATTTGATCAATTGATTTTACTTTTTCCATGACTTCATCAACTGATAAATCTGTCAAAAGTTCAATACTCTTTCTTAAATTCTTTTCATACCATTTTTTATATGATTTTCTCACCCCATCTGCCATGGCATAATCAAAGTTAACAATTGATTGTCCACCATGTTGATCATTTTGATTTGATTGAATTGCAATACATGTTAAAGCTGCATATGTTGTAATACTATTAGGTTCTCTTAAAACCCCATGTCCGGTAGAAAAACCATTTTTAAATAATTTGATAATATCGATTTGTGTACAAGTTGTTGTTAATGTTAAAAAATCCATATCATGAATATGAATATCTCCAGAAATATGAGCAGCACTATGAATTGGATTTAATACAAACATTTCATTAAATTGTTTTGCTGCTTCGACACCATATTTTAACATTGTCCCCATGGGTGCATCAGCGTTCACATTTGCATTCTCTCTTTTTAAATCACTATCTTTAGCATCTTGAAAAGTAATTTCTTCCAATGTCTGCATTAATCTTGATTTACGTTTACGATAACGGCTGCGTTCTGCACGATATAAAATATATGCTTTTGCAATTCTTACATAGCCTTTTTCAATTAAAGTTTCTTCAACTGTATCTTGTACTAATTCAACAGTTGGCAATTCTGTATGTCTTGCTTCTAACTTTTGTTCAACTTCATTGGCAACTTGAATTGCTGTATCTAAATCATATTTTGCATCAGTTGCTTGAAAAGCTTTATAAATTGCTCCAGCGATTTTATTAACATCAAATCGGTCCATACGACCATCTCGTTTTCTAATATACTGTATCATGTTGTCCCTCCTTTAGTTCTTTTAGTATCTCATATTTGCCTATTTTTCTCAATTTATATGTATGATTACTCAAATTTTTTAAAAGAAAAGAATATCCGAAGATATTCTTTACTAAACTATTCAATTTCTGAGATTTTTAATTCATTAATTTTGGCTTTAATTTCTTCGATAGCCTGTTTTTCATCAGGACCTTCTGCAACGATTTCTAACACTGCTTTTGTTGGAATACCTAAAGATAAAACCCCCATCATACTTTTGAGATTCACTTCTTTGGTACCATATTTCAATGTGACATCACTATGAAATTGTTTAACAGCATTGACAAGTTCGGTAGTAGGAGTTGCATAGAGTCCGACTGGGTCTGTCACTGTAAATACTAAATTTTGAGCCATATATGATTCCTCCCTTACTTTCTATTTATATTATATCATAAAGATATGTAAGGGGTTTAAAAATATGCTCGAAAAAATAAAATAATTTTCTATCTTTTTCTTCTACGATTGCGTTTAGATGCGTGTAAACCTTCTTCTAATTCATGATAATCAATGAAGCTACCTAAATCATAAACATGATAACCTTTTTTATAGATTTTTTTATACGCTCTTTCACTAATTGCTGGATTAATTGCATAAACATAATAATTTAAATCTTGATCAGGATAATATTCTTCAAAATCATCCATTAATCTTAGTGGTAAACATTCTGCATCAGCTATATGTAATTCATCAAAATCTTTTTGTTCATCAACACAAATAATAACAATTTTATCAGGATTTTTAACGTATCGACGATATCCTTCATTAATTTCTATTTTTTTTATTTCTATTTTTTTACCAAATCCAAACATAGCATTTCCTCCAATACTTTACTATAATATCACTATTTCGTTCATTTTTCTATTGATTTTCTTTTTTTTGTATGTTATTATAACCTAGCAACAGATAATGGCCTGTTGGAGAAACGGTTAACTCACATGCCTTTCACGCATGCATTCACGGGTTCGAATCCCGTACAGGTCACCAATTTTATAGGGGCGTGGTTCAATGGTAGAGCATCGGTCTCCAAAACCGTGGACGCGGGTTCGATTCCTGCCGCCCCTGCCAGATAAAAAATATTATGAATGTAAAATACTACCAATATGTGCAAGAGGTTGTCCATATGAAAAAATATTATTTAATGAAGTGCAATGTGATAGGAGACTATTCTCACTTCAAGAAATACTTAAACTTACATATGGGATATAAATAAACATGTTCAATAAGTTTAAAGTTAAGTGTTATATTGGAGTATAAAACAGTAAAATTTATATTTTAGAAAGGAAAATTGAATTCATATTTTATGAATTCATATTTTTATTTAAAAAGACAATATGAATTTAATTATAAAAAATAATCCAGGATTCGTTTCATCAATAGTATTATTTTTAATAGTTAATATAACGTCGTTTATTATGGCGAAAATAATTTCTTATTTTCCCAGCTTTTTTTCAAATATATATTCCAATACTTTAATTGGATTTATATTACCTATTATAACTTTGCCATGCACGTATTATTTGGTTAAATTTTTGAAATCAGATATATCATCACTCGGCATTACTAAAAAGAACTTTACCAAATCACTAAGTGTTGGAGTACTTATTTCAATTTGTCTTTTTATTATATTTGGTGGCGATCATAATGATTATCAAAATGTGCTTGTAACTCCTACAATTATCATGTTACGTATATTATATTTCTTGATTTGCGTTTCTGTAGTTGAAGAAATTGTTTTTAGAGGATTTATAAGACAAAACATTTGGAAGAATAAAAAGGCTTTATCATATCTGTTAAGTGGAATTTTATTTTCATTTTCCCATGTTACTTTTCACAGTGTTATAAATCACATTAGTTTTATTTGGTTTATTTTAAACAGATGGCAAGCGCTACTCTTTTATGTTTTGATACATTTATTTTTACAAATAATTTATGATAAATATCAAAATTGTGCTGGTCCTATTGCGATTCATTTTGTTATTGATTTTTTTGGACTTTTCTCTATGTAATTATTAAATAAAATTATATTACTAAAATACAAAAGGAAGGAATTCTATTTATTATAGAATTTTCTTTTTTATTTTATTATCTTTAAAAAATTCCATTCCCTGTTCTTGATATGCTAATTGAAGCTCAAAATAACCTATCTTTTCTTCAGGAGTTAGATTATCCTTATTTTTTTCTTTAGAGTAAATTATTGCTCTTTTTTCATACTCAAAATAACACATAAATACAATAAAAAGTCATCTTTCTACGATGGAACTAGATAGTTACATATCGTAGATTGATGACTTATTTTTTTACTTCTTTTTAAATTTATTTACAAACAATTTATCGAGTTCTTTAAATTGCTCTTTAACAGTTGGAACTTCTCCATTTTTTAATTCTTTTAACGGGTTTATATAATCCTTTTGAATAACTGTGTAGAAATTATCCCGTGGATTATCCAAATGATATAATTCTGCCCATTCTCTAAAATGTTGATTGATATATTTACTAAGTTTTACAGGATCTTGGTATGTTTTATAAATATCAATAATATTCATTGGGTCATTAACAGTCATATCTTTTTCTAACAGAAAATCAAATAAATCATTCACTTTAAGATTATTCATAAGTTGAAATGAATAAGAATCTTTTCCTGTGTGAATGTCCAAATCAACAAAGTATAGATTATAAATACCATAATACATACCAGCTTCTGCTTTAGTACAACATAATGATACATCTATTCCAATAATTTCATCTTTATAAATTTCAACATCTAAAAATGAAATTCTATCTTTTAATACATTTAAATTAACATAGTGATTATTAATAACTTCATTATCAAATACAATATTCACTTTTTTTCTTTGAATATACTCGTTGATATTTTGTTCAACTAATTCCAATTCGCTTTTCTCTTTATTTATGAAATCTTTTTTTGTTTCCAAAGCTTTTCTAATTGAAAGTTTTCCATCTAATATAAGTTTAATCTCATCAATAGGAACTTCCATAGAACGTAATAATAAGATTAATCTCAAAATATCAACATCACTTGAAGAATAGTTTCTATAATTATTCTCATCACGTTTAGGATTTATCATACCTTCTTTTTCATAATAAATTAATGCTTGTTTTGTAATCCCCAACATATGTTCAATTTCATGTGTCGTCATATAAACCATCCTTTCTTTCTAAATTCACTCTACACTATATGCTAAGAATACAGTCAAGCATTTCATAACATCTTTTCAAAGATTCATCTTATTAAAACTTCTACCCTAATCAATAGTATTTTCTTATAACTTACTAAAATAATTATTATATGCTACATCTATTAATTCAACTTTTATTTTATCATAGTCATCCCATTAAAAACTGTTCCTAAAACACTCTTATTTAAAGTATTTTCCATATAATCACTATAACTTTTTAAAAATTCATGAAAATAATATGAATCTACAAAACCAATGCTTTCCTTTGTAATCTCATCTCTCACCTATCAACACAAATCATATGATTATTTTAACGCAGCTAAATGAAACATGAAAATAACACATAGAACACCATTGTCATTATATATTTGTCTTTTTAATTCTTATTTATTTTATCTACAAAATAATGATATAATTATCATATAAATAAAAATAATTAGGAGGATGATACAATGGCAATAACAGTGAATATTTATTATCGTGGAGAAAACGGAAATGCTAAGCGATTTGCTGAGGGAATGATTTCAAGTGGGACTGTAGCTGATATTCGTGCTGAAGATGGAAATATAAGATATGAATACTTCTTTCCAATGGATGATGAAGAAACAGTTCTTCTTATTGACAGTTGGGTAAATCAACAATCTATTGATATTCATCATGCTTCACCTATGATGGAGAAAATCACAAAACTTAGAGAAAAATATGATCTTCATATGAAAGTAGAACGCTATGTTTCTGATGAAGATGGAATACCTGAAACAGACAAAGCTTTTATTCAAGAATAAAGTCATAAAAAATCTATCTTAATCAATAATCTCATTCTTATTTCTTATCATACTTATACAAATATATGATATAATCATAAGTAAATAATATAAAGGAGCAAATTTTATGAATAATAATCAAATGATTTATGTTGATCCACAATTATCTCAGGGCGAAGCACTCAGATGGGCATATTTTTTTAAAGAACTTAATAATAATTGGGTTATTACTAGTGAAAATCCTGAGAATAAAAATATTGATACTTATGAACTTTTAGATAAAAGTGTTGTCTTAACAAAATATCCTGAATTAAAACAATTATTAACCTTAGATTTCGATAAAAGTATTTCATTTCGCAAAGGAATGAACAGTGATAAATGGTATGATTTTCATTTTTAACCTTAGCAAAAAAAGATTGAAAAACTCAATCTTTTTTACTTTATTAAAGCTTTATTCATTACATGCATTCGCCAACAATCCTGACATATATAAAACAACAAGAAACCAAAGATTAAAAGATAATATAATGAATGCAAAAGAAACATAACAACTCCATAAACAACACATAACAAAATCATAAACTTCAATGGATTAACTTTATGAACAATGATTTCTAAGATAACATTCCACATTTCTAATAAAATAGTTAAAAATAAGGCAATCAAAACACAATAGATAAGACTTTTTTGAAAAGATGTCATAGTTGTTGTATATAAATAGCCATTTCCTAATAAATTACGAGTTATCACACAATATACAAAAGCAACACCAAAATGAATCCCTATTCTTTCTTTCATAATGCTTTTCTCCTTAATTTTTCCATAAAAGATTTCACATAACTTCTTGTCAGTAAAATCCTTTGTTGATTCTTTAATACAATAATATATCTTCTTTGTACATCAGGAATAAAACTATCAATTTCATAAATATTTACAATCATTGACTTATTCACTCTAGCAAAATGATAAGGCTCTAAAATAGTTTCTAATTCATAAAGTTTTTGATGTGTTACAAACTGCATTGTTTCAGTATAAATAAATGCTTCTTTAGAATATCCTTCAATATAGATAATTTGTTGAGGCAATATTTTAAACATTCTTTCCCCTTGATAACAAAGAATATATTCATGACTTTGATTAAGATATTGTATCAATTCATCTAGATGATCCATTGAAAAATAATAACAAAGTCCTTCATAATCATAACCCTTTTCAACCAATACTATATCTAAATATAGATAATCTCTTAATAATGATTTTAATGTAGATAGGTGTTGATCTGAACAGATAATTTTCATGATAACACCTCCATTGGACATAGAGTCGTTTTTATAACTTGCCAATTTTCATCATAATAAACAACCTTTATTGTTTTTATGTTTTTCACAGGTTCTTTAATAAAATTATGACTTGTAGATAAATCAAAACTATCATCCAGCATCCCATATTCCCTTAAAAGAAAATCATTATCACCATACAAGAGTTGAATACCATAAATATTAAGATTGTTATTTTTTATATAAACTTTTGGCAGACCTATAATTGTATTCATATCATAACAAAAATTTTCAATAGAAATATCTTGGTCTTCATAATGCATAACACTTGGCTTCACAGATTGAATATCACTTTTTTGATCATAGTAACAATCCCCTTTGTGATTATAAAGTTGAATTTGAAAGACAAGATTGGATTTTTCTACAATAGAATCATTTAGTTTATTAATATCATTATAGATATCACTATTTATATAACCTCCTGTGTACCCAATAAATGGACAACTTTCTTTATCTTCATATTCTATCTTTTGGAATTTATCATATGATTCTAAAATAATTTGATCATCTTGAATAATTTTATATCTGACTTTATCCATATTTTCTAAAAGATGATCTTTTATAAAAACCTGAACAGCAGAGTACCTAGTGACTTCTCCTTGTACAAAAAGAGTTGTGTTTTTATGTGAATCCAATCCAAAAGGTGGAACTTTATAATCATTAGTATCGACTTTAAAATATCGTACTTCTTCTTCATTAACTTCTTGTTGAATTGTTTTGACATAATCATCTTTTATATAAATGAGTCCTGCAACACTCAAACAAGAAAGAATCAATAATATAACAAATGACTTTTGACTATGCCAAATAGATTCAACCTTTAAATTTAAATATTCATCTTCTAAAAATCGATTAATCTTTATCAAATGATATTCAATAAAAACCAATAGAATAACCGATACTATAAGTAAAATATTTTCTATTATCAAAAGTTGTTCTATCCAATAACTAAGAATAATCATTATAAAATAACAAATCAAATAACTTCTATACAGTTTTCGATATTTCTTTATTTTAGGATAATCATATCCAATTTCATCAATTCCTTTAAACAAAAAATATAAACTTAATATTAGAATTATTGCACTTTGGTTTGAAAAAAACAAAGTAACAACTAAATTGATTCCAATTAAAATCAAAGAAACAATCAAATATTTTTGTTTTACTTTGTTTAAAACAATAAGAAGTCCAATGCAAATAATCATCAAAGCAACAACAATTGGAAAAAGAGAAATATTATTATAATGAAACTGAACACCTAACAAAAGCCACAATCCTACAGCTATGATTCCTATTCCCATCAAACCACCTCCCATTAATATTAAATCATATTTATCATATTCAAAGTGAAAAACAATATTAAAATAGCCAAAATGTGGATTATGTTACCGATTCAAACTTCAATTTTTGAGAAGATAACTTTACTATAATTCATATCTACTATCTTTTCTTAGTTTCAATCAAGATAAATAAAATGGATAAAAACCTTATATATTGATTTTTTAATTATTTTTATGAACATCCATTATATAATATCATTCAATAAATCTACTGATTCACAATGATAAACATGTTTGCATTATCTCTATCATATTTTTAAATCATTTTTAGTAGTTAAACATAACTATGCATTACTTTTATTTTTTGAAAAAACACATGTAAAACTCTTTTAATTCATATTATATAAATCAAACATTTTCTATTTTTATTCTAACATATTTATCACAAATGAAAAAGAATTAGCCATTATTGACTAATCCTTCTACATATTCTTTTCTAAATATTCATAAAGTGATCATTCTTTTTGTATAAGTACTGCTTTAAAATTTCTATCATCAATAATATGAACATGATGATATTCTAAGATTTCATATACCGATTTTCTGTCTTGATCATCCTTTTCATAAAGTGAACTATTAACTGTAAAATGTTGACCATCCAACATATTAAACTGATAAATAACATTGTAATAATTCATTGGTCCAAAACCAATACCACCCACCTTTTTTTCAATGATTATTTTCACATTATCAATATCTTTGTAAAAATAATGCTTAGCCAATTGATCTGTTGTTTGCTTCAATATAGCCTTTATACTTTTTAATTTCATTTTATGACTATCAAAAATATAAAAATCAACATCTTGGAATTCATAGTATTTTTCATGAAAATTAATCAACATAAACAAAATCCAAAAGATAAAAGTTCCAGCTAGCCATATAATCCATCCTATACCATTTGTAAACAAATGACGTCCTAAAACACTCAACATAGCCAGAAATATAAAACCAACAATGATAAAATAACCAAACATTTCTTTTACAAGCTGATAAGGTGTTGTTTTTCTCCCGATTGTTATAACTGAATAAGGTTGCATAAATTCTGTTATTTTTTGAAATAATGTTTTGATATCCTTATCATAATCATTATCAGCATAAAATTCTCCATCAACAACTGCATCTAATAAAGGAATGTTCTTTTGAGTTAATTTTAAACATTTTTGTTGTATTTCTGCTAAGTTTTCAACTTGTAACTGTAATGTTTGAAGGTGTTGTTCCAAAATATTTTGAAATTCATCTTGATTCAATAAAATTCTTTCTATCATTTCTAAAGGAATATCTAATTCTCTTAAAAAACGTATTTTTTTGAGTGTTTTAATATCATCCATAGTATAATTTCGATATCCATTTTCATCTCTTTTAGGATTAAGAAATCCTAACTTGTCATAATAGCGAATGGTTTGTGAATTCATTTGTAACATTTTTTCAACTTCTTTGATTTTCATTATAATCATCCTCTCTTGTATAAACCGAAAAATAAACGCTAATTTGATTGTTAATTCTATTCATATATTTCTTCCTTTCAATCAAACCATACACCCTTCAACAACTATAAGGTCAATACAATTTCATAAAATAATTTTATATTTTTAAATTTTTATTCTTCTAGCACAGTTATATCATCATAAAACAAAGAAAAATATAATAGCTTTTTTAAAAGTTATTAATTCATGCATTATAAAAAAATGATTTGATTATTCAAATCAATTAGACAATTTCCTATTCCTAAAATAATCCCCATATAAAATTTCCTTTTTTATATTATCTCACAAAAACAATATCATAAGAAGTTTTTTATATAAATTTATGAACCTAAGCAATAACAAAAAAATCTCAATCGAGATTTTTTTCACTTTCTTCTTTAAATAATGTTCTTACACAATCACGAGCTTGTTCAATATAAGCATAAGGAACAAAGATTTGATATCTTTCAAATAAAGGTCCTACTTTCAATGCCATTCCAGCTCCCATAGATGTTGTATAAGTATAAGGAATTTGATTATTTTCTAAAACTTCAATCAGCATTTCTGCCCACATCACTTCTTTTTCAATCAAGAAACATTCATCATCAGGTTCAACTTCTCTTAAATGAGACTTACCACAAATATCACAACAATCATTTTCATTTAAAGCTCTGCATCTTTCACAATAATACATATCATCATCCCTTCCTACTTCTATTTTACTACATTTATTTATCATAAGAAAAGAAAATCAACTTCCTATGAGAAATTGATTTTAACCATTAGAGATATATGATAAAATAATTGCGAAATAAAAGACAAATCAATCATATTATTTAATAATTGTCACAATATCTTGGATATCACAATCTAAAATTGAACATAAATCAGCAATCGTATTAAGTGTTACACTTTTATTTTTTCTTAAAGCATCTAATGTCCCACGACTGACATGATATTTATTTATTAATTCATATTGCGAAATTCCTTTAACAATTAATGTATGAAAAAAAGGTTCAAAACTAATCATATGAGTTATATCCTCCTTGTATTTATTATAAGGATAAGTATTTTTATTTAATATTGCCGAACATTTGGCAATATATTATAATAGATTCGAGATGAAAAGAGGTTAGATTATGGAAAAAACAGTTGAATTATTACATGAAACATCAAAAAGATTAGCTCAAACAATTGATATGATTGATATCTTGTCACTTGCCTGTTCATCAGTAGAAAAAGCTGATCTTATAGGTCCTTTAGAAATTATGAAAAGAGATTTACAAGATCTCTATTTTCAAATTGATGAAGTCTTATATGAAGATAACCAATGAGAACGTCGATAATAGATGAAAAAGACAATGGAACTTAATGTCCATGTAAGTGGATATGCCCAAAAAACCATTTGAATTTGCGGAATAATCATAACAGCAACAGTTATATAAGTGACTCGAATAATACACCAGCAAACCATCATGACAATCATTGGTACAACGGATTTCCCTGCTCCTCTTAAAATACCAGCTATACAATGTGAAAAAGCTAGCAAGAAATAAAACAAAGTAACACTACGTGCCTGAGCTGTTCCAAAAGCAACGACTTCTTTGGTTTGATCAAACATAGAAATTAAAAATGGAGCTAATATATAAATACTAATGCCTACAACTTCAGCAAGTATCAAAGAACAAACAATCCCAAAATGAGCACCTTTTTTAACACGCTCATATTTTTGTGCACCCAAATTTTGACTGACAAATGTTGTCAGGGCTAATGCAAAGCAAGTGATAGGTAAAAAACCAAATCCTTCAATTTTTGAATAAGCTCCACATCCAGCAACTGCCATCTTTCCAAAACTATTGATATGACTTTGAACAACAACATTGGCTAAAGCAATAATTGAATTTTGAATCCCTGCTGGTAAACCATTATTGATAATTTGTTTAAACATAGGTAAATCAAAACGAATATCTTTAACATGCAAACGATAGACTTCTGGTGCATGTAATAAATGATATAAACATAAAAGTGCACTTACAAATTGTGAAATAATTGTGGCAAGTGCTGCTGAACCGACACCCATATGGAATACAGTAATAAAAACAATATCTAAGATAATATTAATGATAGACGATACAATCAAATAATAAAGTGGATGACGACTATCACCAACAGCTTGTAAAATACCAGTTAAAGCATTATATAAAACAAAAGCCAATGACCTCATAAAATAAATTCTAAAATAAATAATTGAATTTGGTAAGACATCTTTTGGTGTTCCCATTAATACTAAGATTTTAGGAGCAAAAATCACACCAACAACACTCAATAAAAGACCAGAGATAATCCCTAAAGCAACTGTTGTATGAATTGAACGATGAACACGTAATTCATCTTTTGCTCCAAAGTATCGTGCAATAACAACCCCAGCTCCGACAAAGATTCCATTAAAAAAACCAACTAATAAGAAAATTAAATTTCCCGAAGAAGCAACTGCTGCTAAAGCTGAAGAACCCAAAAAATTTCCTACAATTAATGAATCGGCAGTATTATATAATTGCTGAAAAAGATTTCCTAAAAATAATGGAATCGCAAAATAGATAATCTTTTTTGCGATTGATCCCTCACTCATACTTGTATTTTCCATCTCCCATTCCCCCTTGCATATTCTTATGATACGCGCCTTGCTTTTAAAAATCAATAGCCCTTTCTCTTGATTGATATACATTCATTTTCTATAATGAAGTAAAGGAGTTGATTTTATGAAAAAAACACTTGTTATTGGATCAAGCGTTTGTGATGTAATTATTAGATTGCATCGTATTCCACAAGTGAGTAGGGATGAAAATATTATTCATCAAGAATTATCGATTGGTGGATGTGCTTATAATGTTGCGCATATTTTAGATAATATGCATTGTCCTTATGATTTATTTTCACCAGTTGGTCAAGGAATTTATGGAGATTTTGTAAGAAAACATTTTAAAGAAAAGAAGATTCCAATTATGATTGAAAGTCAACAGAAGAATGGTTGTTGTTATTGTTTGGTGGATGATAGTGGAGAAAGAACTTTTATTTGTGAACATGGTGCTGAATATTTTTATCAGGCTTCATGGTTTGATCAATTAGATGCTAATAATTATCAGCAAGTATATGTTTGTGGTTTAGAAATAGAAGAAGATCATGATGAAGTTATTATCCAGTTTTTAGCTAGTCATCCACATTTGACAATTTATTTTGCACCTGGTCCAAGAATCAATGCAATTGAAAGAAAGCGTCTTATGAAACTTTTATATCTTCATCCTATTGTTCATCTTAATCAACAAGAGATTTTTGAATTTACAAAACAAAATGATTTATCCATAGCATGTGCCTCACTTTATCAAATAACTCAGGCCCCAATCATTGTCACTTTAGGAAAAGATGGTTGTTATTATTATGATGAAAAAACATCATTTCATACACCCTCTATTAAAACCACAGTTGTTGATACAATTGGTGCTGGTGATAGTCATATTGGTACAATTATAGCTTGTCGTAGCCAGGATATGAATTGGCCAGACTGTTTAATAAAAGCTAATCAAATTGCTAGTCTTGTTGTGAGTCAAAAAGGATCTACATTATAAAAACACATCAATTTGATGTGTTTTTATAAATCTAAGCCATTTAAAACTTCTTTAAGTGCCTTAGCACTTTCTTGAAGTTTTTCATTTTCTTCATTGTTTAAATATATGTCAACAACCTTTTCTACACCTTGACTTCCAACAACTGTTGGAATACTTAAACAAATATCATTTAAACCAAATTCACCTTGCATTAAACTAGAAATTGGTAAAACTGCATGTTCATTTTTAACAATCGCTGTAGCAATTCTTTTAACCGCAACAGCCACTCCATAATAAGTTGCACCTTTACGTTCTATAATCTCATATGCACTATCTCGTACTTGTTGAGCAAGTCTTTCCATTGCTTCTTGATGATTAAAATGTCCTCTTAATTCACAAAAATGATTAATATGAATACCAGCTACTTGAGCTCCTGACCAAACAGCTAACTCACTATCTCCATGTTCACCAATAATATAAGCATGAACATCACGTGGATCAACTTGTAAATGACGACCTAAAACATATTTTAATCGCGCTGTATCTAAAACTGTTCCTGAACCAATCACACGATGTGCAGGGAATCCAGATAATTTTAATGTTACATATGTTAAAATATCTACAGGATTTGAAACAATCATTAAGATTCCTTCACAATTTCTATTCTTAATTTCTGGAATAATACTTTTAAAAATAGCAACATTTTTCTTAACCAAATCTAATCTTGTTTCATTTGGTTTTTGATTTGCTCCGGCAGTAATGACAATTAATCCTGCATCTACGATATCATCATAACCCCCAGCATAAATATTCATAGGTGTTAAATAAGCACTCCCATGACTTAAATCCATAGCTTCACCTTCAGCCTTTTGATGATTTGCATCAATTAAAACCATTTCTGAAAATAAACCTGTTTGAATTAAACTAAAAGCTGAAGTTGCTCCTACAAACCCACAACCAATCACTGCAACTTTTTGCATATTTACCATAAATTTCATACCTCCTATTGGCTATTAGTATAATAGGATTTCAAGATTTTTCAATCAATATGCATTATGATTTTTTCTTAATTGGATGACGAATGACAGTTTTTAGATTTTCAACTTTTGTCTTGCGAGGATCACTTAAATAAATTTCATGGTGATAACGCAAAGAATCTTCTTTTAAATCATTAACATATCCTTGTTCTTCAATAAATTCATTCATTTTCTGAACACTTGTGACTTCTTCATCATAAGAACCTTTATGCATAATTTGAACACATAATCCTTCATGATACGTTAAATACTGAGCCAAACCAACATTCAGTTCAGGCTTTTTCTTTTGAACTTCTGCTTTCACTTGTTCAAAATATTCTTCAGTTACAAACTCAGGAAGTCGAATCATTGAATACCAATGAAACATATTTTTATCAACAATTCTTTGACCATCAAAATATCCTTCATCACCAAACCACAATCCTTCTAATGGTGGAACAACATATTCAAAATAACCATCGGGTTGATTTCCACTCATTTTACTCATTTTAATTGTATATGAAATAGCATATAAAATACCTATAGCTTCTTTATATTCTAAAGATGTATTTGGATCACCTTTCCCCTCTACCATGACATAATGAATAGGGGGAACATCAATGAATACTGGTTTTGTCTTAGGCATATACAAATCTTTATACTCTTTTTTATAATCTAATTTATTCATGTATCTCACTCCATATCTTTTCTAATTTTCTTACATTCAAAACTTCTCTTGTCATAAACTTCTTTTGATAAAATAAACTATAGGTTGTCATAGGTGTTGGTGCCTGTAAGGCTTGTTCTCTTGTTTGTAGATGATGTATCGTCAAAGGGATATTTTGCTTTATACAATACTCCTTAATTTCTTGAACATATTTAATATTAAATGGACATTGATGTGTATAATACAAAACCAACCCATCTTCTTTAACGTCTTCAATCATAAACTTTGGTGCTGGTTGACCATCCTCAAAAGGATAAAACAGCAACTCATATTCTTCATTCCACTTATCAACACTATAAAACCCTTGTTTAATTAAAAAATCATAATCCATTAAAAAAGACTTTTTCTTTGGTGAAGATAAAATCACTAATCCTTTCTTTCCTTTAGCTTGACTATCCAAAATACATTTCTTTAACAATTCTTTTGCATATCCATGACCTTGAAATTTCCCCGATACCCATAAACAATTGATATACATATAATCCTTTCCTGTTAAATGAATCCAAGCTTTTTCAATTGGAATATATTCAATAAAACACTTCCCTCTCTCATTTAACTTTGTAAAAACCAATCCTTCTTGTATTCTTTCTTTTAACCACTCTTTTTTTGAAGTTGCTTGATTATCTTTAGCAGACATTGCACAACAAATATGTTCTTTTTCAATATTATCTAATGTTAATGTTATTGTTTCCATACGATTCTCCTTTACTGTATATATTATACCAAAATAAACATGACACCCTCTGTCATGTTTATCCATATATTTTTAATAATGTATGTATTTCATGTAACATTTCTTCTCTTAATGAATGAGGTTCAATAATTTCTACACCACTACCAAAAGATAAAAGAAAAGATAAAAACCATGGATGATATGGCATTGATGTATGAATCCAATATCCATCTTCTTTTTCTTGAATATCTTGATCAGAAAATTGATCATAAACAAAACTTCCTAAATATTTTTGAAACTTTAATACTACATCTATTTTTGTTTGATTTTCTTCATATGTTAAATGTGGTTCTTTATAGAAAGCAGATCTATCAAATTGTTCATCTTTAATCACTAATTGTTGAATACGAGTTAGCTTATAAGTCCGATAATCAGCTTTTTTAACTTCATAACCATATAAATACCAAGCATTGTTTTTATAAAAAAGTTTAATTGGAAAAACATCACGATGACTTTTCTGCCCTTGAGCATTGATATAATGAAAAGTAATCCTTAAATGTTTTAAAATAGCATCTTTTAGTTGTGAAAACTTTTCATTCATTTCTTGATCTTGATGCCACGAAGAAAAATTAACATCTAACCATTCTTCACTTTCTTTTTGAAAGATTGTCTGCATATGTTTTAATAGTTCCTGATATTCACTAACATGTAATGAAGATAGACTAGATAATGCTAATAAGATTTGCTCTTGTTGTGATTCATCTAACAAAGATTTATCAAATACAAAGTTTTCATCAAGAGACACTCCTCCATCTACACCCTGTTTTGTTATAATTGGAATTCCAGCAACTAATAATTTATCTAAATCACGATAGATTGTCCTCGTTGAAACTTCAAATTTATCTGCTAATTGTTTAGCTGTCGTTTGTTTATTTTCCATTAAATAATAAAGAATTTCAAATAATCTTCCTGACTCCATCTTTTTTCACACCCTCTTAACTTCATCATACACAATTTCTAATCAGAACGCAAAAAAACTTGTTTAAAAACATTTCTTTCTTATCTTTTCAATTACTCACTTATTTCAAACATAATACCTTAATATTTTCATTTATTCATTGAATGATGACAATAAAGCAACCTTTTTGCCTATATTTATATCTATAAAATTCCTATATTATTTATATATATGAATTGCATTATAAAAAAACACTTTTTAATACCACAATAACAAATTCATTGAACAAAACTAAATAGTTATTATATTGCCCATAAAGCATTTTACTATATAATTAATAATGTATTATAATATTACTTATTAATAGTCAAAATAAACTTAAGGAGAAATAACATGAAAAAGAAAATCACTAAAGAAGAATATTATTTACAAAATGAAGAAAAGGTTAACCAATTATTAGATATCTTTGAATTAGAAAACCTTACATTTGATGAAAAAATTGCCCTTTTATTACCTTTGATTGATTCAACGATAGATAATTTTTTTACTCCTCCACTTTTAAAAATGCCTAATGAAATTTCTAGTAGAGTTGAGTTACACTATCATAGTAGAATTTTGTTAGTTCTATTAAAATATATTTTAGAATCGAATAGTAAATTAGATTATTTAAAAAACATAGATAAACAAAATAAAGAACTAATAAGTCAAAACGAACAAATCATTGAGCAGAACAATAAAACTGTTGAACAACACCAACAAATTATTGATTTACTAAAAGAAATTAAAGATAAGTAAGCACCACACAAGTGGTGTTTTCTATATGTTATTTTATTGTATATATTTTTCTTATAGGATATAATTATTCTATAAGAAAGCGAGGAATTTAAAGATGATCGAACAAAATAATGATATGGAAAATATGATTAGGGAATACGGTTTGGAAAAACTAGATGAAAGTGATCAAATAGCTGTTTTTAGAATGTACAAAAATTTAAAAGATTATAAAAAAAATGAAAAAGTTGCATATACTATAGACACAATTTATAACGCTGCTTGCTATACACAAAATTATCTACTTTTAAAACAACTCCTTAATTTTCAAGAACAAAACAATCAAATCATTGAGCAGAACAATAAAGTTATTGAGTTACTTACTGAAATAAAAAACAAATAAGTAGCTCCCATAATTATAGTGCTTTATTCTATAAAAATACTTTTTGAAATTTCTTTAATAGTTATAGTGATTATAATAATATTATAGGATAAGCTTAAATAAAGATAAAAATCTGCTCTATTTTACAATATAATAGACAAATTAAGATATGATTTTTAGGTTTAATATTTTTAAATACATATAGATATTATTTCCATTGTTTTCATTTCTTTTCTCATATAAAATAAATATATAAGAAAGCGAGGAATTGTGATGTTTGATAAAAATTTAAGTGAAGAAGAAAAAATTAATTTATTGGGTCTTGAAAATCTAGATGATATTGAAAAAGATGCTATTAAAGAAATGTTTGACAGTATTCTTTTAAAAAGCGGTTTTCATAGTATGCGTAATACTAGTAGTGTTACAGCGCCTACTTTAGCTATGTACACTCAGAATTTTATGATTATTAGACGTCTTTTAGAAATAAAAGAACAAAATCAACAAATTATAGAATTATTGACAGAGATAAAGAATAAGTAGAAAACACCACGAATGTGGTGTTTTACATTATTCATAACCATTAACAAGAGTATTCATCCAAACCTTTGCCTTGGCTTGTTCCTCCTCAATAGTTAACTGTTGGTCTACCTCTTTTTGTTTATCTGTTAATGGGTATGGTTTTGATGGATATGACGTTGCTTGTTGCCCTGATTTTCGGTAAAATACATTATATAGTGACGTAGAAATGGCATCATAAACATACATTCCTTGTAACCATAACTGTGAGTTTTTTTGATCTTCTTTCATTTCATAAGCTTGTCTGTAGAACTTTGTTAGTTCTACATCTTGGAGATAGAATTCATCATAACTCATACCAATAAATAAATAAAAGGGAAAGACTTCTTTAAATATTTGTGTATAAGTTTTGTTGGAAAGTGAATTTTTGGTGTCTAAAAACTCGCTTTCCAGCTGATTGCGTTTTTTGAGGAGTCCTCCTCAAATAAAGTATTGAGAGTATCAGTAGCCATTTCAGATAACTTGTTGTACATCTCATTTTTATTTGTGAATAAGTGGAAGATTTCTTCAACTTCTGCTTTTTTAATACGTTTATGATGAGCATAGAAAGCATATTCAAAAAGTTTTGGTAAAATTGTGACAGGTTTTTTATTCATGTCAGCTAAGACAATACCATCAACTCCGATTTTCTCTAATGTTTTTCTTGTATACTCTAATATATAATCAACATCATTTCTATAGAAATATAGACACATGCTTCTATAATGATGAATAATATGACAAAGACAATAGTAATTTATCTTTAAAGTTTTAATTAGCTGGTTAGATAACTTGACTTTTCAAGTAAAAGTACCTATACTTCTTATGAAACATAGTGAAATTGAGAGGTTCCTTATAATGAATGAAAAACAAGTTCAAAAAATAGATCAAAACAAAAAAACCAAAAAGCATATTCGTTTAAAAAAACAATATCATCAAAAAGCACTTATTGTTATAGGTATATTGATTGTTGGTATTTATGCTTTTGGATGTTTTTATTATCATGATAAATTCATGGCTAAAACATCAATTAATGGTATTGATGTTTCAGGATTATCTAGCCAAAAAGCAAATGATAAAGTTGCTGATGTGTTAGTCAATCAAACATTAGAATTAACTTTTATTGATCAACAAAAAGAAACATTAGTTCAAAAAGATAGTGGAATGACTTTTAATAGAGATAATGATATTGAAAAATCATTAAAAAATCAAAATATCTTTTTATGGTTTACACATTATTTTCATCAAACACAAATTGAATTAAATAATCTCTTAAAAATTAATCAAGATCAATTAAATCAAACTATTTCTTCTTTAAAACATGTTGATTGCAAACAAGAAAAACCAGTAGATGCAAAGGTTGAATATAAGAATCATGAATTTTCTATTCAAAAGGAAGTCTTTGGTACAAAGATTAATCAAGAAAGATTAGCTCAAGCTGTTATTGATGCTTTTGCAAATCAAAAAAAGACATTAGATGTAAAAAAAGTTAAGGGTTATGATGAACCAAAAGTAACTGATGATGATGAAAAATTAAAAAAATTATATGAAGCAGCTCAAAAATATTGCCATGCATCCATTACTTATCAGACAACAAAGGGTGATGTTGTCTTAGATGGAAATACTTTGATGACTTGGTTATCTATTGATGAGAGTGGAAATTACTACTACAATGAAGATGAATTTAAAAAACAAGCAACAACTTTTGTTAAAGAGTTAGCTTCTAAAATCAATATTATTTCTAAAGCTAAAACTTTTAAAGGTGCTAATGGAACAAGAACAGTAAGTGGTGGTAATTATGGTTATAAGTTGAACCAAAGTAAAGAAGTTGAGGGATTACTAAAAGATATTCAAAATCAAAAGAATGGAAAAAGAACACCCGTTGTGACTGGTGTTCAACAAAGTTATGAAAATGGGGGAATTGGTCATACATTCGTAGAAATTGATATGACGAAACAACATATGTGGTATATTCGTAATGGAAAAGTTGTTTTAGAATCCGATGTTATTACAGGAGTTCCAACAGATCCTAAAAAACGTACTCCCGGGGGAACATATTACATTTACTTTATGCAACGCAATCGTACTTTGATTGGTGAAATGCAACCCGATGGAAAACCTGAATATGAAACACCAGTTGCTTACTGGATGGCCTTTAATGGTGGAATTGGTCTACATGATGCAACTTGGCAACGTAAGTTTGGTGGAAATCTTTATTATACAAGAGGATCTCATGGATGTGTCAATCTTCCTCTTGGAATTGCTGCCTCACTTTATGATATGGTTAAAGTAGGTACACCAGTTGTTTGTTATTATTAAAAACAGTTCATTTCAAAATGAACTGTTTTTTTTAACTTAACTCTCTTTCAAACATCTTTTTACTTGTGATATAACCAATAACCAATATCAAAAAAGAAACATCAAAGGGACTCTTTGCACCTAATATTGCACTTATAAATCCAACTAAGAAAGTGACCCCTATCATGATAGAGATTTTCTTTGGCATTTGAAATCTCTTTAAAAGTTGAAATTGATTTCTCACATTATGAATAGCGATATAGAAAGCAACCACTCCAACTAATAAATCAATCGAAAAGTTAATCAAATAATGACTTGTTAAAAGTTCCTTACAAAATAACAAAACAATATAACCAGCCATTGTTTCCCATAATCCAGCAATCGTAAACTTATCTATACTTTGCTTTTTAATGACTTGTATTTTTTCCTTCATATTTAAAGATTTTTCTACTTGAGAAACATAACTTTTAATTCCTTTAGTTAAATTTATTTTTTGATTTTCATCATTTAATTGATCTAATACCGCTGATAAAATAATATTAGCCTTCACAATATCTTTTTGATGAAGAAAAACATACTTTTCAACATCTTGATAAATTTCAAAACAATCCTTACTCAATAATTTAACTTTCAAACTATTCTCATAGAAAAGATCATTTGCTTTTTCTTTTTTCATTAGCGAGTAACCTTTAATTCATGTGCACTTGTTTCTTCAATATGACTATTAAAGAATTCTTCCATCACTTGAATCATATAATAAGTATCTTTAATACCAACAGTTTCATAAGAAGAATGCATAGCAAGTTGTGGTAATCCAATATCAACACTATTCATTGATACTTGTGCCATAGCAATATTTCCTAAAGTACTTCCACCAACAACATCAGAACGATTCGCAAAGAATTGAACAGGTACCCCTGCTTTTTCACAAATACCTTTAAAAACAGCAATACTTACACCATCACTTGTATATTTTTGACCAGCATGTGATTTCACAACCACACCTTCATTCATATAAACACAATTATTGACATCTGTTTTTTCTGGATGATTTGGATGCACAGCATGAGCATTATCAGCACTTAACATGAAACTTGCAGCTAAAGCACGATAATAATCTTCATCATCTTTCCCTAAAGCATTGTTAATACGATGTAAAACATCATATAAGAAAGTTGAAGCAGCTCCTTGTTTTGTACCAGAACCAACTTCTTCATTATCAAAACAAGCAAAAACATTAATAGATTGATCATTTGATCCTTTTAAGAAACCTTGTAAAGATGTAAATGCACATTGTAAATCATCTAATTGTGGTGATGAAATAAATTCTTCATGTGCTCCCCAAATAGATGGACTCATACGATTATATAAATATAAATCTTCACCACAAATATCTTCTTCATTTACATTTAACTCTTTAGCAATTAAAGCTTTTAAATCTCCAGCTTTTGTTTCAGTTCCACCAAACAATGGTAATAAATCAACTTGCTTATTATAAGCAAAACCATCATTAACAGCTCTATTCATATGAATTGCAACATTTGGAATCAATACTAAATCTCTATCAATCTTTAATAAACGTGTAATATAAGAATCTCCTTCTTTCACTAAAACACGACCAGCAATAGATAGTGGACGATCAAACCAAGTTGCACATAACATTCCACCATATCCTTCAGTATTTAATTGTGTATACTTACCTCTCACTTCTAATTCAGCATTCTCTTTTAATTTAAAAGTAGGCGAATCACTATGAGATGCAGCCACATTAAAACTATAGTTATCTAATTGTGTTCCAAGATTTAAAGCAATAATACTTGAATTATTTCTTGTAACAAAATAACGATGACCAGGTTCAATATGCCATTTTTTTCCTTCTAATAATTCTTCATAACCATTGTCTTTTAAAAGACTTCTCATTTGTTCAACAGCATGAAATGCAGTTGGACTTTTTTGAATAAAAGATACCAATTCTTTTGATATTTCTTTATACATACACCATACCTCCATATATACGCGTATATTATAACATATCCTTCTGGATTACCAAAAGGATATGTTGTTTTTGTTATTCACTAACAGAATTTGAATTTTCTCGTTTTCTAATAGCTGGCATAATTAAACCTAATCCAACTAAAACAATTGGAGTAATAACGTTTAAAGCAGTCGTAAACATATCTCCTTCTTTATACATACCAAGTAAACAACAAGCTGCAGTAACAATAAAGCACCAAGCTCCAGCAGTTAATGCAATACCTTGATTCTTAACAAATTTATATTCTGGATTAAATTTATCTTTTGCTTTACGTAAAGCAATATAAGCAGCAAACACCCATAAATAACGCATTGGCATTGTTACTGAATTTAATTTTGTTAATTGTGTTAAAACGGCATCAGCACTTGGAACTAAAGCTTGAATTAAAATGATAGCTCCTGATAAGAATACAATCATCCAAATACCATTAACATAAGCACCATATTTGTTTTTCTTTAATAATTTTGTAGGAATGAATTGACGTGCATCTTCACTATCTAATAACATTCTAAGTGGTGCATCAATACTAATAACAAGTGTTGAGAATTGTCCAATTGCATTACATGCAGCATAGATAATCATTAAAGCATTACCCATTCCATAGTATTGACCAAGTTTTTGGAATGCCCAATAAGAACCATTAGCATTATAAGCATCAAAGTTTGCCACAATATCAGCAGGATCAAACATCATACCCATTGCTATTGTACCCAAAATTGCACAAACCATAACCATGATTGCTAAAGCAATCATTCCTTTAGGGAATCCTTTTGAAGGATTTTCTACCTTATTAACATAAGGAGAAATCTTTTCACATCCACCAACTGCAAAAACTAAAATAGATAAAGATGTAAAATATCCCATATTAAATTGTGGAATTAAGTTTTTCAAACTAAAATCCATATGTAAATATCCACCATTTGGATTAATAGCTGGTGCAGCAAACATCATGATGATATATAAAATAGACATCACGAACATACTTGTTCCAGCAAGTGTTGCTAATTTCTTTAAAGGATTTAAACCACGACTTGCAACCCAACAGAAAAATAAGAAAATAGCTAACGTCGCAAATTGGATTGGTCTTGTTCCAAAAGATGAAAAAGTTGTTCCATTTTGGAAAACCATCCAACTTAAGGCTTTCAAACCACCGCTTCCTTTACTAGCAATGTAAGTAATATGACATGCCCAATAAGTCCATCCAGCATAATATGCTAATTTTGGTCCCATTGTTTCATGAATCCAAGAACTTACACCACCACCGGCATTCTTAAATGCTGAACCTAATTCCCCGACCATTAAAGCATAAGGAACGAAGTATAAGGCAAACATAAGAATCCAGCTAAAGATAACCTGAATACCATTAAAGTAAATATAACCATTTAAAACATTTCCAAATCCCCATACAGTTGAAAATGCCATAAACGCCAGGTTATACCAAACAATTTTTTTAGAATCTGACATTCTAAAAGCCTCCTTCTTTTATATTTTATAACCACAATACCAACCGTGAAAAAATCAATGTAATACATATAAATTGTTTTAATGTACAAACATTGATATTTAGACAGCAGACACATTATAACAAATATACCCTATATTTGCTATAAATTTTTATTTTTTTATCACGATAATAAAAAAACATGATTGCAATTTTATATGAACATGTTAGAATAAAAACCACTGAAAGGGTGATTTTATGAAAAACAGACAATTATTACCATATTTTTTAACATTTACAATTGTCCTCATTATGGTTGGAACATCTCAACTCCTTAATAATCCAGAAATTATATTCCCTGAAATAACAGCTTTAGCTATTGGATCTTTATTAGCTCCAAAACAAGTATGGAAAACATCATCTTTGAAACTTGTTTTACTTATTATGATCTATGCCGTTATTGGTGTTTTGATGGTCAAATATCTCCATGTATCATTATTTATAAAAGTTGTCATTGGATTTACACTATGCCAAATGGGACTTATTCTTTCTAAAACAACCTTTGCCCCTCTTATTTCTGCTTGTATTCTACCATTATTATTAAATACTGACACTTGGATATATCCTTTATCCGCAACAATAATGTCTATCATTATTATTGTTATACAAAAACAATTACAAAAAAAGCATTATATCCATGATTATCACTATCAACCTGTCACATTTGATTATCGTCATGAACTCATTCTTTTTTGTAAAAGATTATTCGTTGTTGGAGCTTTAGGTATGTTAGCCTTACGTTTAGATATCCGCTTGCTTATTGCCCCACCACTCATTGTTGCCTTCTATGAATTAAGTGGTAATCACCAAAAATTAAGAAGTCAAGCCCCTCGTCTTTATTTTTTAACTATCTCTATGGCTTTTATCAGTGCTTATTTGAGATATTTCTTAAATATTCAATGTCACTTTTCAGTAATCATTCCTGCTGTTATAGCTACAGCTTTATTACTCTTTTTCATTTATTATTTTCAAATCTTTTTCCCACCTGTTGGAGCAATTACTATTTTACCAATGATTATTCAACCTCATTTATTACTTGTTTATCCTATTTTAATAGCAGCTGGTTTTGCTTTATTAATTGTTTTTGCTTTTTTAATCTCATATCAAAAAAGTTCTAATTAGGAACTTTTTTTACATGACATTAAAATTCTACCTATTATTAATAGAAGAATGATATAATTATAAATGAACAAGGGGGACAAGTATTATCATGAGTTTATTTCAAAAAAATAATTTTAAAGGACCAGTTTTTTTCAAAGAATCTTTAAGAGCAAATAAAGAACTCCAACAAATCAATGATATTTTAAAATACACGAAAGATTCCCAATTAGAGAAAAAAGCGAAACTAATATCTTTTGGTATAGAAGGAGAAAAAAACATTCATTTCGAACTTGAGAATAGTCATATTCCAATGTATGTTCTTCATGATGTTTATTTAGAAGATGAAGGCTTATCTGCTCAAATTGATTATATTATTATGACAAGAAAAAAAATATTTGTAATTGAATGTAAAAATCTTATAGGTACAATTACAATTGACAATAACAATAACTTTACTAGAGAATATACATTAAATGGAAAGAAAATCAAAGAAGGAATTTATTCTCCAATTACTCAAAATAACCGACATCTTGAATTAATTAAACAAATGCGTGGAAAAGAAAAAGGTATGTTATCTAAAAAAATATTTGAAAAATATTTTTATGATAATTATCAATCACTTGTTGTTTTAGCAAATCCTCGTTCAATTTTAAATAATAAATATGCAAAAAAAGACGTCAAAAAACAGGTGATTAAAGCTGACCAATTAATTCATTATATCCAAGAAACAACAAAAAACAATGACAATGTCTATACTGAACAAGATTTAATTGATTTATCAAACTGGTTTATTGCGCATCACATAGAAAATCCCATAACAATCATTAATGAATCACCCCAAAAGGACTATGATTTTTCAGATGATCTCCGTCAAGATTTAAAGAAATATAGATTAAAAACAAGCCAAGAAAATAATTATAAACCATATTTTATTTTTACTAATCAACAAATGGAAAATTTAATAAAATTATTACCTGTTACTATTGATGAGCTTAAGAAAATTAATGGATTTGCTGATATAAAATGTGAAAAGTTTGGAAATGACATTATATCTATTATTCAAAAATATAAAATGGACAATTGATTTTTCAGTTGTTCATAAATTTTTCTAAAATCATAAATATTAACTATTTTACAAACTCCCTTGTAAAATAAATGAGTCTGTTATTAAGCTTATATAAAAATCATTTTAGGTTAAAAAGTTCTTTGATGATTTAAAAATCTTAACTCATCAACTTTAAGCTTTAAATCAATATAATATGTTTTATCTATACATTAAGAACGATGGTTTTTAAATTATTTATCATATAAAATCAAAAAGCTGAATGAAATAACAATTTCAAGTTATTTCATTACAGCTTATTTTTATATTTTAATGTAATTGTTTTTCTTTTTTAAGAAAAAGAAATGCTGCAGCTGTGAGTGTCATAATGACTCCATAAACAATAAAATCATTTTGATCAGCTGTTTGAACAGTCTTATCTGGAGTTGCTTGATTTTGATTTGTTTGTTCATGGTTTGTTGGTTCTTTATTGTTATTGTCTGGTGTTGGCACCACAGTTACTTTAACTAATTGATTCAAAGTTGTTTGTAATTGGTTATACATATCATCAATTTGTTTTTGAGTAGGATTACTTGTTAATAATGATTGTGCAGCTTCTAACTCTTTTTGTAACTGTGCAATAGATTCTTGTGTATAATCACCTTTATGTGTCAATACCTCTTGAGCATCTTTGATGGCTGTTTGTAATTGAGTTGTATCAACAATTTCTTTGAATTTAACTTGAACATTGAGAGTCTTTTTATAATCACCATTGACAAAAGTAACAGGATAAACACTATCTTCATCTTCTAAAATTGTTTCTGGTTTATCCCAGCTCCAACCATCAGGTAAAGCAACTGTTGATAACGTTTTACCTTTTTCCCCTATTAATGAAAAATCACTTGGGAAAGTACGGTCTGTTACTGTTAAAATCATACTTCTACGATTCATTTTATATGCTTTTTCAGCCAAAGGAACAAGCACATTAGGATCCCATTGATCAGATTCAAATTCTACATCATTAGGAATTGCTGTATAATGAATATTGTATTGGCCAACAGGTAATTGAGCTAATTTTGCTTTATCATCTTGACCTGAACATCTTAATGAACATTCAGTTTTGCCACCTGTAGATTTGAACATATATTCGTCATCAATTGAAAAATCAACATAATAACCTTCAGTAACTGAAATATTCTTTAATAAATTAGGAATGTCGCCTTCCATCATTGTTATATTTTCTAAACCACTCATTTTTGGAGCGTCTTGATAATAAGCATCAGCAGCGGCTTTTTGTTCTTTATTTTGACCATAATATACATAATCAATATCAAATTCACTACCTGCTAAATCAGTAGCTGCATCGCCAGGCCAATTTCCACCCATTGCTAAATTCATTTGAATATATTGTGGCTTATTTAAAGCTTTTTGAGCTACTGGTAAATGACTATAATCAACACTTTCTACAATTTGATCATCAACATACCACTCTAACTTATTAGGTGACCAATTGATACCAAAAATATGATATTGATTGTTGAAATCTTCATCAATTGTATAAGCAGTTCCAGCTAGTTTTGTTTCAGTAATACGATTAGCATCAGTATGTGCTGTTTGGTAAACTGTTCTATTACCATAGCTACCATCTTTGGCTTGTCCAATTAATTCCATGATATCAATTTCTCCACAACGGGCCCAACCGTAACCTTGCTTAGAATTGATATCACCATCTAATACGAAATCTGATCCTAAAGTCCAAAATGCAGGGAATACGCCTTGTCCCTTAGGTAATTTAGCACGCATTTCAATTCTTCCATATAAGAACTCCTGTTTCCCATGGGTTCTTACACTTCCTGAATTATAAATAACTTTACGTCCACCACGAGGATTTATGTATTGATCTTCTTTAGCACGATCAGTTGCTTTTAATACCAAATGACCATCTTTTAAATAGACATTTTCTTTATCATTAACATAATGTTCTTGTTCATTACCACGTACACAACCTAATTCATAACCCCATTTGCTATGATCTAACTGATTTGAATTAAAATCATCAGCCCAGATAATATTATAATTATCATCAATTGGTGTTGGATTTTTCTCAACTAATGAAACATCATCAACATAAACTTGACCATGATAAATTGCATCATCTGTACTTTCAGTCCATTTCATTGCACAAAGTGATATTTGAGAATAATCACCAGTATTAAATGTTAATTCAACATCTTGATATTTCCAGGCTTGACCTGTAGGACATGTTACAGTTTTTTCAGCCTCTTGATTAATTAACTTTGAAACATCCGGTGTCTTTACATTAAAAAACATTGATGCATCTTCAGATGCGAGAAGAATTTTTGCCTTAGCAATATAATCTGTGTTCTTTTTAACATTAACAACTTGGTAAACACAAGCATTATTAGAATCAGATGGTAATAATCCACACCATGCACCACTAGCAGCTGCTCCATCATAATTAGTAAATGTACCTGTTCCAGTTGTTTTCCATTGTTTATGTCCATCTTCAAATGAACCATCAACAATGAGGTTTTGTTGATCATTGTTTTTTAACTTTACTAAATCATGCTCTGTTGTTACACCTAGTGCACGACCACTTACAATATTTCCACCAATAAGGGCAAGGGCCATAAGTAAAGCTAAAGAAACTTTTAACTTTCTTTGTTTTTTCATAATTGTCTTTTCCTTTCCTTTTTAAGAAAACTCAAACACCCCGCCCAAATTTGTTATCGCTTTCATAAGACATATTATATATCGTTTTATCAAATATGCAACAGTTGTTATTAATAAAACAGGACAACTATCATTCAAGTTGTCCATAAGCTTCTTCTAAAGTTAAAAAATATAAATCTCTTACACCAAAATCATCTGCCTGAGAAATCAAATCATAATATTCTAAATCTTCTAATATATATTTTGCTTTTTCTTCACTATAATGAAGTTTTTCAACTAATAAAGGAATAGAAGCATAACTTGCATCTAATAAAACTTCTAAAACATTTTGATAAAGATGCTCCTCTTGTTCATCAATTGTATGACGATGAAATAACGAATGACGATTCGCTTTCTTTTTCAATTTTTTCAAATCATCTCCATCCCACAATTCAACTTCATTATTACTTGCAAGTGTCACTGCTTGATGAGTAAAACGATGATTTGTAACTACAACAGCATGATCACATTCATAATATTGACATCCAGAATAAGCTTGCTGAACAGCAGAAACACCTACTGGTTTTGCATATTTCTTACACTGAATCGCATAACTTTCACCCTTATACTCAGCAATAATATCAACCCCATAATCACCACTTTTTTTCGTTAAAGTAACATGCTTATAACCATTTCTTTGTAAAATGGCTTGTACATATTCTTCAAATTCCTCACCGCTCATTCTTTCATCAAAATCCGGAATCCAGCCAAATAGAAACCCAAATACATGTTTTAATACAAAGCCAATAATCTTAACAATTCCTTTCATAAAATAAAATGGAATCTTTAATATAAAAACAATAATCTTCATAACGCTCCTTTATTATAAGGCAATATACTCATCTTTTTGTCGTATCTCATCTAACAGAATATTTTCATCTACGCGTTTAAACTTCCAATATTCTATAAATTCTTGATCATGAAATTCAATCACCTGATTATTTTTATCAATCGTTCTATCATTCATCTTGCCTCTTATATAAACATAAAAACTTTCTTCTTCTAACAAAATATCAGTAATAGAAAAATCAAGCAAAGCAACATCTGTTAAAAGATTTCTTTCACCTTTATCAATCTGATTTTGAATCTTTAATTCCCATTCTTTCCATAATGATGGGGTTAAATACAATTTCAACAATTGTATATTTTGATCACTCCAAGCTTGCTGAATTGTAAAATAACTTTTTGAAATCTTATCACTTAAAATATGTTCATCCCAAAATGCATCAACCTGCTGAGCTTTTTCCCACATATGGCTTTTTACAACATTTTGCTTATTTTTATTGAAGGCATTCATAATTCCCCCAAATAGTAAAAAGCCCCCAACTCCAACAAGAATAATCGAATCAATATGTGAAGATGATGAACCATTAGAATAATCATGATATTCATAATAGCTATAACCATTTCCACTACTACTTCCACTATCTCCACCATTACCTCCACCTGCTCTTGCATAAACAGGTAAAATAACAAACCAACCGATGCTATAAACAAGTAAAATTTTAAGAAATAATTTTTTCATATACCTCTCCTTATTCTTTCAATCCACATCTTTTCCTCATTATAACACAAACTTATGTTTACAAAAATAAAAGTCATGATAAAATAAATAGGAAAAGGAGGACGACTATGTTAATAACTGCGACTCATTTAACAAAATATAATAATTTAAAATGTATTGTAGATGATGTTTCTTTTACTATCAATGAACAAGATAAAGTTGCATTGATTGGTATTAACGGAACTGGAAAATCTACTTTATTAAAAATGATTGCTCAAATTGATGATTATCAAGGTGAAATATTAAGAAAAAAAGATATCCGTATTAGCTATTTACCCCAAAATCCAGATTTTCAAAATGAACTGACTGTTCTTAAACAAGTTTATGAATATGTTGGTCATGATGTTGAAGAATATGAAGTAAAAGCGATTTTAAATAAATTTGGAATTATTAATCATGAACAAAAAATTGCTGAATTATCAGGTGGTCAACAAAAACGTGTTGCTTTAGCCATTACTTTGTTAAAACCTTGTGATTTATTATTACTTGATGAACCAACCAATCATTTAGATAATGAAATGATTGAATATTTAGAAAAATATTTAATGAAATTTAATAAAGCAATTTTTATGGTGACTCATGATCGTTATTTCTTAGAACGAATAACAAATAAGATTTTTGAATTAGATTGTAGCAAAATCTATGAATATGAAGCAAATTATTCAAATTATTTAGAATTAAAACAACAACGTGAAGAAATCACTCTAGCCAGTGAAAGAAAACGAAAACTTTTCTTAAAGAAAGAATTAGAGTGGGTTCGTGCTGGGGTTCAAGCACGTTCTACCAAAAGCAAAGATCGTTTAAAACGTTTTGAAGAATTAAGTCAACAAAATGATACCCAAAAGATTCAAAATGTAGAAATGTTAAGTGTATCTTCACGTTTAGGAAAAAAGACAATTGAATTAGAGCAGGTATCAATGGCTTATCAAGAACTTTTGTTTGCTCCTTTTTCTTATCATTTTAAAAGACATGATAGAGTTGGTATTTTAGGAAGAAATGGTTGTGGAAAATCAACGCTTTTAAATATTATTGCTGGTTTAATTACCCCAACAAGTGGTCAAGTGATTATTGGTGATACAATTAAGATGGGATATTTTAAACAAGGGCATGAAGATATGGATCCTAAGATGAGAGTAATTGATTATATTAAAGAAACTGCTCAGATTTTAAATACAAGTGATGGTCAATTGAGTGCTAAACAAATGTGTGAAAGATTTTTATTTGATTCACAAATGCAATATACCCCAATTGAAAGATTATCTGGTGGAGAAAAACGTAGACTTTATTTATTAAAGATTTTAATGAGTGCGCCTAATGTCTTATTATTAGATGAACCAACGAATGATTTAGATATTATGACTTTACAGATTTTAGAAGATTATTTAGATAGCTTTAATGGTATTATCATTACTGTTTCTCATGATCGTTATTTCTTAGATCGTATTTGTGATGAATTATTTGTCTTTAATCAACAACAGATTACTTATCATATTGGTGGTTATAGTCAATTTATTGAATTAGAAAGTTCATCCAAGAAAACCAAAACACCAAATCCAAATACTTATAAAGAACAAAAGAAAAATAAGATAAAGCTTTCTTATAAAGAAAAACAAGAATTACAAGTTTTAGAAGAATTGATCCCAAACTTAGAAAAACAAATCAAAGATATTGATGAACAAATGAATACAATCTCAGATTTTGAAACCATTCAAAAACTAACTGAAGAAAGATCATCTTTAGAACAACAAATTGATGAAAAGAGTGAACGCTGGATGGAACTCTTAGAAAAAGAAGAACAAACTCAAAACAACGCACGTTAAATGCGTTGTTTTTGGTTCCACATAATATTTAAATGTCCTGGCTCTATTGTATCAAAACGGGTATGAAAATCTTGATTTCGAAGAAATTGAAAACCACATTTTTGATTCACTCTTGCTGATTGATGATTCTTTAAAAAATATCCACATAAAAGATAATCATAACCTAAATCTTTAAAACAATATTCAATCACACGTAAAACGGCTTCACACATGATTCCTTGACCCCAATAATCACGATTTAAGACATAGCCAATTTCACGACCATAAACATCTTGAAAAGCTGGATCATTAGCTAAACGATCTTCTTCAATCCCAATGCTACCAATAACTTTATGATTTGATTTAAGTTCAATCGCAAAAGTCTTTTTTTCTTGAATAAACATTTGAAGAATATGCTTTGATTCTTCCATTGATTGATGAGCTAACCAACCAGCCATCTCTCCTACTCCTGGTTGTGAAGCATACTCATTAAAATCTTTTAAATCAGTAATTTGCCAAGGACGCAGCAATAGACGTTTGGTTTCTAATTGAACATCACTGGTATCAATCTTCGCGTTCATCTTTTTGTTCCTCAGATTGAACTTGCACCTTAATTGTTGCTTGTTCAACCTTGATATCTTTAACAGCATCCTGTGCAGTTGCAAACAAAGGGATATCTACCTTTGCAGTATCTGTATCTTGAGTATCTAATCTTGTCTTTAATGCCATTTTTTATTCCTCCTTTAAAATCTCATTTAATAATGTTACTGATGCCATGGCATCTTCACTATAATAATCAGCACCAATTTCATCAGCAATTTCTTGGGTTAAAACAGCTCCTCCAACCCAAATTGGACAATCAACGGGAATTGCTTTTAAAGCTTCAATAGTACGTTTCATATTGACAACAGTTGTTGTCATTAAAGCACTTAATCCAATCATCTTAGGATGACAACGATGATATGCTTCAACAACCTTTTCAACTTTGACATCTTTTCCTAAATCAATAACTTGATAACCATAGCTTTCTAAAACAACTTTCACAATATTTTTTCCAATATCATGAACATCTCCTTCAACTGTACACATCATAATAGGTCCTTTGGTTTGACTATCTATCGCAAAGGTTGATTTAACTATTTCAAAAGCAAGTTTTGTTGTTTGAGCTGATTGCATTAATTGAGGTAAAAAGATTTTATTTGTTTCGTAGTCTTGACCAACTTGATTTAAGGCTGGAATAATCATCTGATTAATAACATCCATTGCCTCATGAGCTTGCAGAACTTCTTTTGTCTTTGTTTGAACTTCATCTTTTAAACCATGAATAATCATATCTTCTAAGGTAAAAGTTGATGGATTTTTGACTGTTTCTAATTGTACATTGGATTGCATCACAATATAGTGAGAACTATCCTGATCAAAGTTATATAAAACATTATAAGCGGCAATACTATCCATTAATTGTTGATCTAAAGGATTGATAATCGGTAGATCTAAACCTGAATGTAAAGCTAATGTTAAGAATGTACGATTTAATAATGGACGGTTAGGTAAACCAAAAGAAACATTAGAAACACCTAAGACGGTATGAACTCCTAATTCTTGTTTAACTAAAGTTAAAGCTTTGAGAGTTTCTTGAACTTCTTTTTGTTGAGCTGATGCAGTTAATGTTAAACAATCAATGATAATATTTTCTTTACCTATTCCATATTCAGCTGCCTTGTTTATTATTTTTCTTGCAATCTTTAATCGTTCTTCAGCCAATAACGGAATCCCATCTTCTAAAGTTAAACCAATAACGACTCCACCATATTTTTTAACAATCGGGAAAATAGCTTCCATGACTTCATCTTTCCCATTCACTGAATTAATCAATGGTTTTCCATTATAATAACGACAAGCCTTTTCAATTGCGGCTGGTGAAGATGAATCAATTTGTAAAGGTAAATTGATAACTTCTTGTAATAAACGAATCACCTTAACCATTGTTGAAGGCTCATCAATTCCAGGTAATCCTACATTGACATCTAAAATATCTGCTCCTGCTTGTTGTTGTTTAATGCCTTCAACAACACATTCATCATAGCGTTCTTCTTTTAAAGCTGCTTTTAATTTCTTTTTCCCAGTTGGATTTAAACGTTCTCCACAAACAACAACCTGACCGTTAAAAGTTACTGTTTGGTTTTGACTTGACACACGGGTATATTTCTTAACTTGTCTTGGTGTAACATGACAAGGAGCTACTTTTTTGATTGCAGCAATAAATTCTGGAGTTGTTCCACAACATCCTCCCACCATGCTTACACCTTGATGCATATAATCCATCATACCTTCAACAAATGCTGAACTTGTCATTTGATATTTGGTTTGTCCATCTTCTAAACAAGGAAGTCCGGCATTTGGTTGAACTAAGATAGGAAGTGATGTATTTTCTAAAAGTTCATCTATAATCGGTTTTAATTCAGTTGGTCCTAATGAACAATTGACTCCAAGTGCATCTGCACCCAAACCTTCAACAACATTCACAAAAGTTATGGAATCACTACCTGTCAAAGTTCTTTTATTCTGCTCAAATGTCATTGTAACAAAAACTGGTAAATCACTATTTTCTTTAACTGCTAAAATCCCTGCTTTGACTTCATATAAATCCGTCATTGTCTCCAATAAAACAACATCAACATCATCTTTAACCATTAAAACTTGTGAAGCAATGATCTCATATGCTTCATCAAGAGATAATGTTCCAAGTGGTTCTAATAACTGTCCAATTGGTCCAATATCCAAAACAATATAAGCCTCTTTATTCACACGCTCTCTTGCAATTTTAGCATTTTTGATTGCTGCCTTTAATAAATCACAATAACAATATCCACTATCATTCATTTTTAAAGGATTACACCCAAAAGTATTCGCTGTAATAAAATCAGCTCCCGCTTTCAAATAACGTTCATGAATATCGATAATAATTTCCGGATATTCAATATTATAAACCTCTGGAATTTCACCTGCTTTTAACCCCGCATTTTGTAATTGTGTCCCCATTGCTCCATCAAAAATCAGCAAATCTTTCTTTAATCGATCACGTAACATCTTTGTCCCCCTTTTCTTAATGCACAACTCTCTTTTCGTATACACGAATGACATGATTTGGCCCTTTGACTTCCTAGTCCAATCATTCCAAGCATTGATTTCATAGGAATAAACAATCCCCCTGCACTCAATGTCACACCTATCTTTTTATCAATTTGTAAAACTCTTGATAATGGTTTATTCAAAGCCAAAGGTAAATCTCCATATCCTGGAGCAAAACGAAAAGTATGCATACCTAAATCTAAAGTCTTTTCATACTCATCGCAACATTCTTCTAAATACGTATTACTCACAGCATCAAACACAACAGCTTTTGCCATATCAATATGTTCATAATATTTCATTTGACGATCTATCTCAATACCCAGTGTACAGGCAATGACCATACATTTATGACAATCTTGAAAATAATGAGTAAGATCTGATGACGGGATGATGAGATCTAACTCTTCAATCTTTAATGGTGAATGGGTTAAATGGAAGATTTGTTGAGTTACTTTAAAATAAGCTTTTTCTTGGACTTCTAAAATACATTCATCAATTAATTGATTCGTTTTCTCATCAACATTACCCTGATAATTTAAATAATTTAATATTGTTTTCTTATTCATGATTTAACTCTTTTAAAACTGTTGGAATGTTATTGAAAATGGCTTTTGCAATATCTGGTTTATTCATTGTATAAATATGAATACCATCAACCCCATTTGTTATTAAATCAATAATTTGATGGGTTGCATAATTAATGCCAATTTCTTTCATTGCTTCAGGATAATCATAATAAGATTCAATCATTGTTGATAATTGATATGGAATAGAACATCCACACATCTTAGCTGTGTGAAGTAATGATTTAGAATTGGTAATTGGCATGATTCCAGCTAAAATAGGAACAGTAATCCCTCTTTTTCTAGCTTCCTTGACCAATCTATAATAATAGTTGTTATCAAAGAAGATTTGAGTAATTAAATATTCAGCTCCGGCATCTACCTTTTCTTTTAATGCTTTTAAATCATCTTCAAAGCAAGCTGCTTCATTATGCACCTCTGGATAACATGCCCCAGAAAGACAGAAATCATTTGGAAATTCTTGGCTAATCAATTCATTTAAATCCTTAGCATAATGAAACTCAAGATTTTCTTTATCAAATGTTGGATCTTTTGGATAATCACCTCTTAATGATAAATATTTTCTATGTTATGTTCTTTTAATTGTTGACAGATATCTAAAACTTCTTGAGAAGTTGATGATATACAAGTTAAGTGAGCAACTGCTTCAATATGATAATCATTTTTTATCTTAGAAGCAATTTCTACAGTTTTTCCTTTGGTTGAACCTCCAGCTCCATAAGTCACACTGATAAAATCTGGTTGTAGTTTAGCGAGTTCATCAATTGTATAATAAATCGAAGAAATATCTCCGGTTTTATTCTTAGGAGGAAAGACCTCAAAAGAAATTGTTGCTTTATTTTTTAGAATTTCAGAAATTTTCATATATTTACACCTCATTTTGCTATATTTTAAAGCATATAAAAAGAATAGTCAAAAACTATTCTTTAAAATACATAGAAATTTCATTATTCTCTTATTGTTTTATTCTCTAAACCATCTTTTTTGAGAATTGAATAAATCGGAAGTAAGGAAAAAGAAATCAAAATTATAATCAGTATCAATGTTGGTAACACTTGTCCCATCAATGGAATAGGATCCATAAAAATATGCCATCCACCATTGCCTCCATGTTCAATAAACATATCTGCAAAATGATAATAAAGCGCAAAAACAAATCCAAGACTTGCAATGAACAAAGACTTATACATATATATTTTCCATATTTCTATTTTTCTAAAACCTAATAATTGATAAGTTGCGATTGTTTCTCTTTGTTTTAATAATTCAAAAGACAATTGATAAATATAAATAACACTTGTTGCAACAATCAATGCTAAACGTAAAGTTGGAAAATCAAATACTGATTCTTTTGACATTTGATATTCATAATCTCTTTGTGGTTGTAAAGAACTATCAATAACATTATATCTCATCTTTGGATTAGCTTTTGCAAAAGCAAGGATTGCCTGATTCTTTTGGGCAATACTATCAAAAGATAGATAAACTTCTTGATAATGCTTTACATCTGCATATTTGATAAAATCATCTTTAGACATAATTATAAATTTTTCTTCATAGTTACTTAATACGTATGCAATTTGAAAAACATTTCCATCAACCAAAGAATAAGTTTGTAAATTGTTATCTCTATCAAATCCTAGACTAACAATAATTTCACCAGTTTTTAATACTTGATCTTGTGGTA
This sequence comes from Longibaculum muris, assembly GCF_004343035.1. GTDB lineage: Bacteria > Bacillota_I > Bacilli_A > Erysipelotrichales > Coprobacillaceae > Longibaculum > Longibaculum muris. The sequence continues at coordinate 125,198 of NZ_SMCQ01000002.1, forward strand.
ATGAAAATTGTTTTTTTACATTTTCATCAAGACAATAGATTTTATGGGGATAACCATTTTCTGGTGAATATAAAAAGTTATGTGTATATATAACTTCTTTAGCATAAGAAGACATTGTTTTAAAATCATCAGGATGAATATTGGTATTATCAACAATCGGTGAATAAATTAAAGTTGCATTTTGTGATGTTTCAACATATTCATTTCTTTGCTTTGTTAAATGTATACCATAAATATAATCTCCAATAATTGACATCATCATTAAAGATGCTATAAAGACAAAGAAAATCTTAAATATCATTTGTTTCTTATTATTAACCAATTGACGCCACCCTAAATACATTGGACGCATTTGATGTAGTTTTTTATAACGATAATAGAAATATTGAAATTCCGCTGATTCAAAAGATCCACTTAATGCACGTCGTGTTGCTCCACGAGCTGGCATAAAATAGCTGATCAAAGACATCAAGACAATAATAAAAATACAACCTAGATAATAATTCCAATTGAACTGCAATGGTATGATTGTATCCACAATAAGAATGAAAATATTTCCAACAATCACATAAGCAATACTTGCAACTATAATAGATAAAAGTGCTAATAACATGGCTTGGATAAAAACAATATAATAGACCTGCCGTTTTGTTGCACCAATTCCTCGTAATAAAGTGTAATCATTCTTACGATTTTCAAACGAGGCAATTGTCAATCCTGAAACAATAATACATCCAACAATAAATAAAACAAATTCCACAATCACAATTAAGAAATTAAGTTGAGATTTTGAACCAATATCTTGATTCAAATCAAAGACTCTATCTAATCTTATATCTCCATGAACACTTATATTTTCTTGTTTATAAGTATCAATATAAACAGCATATTTTTGTGGTGTTGTTTGTTTTCCTAAAAGAATATCTGTATCCCCACTTTCTTGTAAGATACCAACAACTTTCCATTGTCCCACTGCATTATAACACTCATCGTTTCCATCTGATGTAGGTTGATAATATCGATATGCTACCTCAATATTTTGGTCAAGTTTTATATCATAACCCATACGCTTTAGGGTACTTTCCTTAATGGCAACTTCGTTTTCTTTTTTAGGAAAATGACCATCTTTTAATTGAATTGATAAAATATCCTTATTTCCTTCAATATAATGAATGGAATCATCTCCATATGAGTATCCGATATCAGCCACAAGGGCATACTCAAAATCAGCATCCTTAAACATAGTCTCTTTATTTTGATAAGTTATAGGTGTTTTTAAGATTTCATCTTTATCATAAGGTGTATAACTTATATAATCATAATAACCATGTTTTGCTTGTGAATTTAAAATATATGAATTGAGTAAAAGCGGTGTTAAAAAGGTAATCATCATAATAACAAATGAAAGAGCAATCAATGTGACCAAAGTCACTTTGCTATCGTTACGATGGGTTTTTAAATCTTGAATTGCAAAATGATGTAGTAAATTATTTTTCATCTGTATCACCCACAATCTGACCATCACTAATCGTAATAATACGATCGGCTTGAGAAGCTATCATATCATCATGTGTGACCAAAATGAGAGTTTGCTTATATTGACGTTGTGACAATTTTAACAGTTCAACAACTTCCAAAGAACTTTTGGCATCTAGATTTCCTGTTGGTTCATCGGCCAAAATAATAGCTGGTTTCATAGCCAAAGCTCTTGCAATGGCAACACGTTGTTGTTGACCACCAGAAAGTTCTTTGACAAAAGCCGTTTTCTTTTCTTTTAAACCTAATAAATCCAAAAGTTCATCAATAAATTCATGATCTTCTTTTAAATGATCTAAATGAATAGGTAAAACAATATTTTCAATAACATTTAAACTTGAAATCAAATTATAGAATTGAAAAACAAATCCCATACGGCGACGACGATAACGTGAAAGTTGATCATCACTCATATCATATAAAGAATTTCCTTCTAATAAAACCACTCCATGTTGAGGTTTTGTTAATCCTCCCATCACATGAAGAAGTGTTGATTTTCCACTCCCACTCTTTCCCACAATAGCAACAAAACTTCCTTCTTCAATTGTAAGATTAATATGTGAAATCGCATCAACCTTATTTTCATCATATCCATAACTCTTTCTTACATCTTTTAATTCTAATAGTGCCATACACTTTCCCTCCTCACTATCTAATATAAACTTCTTTTCTTACTCGATAGTGACTGTGTATTTATTTTTTGTTTCTTTTTGAGGCAAGAGGATTTCAAAAACAGCACCTTGATCATTATAGATATAAATACTTCCATGATGATCTTGAATAATTTCTTGAGAAATCGATAATCCAATTCCTATTCCTTGATGAGATTGATATTCACTTCGATAAAAACGTTCAAACAAATGAGGGATATCTTCCTCTATAAAACCATCTCCATGATCATGAATTATGATTTTCATATAAGATGATTTTTCTAAACAAGTGATATCAATTGATGAATGAGATTTTTGTTCAATACAATTCTTTAAAATATTTTCAATGGCTTCTTTCATCCATTGAAAATCACAATAAATCATTTGATTTTCTCCTTGTATTTTCAAATGAACATCATTATCTTCCATCAATGGAAATAATTGTTCTTGAATAGAATCTATAATCTCACTAAAAAGATAATCTTTTTTATGATATTCAATAGAATGAGAATCAAGTTGAGCAAGTTGTAATAAATCTTCAATACAATCTTGTATTCTTTGAGTTTGAAAAACAATTTGTTCAACAATTCGATGTTGTTTCCCTTGAGTCATTTCTAATAAAAGATCTTCTTTTAAAAACATGGCTGTTAATGGGGTTTTGATTTGATGAGATATATTTTCAATATAGTTTTTTAATTGATTTTGTTCATGATGTAAACGTTCTAACATCCCCTGCATTCTGATATTTAAGATATGAAGATGAGATGATAAAACAGCAATATAGCTTTCTCCATCAATAAGCGGAAAGGTTTCTGCTTTTTCTTCAATAATCATTTGACACATCTCTATTAAAGTTAGAAGTGATTTTTTTAAATGTTGAATATATCTAAAATGGATGATGATTATAACAAAAGAAAGACAAAGAATAATATAATAAAAAAAGATATTTTTTGTGATAAGAGCCACTATTGAAATCATCATAATCATTAATAAAAACACAATACAACCTATTGAATAGAGCGATTGACTTTTTCTTAAATGCTTCTCCATCGATACCCAATCCCCCTCACTGTTTCAATATAGTCCATTCCTTTATAAGTTCCTAACTTTTCTCTTAACCTTTTCATATGTACACTCACCGTATTATCTTCAATATAATTTCCTGTACGTTCTTCAATAAATTCGATTAATCTTTCTCTTGTCACAACCACGCCTTGATTTTGAACCATTAAAAATAAGATTTCATACCCAATAGCACTTAAGAGAATCTCTTGTTGTTGTTTGAAAACATGATATTTTTTTATATCAATATATAAATCATTTGTTTCAATAACATCCTTGTTTTTAAGAATTCGTCGTGAAATACTATGCATTCTCGCTAATAATTCATTGACACGAAATGGTTTGCTAATGTAATCATCGCCACCAGCATTTAAAGCCTCTACCAGTGTTTCTTCATCAGTTCTAGCAGTTAAAAACAAAATTGGAACTTGGCTGACTTGACGAATTTGTTGACATAATGTCACACCATTACCATCTGGTAATTGAATATCCATAATAATTAATTCAATATCATGAATATCTATATTCAGTGTCTCTTTGATTGTATAGGCTTGTTTCACTTCATAATTTTTCATTGTTAATAAATCATATAATGTTTCTTGGATTCCCAAATCATCTTCTACAATTAATATCATTCTCATCACATCCCCCTACATTCCATTCTATCAAAAAAAAGAATAGTCATCTATTCTTTTCCTTACTATAAACCCATAAATTCTTAATTTGATTTTTAATTTCATCAAAACGATAACCTTTTTGACTATGTTGACGACTATTTGGATCATTAACATAAATCAATCCATTTTTATATTCTCTAAGAACAATAAAATGTCCTTCAGTTGTAAATATTCCTGGTCCCACACTACAAATAATGGGATGATGCTGCTCTAATTCTTGCTTAATCATATCTTCATTTAAGGACATCTGACCCGCATTAACCCCAAAACATCTTGCTCCTTCATCCATTAATCGCCACGATGTTCCAGCTTGAGTATAATAACCTTTTTGATAAGCATATTTTGCAATCACATAAGGATTTAAAGAAGCATTGTTTTGTAAATAACTTAAAACCATTGATAAACATGTTGGACCACATCCATTCACAGCTATAAAATCATCCCCATATTTGCGATATCCCCATCTTGTATCCCATTGTAAAAGTAAAGGAATTTCTTGAGATTTTAAATCTGTTTTTAAATCTAAAGAAAGGTTTTGGGGTTGACGTAAATAGTGTGAAACAAATGGAATTGTTTCTTTATTATGCATTGCTAATTTTAATAATGAAGGTGGAATATCATCCTGATGTTGCATAATATATGACCAATCTGCAGATTGGTCATAAGCAGCATCCATATGTACATCTTCTTTTAAGACATAGTGGTCTAAAAGTAAAATAATGAATGGAATAATGATAATTGCGATAAATACAATGATTTTACGTTTCATACTCACATCTCCTTACAGACACTAGTATAATCAATAAAGTAAGGAAATTGTTTAACAAATTCTTAAGATTTTCTTAAAATGGTTGACGTGGTAAAATAACTTCAAAAACAGTTTGACGATTTTCACTTGTCACTTTAATATGTCCATGATGTAAATCAACAATCATTTTTGCAATTGAAAGCCCTAAGCCTGATCCTCCAGTTGTTGAAGAACGTGATTCATCTAAACGATAGAATTGTTCAAAAATACGATTCAGCTTATCTTTTGGAATCGTGTTCCCTACATTAGAAAATAAAATATGGCTATAAATCCCCTCATGATATGCTTTAACTTGTATAGTTGAAGAAGCATCACCATAATAAAAAGCATTTTTAAAAATATTATTAAAGACTCTAGCAATTTTATTAGGATCAGCATATATCATAAAATCATTTTCAACATCAATAGAAACTGTTTGTTTTTTTTCTGAAAGAATAGGATAAAATTCTTCTTTCATCTGTTCTAATAAATAAGATAAACAAACATCTTCTTGATGTAATTGATTGTAGGCTTGATTTAATTTTGCAATATCAAAAAATTCATTAATTAATTTTTCTAATCGATACGCTTTTTCTAATGTCATATGGGTATACTTTTGACGTAATTCATCAGGTAAATCATTCGTTTCATCTAATAAACATAAATAACCAATAACTGAAGCCAATGGAGTTTTAATATCATGAGCAAGATAAGCAATCATATCAACTTTATGTTGTTCCTCTTGAATAGCTTTTTTCTCATTTTCTAAACTTTCTTTCTTTAATTCATTTAAATCATTTTCTAATTCAAATAAAGATTCATCCAAAATAATTCTTTGATCATTTTTTTGAAATAAGATTTTCATTTGTGAAAAGACTTGTGATATTTTTTGAATTGCATATATTTCTACAATCAATGAATTTAATAATAGTGCAGCTAATAAAGTCATAAAAACAAAAGCAGTTTGATTTTTCAAAATAAAATTAGCAAAATCCCAGCCAAATATTTCTTGTATAAAATTAATCACTGCGCCATTATAAAAATGATCTACAAAAAAATACATCAACAATAAAATAACAATCGATATCACAGCAATCATAACATGTCTTTTTAATATTTCTTTTTGAAATCTTCGTGTATAATCCTTAGCCAATTTTATAACCTACTCCCCATACTGTTTGAATATATTTTGGATTCTCAGCACTATCATTCATTTTTTCTCTTAAATGACGAATATGCACCATAATTGAACTACTTGAATTTGTATAATATTTTTCACCCCATAAATCTTGAAAGATCTGATCAACAGTAACAACTTTTCCTTTGTTTTCACAAAGTAACCAGAGAATAGAAAATTCAGTTGGGGTCAAGGATAAGTTTTCGTTATTTAACAAACATTGATGATTATCTTGATCAATCGTTAAAGCTCCTATGGTAATGATGTTTTCATTTTGTTGTGGTGTCATCATCTTATAACGACGTAATTGAGCTTTCACACGAGCCATTAATTCTAATGGTCGAAATGGTTTTGTCACATAATCATCAGCGCCAATAGTTAGACCAGTGATTTTATCAATCTCAGTTTCTTTAGCAGTTAACATTATAATAGGAAATGTATATGCTTCTCGCATTTTTTGACAGATTACTAAACCATCAATATCTGGCAACATAATATCTAAGATAGCCAAATCTATATTTTCATGAAAAGCACAATGTAAAGCATCTGTTCCATTATAAAACTTAAAAACTTGATATCCTTCATTTTTTAAATAGAGTTCTACTAAATCAGCAATTTCTTTTTCATCATCAACAACTAAAACATTCATATTCCCACCCCTTTTCCCTATTATATTACATAAATAATGTGAATATCTTAAGAATTTATTAACAAATTGTCAAAAAAGATAAATGAACACTATATCATTCATTTATCTTACCATTTATAGAAAATCAATTGTTTTTCTTTGTTCATTAAGTTTCCTTCTTAATCCTTTTTTAACTTTTTACCCTTATATTTTCTCTTTTAAAATTATATCAATAGCTTTGGCAAAACCGTCATTTTCACATTCATCAACAACTCGATATGCTAATAATTTAATTGTATCATCAGCATTTTTAGGAGCAAATGAATAAGGAAACAATTGAAATAAAGTGAAATCATTCATACCATCTCCTAAAACAGCAATATCTTTCTTATCAATCTTTTTAAGCTGTGCTACTTGTTGTAAAATCAAACCTTTTTGGGCATTTTCATTTGTGACTTCCACATTATCCTCAAATGATGATAAATATGAAATTGTTGGAATACGCGCTAATAACTCTTTAGTCGGTGTAATATCACTAGCATTCAATGAAAAAGCTTCAACCTTAATAATATCTAAATCTCTCTGTAGAAACTCTTGAATATCACTAAATTGTTCAAGAAGATTACAAGGACAATTTACAAATGAACCATTTTTATCATAATCTTCTTTACGATTTCCAAATCTTTTAATTCCTCTTTCAATAAACTGTTCTTGTACATAACTTGGTTGATATCTTGTATAAAAACCTTTGGTTGTAAAAACCATATAAGGAACATGAGCATTCTCAAAGATTTGAATAATATCAGCAAATACACTTTTATTTAAATAGCAACTCATAATCACTTGACCATCTTCATCGCAATATTGAGCACCATTTCCTAAAATAGCATGACATCTTATGTCATATTGATCTAAGATAGAACGAACACCATAAAAATCACGACCTGATGCAATAGCAAATTCAATTCCATTTTCTTGTAATTGCTGAATTGCTTTTAAATTAGCTGGTGAAATTCCACTTTGATGATTAATAAGCGTTCCATCCATATCACTAACAACTAATTTCATCTTCTCTCCTCCATATCCTATACCATATCATAATCCATGCTAAAAAACAGGAGCTTTCTTAATTTGTAAAATATTTAGCACTCAAATGTTGACAGTGCTAAAATTAGTGATATAATATAAGTGTAGTTAGGGAAGGCCTAACAGGGTAGTTATTTCGTTACTCAATAGATTGAGTATTCAAGGGTTGATTTTTAAAGAAAGAGGCGATATATATGAAATTCCTACCTGCATTTAATGATATGTTTGATGATTTATTCCAAGATCCATTTAATTATTCTTCTGTTGACAGTATGCGTACTGACATCGTTGAAAAAGATGGAAATTATTTATTGAACATGGAACTTCCTGGATATAAAAAAGAAGATATCCAAATGGAATTAAAAGATGGATATTTAATTATTAATGCAACAAAGAACGTTAATAATGAAGAAAAAGATGAGGAAGGTCATGTGATTAGACGTGAACGTTATAGTGGTAGCTGCTCTCGTAATTTCTATGTTGGAGATGCAGTGAAACATGAAGATATTAAAGCTTCATTTGATAATGGTGAATTAAAAATCACAATTCCAAAAGATGTGACACCACAAGTTGAAGAAAAGAAATTTATTCCTATTGAATAAAAAAATGATCAGCTAGAATAATTCTAGCTGATTTTTTTAATCTCTTTCTTTATGATGAGAAAGAATATTTCCAGTTGATGCATCAATATGATATTCATATTCATCATTTCTGACTTCAAAAGAAACTTCATAATAACTTTTCTTTAACTCAATATCCATATCCTTCGTATCATGAGAAGATACTTTTGCATGATTCAAAGCAATTTGTTTTGCTTCACTTTCACTTAATTTCACTTCACCAACATACTTCTTTTCACTCTCTAAAATCTTACCATGACTTGCATCAACTTTATACTCATATAAATATTTTCCACTTACAAACTCAATTTCATATTCTAAAATCCCATCATCTTTATCTTTTTTCAATTGATAGTTTTGAACATTTTTAACTTGAGCATGATTTAAGACCAATTCTTTAGCTTGAGCTTCACTAATATTTGATGATGAAGTTGTAGTTTGATGATGTTTTTCTTTTTTATCACGTTTTAGAATTTGTCCACTTTGAGCGTCAATATCATATTCATATTCAATTCCATCTTTGATAAATTCTATTTCATAAACCATGACACCCTTTTCATAGTCTAACTCAATTTCTTTTAATGTTGGTTGACTGACTTTCGCATCCTGATAAGCGATTTGAGTTGCTTTATCTTTGCCAATATATCCTTTTTGGCTTGCTTCACCAGTCTTATTTGTATCAACATCATAGCGACTTAATAAAATGTTTAATTCATTGACTGATAAATCTTTTAATTCTTCAAAAGTATATTGTGTATTTTTAGCAATCAAGCTTTTAATTAATTGTGCCTTTCCTGTTGAAATATGATATTTGCTTGCTAAAGCATCAATATTTTCATCATCTTCAAGCGCTAAAGAAACAACTGATCCATCTATATGATGATTTTTTAATAATTGATCAATTTCATCAGATAATTCTTTTCTTAAGACTTCATTTTCTTTTTGATGATCACCCGTAACTGAAATCAATAAAGAATTCTTTAATTCACTAATATATCCTTCCTTTAACATTGATCCAATCAAAGCATTCATTCCAACTTCTAGATCAACTCCTTTTAATTTCATATCACCAATAATCTTTTGACCATCATCATTGTTAGCTTTTACTTTTTGAATCATATGTTGATCATCAATATCTAATTCAACACTTGGATTAACATCTAAAGCAACTGTTGCATATATCTTTGAACTTGTTGGCCATAAAATAAATAAACAAATAACCATACTTACAATAACTACAGGAATCATATAATATCTTTGTCTTTTTTTCTTTGTCATTTCTACCATAAACTGTTCATCCTTTCGTTGTTTTAATTCCTCATGAATACTCTCTAAACAATCTGGTGTAATCTCTTGAAATGTTTTATATAACTCTTTCATCTTCTTCCCTCCAGACTTTTCTCATTTTTTTCATTCCTCTACGATAACATGATAATGATGTAGATAAAGGTATTTCTAATAGTTTTGCTATTTCAATATGTTTTAAACCCCATAATGAATACATAATAATGATTTCTCTTTCACGATCATTTAATTGTTCAAACAGTTGTTCTAAAATCATCTTTGTATGAATATTAATATTTTCTGGTAAAGCGATATTATCATCATATTGTTGATCACATGTCTTTCTTCTTAAATACAAATAACATTCATTTCTTGCAATTGTATAAATCCAAGCCATTGGTTTTTTCATAGAAACATATTGTTGACTAGCAAGATATATCTTAATATATACCTCTTGTAAAATATCACGACTATCATCGTAGTTTTTGATAATACTCATAATATAGGCAAAAACAATGGTTTTTGTTTTTTCATATAACTTATCAAAAGCATTATCACTTTGGGGGATTGTTAAAATCAATTGATCTAATTCTTTATTATCCATATGCATATGTCTCCCCTTTCACCTTATTAATGCAAAAACATTACTTATTATTGCATTTATTTTATTTTTTTCATCATAACAAAAAAATCTCTTAAAATCAGCAATTATGCTTAAGAGATTTCATTGATTCATTATTTTGATTTTGTTCATAGACATGCATGATTTGTTGAATAAAATCATCAAATTCTTTATTTTCTAAACCCGTTATTTCTAATATATGATAAGCATCATGATCAACTGTTTGATATTGAACCATTGCATTATGTAAAGTATTTTCTATATTTCTTACTTTATAAACTTTATGATCTTTGACTGTCAAACGATATTCACAATATTTTTTGACAAAATATATAAATTGAGCGCTTACTAATTCTTTTTTTATTGGATTATTTTGAAAATAGTATAATGACGGATGATTGTTGACATAATTATTAAGATAGATACTTGATATAACAGGCATTTTAATATTCATATCCATATCAAAGAAAGGATTAGGATTATCCGTATGTTTACTCAGTTCATCATAAAGACGAATAGCCTCAAGAATTGCGACATCAGTATAAATCATCATTGAGCGTGGTATCATTAAATCAAACTGATTTAATTCATGAATATAAGCTAATTGTTCATCAATACATTTGGCATATAACTTATCAATATGCTCCACTGTATACAATATATACTTGTCTCCTTCTCCTATAATTGTTGGATTCCTTTTTTGAAGTTCTTCTTTTGAACATTTACCATAATATATTGCATTCTTTGGAAATTCATCCATCAAAGGAATTCTTTCTTTTTTCAATAAATCTAGAGAAGTTAAAAAATCATAAATATACATTATTTGTCTCCTTTTATACTTACATTTGTATTCATTCCTATTATATCAGTAGTTAAACTAGTTATCAAATAAAATTCTATTTAAACTAGATAATAAACTTGTTAACTTTGATTTTCGTTATAATCATAATAAGTGAGGTGAATATCATATGTTAAAAATTGGAGCTATTTTAGCAGCAAAACTAGAAGAAAAAGATTTATCTCAAAAAGAAGCTGCTGCACAATTAAATATTAATCCTAAAACATTTTCAACATATGTGAATGATACCTATTTTCCTCCACTAGATGTTCTTAGTGATATTTGTCGTCTCTTAGACATAGATATAGATCACTTATTAGGATTAGAAAAGAATAATAATATAGATTTGTTGATTCAAGGAAAAGATGAAGCAAAGATAATTTACTTTTTTAGAAGTCTTAATAAAAGTGATGCCAAATTATTTATGAAGAATTTTAATTATATTGTTGATTTGATCAATACAAAGAATCATAACAAATAAGTTAACTTTTAGCAATTTCATTATAACATTTATACATTTTATTTGCAATAAGAAAATAAGTCATCTTTCCAGATGACTTTTTAAAATACGTATTTCGTTAATACCATTGCTGCTCCTAAGATTGTTAAAACAACCCCTGTTGCCCGATTTAATGTTTGAGGCTCAGCTTTATTAGCAAATAATGCAGCCACTCTTGCGCCAACTAAAGTTGCAACTACACAAACGATTAAAGCTTCCATATCTGGCATACCACCTAATGCAAAATGTGAACATGCTCCTGTAAAAGCAGTGAATGCCATAATAAAGACACTTGTTCCAACAGCTGTTTTTAATTCATATTGAAGTACAGATGTTAAAATCAACAATAACATCATCCCTCCACCAGCTCCAATAAATCCACAAATAAATCCAATTAAACATCCACAAATTAATGATTGAATAGTTTTTTGTTTTTGCGTTTTAGCTGCTTGGGCTTCTTTGGTTGTCATAACAGGACGTACAATAAATTTAATCCCTAATAATAATGTCATAACAACTGAGAAGCCTCCCATCGTTCCACTTGGAACAAGCGAAGCAATATAACTTCCAATCAATGTAAAAATTAAAACAGTAATTAACATCACCAAACCATTTTTAATATCTAGATTCTTATGTTTTCCATACGTATAAGCTGATATAGCTGAAGCTAAGACATCGGAAGCAAGAGAAATTCCAACTGCAGCGTAAGGATCAAATCCCAAATAAGTAATTAACATTGGTGAAATGACTGCTGCTGCAGATAGTCCAGCTAATCCTGTTCCTATCCCTGCACCCATTCCAGCTACAATATAAATAAAATAAGCAAACATTATTTTTTCTCCTCCTCATTGATAATATTTATATACATGCGTTTAAATAATGTTTTTACCATCATTCTTTCTTCTTCATTAAAATCATGATATAAAATTTCATGAAACTTCTTTTGAGCGACTAATCCATCTTTAATCATTGGAACTGTACGTGCTGTCAAATGAAGATGATAACGACGTTTATCTCTTTCATCTTGACTAACTTCTAAACAATTCTTTTTAACCAGTTTTTCGATTCCTAAAGAAGCATGTGATTTAATAATTCCTCTTTTTTCTACAATATCTTTGGCACTATCATAACTTGGATTATTATGTAAAAATAATAATATATCCAATTCAACTTTGGTAAGTTGATATTTGTTGCAGACTTCTAAACATAAGTGATCATAAAGTTTCTTCATACTATTAATCATCTTTAATAATTCTGTCATAATACCTCCAATTAGTTCTATTTTGAACTATTATAGTATAAATTATGATATCGGTCAATAATTGTGACTCTTATTTTAGAATTGTTCTTTTTTACTGTCTTGTTTTTTTTGACAATTTTTTATCATAGGAAGTCGCCAGTTCATTGACTTTAAAGGACTTTTGCCTTATAATCACAGTAGGTGAGTTCCTTCACCTGGAATATAGAAAAATATGAATATTTTTCTTGTCCATGCTGTAATCATTTTAAGAAAGTGAAAGGAGTAAAAAAATGATTTATACAAAAGAAGTCGAAGAAATGTGCACTGTTGCACGCGGTGGAAATCATGGATGTGCTCCAATTCCTGAAGAAGGAAAATGGGTATATTCAAAAGAAATCAAAGATATTTCTGGTTTTACACATGGTATTGGATGGTGTGCTCCTCAACAAGGTGCATGTAAATTATCATTAAACGTAAAAGAAGGAATTATCGAAGAAGCATTAATTGAAACAATTGGATGCTCTGGTATGACTCACTCAGCTGCTATGGCAAGTGAAGCTTTAGTTGGTAAAACTTTATTAGAAGGTTTAAATACTGACTTAGTTTGTGATGCTATTAATACTGCAATGAGAGAATTATTCTTACAAATCGTTTATGGACGTAGCCAATCTGCATTCTCTGAAGGTGGATTATCTGTTGGTGCTGGTCTTGAAGATTTAGGTAAAGGATTAAGAAGTATGGTTGGTACTGCTTATTCTACTAAATTAAAAGGTCCTAGATATCTTGAATTAACTGAAGGATATATCAATAGAATTGCATTAGATGATAATAATGAAATCATCGGTTATGAATTCATTAGCCTTGGAAGAATGATGGATATGATTAAAGCTGGAAAAGATGCAAATGAAGCATTAAAAGAAGCTACTGGAACTTATGGTAGATTTGATAGTGCTGCTAAATACATCGATCCAAGAAAGGAATAATGGAGGGTACGAAGATGGCATTATTTGAAAATTATGAACGTAGAATTGATCAAATCAACGCTGCATTAGCTAAATACGATATTAAATCAATCGAAGAAGCTAAAGCAATTTGTGATGAAAAAGGTATTGATGTTTACGAAATCGTAAAATCAACTCAACCTATCTGTTTTGAAAATGCTTGCTGGGCTTACACTGTAGGTGCTGCAATGGCAATCAAAAACGGAGATACAAAAGCAGTAGATGCTGCTAAAACTATTGGTGTAGGTTTACAATCATTCTGTATTCCTGGATCAGTTGCTGATGATCGTAAAGTAGGTTTAGGACATGGTAACTTAGGTTCTATGTTATTAGACGAAAAAACTGAATGTTTCTGTTTCTTAGCTGGACATGAATCATTCGCTGCAGCTGAAGGTGCAATTAAAATTGCTGAAAAAGCTAACAAAGTTAGAACTAAACCATTAAGAGTTATCTTAAACGGTTTAGGAAAAGATGCTGCTAAAATCATCTCAAGAATTAATGGATTCACTTATGTAGAAACTGAATTCGATTATTTCACTGGAGAAGTTAAAGAAATCTCTAGAACAGCTTACTCTGATGGGCCAAGAGCTAAAGTTAACTGCTATGGTTCTGATGATGTTCGTGAAGGTGTTGCAATCATGCATAAAGAAGGTGTAGACGTTTCTATCACTGGTAACTCTACTAACCCAACTCGTTTCCAACATCCAGTAGCTGGTACTTATAAAAAAGAATGTGTAGAACAAGGTAAGAAATATTTCTCTGTTGCTTCAGGTGGAGGAACAGGACGTACATTACATCCTGACAACATGGCAGCTGGACCTGCTTCTTATGGTATGACTGATACTATGGGACGTATGCACAGTGATGCACAATTCGCTGGTTCTTCATCAGTTCCTGCTCACGTAGAAATGATGGGATTAATCGGTATGGGTAACAACCCAATGGTTGGTGCAACTGTTGCTGTTGCTGTAGCTATCGAAGAAGCTTGTAAATAATTACAGTTTTATACTAAAATGCGAAAAGTTCTGATTTATGTCAGAACTTTTTTGATTTTGTTTTTTTATTGTCAATATTTTATAATTCAAAAAAGACAATCTCTTTTTCAAGAAATTGCCCTCTTTTTTATTTCATCAATCTTTTCTTTGCAATTAATTTTTCTGCTTGTTTAGTTGTATAATACTTTTCTTTAGCAACCTTATATTCTTCTTTAATACTACCTTCATTAAAATATTGAAAATTTAATTCCGTTTCAAAAGCATCTTTCAAAATTCTCATAAGATATTGTGGTTCATCATAAGTTGCCATGACCAAACTATCTCTTACATAAGCAGGATGTTCTTTTAGAAGTCCAGCATTAAAATCTATACCATGACTCAATAAGATTCTTTTAATGAATGTTGTACATGTCCTTGTATTCCCTTCTCGATATGCATGTATTTCCCATATACCTACTAATAAATCAAATGTTGATTTTAATGCAGTATCTTTATCTTTCCAATCAAATTGACTTACTTTATTGAGAAATAGTTCTAATCTTTCCTCTATTTCATTATGTTTTGCATATTCAACAGAAAGTCCAGATAATACTCTCTCAGATTTATATAAATCAACCACTCTATATTGTCCAGCCCATTCATAGAGATTGCCAAATAAAAAACGATGAAGTTCATTAAGATGTTCTATCGAAATATCATTAACAATCTGTTCATTTTTTCTTTATCAATAACAAAACCTTTTATCATATACTCTTTTAAAATATTTGTTGCTCATATTCTAAACTGTGTTGCTTTTTTTGAGTTCACACGATATCCAACAGCTATAATTGCATCTAAATTATAAAACTCCAATGTTCTTTTTACTTGTCTATTTCCTTCATCTCGAACTACCGAGATTTTCTCGGTAGTTGCTTTTTTCACTCATTCCTTCTCTAAATAAATGTTTTTTAGATGTAAACCAATGTTATCAGTAGAACACTCAAATAACTCGGCCATTCCTTTTTGTGTAATCCAAATAGTTTCATCCTTTAGTATAACATCAACACTGACATTACCATCTTTAGTTTTATATATAATAAAATTTGTTTCCTGTAATCTATTATCCATTATGATATTCTCCTTTATTCAAAATATATTTTATACATGACTTATTATAACATAAGCTCTTAATCAATTCATTGAACATAATTAAAATATAATTATATTTTTATATTAAACGTCCTGAGTCGACAATAGACTTAGAGGATTACACAGATGTTTCACACTTCAAACATATTGATATATATAGTATTTATTATTTCATGTTCTTTCTAAATTTATTGAGCACAAATTACATACAAAGAAGGTTAAAAATATATAAAGAAAGCCAAAATCTAATATTTGATTTTGTCCATTTCCTGTTTTAACTCTTCAATAATTCTATGTGTATAGACTTACTTAGTTATACTTTGAATGCAAATTGCAACAACTGCTATTTTTTGAAATATAACCCTTACTTGATCAGCTATTTTTCTACCTACATTCATCTATTTTTGCCCCTAGTTTCATTTAGGCAATGTTTAATAAGAAAATGATAACCATTGAAAATTAATATTATTAATAATAAAAAGATATGGAGCCACATCCAACCTCAAGTGGCTAGAGCCCCATATCTATAATAGTCATTTCTTTTACAATTAAAATATACCATAGTTTATTGAGTAAATTTATTTTCTAACATCTTTCATTAATAAATAAACAGATACAATGAACTCCTCATTATTGTTAAATAAAATTCTTTCATAAAGTCTCCTAAATCTACAATTCCAGTTATTATAGCACAATACTTTAAACCTAATATAAAATCACTTTCAAATGATATTACAGAATAAAATAATACTTCCTTCATTAGAAATATTTATAATTTTTTTATGCGACAAATAAAACCAAAACTGTATAGACAATTAATGTCACAATCATATAAAGTGATATGAAAGCTGATGAAAAAAAAGCATCTTCCTCACTTTTATAAAGTGGTGAAATGACTGGTGCAAGACCAAAACCAGTTGGACACATAAAATACAAGATAACTGCAATCATAAAGATTTTATCAGCCATCAAATATGGGAATAAAATAAAGAATCCTATAATGACAATGATATAATAAACAATACGAACACTCATTAATTTAAGAATAGGTTGAATTGTTTCTTTATCAACCTTTAAATCATATCCTAATATAAAGAGGATCATTCCAATAATTGGTGCAGTAACTTGTGAAATTGTCCCTGTATAGACTTCAAATAAAGATGTTGTCTGTAAATATTGATACCCACCTAATAAATTCAATCCTAATCCTAAAATAACAGCAATCACAAAAGAGTTTGAAAAAATCTTTTTCAATAATTCCTTATGTGTCGTATCTGTTGCTGCACTTTTTGCAATCAAAACAGGTAAAACAATAAAACAAATCATTGTTCCTGCAATATCAAAAATAACAGTATTGCTAGAAGTTCCTACAATTGATAAATAAAGTGGTAAAGCTACATTTCCACCTTCCACTGTCGTTAAAAGATAATGAGAAAAATGCCCATATTTCTTTCCAGTAAAAGGAATCAAAAGTTTCCCCACTATCATTGCAACAACAAAAGCAATAAAGACATATCCAACAATAAAAATATGTTCTGTTTCAATTGATGCTGTTAACATCAAATTAAAAATCATAATCGGAAATAAAACCTGAAACACAATGGCATTAGCCCCATCTTTTTGTGTGGGTGTAATCCATCCTTTTAATCTTGAAATAAAACCTAATGCCAGCATAAAGAATACTGGAAATAATGTTGTAAGTGCAACCATAAGATACGCTCCTTTATTTTCTTTTTACACTTCACATTATATTGATTCCCTTGACTATTGCAAATACTTATAATTCATACTCTCCTATAGCCAAAAAGCATATCAATTTTTATTTCAAATGACAACCCATAAAATAAGCTTCTTTTAAATAGTGTTCATCAATAATAGAGTTCCCTTCTTCCTTATCACATCCACCAGCCAGCACCATACCTTTGTCATGCCAACCAAGGGCTCTTATAAAAAAACGATAAAAAGAAACAGCCTGTTCAAAAGCATAAAAACCTTTACTCCCAGAAGTCATGAATAAAAATGTATCTTTTTGTGGATATTCATCATTTGTCGAAATCGCATATAAACGATTAATAAAACTTTTCAGTCTTGCTGAAATACTCCAGAAATATAATGGAGAAGCCAAGACAAGAGTATCAACTGCTTCAAATAATTCATATATATCCTGCATTTGATCTTGAATAATACAATGATGTCCATTCTTTTGACACGCCCCGCATCCTCTACATCCCTGGATATGACCATTTAAATTGACTTTTTTAACATGATGTCCTGATTCAGTTGCCCCTTTGATAAAAGACTCAACCAATGTATCCGTATTTCCATTTCTATTCCCACTACCAACAACAACCAATATATTTTTCATATATTTTCTTCTCCTTTCGATTTATCTATTTAATTTACTTCAAACATATCATTTACAAATAACTAGCTGCTATTCATTATGACAATGAATAGCCAGCAATAGTGACACCTAGTACAATAATTAAAATACCAAAAAATGTATTGATACGTTTATATAATGAATACGACAACAATTTTCCACTCCATTTCACAAACGCTGACAAGGCAATCCACCAAAAAGATGTTCCTACAAAAATCCCAATCACTAACAAAACTTTATGAATAACGTGAGCATTTCCACTAACTCCAAGGGTTGAAAATATAACCATATAAGAAAGAATGGTTGCTGGATTCGTAAGAGTCATCATAAATGATGATAAGAATGAAGATGTCATTGATATTCTCGTATTGAAAGATAAACTCTGATTATCTTTTTTCATGATTCCTATGCCAATACATACAATCATCATGCAACCTAAAATACAAATAATCTGCTGATACTGTAAAAGAAAATCAGAAACAAGTGTAATTCCAAAGACACTCAATGAGGCATAAACAACATCGGCAAATGAAGAGCCTAACCCTGAAATAACACCCGCCCAAAAACCTTTTGTTAAAGTTCTTTGAAGTGTTAATACACCAACAACACCTACTGGAATTCCAAACATAATTCCTATAAAAATCCCTTTTAATAAATAGTTCAATCTTATCAAACCTCCTATTGAATGAAAAACGCACTCAACAACGGAGTGCATTTTAAGTCTTAAAGACTGTCTTTAAAGATTTGGATAATTTCATCACGTTCAAGAACTTTATAACCACCATTCATAATAAGTGTTGAATCAGCAAGTCCTTCAATCATATTTTCATTGACACCAAGATCTGTTATATTCATGACCAATCCTAATTCTTTCATCCAGTTTTCCATTGCTGATAAACCTTCTAAAGCAATGTCCTCTTTTGTTTTTCCGTTTGGATTAATATCCCAGACATGAGTCGCAAAGCGAACAAATTTGTCTAAGCCATAAGGCATAATATATCTATAATAAGCCAACGAAACAGCTGATAATGTCATGCCATGTGTTGCATCTGTATAAGCCCCTACAGCCTGCCCTAACATATGAACCATCCAATCCGTTGTTTTTCCTTTAGCAACCAACGTATTTAATGCCCATGTAGCAGTCCACATAATATTGCTTCTCGCTTCATAATCATTTGGATTCTTCATGGCAATACGACTAGAATGAATCAAAGATTTCATCAATCCTTCACTGATATAATCACTTGTATTGTCATCAGTTCCTGAAAAATATTGTTCACAAATGTGATTCATAATATCATAGAACCCTGCCACCATTTGATAATGAGGTAAAGTCAATGTATATTGAGGATTTAAGATAGAGAACTTAGGCATCACTTCTTCACCAAAAACA
Source organism: Longibaculum muris (assembly GCF_004343035.1). GTDB lineage: Bacteria > Bacillota_I > Bacilli_A > Erysipelotrichales > Coprobacillaceae > Longibaculum > Longibaculum muris. The sequence goes on from NZ_SMCQ01000002.1 coordinate 144,804, forward strand.
TGTCCAATTTTTAATTTTGTTTCATGATTTGTAATAACCGCTCCACCATTCATTTCAGAACCCGTACCTACCATTGTTAAGATACAACCAACAGGAACAATTTTGCATGTTGGTTCTTCACCCTGAAGATAATACTTTTGCCATGGATCTTCATCACAATGAACAGAAACTGAAACAGCTTTCGCATAATCACAAACTGATCCACCACCTACAGCTAAAATAAAATCAATTTCATTATCTCTGGCAATGTTAACTCCTTCATATAATTTTTCAAGAGTAGGATTAGGCATAACACCAGATACTTCTGCAATTTCTTTATGACTTTCATTTAAGATTTGAATCACTTCATCATAGATTCCATTTTTCTTAATAGAACCTCCACCATAAACCAATAAAACTCTTGATCCATAGTTCTTTAATTCATCCCTTAAATATTTTAATGATTCATCCCCAAAATATAATTTTGTTGGATTACAATATTCAAAATTTCCTAACATATATATTCCTCCATTTCTATACTTCTATTTTAATACTCAACACATAAAATAACAAATATCTATATCAAATACAAAGGCATAGCTATTAGGCATATGATTATTCTATATCCTCCCACCATTTTTCTTGGAATTGTTGGATATTGTCATAATCAACGATTTCACCAATACGTGGTGTTGCAACATTCATATTTTCTTTTTGAGCCAATGCTGTCATTTGTCTGATAGGATCATCCCACGCATGATATGAGAGTGAAAATGTACCCCAGTGAACAGGAACAATCCATTTTGCCTGTAAATCTTTCATGGCTTGAATACCTTGTTCTGGTAAAAGATGAATTGCTTCCCATGACTTATCATATTGGCCATCTTCTAATATCACAAAGTCCATAGCACCAAATTTTTCATATATTTCCTTAAAATGTTCACCATATCCTGTATCACCAGTATAATAGGCTTTATATTTTTCATTTTGAAAAACATAACCACTCCATAATGTTGTGTTCGTTTGCCATGGCAAACGTCCAGTATAATGACGTCCTGGTGTTGATGTGATTGTTAAACCACCAATTTTAACTTCATCCCACCATGCCATACTATGTATTTTATTCTCATCAACACCAAAGCGGATTAAGTGTTTTTCAACTCCTAGAGGAACACAATATGATTTCACCTTGTCATCTATATCTTTAATAGTCCCATAATCTAAATGATCATAATGATCATGAGAGATTACAAGAACATCAATGACTGGTAAATTTTCCTTGGATATTGGTAAATCAGAGAATCTCTTTGCTCCAAACCCTTGCATCGGAGATGCATATTCACTGAATGCGGGATCAATCAAAATATTCAATCCTTGCATTTGCAACATTGATGAAGAATGTCCAAACCATACCCATTTTAAATCATCATCTGATGTATTAGGAATACTATCTAATTGATGAATTGGTATTTTATCTTTTGGGACAGTTTGTTCGTGATCACTAAATTCACTTTTACTTTCATTCATGACTGATATTTCAGGATTACCATGGAAAGTCCCATCATAAAATAGTTCTGTTTTTTCACTATATAACTTTTTATCATTATCATTAATTCCCTGCCCAAATGGTTGCCATAATTTCATAAATAAAACTGCAATAACAACTATAACAAAGATAATAATCAAAATGGTCTTAGCGATTTTTTTTAAAAGTATCATAACATCAACCTTCCTTTTTATTCAGCAAAACGAATAAGAACAAGCTTATTTCCCCAACCTTCCTGGACCGGATTATTTTCAACAGCTGATCTGAGTCCCTCAGTTTCTTCAATCGTTCCAATCTTTGTATACTCACCTGGAATATGAGCATCCTGATAAAAGAGAACAACTCTATTTTCAGCCATATAATAAACTTCTCCAGCCTTTTGATAATCAACTGTTTGAGCAGAAGCGGGGATGCTATATGAACTTGGAATATCATAATACTGCATCACTTCATAATTTTCAAAATTGTCATAATTATAAATTGGCAGATTTCGGCCATCTTCACCAATATTTCTAGCGATTGTTAAAGCAGTATCATTCTTTTCAAAATGCATAGTGAAAGTTTTTCCTTCATTACCAAACTGAATGGTAATGTCTGGTATTTGAGATGTTGTAAAATCTTCACCAAAAGGACTTGTTGTATTCTGTGATGTAGACTGATTATCATTGATGGGCGAACGCTCTTGTTCATCATTTGAACATCCCATCATAGCAAATGATAAAATAATAACAAAACTTATTTTTAAAATTCTTTTTAACATTTTATTAATCTCCTTTTATTAATTGAGTTAAAGCCACTTTTTTGACTTTATAAGATGATAGATAAGCAAAGACACTAAATAGCAGTGTAATCATAAATATTGGCAAAATAGTATTCATGAAACTTAATGAAGAGTAAAATTCACCAATTCCAAACATTGCAACAAGGCTAGATATAATACCATCAGCAAAAATCATGCTCAGTATTGTTCCAGTTATGCTTCCAGCCATAACAACCATTGTAAAACGTAATGTAAAGAATAATCTTAACTGATGTGAAGTCAAACCAATACTTTTCAATATAGCCATATTCCTTTGTTCAAAACTCAACATTTTACTTCCGGTCAAGATAATCACAATCAAGATGAATATTCCCACAACTCCATACATACCTACCATCAAAAGATTCATTGTTGACACTATACCATCAAGCCCACTCCAACTGTTTGTATGAACGGCAATATCTAATGGATAAGATTGTTGAAGTTGTTGCATTATTGTCTCATTCATAGAATGCTCAGATAAGATGTAGTGTCGACACCATATATAAGAATCCGTTTGCCCAATCCTTTCATATCCTTGAACATTCATACCGATATTGGCCCCCATTTCATTAGCACATTGATAAATGCCAACAATCTTATAATCAGCATTTCGTTGCTCATGAATGATATGAACATAATCGCCAATATCAACACCCAAATCACTAGCCACATATTCTGTCATCACAATCTCGTTATCATTTTTACTAGTTTGTCCACGAATGATATGAAATCGTGATGGATTCGTTATAATATTGGCTGTATAGTCAACTCCATTAACCAGAACATTTTGCATTGCCAACTCATAAGTTCCTTCTATTCTTGCATATGAAGAAATAAGTTCTTCTATTTCATCCATATTTGTATTTGTCATAGGTTGAACTCCCAAGTCGTGATTAGCAACACTGAAAGCATCCATTAATCCTTCTCCATAAGGACCTATCCATGTATTTATTTTTCCTACAAGTGATAAGAAGAATGCTAATAATATGGCAATCATAAAAGTCCCAATATAACGTCTTTCTCCCGCCATTAACTGGCGTTTAGATAAATGCCAAATAAATCTTTTCTTTTCGATTGGTGTTATTTTCATTTGTAAAGGGGATAATTGTGGTTGACTTGTCTGAATCGTTTGAATTGGTGCAATATGAGCAATCTGTCTTGTTTTTAAGATAATAAATGTGATAATGATAAGGAATATAATGAAAAATGAAATAAGACACAACCCCAAAGGAATATGAGAAGGAATAAGTAACCCTGTAGATGTAACCATAGCTAATGATAAATATTTTGTTAAAACAATAGATATCAACAAACCAGCTATCATACCACCAATAACACTGACTCCGTATTGCATCATTTGAGAAAGTCTTAAATCTCGACTTGTAAAACCAACTGTTTTCAAAATCCCCATATCTTCTCTTTCCAGTTGTAATGCATGAGAAATATTGTAATTTAAAACAATGAGAGCAACAATCAATAAAACCATAACAAATGCTCCTAAAAAGCCAGAAAGCATATTTTGTAGAATCATCATAAAACCATAAATAGCTTCTTGACTGTAAACAAACTCTGTCACTGTCCCAAGGGTAACCTTTTGATTGACCTCTTGACTCAAATCATTGAATGATAACTGATGGTCCGATTTTTGAAAAATATGTATCATCGCTCCACTTGTTGCCATTTTATTAAAATCTGATGTCTCTTGTATCTCTTTTGTCAACTCATTAAATTCATGATCATTGACTAAAAAACTTTTCATATCAATCATTGAGCTGCCCATAAATGGATCTTCAAAATAACCTTTAATGATCATTTTTTTAGGTTGTGATGCTCTTTTCAAACTCAATTCTATTTAATCACCAATTTGAAATTGATAAGAAGAGAGCAGTGCTGGTGAGACATAAATTTCACCATCATTGATTTGAACTTGATGACTAATATATTGAAATTGTTTATCTAAAAATCGATAATCATAGTCCTTTTGATGATAGGGAATTATTTGTCCTTCGTTATCACTATGACTGTTATGAATCGCATAACCAGCATAAATAAGTGGTTGTATTTTGACATCTTCAACATTTTCGATATCTTTTAAATCTTGAGTTATCCTATCCAACTCATTATTTTGCTGCATCCAGAGCGTCATATCGCCATATCCTAATCGTTCCATTTCCATGGAAACATACTGAGAAGAATTAATTGATATATGGAGAGTAGTGACTAGTGATAAGGATATGACAAAGAAAAGAATAAAAATTCCTAAGAAACTTCCTTTATGTTTCATAAATCCTTTCTTAAATAATAATATGAATTTCAACTTTATCACCTACCATTCCATTGAAGATAACCATTTTTGAATATCTGCCTCACGTTGTTTCACATCATCCCCATCATAAGGAATCAATTGTTTTTCACCGACAATGTGACCATCTTCAATATAAAGAAGACGTGTTCCTCGCATAGCTGCACGTATATCATGAGTCACCATCAGAATACTTTGTCCAGACTGATGAACACGACTCATCAAATCAAGAACCTGTTCACTGTTTGCTTTATTTAATGCACCTGTTGGTTCATCAGCAAAGATGATTCCAGGCTGATTAATTAAAGCTCTGGCAATGGCTGCTCTTTGTGCTTCCCCTCCAGATACCTGAGAGGGCAAATGATCCTTAACATGTGAAATATGCATTTCTTCAAGTAATTGATGAGTTCGATTCTTTATATTCAAAACTGTATTTTGATGGTTTGTATAGCCTGCTGCCAGTATATTTTCATAGAGTGTTAAATAACTGACGAGGTGAGTTTGTTGAAAAACAAAGCCGAATTCTTTTGATCTTAAACTTGCCATCTGATTTTCACTCATCTTGGTAATATTTTTATCTTTATAAAAAACCTCGCCCTCAGATATTTTATCCATACCACTTATGGCATAAAGTAAAGTTGATTTTCCAGCACCAGATGGTCCCATAATAACTGTAAAGTCACCCTCATAAATATCAATACTGATATGATTAAGAATTTGATTATCAGTCACACCATTTATAAAATTCTTACTTACATCATTGACTCGCATTATGACTTCTTTAATCTCACTCATAAATTCGCTCCTTTGTTATTAAACGTTTTTTCCCAGTCTTTCTATCAGGATAGATTTCATCGACAATTTGAACAACAAATTGAACATATGATAAGTTCTTTAAATCTAATATTTTATTCATCTGTTTTTGCATATAATCTTTAACGTTATTGTTTTGTGATTGATTATTCATTTGAATTAACATTTCAAATGTTTGTTTATCTATTTGATGAAATTGAAAATCAAGCATTCCTTCAAACACAAAACCTTCAATCGCAAGTGGATGTAAAAAATCTTTTTCACCATTTTCATCTTCAAACCACATCATATCTTCATTTCTACCAAGAATATTTTCAATCAGTGTTAACGGATATCGATTTTCGTTTGTTTCTTTTATCATTAAACGATCTGATATTTTATATCGAATGAGAGGCTGAGCAAAATTATATAACGATGTTAAATACATATTGCCATTCTCTATCTCTACATAGTTCATATCGTCAAAAAGATACATTCCTTCTTTTGAAGATGCTTCTACACCAATAGCTAAGGATTCACTGGCACCATAAATATTCATAAGAGGGGCATTGAATACCTTTTCTAGATAATCACGCAAAGAAGAATTTAATGGTTCACCACAAGAAATAACTCGTTTAACCCGAATCTGAATTTCTTTTTTTTCAATAAGTTCTGCTAATATTTTGATAGCCGAGGGATAACCAATAATAATATTCGGTTGAAATTCCTCTACCTCTTTCATCCATTGTTTAACAGGTAAATTAATGTCAAGAAACAGTTGTTTGGCATGAATACCCTCAATACCCGCTCCCACTGCCATCGCTCCTCCATAACGTCCATCAGTTGCAGCTATATAAACAATTCGTGGACCACTCAAAAGTAATTTCAAAATTTCCGGCATACTCATATCCCATAATGCAGCCCGTAATATTCCAATAAGCATTTCATTCCATGCATGTTCATCATATACATAATAAGTTGGTTTCCCTGTACTTCCTGAGGAGTGAACAACATGGTATTTTCCCTTATATGTCATTTGTGTTAAAGCAATATCTTCATCAAAAACCTGCAAATCATTTTGATGAAGAACCACATCAGTCACAATTTCATCAAAATATTGAACAAATGTTGCTTTATCAAGAGAAGGAAACGATGAAATGGGTATCTGCCTTATATTTTCTTTTGTAATACCGACTGTTTCAAAAACACGTTGATAATATGTAGAATGATGATATGAATATTCGAGAATATCTCTTAATTTCTCTGCTTGTCTTTTTAAAATATCTTCCCGAGATCTTTTTGTATTTTTCTTATATTGATAGAGTTTGTATAATAAATTTAAATAATTCATATTGGCTCCTCCTTTTAATTGATATAAAAAACATACCCTTGTTGATAATTTTCACGATGATAATATCGAACCTCTCCATTACTTTGATTAAAAACAATACTCCATTCAGTCGATTCAAATTCACCAAAATTATCTTTACTCACACTATCTAATACATTTTTCACATCATTCATTGATTGAATTGAAGAATTTTGAATCGCATCCATCAAAATTTGATAACGAACATGTGACTGACTTGTTCCAATTCCAAATTTCTCACCTTCACTTAAATAGAAGTTTGTTACAACAGGTGTATTCGTAACAACCATTTCATTATCAATATATTCTACAACTTTACTTTTTCCAGTTGAATCACTCAAAGCAAAATGAACCATCATATTCATTGAGGCATGTAAATCATATTGTTCTAATAAAGCAATGGCTTCATCAACATTCGCTGCCTGATTTAACAGTAGACGAACAGCTGATGTTGTTGTTAAATCAGGTTTGGATGTGTTTTGTTCAATTGAGTCAGAATCTTGAATCATATTGACTGATACACACAATCCTTTTTCATTCATTCCATCTAATGGTACATACAATGATATAGTAGATTGAAGCTGGGGAGGAAGTGTGTTGATATCAAAAGAAGTTCCTGTAGAAATAAAATCCATATTAACTGTAGAAAGCGATGCATAAACACCTGGAGAATGACTTAAGACAATCATGGCATCACATTCTTGCCAATCAAAATTCCTACCAAACAAATATCCATCTTTTCCTTTGACTGACAAAGTACTGCATCCAAAAATATTTTGATTTGTAGCTAAACTGACTTTTCCCAAAAGAATCTGATCAGATAGAAATGAAACTAATTCTTGATCAGATGAGGCTCCTCCCTGACTTAAAAATTGATAAAATCCATAATCATCATCATAACGTACTATTGATAATCCATTTTCTAGTTCAGTCATCTTTACTGTTGGTTCTATAACTGTTAAGTTATCATTTCCTTCTTTTCGAGAATCCGCAACAATATCATTTCTATTTCCTTGTCCATAAAAATGATGAAAAATCAGAACTCCTATCATCATAATTATCAGAAGAATAATGATAAATAATTTATTTTGTTTAGACATTTGTTCATCCTCCTTATCTAGGTAATTATATTATATATTTCGCATCATCACATATCAAATACCTATACCAAATATAAACATATACCTTTTAAGCATACAATTATTAAAATGATAACTTCTAAGTTTATATGATTTAAAAATGTCCTCTATAATAAGATAAGGTTTAAAACTATTCAATCATCAATAGTTTTAAACCTTTATGTTTATTTATTTTAAATTTTCTTTAAAGAAATTCTCAATTTTATCAAATGGAATTTTATGAACATCATCATATAAATCAATATGAATTGCATCTGGAACAATATATAATTCTTTTGGTTCTTTAGCATTGGCATAGACTGTTTCACTAAAGGCCATAGAATGGGCATTTTCTCCTGCTATTAATAAGATAGGACGAGGTGATATTTCATCAATATGAGCTAATAAATCATAATTTATTAAACTTAGCTTAGAAGTTGTTGTGAAGTTTCCTAAAGCATGAGGGTGGTGTCCACGCTTCATTCCATAATAGCTAAAATATTCTGCTTTTGCCCCTTCTAATTCTTCTGGAATAGAATCAGCGGGAACTTTTGGGAAAGCGGGAATATATTCTGGATACCCATTCTCAAAATCTACCCATCGCTGTTCATTTAATCTTTTCTTTTCTGCTAAAAGTTCTGTTGGAGATGCCATTTTACTGGCCGCACTCATATCAACAAGACTACAAGTTACTGCAGCTTTAATTCGGGTATCAACTTGAGCAGCTGATAATGAAAATCCTCCACTACCACAGATTCCTATTGTTCCAATTCTTTCTCTATCTACATAGGGAAGCATTCCTAAAAAATCTACTCCTGCACTAAAGTTTTCACTAAAAATATCTGGTGATGAAACATGGCGAGGTGCTCCACCGCTTTCCCCCATAAAACAAGGATCAAAGGCAATCACAACAAATCCACGTTGTGCTAACTCATTGGCATAAACTCCTGGTCCCTGTTCTTTTGTTCCCGCATAGGGAGGGCCAACCACTATGGCTGGATGTTTCTTATTTTTATCTAAATCTTTTGCTGTATATAAATCTGCTGCAAGTTGAATTCCATAACGATTGTTATAGAATACATGTTCTCTTTTAACATTTTCATTTAATTCAAATGTATAAATTTCACTCATCTTTTTTCTCCTTCTATTGAATCCCATGAAGTCTATAAACTTCATTTAATGCTGTTATTTCTAATATAAGAGGTTTATTCTCATCCATTTTTTCAATGATCAACATGTCCTCTTGAGATAATTCAAAATCATCAATACTATAATTTTGAATCATACGATCCTCATGTATTGACTTTGGAATTGCAATAATATGGTTTTGTCTTAGCCATCTTAAAATAACCTGAGCTGGTGTCTTTTGATATAGAGAACCAATTCTCTGTAATTGTTCATCAGTAAAGATTCCTCGATTTCCCTCAGCAAAAGGTGCCCATGCCATCATTTGGATATCATATTTTAGCATGACTTGTTTTAATTCTTTCTGCTGATAAAAGGGATGCAATTCCATTTGATTGATAGCTGGCACAATATCATGGGTTAAAATCAAGTCAACAAGACGATCTGCTAAGAAATTACATACACCAATAGCCTTGATTTTTCCTTCTTTGTATAATTCTTCTAAAGCTCTCCAACTGCCATGATAATCTCCATAAGGCATATGAATGAGATACAAATCAATATAATCTGTTTGTAAATTATCTAAAGATTTCATAAAAGTCTGTTTTGTGCCTTCATACCCATCTTTTTGAATCCAAACCTTAGATGAGATAAAGAGTTCTTCTCTAGTCAGTTGGCTTTCCCTAATCGCATCTCCTACTGCTTTTTCATTACCATAACAAGCAGCAGTATCAATGAGACGATAGCCTATTTTGAAAGCATTTTTCACACTTTGTTTACATAAGTCATAATCCGTTATCTGAAATACACCAAATCCTAATTGTGGCATTTCTATCCCATTATTCAATTTTAATTTTTCCATTTTTCCCATCCTTCCTATTCTTTTATTGTTATTACAATTGTTCCTGAAAGTAATTCAATAGACTCCTGACCTGAAATAGCAAGACCTAGTTCATATAATTGACCACCCTTGCCAAAATAATCATAAAACATAACAACATCACCCCATGGTGAATAATAAGCTAATGTTCCTATGTCAGCATTTGCAAGTGGTGTATTTTGAGTATTTAGCTTTTGAGGTGGATAAAATACTTTTTCATTGGTACTAAAATTTTCTACCTCCATTGATAATGGAAGTTGAGCATATAAGTCCTTAGCAGCCTGTGAATCATTTAATTCATAGACAATCATCTTTCCATTTCCTTTCACTTCAATTTGCATTTTCTTATCCTCCGTATTGATATTTTCTGTTGCGTTCTCATTTGATTCATTAGTAGGTTCATCAGATGTCTTGGTGCAACCTGTCATGAGTAAAACCAAACATAATAAAATAATTATCTTTTTCATATTTTCTCACCTTTTTCAATTCTATAGATAATATACTCCAGACAATCTATCTTTCTTTGATCATCATGAAGTATATCTAAAAGATCATAACGATGTCTATGTAATAGACTCATTTGTTTTTTTATTTCATTTTCTTTCCTATATAACAAAAATTGTTCAATTGATTTTTCAGGACATCCACAATCTTCTAAGCAAGATATCATTTTTATCTCATCATTGTCATCCATCATAGTCCCACCTCGAAGATATCATACACCTCAAATATTTAAATAGGAAATACTTATTATAAATGATTAATCATAGTTGACAGTTATGATAAATAGAGATATATTCATAATGAAATAGAATTGAGGAGAGAAGAAAATGATTGAAACAAGATTATTGTATTATTTCCTTGCGATTGCAAGAGAACAAAATATCACAAAAGCTGCTGATACACTGCATATATCACAGCCAACACTTTCTAAACAAATGATGGATTTGGAAGAACAACTTGGCAAACAACTTTTTATTCGTGGAAAAAGAAAAGTGACTTTAACAGAAGATGGTATGTTTCTACGTGCAAGAGCACAAGAAATGATGGAACTGATGAATAAAACTGAATCTGCTTTTCAAAGTGAACAAAATTATATCAGTGGTGATATACACATAGGCTGTGGAGAAACACATGTGATGGGATACATAACTGATATTTTAAAAGAAATACAGTTAGATTATCCAGATATAAAGTTTCATATCTACAGTGCTGATGCTCAAGATGTGTTAGATAGATTGGATAAGGGATTATTGGATATGGGATTACTACTGGGACCCATAGAACAGGAGAAATACAATTATCTGTCTATCAATCAGGATGATCAGTTTGGACTGCTCATGCCAAAAGACAGTGAACTTGCAAATAAAGACATTTTGTCACTGTCGGATTTGAAAGAATTACCACTCATTTTCCCACAACAGACATTGAATGGACAACAACATTTGAGTTGGTTTCATTCTTCTTTTGATGATTTTCATATTGTTGCGACTTATAATCTTGTTTACAATGCGACTTTTATGGTAGAAAGAGGAATGGGCTATGCTTTTTGTCTTAATCATCTTGTTGATACTGAAGGAAGCAGAAATCTTACATTTCGATGCATAGAACCTATTATCTCTGTACATCCCTATATAGTTACCAAAAAATATCAGACATTTTCAGCTGCTGCTCGTTTATTTTATGAAAAACTGAAAATTCAATGATTATCTACAGTTTGTTTTATCAATAATCTATGATATAACCATCAAATCTCCAGCAATTTTATTGTGAATTGACTTTAAGTCTGCTGTTATGATTGATTGACAAATATAATTCCATATTGATAACATATTTGTTTGATTAAATTTAAATCGTTATGGTTTTTCTTCTTATAATAAAACATTGGTTTTAAATAACTTTCATCAACAATCTTTAATAAGGATTGTGATGAAATATCAATCACACCTAATGATTTTGTATAACCACCAATCCATAATTGTTCTAAAGCATACCATTGTTTGATTATATTCTTTTGATCAAAGTGAAGCAAAATCATATCAAAATAATCATGTTGGAGAGATTGGAGTTTTTCTTCACACTCATGAATCACATCATAGTAATGGTGATTTTTATGAATGATAAAGCTGTTTATCTTTTGGTGATGGATGATTTTTTGATAAATTGACTCTTTTTGATTGAATAAGTTCATAATATCATCTCTTTCTTATATTTTATTTATTGATAGATATTGACTTGCAGGCTGTTACTATCTATTTGTTTGATGAATCCATTGACATCATCAACATGTCCTAAACGTGTATATGTATATGATGTTTGAAAACTCTTGTAAAATAAAACAAGGCAATTATCTCCAAATAACATCAGATCACCTGCCTCAATAAAATCAACAGATTGAGCATTTGTTGGTAGTTTTTGATTCATATAATAATATTTTTCATTTCCATGTAACTCGTCCATTGTTATTGTCATAGGTAAATATTTCATAAATTCTGTGACTGTTGCATTATCTTCAAGTGTTACTGAAAAATCTTGATGGTGAATTGTAAGTGTTAATTGTTGCATATCATTGTCTCCTTTATTTTGTTTGTTTGTTGTTTCATGAGAATAATCTTCTTGGTATGTATCTGATAAATCATTTTGTGATTGTTTTTGACAACCAGATATGATCATGAGTAGACATAATCCTAAACACATCTTTTTCATTATTCGATTCTCCTCTCTTCATTTTTATTTTATGACAATCTTATATCGATATCAAATACCTATATTGGATGCTTTATTATGCTTAATAAGCATATGCTTCGATAATAAAAATAGCCTTTTTAAGGGCTATTAAAATATAATCATTATAATTCTGTTCCTAGAAAGAATGGATATAGGGTTTCAATCCTTCCGCTAAAAGTTCAACCATATGCAAAGGTTGTTTCCCACCAAGTTTTATGCCTTTTTCACAACCATTACAATAAACAGCAATCTGTTGCGTTGTATAGTGTTGACACCATTGCTGCATTTGTTGAACTTGTTCTTCTTGAGATAACAAATGAAGATGGTTTTCAATAATATCATGAAAAGTCTTTGGAGCAATTTCAATACAATCTTTAGCTGGTGGGTTATTTAACCAGACACCACAATATTTTGTCTTGTCATAATTGTCTTCCATTTCAACAATTGTATAATTCATTTTCTTTAAACATTGTCTTATAGCCGTTTGTAAAGCAATGTTTTTTCTTGTTCGCCAACAATCTTGGATTGTTATGGATTCGCCATGATGGTCAACCCATGGAAAATGTTCATCTTTTAAAATATATTCATATAAACTCATGATTTGTGTATGAGGATATGTTTCTTCTAAAACAAGATGACATAAAGTACAATTATGAATAATAATATCATGATCTTCTAAAAATTTATCTTTGTTACGGCAACATTGATCAATAATAGCTCCTTTTTCTTGCATATATTTTTGAATAGCTAATAGTGCTTGTGGATGATTCTTCTTAACATCACATCCTGGTAAATAATGTAACATGTTCATTCATTCCCTTCTTTTTTTATAATTCATTTGCATTTGTTTTGATAAGATTTTGATACCAATAAAATGATTTCTTTTTCTTTCTTTGAAAAGTTCCTTCTCCTCGATCATTTAAATCAACATAGACAAAACCATAACGTTTCTTCATTTCTCCTGTTCCAGCACTTATCATATCAATAGGACCCCACATAGCATAACCAAAGCAATCTACATAATCGATCTCAATTGCATCTTTTAATGCTTTGATATGATTTTTTAAATAATCAATTCGATAATCATCAATAATAGATCCATCTGTCTCTTGTTGGTCTATAGCACCTATTCCATTTTCAGAAATGAATAAAGGTATTTGATAACGATCATAAATACGATTTAAAGATATTCTTAAACCTAATGGATCAATTTGCCAACCCCATGACGTTGATTCTAAATAAGGATTTTTACCACCATCCAATAAATTTCCATTAGCCGAATGTTCAACGCCAATTCCTTCAACTAAAGAAGCATAATAACTAAAACTATAAAAATCAACAGTTCCTTGTTTTAAAATATCTTCATCACCCGGTTCTTTGTCAAAATGAGCATTCATCTTCTTTTGATAAGCTAAACATGTATTGGTATAACGTCCTCTTACTTGTACATCAGAAAAATAATAGATAGGCAATAATTTATCATGAACCAAGATTTGATCCTCTGGGCGACAACTCATTGCATAACAACAATTATATAAAATCATATTCCCAAATTGAAAATCAGGATTAATCTTTTTTCCTTCTATAACTGTCAGTGCACTAGCAACTAACTGATAATGAGCTGCTTGAAACATAACATCAACTTTATTTTCATCTTCCTTATATATAATTCCTGCTTGATGCCATGGTGTACCGGCAATAAACAAAGAATTAATTTCATTAAATGTTATCCAATATTTCACCTTATTTTTATATCTTTGCATAACCGTTTTGGCATATCTCACAGATAAATCAATCAATTGACGATTTCTCCAACCACCATATTTTTGAACCAATGCTAATGGCATTTCAAAATGATGTAATGTCACTATAGGTTCAATGTTATATTTCAATAACTCATCAAAGACTTTATCATAAAACTTTAATCCTTCTTCATTAGGATATTCATCATCTCCATGCGGATAAATTCTAGACCATGCAATAGACATTCTATAACAACGAAATCCCATTTCTGCCATCAAAGCAATATCTTCTTGATAATGGTGATAAAAATCCACTGCTTTATGACTTGGATAATAAATATCCTCATGAACATATTCATGGATTTCTCTTTTCTTTCCATGACTTGCTCCCATTTCAACATCATTAATGCTTAAACCTCTACCTCCTTCATGATAACCACCTTCATATTGATTCGCTGCACTTGCTCCACCCCATAAAAAATTCTTATTCATGATTGTTTCCTCCTTTTGATACTGATTATACAAAACAACAAAAAAAGATAAAGATACAACAGAGAAAAAGAAAACGAGTTACGCTTTTTTTGAAAAAAACCTTCAAATAGCGTAACCCATTATCACTTTTCTTTTAATATATCTATTGATGACACTCTTGTCACTTCGGCTTTTTGAGAAATATCAATTCTTTTCTTTAAATGCGTTTCATAATCTAAAGCAAAATATTGTGAATACAAAATATCAAGAATCAATTTTATACTATATTCATTAGAAAACCCACCAATTTTAGAATATAACTTTTCTCTTGTTGAAATATGTAAGACAACATCTGCATATTTCTTTAAACGATTATCTCCTAAACTACTTATTACAATAATTGATGTTCCTTTATTCTTCACTATTTTCGCAAGTTCACATAACTGATCAATTTCTCCAGAATAAGAAATAAAAATCATACAATCATCCTTGCCAATAATAGCTAGTACAAATAATTCTTCTCCTTGTATAGAACAAATATGAACAGGTACCCCTATTCTCATCATATCAAGTTGAAACATTTGCCCTAACAACAAACTATAAGAAATAGCCGCCAAATGAATATGCTTGGCATTTCTTAATAAGCGAATAGCCTTTTGGAGACTATCATGTTCAATTAAAGAAAGTGTATCAGATAAAGTTTCTTGAGCCAAAGCTGTCACTTTACTAGATATCTTTTGCATATTATCTTGACTTGTAAAAGGATAATTTGGATCAATATTTTGAAAATGTGTATCCATATAATGAACTTCTTTAAGAAAATCTTCTTTAAAATCTTCAAATCCATGATATCCTAATTTCTTTGCCAAACGTATAATTGTCCCTGTAGATGTATAAGTCACCTTAGCAATTTCTTTGATTGTTTGATTTTTTATATTTCCTCTTTCTTTTAATATATAATCAATAACACTTTGTTGTGCATCAGATAGTTTTACTGATTCCACAATTTGTTCAATCAACATAGGATCACCTCTTAACAATCATATCATATTTTATGTTTCAAAACATCAATCCTTAATCAATATCAATAAAAAGAAATCATCCATTTATTAAACTTTCATCCTTATAATTAACCCATCATATTACTATTAAAGACCTTCCTGTCTATATTCTCACCATAAAACATAATATATTGCTGTTAAATGCTAAAATATTATATTTAACTTTATCAATAATAATATTAGCTTCACTTGTATTACCTGTATCTTCATTTAACCATGAGAATAAATATATATCTTTGATAGAATCGTTGTATTGATGAAATATTTCTGCACCTGTTATCAGCTATATAATGAATTTATTTATTAACAACTATATCTCATTGCTATAAAGAAAGAATTATCTTTAATATTCATTTTGATTATACATATCTTTTATAAAATGATTAAAATTATAAATAATTGTTCCTTGTTCATAACCATTTTCATTATCACCATAGTCCTTATTTAATCCCATAATCTTTTGACCATCTTCAATGATTTTTCCATGGTAAACAAACATGTACTTATCTGAATCATTTTCAATTTTATTAGCTTCAATTGTAAGACTATCTTCATTCATTACATCTGAAGTTATGATTATAATAGCATTAACATTTTTTATTTCCGAAATGAATCTATTTGCTGTTTCCTTGTTATTACATACAAAAACGAAAAACAATGGTGATTTTTTCTCGGTAAACAAATGATCAATATTATAACCTTCATTAATACAAAATGATTGAGGATAATACTGAGAATAGTTTTTAGCAATTTGATCATCTAGTTTTTCACAATTATCTGAAGTATATGCATAAGGAATAGCCATAAAAGCATTTCTTAAATATAAGATAGAATCTTTAGCATTTATTTTTTCTGATAGCTGTAAAAAATGATGACTCACATATGTATCTTGTAGCTGGGTAAAGAAGCTTTTTTCATCATAAATAAGCATATTATCCTTCAATTGTTTTCCATAATTCATATACCAACTATCAGACATTGAACGTTCAGTTTTATCAGCTTTATTTTTAGCTTTCTTTTCAATCGTATAATCGCCTAAATAACTTGTTAAAATATCTTGATATTTGTATGGAAAACTATTCTTTTTCATAGAATCAAATACCAAACTTGAACCGACAATAATGCTTACCAATAAAACAACTGTAACTATAACTTTATGTTTTTTCATCTATCTCACCTCTTATCTACACCATATCACAATCATGTGTAAAAGATATGAAAAGAGTCGTCATCTTTTCCTTGATAACGACTCATTTTTAAATTTATTATTTAAAGAATTTTTTCTTTTTTAATACAATCCCACCAGCTACCGCAACTAAA
The DNA here is from genome assembly GCF_004343035.1 of Longibaculum muris. Lineage (GTDB taxonomy): Bacteria > Bacillota_I > Bacilli_A > Erysipelotrichales > Coprobacillaceae > Longibaculum > Longibaculum muris. The sequence goes on from NZ_SMCQ01000002.1 coordinate 162,038, forward strand.
CCAATAAATACAAAGAATGCAATTTGATTCGTATCCTCAGTTTGTGTTGATGAAGTATGAGCAACACTTACTAGATGATTCATTGCTGTTGATAAGTTGGTTTGTGCTTCAGTGACTTCTTTTTGGGTTGCTTCACTATTAGCAACAACTGCTTTTGCTTGTGTTAAAGCAGCTTCAAAAGTTTTCCATGAAGCATTTGTATAAGCTTTTTAATCTAATTTTTCAGCTTTAGCAATATATTTATTCAATAAATCTTTACTTGGTTTCATCTGTAATTGTAAGAATGCTTTGACTAATCCATCATAAGCATCATTGACATCTTTTTCTAATGCATTTTCATTAGCTAAAACTGTTTTTGCTTTTGTTAGAGTTGGATCTAATACTTTCCACATTACAGCAAAATAATCATCTCTATTAAGTTTATCAATTTTATTGACTAATTCTTTTAATGCTGTTTTGTTTCCTTTATAAAAATCTAATTGACTCATTGCATGAGATAATTTATCAAAAGCATCATTAACTTCAACTTGTGTTGCTTTCTTATTATCATATACTTTTTGAGCATTATCTAAAGTAGTTTTAAATTCAGTTACAACTGCAGGAATAACTTTATCTAATTGTTCCTGAGTGATTTTATGTGCTGTATCAATAGCAATCCCTAATTCTTGTCTATTAACTTTTTCAACAAGTTGACTTTGAGCTTCTTCTAATTGTTTATAAGCCTTATCAATATCTTCTTGTTTTACATTAGCTTTAAGAATAGTCTTAGCATTATCTAATGCTTTTACTAATACCTCCCATGATTGTGTTGTATAATATTCTTGATCTAATTTTTCAACTTTTTCTACTAAATCTGTTAATGCAGATTTATTCGTATTATAAATTAATAATGCTAGTACTTCATTATATTTATTACGTAAATCTGTTTCACTTTTATCAACAACAGATTGTGCTAATTTATGAGTTATATATGTATTTTCTGCACTTTTCAGTAAAGTCTGTAATTCTTTCAATGGCTTTGCAGCGGCTGTTACTGATTCATTTGTAAATACAGCAGTATTTAAATTCTTAACTAGTTCAATTGTATCTTTTAAAGCATTCTTATTTGGATCTTTTACAATTGAATCATATGTTATACCATAACCTAGTTTATAAACATTTTCAGTTGTTGAATATGTATTAACATGTTTTCCATCCTGCCAATTAATAAACTTAGGAATATCAACAGGTAATTTCCCAGAAGCACCAAATGTACCTAAAGCGACTTCTACTCCAGCTGTTAAATTAGGGCTAAAAGCAGCAGTTGCAGAGACTGTTCCGCCACCATATGATTCAGTAATATCTAATCCTAATCCATTTGTTCCAAAGACTGCTAAAATAGCATCAGCACTTGGATATAATTGTGTATCATATGGTTGATTTAATGAAATAATAACAGTCTGTTTCCCATTTTCTTTACAATAATCAGTAAATAATTTTGGACATGCAGTCAAATAACTATCATATTCCATTTGCGTAGAACTAGATACCTCAGAAGCATGAATTAAAATATTACACCAATCTAATAAATCTTTATTTGTTCCTTCAAAACTTGTACCATCTGAATTTAATGCACTATTCACATTATCATTCAAACCTGTCCAATTATAATGCTGTAAAATTTTATAATCTGCTCCTTCTGGAATAATACCAGCTGCTTTAGCACGATTCCATGCCATCACAACTCTGTTATTATTTCTTGAATAAGTATGCGCAAATAAGACTCTTGAATCTTTTGTTAATTTAAGAGGTAAGAGATCATTTTCATTCTTAACAACTGTCACTGCATGAGCAGAAATTAATCTTTCTGTTTCACGATTTTCAACAGAACCAACAACTTTTGAAGCAATAGCTTTCTTTTGGGCTAAAGTTGTCTTATCATTTGCTAAATCCATGATTCCTCTGTTATATTTTAAAGTTAAAATCCTTTCAACAGATTTATCTAATTCATCCATAGATAATTTAATGCCATTGTAACCATCTTCTTTAGTATAAGCATCAACAAAAGCATTGATTAATGGAACTAATTTTTCTTCCATATCTTTCCAAGAAGAAATATCAGTAAATGGAATATCCAATATATCTACACCAGCTTTAATAGCTAATAAATTTCTTTCATTAACATCAAAATAATTAGCAATACCACCCATTGTCATAGAATCCGTAACAACAACACCATTAAAATTCAATTCTCCTCTTAACAAATCAGTTAAAATTTCTCTTGATAATGTTGCTGGAGGGGTTATACTTTCTTGTTTTTTTTCAGAATAAATCTTTTCCTTAACAAAATTAGGAAATTGTATATGTGCTGTCATAATTAAATCAGTACCATCTTTTATAGCAGCTTGAAATGGTACCAATTCTGTTTTATACAATTCTTCCTTAGTTGCAGGAACTGATGGTAATCCTGTGTGAGAATCCGTTGAGACATTTCCATGTCCTGGGAAATGCTTTGCTGTAGTTGCAACTTTTTGACTATGAACACCATCAATATAAGCAGTTGTAAACTTGGCAGCTAATTGAGGATTACTACTAAAAGAACGTAAACCAATAACTGGATTATTGGCATTATTATTCACATCTGCAACAGGAGCAAAGTTTGTATTAATTCCTACTGCATGTAATTCACTACCAATAATTGTTCCAGCTTTTTTAGCATCATCTAAATTATTTGTTGCCCCTAAAGCCATATTTCCTGGCAAAGCTGTTCCCCCTGTTAAACGATAGACAATTCCTCCTTCTTGATCTGTTCCTATAAGAAGTGGAATATTATTTTTACCTAAACTTTTGTCCATTGCAGCTTGTTGTAAACCATTTGTCAATTCAACATTAACTGTTGCATCTGTATCAAAGTTCACGGCAAACAAAATCACACTACCAATATCATACTGTCCAATCAATTGATAAATCTCATCATTAATATTTTGAACAGAAGCAATTTTTTTACCATCTTTCATTGTCCAACCACTACGAAATGACAACATAAGTTTTTGACCAATTTTTTCTTCCAATGTCATCTTGCTAACAAGCTCTTTGGCTTTTTCTCCATTGGATAATGCACTAACATGAGAAACATTTGCACCAAATACAGTTGCGCTTGCTAATGATAAAACCATTATCAGTGCAAAAAATTTCTTTATCCTTGATCTTTTCATTTTATTCTCCTTTATCTTTAATTCTAATAAACGATTTGCCTATCAATTAAACTCAAGTATAAACAATATCCAATTTCCCTTTCTAACCTCCTTTTCCCTTATTTTGTTTTAACCTGATTTTAATCATCCTATGAAAAATACTTAATATTATCTATTATCACTTAAGAATTATTCTATTTTTATATTGTCATCAAACATATTTATGATATCTCATTATTAGAAAGTTTTATTTATCAAATATACCTAAATTTATTATATCTACTCTATTATCCATATCAATAAAGCCAAAAAAGAATGGATAGTCCATTCATAAAACATATAAAATATTTACTTTTTTGAATATATTCTTTCATCTATAGAATGACTTCAAATAACTCATTAAATAAAAAAAGACAGGTTATCCCTGTCAGAATTTTAACTTAATCATCACAAATTGAAAAGGTTTTAACACACCTATGATATAATCATCATAATTATTTAATAAAACATCACCTTCAATATGATCTATACTCTGTTTTAATTCACTAAAATTACATAAACAACAAATCACTTGATCATGATAAACTCTTTGATATCCAATCACATTATCATTTGTTTTTAACTCCACAAAATCTCCATAAATTAAAATATCTTCATGTTTTCTTATATTTATCATCTTTTGATAAAAATGATAAACAGAATGAATATCATGGATTTGATTTTCAACATTAATTTCTTGATGATCCCCCATCTTTATCCAAGGTTTTACATCACTAAAGCCAGCATATTGATTTTGATTCCATTGCATTGGTGTTCGTGCATTATCACGGCTTCTTAAATTTAAAAAGTGTAAAGCTTCATCTTGAGTAAATCCTTCTTCAATCGCTCGTTTATACTGATTGATACTTCCAATATCATCAAAATCATTAATACTTTCTCTAGTGAAATTACACATACCTATTTCTTGTCCTTGATAGATAAATGGAGTCCCTCTTAAAAAGAAATACATTCCAGCAATCATTGTTTTTGAATAATAATGATGATATTTTTTATCTTTGATTAGTTTATCAATAGAACGAGGCTGATCATGATTTTCTAAGAAGCTTGCTATCCAACCTAGCTTTTGAACTTCTCTTTGACTCTTAAATAATAATTCTTTAAAATCTTTAACTTGCCAATCTTGACGTCTAAACCATTCTTCATCTTGATTAATATCAAAGTTTGAATAATTAAAATCAAACATCATAGAAAAACAACCTTTTTCGCCAATAAAAATACCTAAATCAGGATACTGTACACCAACTGCTTCAGCAACTGTCATACACGAATATTTATCAAATGTTTCTTTTTTGAGTTCTTCAAAAAAGACTTCAATGCCAGGTTGATTTCTTGTATAAGCAAAACAAGCAGACAATCCATCTTTCCCATCAACGATACCATTTTGATAACTTTGATCTTTCTTAATAAAATTAATCGCATCAACTCTAAAACCAGCAATTCCTTTATCTAACCACCAATTAATCATCTGATATAATTCTTTTCTAACTTGGGGATTTTCCCAATTTAAATCAGGTTGTTTCTTAGAAAAAGAATGAAAATAATATTCATCTCTACCCGCTACTTTTTCCCATACAGAACCACCAAAAACACTGCGCCAATTATTCGGTTCCTGACTACCTTGTTTAAAAATATAATAATCATGATAAGGACTATCAGGATGGTTGATTGCTTCTTGAAACCATGGATGTTCACTAGAAGTATGATTAATGACTAAATCCATAATAATCTTGATACCTTTTTCCTTAGCCTTGATAATCAATTCATCTAAATCAGCCATTGTTCCAAACTCAGGATTCACATCATAATAATCAGATATATCATATCCATTATCATCCATTGGGGACTTATATAAAGGACAAATCCATAACAAAGTAACCCCTAAATCTTGTAAATAATCTAATTTTTCAACAATTCCTCTTATATCTCCAATTCCATCATGATTACTATCATAAAAACTCTTAGGATAAATTTGATAAGCAATTTCCTTCTTTCACCAATCTTCCACTAAAATCACCTCTTTGTTTTATTATACACTTGGCTCATAAAAAAGACATCAATACATGAAAAATAAAATCATAAAGTAGCAAAATTGTAAACAATGATTGCTGGTGTATGCTTATTTATCATGATAAGATAGATTCAAGGAGGACAAAAAGATGCTTAATGAAAAAATAACATACTTTAGAAAAAAGAATATGCTGACGCAAGAAGAATTAGCTGAAAAACTTTGTGTATCAAGACAAACTATTACAAAATGGGAAAATGGATTAATTTCGCCCAGCTTAGAATATTTAATTGATCTTTCTCAAATCTTTAATGTGACGATTGATTTTTTGATTAAAGATGATGATTGTATAAGTGAAGATGCTCAAACAATGAATACAAATACGCTTATAACTTTTCTAATAAAAGCTAAAAAAATGACATATGCAGCGAAAAAGAATAAAGTTCAATCAGTAAAAAAAGATGCTCATGAGTATCACTATCAAGATAATGAATATCAATACTATGATACTTTTTATGGGCGTTCATACTTTTCTGGTCAAGAGATTGTTTATCAAAATGACCAAGTTTGTTGGAGCATGAATTATTATGGAAAAGTCTTAAGTTCTGATTTTAATGGAGACTTTTTAAAAGAAGCTTTAATGTTGGTAGATGAACAAAGACCTTTTCGTGGACCTGAAATATATAGTCGAGGTGAATATACATATATTTCTAAAGTCACTGGTCATATTGATAGTTTTCAAGGTAGTGAAGAAATATACTATCAAAATCATAAAATCTATGAAGGCGTATATCATGGGGGAATAATTCAATAATGAAAAATAACTATGAATCAAGTATAATGAAATATTTCAACAAATAGGAGATCATGCCAAAATTGTTTTAGCAACTTCTCATAATGATAGAGTTTCTGCAAGAAAAATGAGTTTTATTATAAAAGAAGGTCTTTTTTATTTTCAAACAGATATAACCTTTCATAAATGTCAAGATATACAAGCAAATAAAAATGTTGCTTTATGCATAGATAATATTCAAATTGAAGGAATCTGTAAAGAAATTGGTCATCCTCTTGATCACCAAGATTTTTGCCGTGATTTTAAAACACACTTCTTATCATCTTATGAAAACTATTCACATTTAAAAAATGAAAGACTGTTTGTTATTAAGCCAACCTTCATTCAAAGATGGAATTATATTGATGAAAGACCCATTATTGAACAATTATATATAAATGAAGAAAAATATTATGAAAAACAATATTTAAAATAGCCAGCTAAATACTGGCTATTTCCATAAATAATCAAAATAGATTTGATTTTGTTTTTCCCAAGTTGCTTCATTATGTTCTCCATCTAAAACAATATTGATATAACTACTTGCTTGTCTTTTCAGTAAATCTTCATGAAATTCTTGAAGATTTTTTATTATTGAATCCACTGATTTTGTTTCTTTTGTACCAAAACTAAAATAAACTCTTGTATCAGGACTGATTTTGATATTTTGAAAATCATTGAACAATTCATTATGACATAATGCAAGAGATGGAGATAAACATGCAGCCTTTGAGAAATATTGATTAAATTTCATAATTGTATAATAGGCCATTAATCCACCCATAGAACTCCCAGCTATGCCTGTACATTCTCTAAAAGGAATAGTTCTATACTTTTGATCAATCATTGGTTTTAACTGATATACGACCCATTCCATATATTTATTGCCATACCCATTTCTAGGACCTAAAAAAGTATTTTTTAATGTATAAGGACAATACTCATCCAATCTTTCATATCCATCATGACTACATTCAATCCCTACAACAATAAATTTTTTGTCATAATTATTAAGAAAATCAGCCAATCCCCATGATTTCCCATATGTAGCATCTCTATCATCATAAAGATTATGACCATCATACATATACATCACAGGATATTCTTCATTACTTTCATAATAATCATTTGGTAAATAAATATGTAATCTTCTCTTTTTACCAAATGGTGTATCAACATCAAATTTTTCTATCATCATTATGTCTCCTTTTCAACAACAAAATTATATAATATCTCATATCTTATGTCTAATACCTATTTATAATAATTTTTAAACATATATCTTAAATTTTGTTTAGAAACGTGTCATAAAAGAAATGATTCCAACATATAGTAGATTAAAAAAGAAATATATGGAGGAAAAAATTATGAACAGTATGAAAGAATCATTATTATCATTTTCAGGCGCAAATGTACCTATTGATGAAGTAGCCAAAATTATGAAAAAAGATCAGCAATTCATCAAGCTTGGTTTACAAGAAAAATGGTTACCAATCGGTATTGCCTATCAAATGAATGATACGCAAGAATTTTCTTATTACATTTCACCTAAGAAACTTTATGAATATACTGGTTATATCTATCAAGGCCAATCATTAGTTAAAAATCATCTACAAGCTAAATATAAAATCTATGAAAAATAAAGTTAGCTTTAAGCTAACTTTTTATAATTCTTCACCATTACTTTCAATAACTTTCTTATACCAATCATAAGAATCCTTCTTATATCTTTGATAACTTCCTTTACCTAAATCATCCACATCTACATAAATAAAACCATATCTTTTTGACATCTCAGAAGTTGACATACTAACAATATCAATACAACCCCATACAGTTAAACCGAATAAATCAACCCCAGCTTCCACAGCATCTTTAGCTCCTTGGATATAATCTCTTAAAAAATCAATACGATAATCATCATGAACTTTATGATCTTTAGTTAAAACATCTTTTTCACCTAACCCAAGTTCAGCAATAAATAAAGGGATCTGATAACGATCATACAATTCTCTTAAAGCAATCGTTAAACCAATAGGATCCTTTTGCCAACCCCAGGTAGATGATTCTAAATATGGATTTTTTACCCCATTAACAAGATTCCCTACTGCTATTTCTGTATTTTCATCAATATGTTTCTTAGATAAAACACTCATATAATAACTAATAGATAAGAAATCACAAGTATATTGACGTAATAATTCATCATCACCAGCTTCTTTATGAATAACTATTTGATGTTCTTTAAAATAACGATTCATATAACGAGGATAATATCCTCTTAATTGAACATCAGTAAAGAATAAATTCATTTGATCTTCATCTAAACATTGTAAAACATCTTCAGGATGACATGTTGCTGGATAAGCTTCACGTCTTGCTATCATACAACCAATATGAGAATCTTGAATAATCTCATGACCCCATTTGACAGCTAAAGAACTGGCTAAGAATAAATGATGAATGGCTTGAAAACAATCTTGATCTAAATTATTAGATGTATATTCTTTTAAAATAGCCCCTCCAACATATAAACTATGTAAAATCACATTAATCTCATTAAAAGTAATCCAATATTTAACTTTATCTTTATATCTTTCAAAGACTGTTTTAACATATTTCTCATAAAAAGAAATCGTTTTTCTATTTAACCATCCACCATAATCAAGAGCTAACCCTAATGGTGTTTCATAATGAGATAATGTAACTAAAGGTTGAATCCCATATTTTAAACATTCATCAAAAACCTTATCATAAAACTGTAAACCTAATTCATTAGGTTCTTCTTCATCCCCATGAGGAAAGATACGTGACCAAGCAATCGACATACGTAACACCTTAAATCCCATACCAGCAAACAAACGAATATCTTCTTGATAATGATGATAAAAATCAATTCCTGTTCGCTTTGGATAACATCCCTCTTGATCATTTAAACAATCAAAAACATCATCTTTACTCATCATATGAAAACAAACATAATCCTCATAATCTTGTTTATTTTTAAAATAAGGAGCCGTATCAGCAATACTAGGTCCTTTTCCATCTACATTCCAAGCACCTTCACATTGATTAGCAGCAATTGCTCCACCCCATAAAAAATCATTAGAAAAAGTCATTTTATTATTCCTCCTATATTCTTATTATAAAACGTATTCATTTTATAAAAAAGAATATAGAATACAATAGAAATGACTTTTCGATATTTTCTTTATTTTTTATTCAAATCACGAAAAATGATTTTGTTAATCATCTTCTCTTAATATTTCAGTTGGTGCAATTTTATTAGCTTCAACAATCTTAGAAAGCTCTGTTTTTTCTTTAAGATATTTATCATAATCTAAAGCAAAGAAACAAGAATATAAAATATCTAATAATAATTTAATCGATGTTTCATTACTATAACCAGCTATCTTACTATACATCTTTTCTTTTGTCGTAATTGTTAAAGTCACATCAGCTTGACTTCTTAAATAAGATTGACCATATGAAGTTATTGCTAAAATAGGAATATTCTTAGCTTTATACATATCAACCATATTCTTAATAATTGGTAAAGCTCCACTATAAGAAACAATAAGTGCCATATCATTCTTTGAAACCAATGATGTAGAATATAAATACTCCTGTTCTAAATGAGAGATAAAAACCTTCTTACCAATTCTAGACATCTTTAAAGCAAAATTTTCACCTAACAAATGAGAAAAACTAACTCCACAAAAATGAATCATATCTGTTGTCTTTATAAGATTTAAAGCACGACGTAATGTATCATGATCAATAAGAGACAAAGTATCATCAATTGTTTCTTTCTGTAATGTTGCTATTTTATAAGAAATATCCATAATATTATCCTGACTTTGAAAAGGAATATTAGCATCAATTTGATTAATATGACAATGAAGATATTCTATTTCTTTTAAATAAGCTTCTTTTAATTCAACAAAACCATTGTAACCTAACTTTTTAGCAACACGTATAAGTGTAGATGGTGAAGTATAAGTTTTCATTGCAATATCTTGAATTGTCATGTCTTTCAAATTCTCTTTTTCTACTAACATAAAATCAATGACTGCTTTTTGTGATACTGATAAATCTTTTATATTTTTCATTGATTCACTAACTAACATATAACCTCCTATGATTCCTTCTTTAATACACGATATTCTAAAATAAATACAAAGAATGAAAGACCAGCTAAAAGAGTATATTGAATCAATGATTCATCATCACTTGTTTGAATATTTTGTTGAGAATTTGTTGATGTTTCATGATCAGTTATAGGTTGATTAATAATCCATTCACTCTTTGGTTCTATAGATAAATGATAAATTGTTTGTTGATGATCAGACATTGGTATTTTTACTAAAAATGGTGAAGAAATAAAGATACCATCTTGATAAGAATAATTATCTTTTTGAACAATAAAGTATATACCTAACTCTAAATCATTAAAATAAATATGTCCAGCATGATTTGTATAATAAACATGACCTTGAATATGATTCTTTTGAATATAATTATCTAATTTCATTGCCATTTGTGTCTGTGAAGAACTAAAAACATCATCAAAAGACAAATGTAAATCCTTATACATATCATCAACAATATATCTTTGACCATCATAACAAGCTATCTTATATATCATAAAAGGAACATTATCTAAAATCAATGTTTCATCATTTTTATTATTTCCATGGAAATACAAATCAATAGACCCTTTTCTATCTTCAGCATGAAAAGAGACTAACATTAACATAAATCCTAATATAACAATCATTTCTATCTTCAATAGTCTTTTCATGCTTACACTCCTATCTTTTTATTCTTCTTATCATAAAAATAATTCCACACATCCCAATAACAATCCCACAAACAATAATATATTCAAAAGGAATTTGATAACCAATATGTTCATCTTTTTGAATTTGATTAGCTTCTTGATAAGGAATACGATGTCCTCTTACTAACATACGATGAGTATTCACTGCATACGGTGTACATGTCACCAAAGTCACATAATCCTTACCCTTTTCAATATTCAATGCTTGCATCTCAGTTGGTAAAACAGTTAATATCTGATCAACTTCATAAGCCAAAGTTTCTCCTAATATCTTAATATAAAACACATCTCCAACTTTAACCATATCTAATTCAGTAAATAACTTAGCTGAAGGTAATCCTCGATGTCCAGTCAATACTGCATGTGTAGAGCTTCCACCCACTGGTAAAGACGTATTTTCTAAATGTCCAACACCAACCTGTAAAACAGGTTCACTTGTTCCATGGTAAATAGGTAACTCAACTTTAATACTCGGTATACGAATATATCCCATCATCCCATCACCATTCACATTTAACAAGCTCTTATAAACTTCACTTTCATTACTCATTCCACCAAACGGATCATTAACATGTTGAACCCCAATCAATGATTGATTATAAATCCTTGCCTTTTCTAATAAATCCTTTTTATCATTATGAGAAATATGTTCTATTTCATCATCATAATTTGCAATAACTGTCGTCGCATGTCTTTGATTCACAAAATTACTTACCGTTGGATACAATAACACAGAGAAACCAATAAGATAACCAATAATTCTTAATACCTTAAAAACTCTATCCCTCACTCTTATTCCCTTCTCTCCATTATCATGAAGTATTCTTCGCATCATGTGATGCGAAGAACCCTCATTTCAAATAACTACATTTTCTTTTTCTTCTTACTCATCACTGAGAATCCAACCATTATACCAATAATAGCTAACCCACCAACAGTAAAGATAACTGTACCCATACCACCTGTATTAGGTAATTCTTTTCCTGTTTTATTTTCCACATTAATAATTGGAGCTAGATTTTCTATATTATCACTTTCACTAGTTGCATCATTATAGATATATTCAGCCTTATAAGAATCTAATTTATCATACGTATATGTTGGAACAATTGTAATTTCAATTGGTTCAAACAAAAGATTATAATTCGTAGGTGCTTCTATTTCTTTTAAATAATACTTAACATTTGCATCTAATCCTTTAATATGAATTTTACCATTCGCAGGTGATATAACATCTACACCATTTTCATCTATTTTTGCTACTCGATAAACAGCATCATTATCGGCATTACCTGCATCTACTTGTACTAATTTTACTTCATTATCATCTGTACATTCTTGATCTTTATAAAGCTTGAATTTAGCACCTGATAAAGCTGTTTTTTGGTTAGATTCATTCATATAATACTTATTTATAATAAAGTCAAATGAATACACTGGAACAATATCAGGAGTTGAAGTATCAGTCTTTGTTACATCTGATGGATCATTGCTATACTCGATTACTGCACTATTGTTATTAGCATTTGTACCTACTAATGCATTTTCATTAAGTGTTGCTGTATATGTAACAACTATTTTATCACCAACATTACTTTTATAGTTGATAAAATTATTAATCTCTATTGTTAATATATTGTTAGTATCAATACTCTGAGTATATCCTGCAGTGCCAGTAGTATCCGCATTTAAATTACTACTATCAACCATGACAGATTTTATTTCTTTAAACGTTAATCCTTCTGATAGAGTATCTTTAAACTTAAATGTATAACTACTATATCCTGTCATATCAGGCACATAGGAAGTTAAAGTATATGTAATCTCATCACCAATTGCAGCTTCTCCATGGTTCTCATTACCAATTGTTTTATCAACTGTTGGATAAGAACTTTTCATGTTAATACCTACATTTGTTTTAGTAACATTAACTAATATAGCAGGTGAATACTCAGTTACACCTGTTATTGAAGTCGTTATATCACTTGCACCTTTTAAATAAACCAAATAGAAACCATAATCTTGAACGGATACGCTTGTAGAAGGTTCAGCAGTTTCTATTTCAATATCATTATATTTTCCTACTTTATTTGCAGAGTCCAAACTCCATTTAAGGATTTCTTTCGCAAAGTCCACTTTTCCATTATCACTTAAATTTGCAACATAATTATATGCTGCATCAGATAAAGTTTGTCCTTCTTTGCCAGAACAACCATATTTATTATTAGCGGCACTAGTAAAAAATGGTTTATATTGAGTATTTAAAGTATATGAAACAGATGTACCATTTTTTATTGCAGAAAACACTTGATATAAATCAACTGTTTTACCAGCCACAGTATTGTTAATTGTTAAAGTTGCTTTGGGATCTGCCGCAGAAACAATACTTGTAAGACTTAAAACCATAATTATTGCTAGCATACTAGCAAAAATACTTTTTATTATTCTTCTTTTCTTCATATTTTTCCCTTTCCTCTCATCAATTTATTTATTTGCTTGTTATGTCATTTAAGGTGGGGTGCTTTTTAAATAATTGTTCATCATTTTGAAGTCACCCCGGTTTTCTTTTTCCTTTTACGTCCAGATAATTTAGTAACTGCAACAATAGACATACCTGCAAAAACATATATCCATATTCCCATTCCACCAGTATTAGGAAGTATAGAATAATTTTTATTTGTTACAACAGCACTATAATGATACTCATCCCATTCATATGTTGTTGTATAATTATTTAATTTATCTTCTTTGACTTCTTCTATTTCATAGATATAAGGATATGAAGCTATAATATTTCCATCATTATCTTTTTCAACATAATATGCATCTAAATTAGAAACAACAGTTTCCCAAACATTTTGTTCTTGATTTAATTTTGACAATTCTATTGTATTTTGAGAATCACTGTTAAATTTTTCATCTTGTATATCAGATGTATCTTTTTTATAATGTCTAGTTATTTTTATATGAATATTATCTGGTCTTGAACCAAATAAATTAGAAAAATCTTTCCATACTTTTTGAATAGTTAAGAATACTTTTTCTGAGCAAGGATCGACACTATCAGGTGTATTTGGAGTTGTTGTTATTTCATTATCACTTGTTTTTATATCATCCATTAAAACAGCTTTTGCAGGTGATATGTAAACATTTAGTGGTTCAGATTGATTTTCATCACTTAATACTGCCCCATCATAATCTTGATGATCTTTAACTGATTGATAATGATTTACTTTATAGACATTTATTTTATCTGTTGTTTCACTATCTATTAATGTACCAATAATCTGATTACCTTTTTTAATTTCTTTAAAAACAGACTGAATAGCTCTATAAATACGATATTCATTATCTTGACCAACAACATGTACTTCCTTTTGATAGTGACTCTCTAATGAAAATTGACCAATAAATTCACCTATCTTATTTTCAGTTCCACGAATTGTATCCGCTAAATACATTTGATTATTAATAAGATATCCTTCATTGTTATAACCAATAAAACCACCAGCTATTCCATTATCTCCAGTTCCATCTGTTTTATCGGTTGCTTTTCCACCAAAAACATCATAACCAATAGATACTCCTGTAATTGAACTATCTGTGATCTTTGTACGATTTGCTTTAATTAATTCTATTTGAAGATTTGTATTAGCATCCCCAGTCAATCCATTTTCTGTACAAGGCAATCTAACAGTTGAATCACCAATCGTGACGATTGCTACATCAGTTTCAGAAGGATTATCAGAAGCACCTTTCCTACTTAAAGCAACAGATATTTCCAAGCCTAATAATGTAACTGATAAAGTCTTACCATCAGCCAATAATTGTACTTTTAAAGCACCTCCAAGACCTACATCTACTAGCTCTAAATCCTGTAATTTATCTGCATAAAGAAACTTTAATAATCCATTTACAACCATTAACAAAGCGTCCACGATAACAGAATGAGCCTCAGTATCAACCAAATAAGCCATTGTTGTTTTTCCAGCAAAGCCTCCAGCTATTTCATCACTATATATCTTCTTAGCATTATTAACTTTGCTTGTACTAATTCTACCTAAATCAGCCAATCCAGCAAAACCACCAGAAATAGGTTGCTTTCCTCCTTCACTTTTGATCACAAAACCATCAGTAATACCAGTAACACTGCTTTCTTTAACAATTGTTCCACAAACATCAATAACTCCTGCAGTTAATCCTAAAATACCACCACTTACACCTGTAGAGTCCAGATCCACTGTTCCACTTTTACCTAAATGACCAGCAAAACCTCCTGCATAATTAAGTGCTTGTATTGTATTCAATTGTTGAACTGTTGAATTTTCCACTGTTCCATTTAATACAGCCCCAGCAAAGCCACCAGCACAACCACTATAAACCTGTGAACTTTGTTGACCAAATGATTTTTGAAGATTTGCTGTTACGACAAAACCATCACTAATACCACTAACTTGACAATAATACATATAAGGTCTAAAAGCATCAAGCACACTTATGTTTCCTGTATTAATAAGATGTAATATACTTATATCACTATCATCCGATATAGAAGCAACACTTCCTACGTCTGCTAATCCAACAAATCCTCCTGCATATTCTCCACCATTAACCATTCTCAAATGATTAACACTTAATCCACTAACTTCTTCACCTTTTTTACCTAACACTGTTCCTGTTGCTTTTCCTACAAACCCTCCTGCATAGAGAGCATTTTGTAATGAATTTCCTCCAACAACAGAGAAACCACTACTAACACCATCTACACTTGCATTTTTTACTGTAGTTACTGTTGCCTGTAAGACATCTGCTAAAGAACCAACATTAGAAATAAGATTATCTAATAAGCGACCAATTAAACCATTTTGATTGCCTGTTTCAACATCAGCTATTGAACCAGGATCTAGTTTTCCAGCAAAACCACCACAGTGATTAGCCCCTCTTACAAGTTTAAGATGAGTGACTTGACATTTTGTATCTTCACCCCATATTTGTCCACCGACTACATTTCCTACATAACCTCCAGCATTTCCTTGATGTTTTGTAATATCATTACCAAAGGAAACAACGGTCATACCAGAACGGAACCCATGAGTTGATGAACTCTTAACAACTGGAACAAAAACTTCAATTGGATTTAAAAGATTTCCTACATGAACTAATTGTAAATCTAATAAAGATACATTACCAACTTCAGCTGTTCCTCCAGTTATCATTTCTCCTGAAAAACCTCCTGCACTACGTAATGATGAAACATACATAACATCATTTGCCGTTGCATTAGTCACTATACCACCCTTCATCATTCCATTATATCCACCAGCACATCCACTTTGAACAGATAAACCATCAGTAAATTTATCTCTACCGGCAACAACTTTATATCCATATGAGAATTGATCAATCATGTTTTGAAGGTCTTTATCATTATTAACTGTTTTAATCCATGCCCCATATGATTTATCATGACCTACATTTTCTACCCATGCATTCCAAGTCTCTTGATTTATATTTTTTAATGGTCCACATATTGATGTATTTTCTTCTGTTGGATACATATCATTTAATAATCCTAAAACGTTATCAAGTTTTATCAGACCATTTAAAATACTAACATCACCTAATTGAGCAGTAGAAGCACATTCCATCAATCCAGTAAAACCTCCAGCATATTCATAACCATAGACTGAACGCAAACGAATCACAGAACAAGGAGATTGTGGTCCATTATATGATAGTTGATTTTTCCAAGAGCTATTATTATTACCCCAAATTTGTCCACCACTATTACGACCAACAAAGCCACCAGCCATTCCTTTTTCTATAGATAATGAAGAAGGAGCATTGGCTCTTACAGCTCCACCACAAGGAATACATGATGTTGTACTATTACGAATTGTTGGAATAAAAGTTTGACCAACACTCAATAATCCATTCACATCTAATATTTTAGTTAATAGCGATGTGTCAGCACCATCCAAAACCGAAGCTAAACTACCTGGTTCCAAATCACCAACATAACCTCCAGCTGTTTCTTGAGCAATAATATAATTAAAGTTTTCAACATTCGAATTTTGTATATGTCCGCCCTTTATCATACCAGCATATCCACCAGCATGACCAGCAAATTCAGAATTTTCAGTAGAACTAGCTAAAACACTAAATCCTCCAGTTTTTCCTTTGACATGAGAAAATTCTATTGTTGTGACAACTGCTGATAAAACACTCACTGCATCAGCTAACTGTATAGACTCACCAAGTATGCTTAATCCATTTCCTACTGAAGCAGCACTTCCTACATCCATATAACCAATAAATCCACCTGCATATTTAGGCGCTTTAATTGCATAAGAACTTTGATCATTAAAATATGATGGTGCATCTATATTTTCTAATTGTTCTGGTGGTGTCACTTTTGTATTTCTAAGTCCATTAACTTCACAATGACCTACTTGTACTCCACTACCATAACCAATATAACCACCAGCACTACCAGAATGACTATCAGTTGTTAATTGATTATTAGACATGACAATAAGTCCTTTTGTTGAATCTATATTCGCATTCTTAATGATAGGAATATAAACCTCTAAAACACTAACAATATTAGCCGCAGAAACATTCAATTTTAATGCTCCTAAAAGACTCAATCCACCACTATTTACAATTCCTCCAGAATAAGCCTTTCCTGCAAATCCACCTGCATAATACGTTCCTTGAACATACTCTATATTTTTAACTGCAAGATAATTCTCATCAGAATTTTCTATTGTTCCACTTTGCATATTTCCGATAAATCCACCAGCAATAGAAGCCATAACTTGTGGATTATTTTCATTAGAAACATACTCAACTTTACAGTTTGTATATTTAGGAATCAAATACCCTGCTGCTGAAATAAGATTACTAATATCAACTATTCCTGGTACTGAAGTCTTATCTTCACTAATACTAGCTAATCCTCCAGTATTTGAAGAACCAACAAAACCACCAGCTATCCCATTATTAATATCTGCTTTTATCTCTTTAACATTTTCTACACTTGCTCCATTAATATTTGCACTCGTACTTTCTCCAATAAATCCTGCAGCATCATATAATGTGACTTCTCCATTTTGATTAGAACCAGTCGCTTTTATACTCATACCAGAACTTATCCCAATCACTTGTGCACTATCAATATCTAAAACGACAGCTTGTGCTAAATTAAGCAAATTATCTACCTTTACAAGATCCAATCCTAATAAATTAAGACCACCAGCACTTACTAAACTTCCGGTTCCACCACTACCAATAAATCCACCAACATGATTCAAAGCATTTACATATTGAATATTGGTTAAAGTTACATTATTCATTTTTCCACCAATAGCCATACCTATTGCTCCACCAGCATATTCATGACTAGCCTCAATTGTATAACCAGCAGAAACTCCACTTATATTGACATTATCTATCTTAAATGGTAGATAATTTCCAATTCCTAAAGTTGTATCTAAAATACCTCCAGCACTTGCAGTTGCAACATATCCAGCAATTCCACCTGCATATTTTTCAGTCGCTTTAACTGATTTTAAATTTTGAATAACTGTTGGTTGATTTTTTCCATTATAGTTTACTTTCTTTTTATTGATTGGACGTAAACTATTTATTTGTTCTTGAGCAGATGTATATATTTGTACTCCATCCCCTTGACCGATTAAACCACCAACATAATTTTTACCACTTACTTCTAGACTATTTCCATTGACAGAACATCCTGCGACTACGGAAGGACTAATACCAACTAGTGATAACAATACTGTTTCCTTATTTGCATCACCACTTAAAAGTTTTCCTAATGACTCCTTAATAACACTTAATAATGTATACTTCTTTTCACCATAATCTTCTCCTAAAGAAACTGCCCATCCTAAGGTCGCTCGTCCGCTAAACCCTCCAGAATAATCCTCAGTTGAACTCACACTATTCATGCCATTAACACTACAATCAATGGCATAACTATCAGCTAATACTCCAGTAAATCCTCCTGCATATGTTGATGATGCTGTTATACTTGTTACACCCTCAACACTACATCCAGCAATAATAGATTGATTTGTAATAGCATCTATTAAATTAATGCCTAAATCATTTAATGCTCCTTCTATTTCTGCATTAACAGTTAATCCAGAAAATCCACCAACAAATTTTTCACCACTTATTGTTGTTGAATTTCCTGTTATTGTTGAATTTGTAATAAAACTTCCTACTTGTCTCCCTACAAATCCACCAACATACTTTTTTGTACTATTTATACGAGTATTAAGGCTAACACTACAGTTATCAATAACTGGATTACGATAACTTATTGGAATCAGTTGTTTTATATCCAACAAACCACCATCGACTAATATTCTAACCAAGTCCCCTAAACCTAGGAATGGAATTGCATCTAATAAAGTTTCTAATAATTTTACTATTGCCTCCCCTAATCGACTAACTAACTCATATTCTGTCATACCTTCTATACTTCCAACAAAACCACCTGTTATGTCTTTAACATTAGAAATTGATAAATCTTCAACCAAACATTCTTTTATTAGAACATCTCCATAAATTCTTCCAACAAAACCACCCGTTGCAAAATTAGTGATATCATCAGCTCCTAAATTTGCTAATCCAGTTAGAAGTTCTGTTAAAGAATCTAATTGTAATATTTTAAGTAAAGTTTCTAGAAGTGTAGTTACAGCTAAACTTAATCCCTTTATAATTCCTTCAACTAATGACGTACTATCTTGAACTTTATCACTCTGATTATCAACGGAAACATTTTCTAACGTTAAATGAGATACAGAAACTTGTCCTTTAGATTTAACATAACTATCATCTCTTTCACTAGAAATTGTTCCAAAAAATCCAATTCCTAAATTCTTTTTCATATCTAAATCTTCAGATTGTTTAACATTAATATGAGATATTGTTACATTTGCATCAGATACCATATTCAAACGACCTTCCATTGTCCCTGAGAACATTAAAGGTGTCCATGTTTCATTGTTTAAATCAATATCTCTAAAAATAATATAGTTTTCTGAACGACTATATTTATGACCACTATTACCACCCACAATTTTAGTACTTTTTTCTCCAGTCTGTTGATCTACTCCATTTCCAATAAAAACAGCCGATGATGATGGAAAATTATAATCATCAGAACCATTTTGTGATTTTAATAAATCAGCATCCCCTCCATATTGCATTTTTCCAACTAATGAATAAATAGCTGTTCTCACGATTTGATTACTTCCAATCGCTGCTAACTGTTCTTTATTACCAATTAAAATATATTCTTTTTGATTCGTTGGATCTGTCCAAATAACTTGACCAGCAAATTGACGACCATCAGACGTTTCTTTTGTTTCAGCTTGTGTTGCTTTCATTTGTTGAGAAATAAGTTCAGGCATATCACTTGTAAAGAATTGTGATAAGACATAGTGATGAGAATGATTATATGTTAGGTAATCTTGACTATCTTGTGGATATATCATTTGACCCATACCAAATTCACTCGCATGATAGTCTTGTGTCATAACTGGTTCTTTTGAGGCATTATCTGATAAGAGAATCTTTAATTGATAATTATTATAAATATAGATTGTATCTATTTGTTGATCATAGAGTGTTTTATTATTTTGAGTTTCTAATGATGTAAAAGAACCAGTAAAGTTATCTGGTAAACTCCATATATTCTCATTATCCAATACAATATCATTCATTAATAAATATTGAGCATCTAAACTATATGTAATAACTGTATTCTCAACTAATAAGACATCTCCTTTTGAAAAACTTTCTTCATTATTATCAGTTAACTTCACAGGTTGATGACTCCCAATTGCTTGTAATTGTTTTAAATTATAAATCTTTATTTTTCCATCTTCATAAAGATAAGAATAATCAACATCTTGACTTTCATCAGTATTAACAATTTCAGTTTCTAAATGATCATCATTTTCAGCACGAGCAATAAGACTAGCAAAGTGGGTTAATCCAATTATCATAGAAACCGCTACCAAAACTAAAATCAGCTTTTTTAATGTCTTATTATTGACTAACATACACCCTCACCTCACACATTCAAACTTGTCTTTATAAAGAAAATATTATATATATTATTTGTTATGATTATTTTATGATATTTTTTACAGTTTTATTTTACTCTTGTTGAATGTTGTGTTCAATAATAATTTGACAAAATAAGTGAAATTATGTGTTTTTTAAAAGAAATAAAAAAAGTTGCCTAAACAACTTTAATTTGATTCTTGATAAAATATCTTTCAACAAATGATTTCGCTAATGAATGAGGTTTTATAACTTGTAGCACTTCTTCAACAGGATACCACTTAGCTTGATCAACTTCCTCATTTAAAACAAAATCTTCACTTTCTGCAATAACTACATAATTATGAATTAATGTATTGGTCTTTTTAAAATATTCATTATCATTATATTGATAAAATCCAACATTTAATCCAACTTCTTCTTGAATTTCTCTTATCAATGCCTCTTTAGCATTTTCACCTTTATTAATATATCCAGCAATTAATATATTATCAATATGTCCATATTGTTGAATCAATAATATTTTATCTTTTGTTGGATTAAATACAATTGCTGATATAGCACTATTAAACATTGGAAACTTAAATGTTTCACAATGTGGACAATATGGAACCATACCATCTTGTCCATTTTCTTTAAATATCAATTGATTTCCACATTCATCACAATATTTCATTCTATCATCATTCCTCTTTTCAGTTCCTTATCATATCATAAATAACATACAAAATTCACTATTTTTCTTTATCATTAAAGCTTTTTCATGTATGATTGTAAAAGGAGAGTGGAGAGAAATGATAAAAGCAATTATTTTTGATATGGATGGATTAATGGTAGATACAGAAGTAATTTCATATCAATGTTATAAAGAAATTATTGAAAGTTATGGTTTTGATTTTCATAAAGCAGACTATGTTAAGGATTATCCTGGTAAGCCTTTAAAGGCTTCAATTGAATTTATTAAAGATAAATATCATCTTGATTATGATAATCAAGAAAAGATTGAAATCTTTCATCAATTAGAAAATCAATATATTAATAATAATGGTGTTGAATTAAAAAAGGGATTAATTGAATTATTAGAATATCTTAAAGAGAATCATTATCAAACAATTGTCGCAACATCAAGCCATAAAGATCGTGCTGAAAGAATTTTAAATCAACATAATGTCTTACAATATATTGATGATATTGTATGTGGAGATGAAGTTAAACGCGGAAAACCTTTTCCTGATATCTTTATAAAAGCTTGTGAAAAGCTTCATGTTTCTCATCAAGAAGCACTTGTCTTAGAAGATAGTGAAGCTGGTATTCAAGCTGCTTATGATGCTCATATTCCAGTGATTTGTATTCCTGACATGAAACATCCTAGTGATGAATATGTAAAAAAAGTTGAACATGTCTATGATTCATTAAATGATATTATTTTGTATTTAAAACACCTCTAGGTGTTTTTTATTATGATGTTTTGTATCATATCATACAAGAAATTAAACATCAATCATGTTAGAATAAACAACATATAGGGAGGTTTATTATGTTATCAAAGCAAGAACAACGTCATATCTATTATGATCATGACTTAAAAATAGAAGCTTATCAGTTAAGTGGAATTGTCCAAAAATTTCCTAATCATTTTCATGAATATTATGTTATTGGTTTTATAAAGGGTGGAAGGCGTCATCTTCAATGCAAAGGTCAAGAATATGATCTTGCTAGTAAAGATATGATTCTTTTTAATCCTCATGATAATCATTTTTGTGCACCTATTAATGATGAATTACTCGATTATCGTGCTGTTAATATCAATAAAGATATCATGCAAAAAATGGTATATCAAATCACAGGACAAGATTATCTACCATATTTCAAACAAAATGTTGTCTATCAATGTGATATCTCTACATCTATAGATGAATTATATCATGCGATTGTTCATCAAGCAGATAAACTCAAAAAAGAAGAAACCTTTTTCTTTTTACTAGAACAAATCTTAAAAGATTATAGTGCTCCTTTTCAAGACGTTGCATTACCACAACCACGCATTGAAATTCAATATCTTTGTGATTATATGAATGAACATTATCAAGAAAATATTAATTTAGATGATCTATGTTCAATGACTCATTTTAGTCAATCTTATTTATTAAGAACTTTTACTAAACAAGTAGGAATTTCACCATATCGTTATTTACAAACCATTAGAATTGATCAATCTAAGAAATTATTAGAATCTGGTATACCTCCTGTTGAAGTTGCTCATTTAACTGGTTTTAGTGATCAAAGTCATTTTACAAATTTCTTTAAAGAATTTATTGGGATTACACCTAAACAATATCAAAATATATTTAAAGAAGGTGATGAAGATGAATAAATGGATGTATGGTCATTTATCAGCATTTATGACAATCTTTATATGGGGAACGACCTTTATTTCTACAAAAATATTGTTAACTTCATTGACCCCAATTGAAATCTTATTCATCCGTTTTTTAATTGGTTATGTGACTCTATGGCTTGTCTATCCACAACGTATATCATTAAAACAAAAACAACATGAATATTACTTTCTAGCTGCTGGACTTTGTGGTATTACACTCTATTATCTTTTTGAAAATATTGCTTTAACTTATACACTAGCCAGTCATGTTGGTGTCATTATTTCTATTGCACCTTTTTTTACAGCTATTCTTGCTTACTTCTTTTCGGATGAGAAAAAGCTTAACATTCGTTTTTTTATTGGTTTTATAATTGCGATTATAGGAGTTTGTATGATTAGCTTTAAAGGTGATGAAAGTTTAAGTTTTAATCTTACTGGTGATTTTCTGGCAATTATCGCTGCAATAATATGGGCTATTTATTCCACATTAACTCAAAAAATAGCAAGTTTCCAATATAATACCATTCAATCAACACGTCATATGTTTTTTTATGGATTGATTTTTATGTTACCATTTCTATTGATTATGGATTTTCATCCTAAAATATCAACCCTTATCCATCCTTTAATCATATCTAATTTATTATTTTTAGGATTAGGTGCCTCTGCCCTATGTTTTGTAACTTGGAATTTAGCAGTAAAGATTCTTGGTCCAGTTAAAACCAGTGTTTATATTTATATTGTTCCAGTGATTACAGCTGTGACTTCATTTTTGATTTTAGATGAAGCTATGAATCAGATGACAATTATTGGTATTATTTTAACATTGATAGGATTATGGTTATCAGAAAAAAGAACAAAGGAGAATCTGGATAATGAATTATGCAAATTATAAATGTGTAATGGTTTTAGATGAAGATTTACCTCAAGGTATTTTATGTAATACATCTGCCATTATGGGAATTACATTAGGAAAATATATAGCTTCAACAGTTGGGGAAAATGTTGTTGATCAAGATAATTTTTTACATCTAGGTATCATTCAATTTCCTGTTCCTATTCTTAAAGCTTCAAAAGAAAAGATTAAAGAAATCAGAGAAATGCTTTATGAAGATAAATATCAAGAATTAGTGGTTGTAGACTTTTCAGATGTTGCTCAAAGCTGTAATGATTATCCTGACTTTATTGAACTCATGAAAAACACAAAACATCAAGATATAACTTATTTTGGGATTGCTATGTGTGGCGCTAAAAAATTAGTCAATAAGCTAACTGGGAGCTTACCATTATTAAGATAAAATTTTCCTAATTAATCGATAATTTCTCATTTATATTGAGAAATTATTTTTTTATATCAACAATGAATTGCACTTTTTTATCATGACTTTTATAATTAAGCTAGAACTTATAGACAAAGGAGTATATTATGGGAAAAATTATATTTATTGATGTTGATGGAACATTGTTAGACTATGAAAACAAGTTACCTGCTTCGGCTGATTTAGCTATTAAAAAAGCCAGAGAAAATGGTCATAGAGTCTATATTTGTACAGGAAGAAGTAAAGCAGAAGTTTATGATTACATCTGGGATATTGGATTAGATGGTATGATTGGTGGAAATGGAAGTTATGTAGAAGATCATGATCATGTTGTGATGCATCAGTTAATTATCAAAGAACAATGTCAACATATTGTTGATTGGTTAAAAGCAAGACATTTAGAATTTTATCTAGAAAGTAATAATGGATTATTTGCAAGTGAAAACTTTGAAGAAAAAGGTAATCCAGTGATTAAACTTTATGCTCAAAGAAAAGGGAAAGATGATGCTGATCACGCGACTGTGAGAACTATTTTCCCAGAAATGATTTTTGGTGGAGAATTATATCGTGATGATGTGAATAAGGTGAGCTTTATTTTAAATAGTTATCAAGATCATCTTGATTCTATTGAAGAATTTCCTGATTTAAAACCTGGAACATGGGGAGGAAAAGGTGAAATTGCATTGTTTGGTGATTTAGGTGTAAAAGATATTACCAAAGCTCATGCGATTGATGAATTATTGAAATATCTTGGTGCGAAAAAAGAAGATACATTGGCTTTTGGTGATGCTAAAGTTGATATTCCAATGTTGGAATATTGTGAAATTGGAGTTGCTATGGGTAGTGGTGGAGATGAAATCAAAGCCATGGCTGATTATGTGACTGATGATGTCGATAAAGACGGTTTATACAAAGCGTTTATACACTTTGGATTAATTGAAGAATAGAACAAAAAAGTTTAGAAAGCATATATCAACGTTTTCTAAACTTTTTATATTTTCATCAATAAATCACTTTTTTTCACAGTATGCCAATGAATTGAAATAAAGACATCATGTAAAAAACTTTGTATTCTTATAAGTAAAACAATCATTTATTTTGAATGAGGCATTTCTCCAGCCCACTCAAATCCTTTTTTAGCAATAATCACAGCAATCAATTCATTAATAACCGCTGCAGCTGCAATTGTCCCTTGAATAATTTTGGCACACTCTGGGGCAGGCCCTGCTAAACTAGAAGCTGCAATTCCTGTAAAAACTAAGGAAACACCAGAGTGAGGTAATAATGTCAAACCTAAATATTTTTTAACTGTTTGTGGACAATGGGTTATTGAGGCTCCAAAATAAGCACCAAAATACTTTCCTAAAGCTCTTGCAATAATATAAATTGCAGTAAACAATCCTGCTTGAAAGATCAAATGATAATCAAGTGGTGCTCCTAAATTTAAAATCACAACAACGATTGAAAAACCAAGAATAGGATTGAATTGTTTCATAAGTTCATCTAAAGCGGTACTTGTTATGATATTAGAAAAGGCTGTTGAAAATGCCATTCCAATTAACATAAAGTTTAAAAGTGGACTAGGTAACATATGATAATTAATGATCATTCCAATAAAAGATGCAAACAAAATAGAAATCAATAAAACAATAAATCTTGTTTGAGATGATTTCACTCTATTCATAATCAATCCACTTATTATCCCAACAATAGCACCAATAATAAGTGGTAAAATAACAACCAATACACTCATATAAATCGGTATATCTTGAGAAGATATATGACTACTCACAATTGTCATCGTCGTAAAGAAAACAATCACTCCAACCATATCATCTAAAGCAGCCATAGGAATTAAAGTTTTGGTAACTGGACCATCTGTCTTAAATTCTCTTACAATGGATAAAGCTGGAGCTGGGGCTGTTGCTAAAGCAATACCTCCAAATAAAAAAGCTAAATAAAGTGGAATATTCATAAAATAAAAAGTGAGGACAAAAACAAGAGAAACAAATAAAAATGTTCCTAATGATTGGGTAAGTGTTGTAATCATAATTTGTTTACCAGCACTCTTGATCTTTTTCCATACCAACTCCGTTCCAATCATCAACCCAACAGCACATTCCAAAATATGTCCAATTCTTTCATAAACAACTGAATTTAATAAAGATTGATTGATTAATCCTAAAGCATGAGGACCTAAGATCATTCCAGCTAATAGCCAACCTAAAATAGCTGGTAATTTTATTTTTGAAACCAATTTACCTAAAACAATTGCTAATGCAAAAGCAATTAAAAACCTTATAATCAACATGATTAGACTTCCTTTCTTACAATACCATAAAACATCATATCAAACCACTTTAATAATAATTCTTCATGTTGATGAATAATTTCATCAAAGTCTATACCTTCTTCAATCTTTTGACAAAAATAATCATTAAATGAATTTTGCATAATATTATAATATTCTAATGCTGTTTGATAAGTGATGTTCTCTCTTAACTGAACATGATTTAAAGCATTTTTAAAGACCTTAAGATTTAATTCATTAAAATCCTTTTTTATAATAGCTACTTCTCTTTTCAAATGTTGTGGTGTTCTTAAAAGCGTATTAAAAAAGATTCCCCGCAAATGTGGATATTCTTTAAAAAAAGAAATTCTATACTGCATATATATTTCCATATTATATTCATCTCTTGTCGCATAATGTTCCATCATTTTTTCAAAACATATCCTAACACATTCTAAATACAATTCATCTTTATCTTTAAAATAATGATAAATAATACCCTTAGAAATATTTCCGATCTGACAAATATGATTCATTGAAGCTTTCTCATAACTCTTATCATTAAATTCCTGCAAAGCACTTTCAATGATTTTCATCCGCATAACCTTTGTCATTTCTTCTCTTTTCATATTATCTTCCTTTCATTGACCATGTGGTCAATATTTATTATAGCACAATATAAAAAAATGAAAAGGTCTATTACTAACTCTTTTCATTCTTGATTTACATTTATTGTATGATAAAAACAATAACATTGTTTTGTCTGTTTAGCTTGATACAATGCTTCATCAGCATGAGCTAATAGTTCTTCAAATGATTTACCATCTTGCAAATAGAGAGCAATTCCAAGACTATTAGAACAAGTCATTTTGTCATTATGACAAAATAGTAAATCATTGATTCGTTCTATTAAATATTGTTCATTCTCAATATTTTGTACAAAAAGAATAAATTCATCACCACCAAATCTCCCTACAATATCATCTTGATGAAATGTTATTTTAAGTTTTTCAGATAATTTTAATATCATTTCATCACCCATTATATGACCATAAGTATCATTAACATGTTTAAAATTATCAATATCTAAAACAATCAAAGCATGCTTTTGTTGTGGATATTCCTTCAATCTTTTTTTAATAAAATGTGCAGCGGATTGTTTATTATACAAGCCAGTAAATCCATCATACATAATAGCTGATTGTAAGGCAATATTCTTTCTTTTTAATTGATCAATATCAGTAATGACCCCTATCATCTTTATAGGAATACCTTGATGTATAATTGGTGTAACATCTAATTTACACCATTTATACTCTGAATTTCCTGCTCTCATTCTAGCTTCATAGGATGTACTTTTGCCTTGAAAAATAGAGTGATACTGCTTTTTGATAATCTTCAGGAGTGAATTGACTATACTTCCTTACATCATTTAAGATTTTTTCTCCTGGGACACCAAAAATATCTTCAGAATTTTCAAAGACTGTATATAATTGATTGACGATATCTACTTCAAAAACACATACATTAGCAGCCTTTAAAGCAATATCAAGTCATATCTTATAATCTTCAAGCTGATTTTCATAATTATTATCTATTCGCATATTATCAGATATTCCTTCTTTATTTCATTATACAAGTTCAAAGAAATACTTGCAATGAAATGAAATGGATTCAAAAAAAAGACCAGTTAAACTGATCTTAATGATTTGAATATGCTTTCTCTAATGCTTGTTTTATATCTTCTACTAGTAATTCTGGTTCTTCTAAACCTAAATACATTCTTATATGTCCAATATTCAAGCCTCTTTGTTTTAATTCTTCTTCATTATTCCCTTTAAAAACTGGCATCGCAAGACTTTCAAAGCCACCCCAACTATAGGCTAGAGTAAAATGATTTAAAGAATCAATAAAAGTTTTAATAATTTGGGGATTAGCATCCTTTAATTCAAATCCAAGTAAACTACTATAACCTTTTAAATAAGTTTTAGCTAATGCTCGTTGTGAAGATGAAGCCACTAAAGGATGATAAACATGTTGAATACATGGATGATTTTGTAAATAAGTAATCACTTGTTTGGTAGTTTCTTGTTGTGATTTCATACGCACAGGCAATGTTCTTAAACCTCGAATAGCAAGCCATGCATTCATAGGAGCCATTGTTGCCCCAACAAGAATTTGTCCAAAGTCATCAATCTTCTTCATAAGTTTCTGATTGGTTACAACAATGCCACCAACAATATCACTATGTCCACCAATATACTTAGAACATGAATGAATCACAACATCTATTCCATATTCTAAAGGATTTTGAAATAATGGGGTTGACCAAGTATTATCAATGACTGTATAAATTCCTTTTTCTTTTGCTACGTCAGCAATCATTTTTAAATCTAATAATTCAAATTTTTGTGATGATGGACTTTCAAAATAAATCATCTTCGTATTATCTTGAATATAATCAAAAATTTCACTTGTTTCACAAACATCTATTTTACTACTTTCAACCCCAAAACGTTTTAAACTTTGAATCAATTTTACTGATGAACCATAAACAGTATTAACAATAATCACATGTTCATCTTTATTGATTAAACTTAAGATTGTTGCTGAAATAGCCCCCATTCCAGAAGCATAACTTCTTGCACATTCACCTTTTTCTAATCTTGCAATTTTCTTTTCTAAGATTTCTAAAGTTGGATTATCTCCTCTTGTATATGTATACGCATGTTGTCCATGAGCATTCACCTCTACATAATGATCAAAATTTTTAAATTGAAATGTTGATGTTTGAACTATCTCTGGTGACACACTTAAATAATCCTTTTCCCAGTTGTGTTCTACTTCTAAACAAACATTATCTAAATCTCTCACTTTTTATACCTCATTTCTTATTTTCTTTATTATAACATAAAAAAACTACTCACAAAGAGTAGAATTTTATGCATCTTCTTGAGTTACTTTCAATAAAGTTATCATTAATAAAATTAAACCAATTCCTAAGAAAATATGTCCAATTCCAGCCATTCCAGAAATCGCTGCACTCATACCACTTGTTAGTGTCATAGTCAAAACTTGCGTCATTCCTCTTATAACCATCATAATAACAGTTAATAATAAACCAATATTATAAATTATCATAAACTGTGAAAAACGTTTTTCTTTTAATAATGGCAAGTTTTTTACAAACAAGGCTAAAATCATAAACATAAAGACACCAAGTACCATTAAATGCACATGAACATCAGCAAGTACTGTTACTCCTGTAAAACCATTAAACTTTGTAAACTCACGATAAAAGACTCCACCTATCAATGCTAATATAACATAAAAGAAAGCTATTCTTATCATCTTTTTCATATCTAGTCCTCACTTTCTTTATTATTATAACGTAGAGTTTTTATTTTTTAAATCAATATGCTTATAGAATTATAAACACATACAATAAATGTGTGCACAATCTTCCTTCGTTAATTGACGATATGCTCTTGGTAATGACTTTTCACCTTTGGTTGCTTTTTCAACCATTTCTTCAATTGGAAGATTTTTAATTCCTAATTCAGATAAATGAACAGGTAATCCCAACTCATCTTTAATAAAATTTTGTAAAGCATCAATAGCTTGATATGCCACTTCCACCTTATCATTTCCATCTTCCACACCCATGACATTGACTCCAAATCTTGCAAAATCATTCGCAACACTTTGATCTCTATCCAATAAATATTTCATCCATTTTGGAGTTAAAATAGCAAGTCCTAATCCATGAGTTAAATCTAATGTCGAAGAAAATTGTTCTAAAGCATGTAAAGATGCTTGTGTTTTAAAACCTGATGTACAAAAGCTATTCAATGCCCAACTGGCTGCCCAAAGCATGGTTGCACGTGCTTCGTAATTTTCTGGTTCTTTTATAGCTATCGGTAATTTTTGACGAACTGTTTTTAAAAGAGTTTCCACAACATTGAATTGTAATGGATATTTATCAGCATTAACAAAGTAATTCATATCAAACAAATGAGCCATAATATCAAAACCACCACATGCAGTTTGATGAGGAGGAACACTAAAGGTATTTGTAGGATCTAGAAAGGCTGCTTTAGGTCGGATAGCTTTTCCATTGATTCCACTTTTTACTCCCAGTTCTACATTAGCAATGACACATGATTTATCCATTTCACTTCCTGTTGAAGCAATTGTTGGCATTGCAATAACTGCCAAAGCATCTTTCCAAGATACTTTTCCTTCAATCAAATCCCAAATATTATCACTATCTGACAATGCTGTTGCAGCAATCGCTTTACAACAATCAATCGTTGAACCTCCACCAATGGCTAAAACAGTTTGAATATCATTTTCTTTACAGATCTTAACACCTTTATTCACAGTTGTATGCCTAGGATTAGGTTCAACTGCTCCTAATTCAAAGACTTGGATATGGTTTGATTCAAGTTCATCAATGACGTTTTGATAAAGTGATGAATTTTTAATAAAATTACCACCATGAGCAATTAAAACTTTGTTACCATATTTTAAAACTTCTTTATGTAAATGTGATAATTGATTTTTTCCAAAATAGACTTTTGTAGTGTTTTGAAATTGAAAATCATTCATAAATCTTCCTCCATTTCTTTCATCTGTTTACCCATCTCATAAGCAGATTGATAAGCCGGATGCTTTAAAACATCACCCTTTAAAAAGGCTCCAGCTCCATTCATTATACCTGCTTCATCAACAGTTCTTAAAACTTGTATAAAACCTCTTAATGATTCAATAGTCGCTGTATGTTCACTTAAATCCGATGCTCCACTTGTTATAATGTAATAAACCTTTTTACGTTTTTGACTTTCTCTCATTTCATATTCTCTTGCAAAGAAACGATCAATCAATAATTTCATTTGTGCACTGATACTATAAAAATAAACAGGTGAAGATAAAACCCATATATCGGCATCTATCATTTTTTGAATAATCTTATTAGCATCATCTTTTTGACAACATATATTTTGATGTCTACGACAATATTCACAAGCTAGACAAGGTTGAATTGTATAATCATTTAAATTGATTTTTTCTACTTCACATCCTGCTTCTTTAGCTCCTTTTAAAAATTGATTACATAATATTTCACTATTTCCATTTCTTCTAGGACTCGAAGAAATAATCACAACTTTTTGACGCATATGACCTCTCCTATTCTGGCTTTAATGGTCCATAGAAATAAGAAGCCGTTGCTCCACCATCAATCAAAATATCTGTGCCTGTTATAAAAGCACCTTTTTCACTCATCAATAATTCAGCGACATTAGCAACTTCATCTGCTGTTGCTGGTCTACCTGCTGGACATTTTTCAAACATGTTTTTATAAAAGTCTCCTCTTGGTCCATTAAATTCATCGATTGCTAGAGGTGTTACAACAATCCCTGGTGAAATAGAATTAACTCTTGCTCCACGTTGACCCCATTTTACAGCTTCTGACATCACACGTTTTTCATTGCAACGTTTAGCTAACTGATAAGCATGTAAAGTATCTTGAATATTATCAACTTGTAACAAATCAAGTGATAATAATTCTTCAGTTGGAGTGATGGCAAGTTGTTCATCTTCCAATGCTGTTAATTGTTTCATACGGTGACCTGATTGACTTGAAATGGTAACTCCAACACCGCCTTCTTTAATCACTTTTCCAACTTCTTCTAACAAAACAGCTGTACCATATAAATCCACTTTTAAAATCATTTCAATTGGTGCCTGACTTGGCGAAACACCAGCACCATTAATAAGCATTGAAATATCACCATAACTTTTAGCAATTTGAATCATATTTAAAATAGATTCTCTTGAAGATAAATCCATTTCAATAGGTTCAACATCATATCCTGCATCATTCATGATTTTAGCAATACTTTTCGCATTTTTAATCTTCTTATCACCCATGATAATCTTTTTTCCATAACCCATTCTTCTGGCAATCGCCATACTGATTTGACCAGCACCGGTTACTATCATGACATCCTTTTTCATTTTATAGCCTCCTTAATGTCCACCAAAAACATCAAATTCCATAGTTTCTAATTTATCATCAATACTTTGAATTTCTTCTTTTGTCAATGTTACATTTCCGGCTTGAAAGTTTTCTTCCAAACGTGAAAGTTTACGACTTCCAGGAATAGGTATGATAAAGTCTTTTTTACATATCATCCATGCTAATGAGATTTGTGCCATTGTCGCATTTTTCTTATTGGCTAAATCTTTTAAGATTTCTAATAATGCTTGGGCTTTTTGAAAACCTTCCTCTTGATATTGAGGCATTTTATTTCTAAAATCACCTTCTGGAAACTTCGTTTGATTGCTAAATTGACCTGTTAACAATCCATTTGCCATAGGTGAAAAAGCAACATAAGTGATTCCTAACTCCTCACAGACATCAAATAAGTTTTCATGCCATCTTGCAATCATTGAATATCTATTTTGAATAGCAGTTACAGGACAAATAGCATGTGCACGTCTTAAATAATCTTCATTCACTTCACTAATTCCCCACGCTTTTATCTTTCCTTCTGTAATTAACTCTTTCATAACTCCCGCCACAACTTCTGGTTCAACTTTAGGATCAATACGATGTTGATAATACAAATCAATAGAATCGACATTTAATCTTTTTAAACTGCCTTCTAATGATTTTCTAATCGCTGCTGGTGAGCTATCCAGTTCTAAATGATCTCCCTTGTGTTCAACACCAAATTTTGTTGCAACAATGACTTCATCTCTGAAATCTTGAATCGCAGCACCCACCAATTCTTCATTATAAGAAATACTACCATCGGCATTTTCACCAGTATAACACTCGGCTGTATCATAGAAATCATATCCCAATGCATGTGCTTCTTTCATTGTTTGAATCGCCGTGTCTCTATCTTCAGCTATACCATAAGCATGAGAAAATCCCATACATCCTAACCCTACTGGATTGACATACATATTTGTTTTTCCTAATCGTCTTTTTTGCATATTATTTATCCTCCTTCAATGTTTCAACACAATGCAAAGCATTTAAACTTCTTGGATAACCAATAAAAGGAATGCATTGTGATATGACTTTGATTAAAAACGCTTTACTATTTCCTAATCTCACATTAGCCGCAGCATGTGAAGTTAATTGTGGTTCACAACCACCTTGGGCTAACAAGAAACAAAATGTTATTAATTCTCTTTGTTTATAATCAAGACCTTTTCTTGTATAATAATCACCAAAACAATTATCAGTTAACCAATAATTGATATGTTTTGAATCTTCATTACCAGATTTATAAAAATCATGCATACTTTCTCCAAAGATATCTACTTGAGCAAGTCGTCCTTTTTCTAATCGATTTTGAATTGTCGTTGTTGATTGTCCTTTTAAAGGCAAAACAATATCATGAGCTTTACAAAAATCATTAACAGCGTGTAAAAAAGGAAGAACTCTACCTATTCCTAAATAAGCAACTGCTTGATAAACAATCTCCTTCATTTCAATAGGCGTGACACCAAAATGATAGGCTCCTATTAACATTGTTTTAAATTCATCAATTCCTTGACATCCTAGCAATGTTGCAAGAATAGCTATAAATCTTGTATGATCATCTAAATCATCATAATTCACAACTTCATCAAAGGCAAAATTATCAAACAATTCAATAAATTCAGGATCTGTTTTTAATAATTGTGACTTGTAATTCGGAAACATTTTTTCATGATATTCTTGAGCTTTTTGACTTATTGACATTTTTATTCCCCCTTTAACCATTCTTCTATCTTGTTATCACTATCTAAAACTTGACTTCCAACAATCGCCAAACCAGTATGAACATAACTATCTGGACATATTTTTTGAATATCTTTTTCACTTCTTCCCATCCCACTGCCTTCATGAGTACAGAAAGGATAAATATGTTTACATGAAAAATTATAATTTTCTAAGAATGTCCATACACACATGGGCATTGTTCCCCACCAAGAAGGATACCCTAAATAGATATAATCATATTGTTCAATATGAGAAACAATATTCTTAATTTTTGGTCTCACATTTTCATGTAGTTCTTTTTTTGCCAATTCAGTGCATTCATGATATTGATAAGGATAATCATGAAGTGGTTTGATTTCAAAAATATCTGCTCCTAGCATTTTTTGCATCTTTAAGGCAACAACTTTCGTATTGCCAACCTTCAAATTTTGAATTTGACCATTCACATAATTTTCATGATTATGAGAAAAATAAACAATTAAAGTTTTCATTTCATCATCTCCTTTTTGACACCTTTATTGTAAGATTTTCTTTTTATAAGAACAATTTCAATTTCTTATCATTCTCATAAGTAAAACTTATACAAAAAAGAGTAATAAACATATGCTTATTACTCAATCATAAATTGAAAAGTCATTATACTGATTCTCTTTATTTGTATTTTTCAATAATACAATGATGATGTTTATTATCTTTAGTATTAGTAGAATAATTAATCCCTACATACAAAATTTCTTCATAATCTTTTACACGATCTACATAATTTTTCTTTTTAATCTGATTGATTGCTTCTTGTGCAGATTTATCAAACTTCAGTTCTAAAACAATTGCTGGATATCCTTTTTTCTTTGGTATAAAGAGATAATCTACATATCCTTTTCCAGATTTATCTTCTCTTGTTATATCATAATAATTTCTAGCATGGAGATAACATAATGTTATGACACAAGATAAACTGTTTTCATCGTTGTATTGTAAGAATGGTATTTCACGATTATCTACTTCTTCAATATACTGTGCAACCTTTTGTGCATCTAATGCAATCGTTGCATCCAATACATTTTTTGAATTATTAACAATCTCTGCAACAGTTCCCATACTCTTTCTTTTTAGTACATTTTGGAATTTCTCCAT
This sequence comes from Longibaculum muris, assembly GCF_004343035.1. Classification (GTDB taxonomy): domain Bacteria; phylum Bacillota_I; class Bacilli_A; order Erysipelotrichales; family Coprobacillaceae; genus Longibaculum; species Longibaculum muris. Next base: position 197,964 of record NZ_SMCQ01000002.1, read on the forward strand.
TAATTCATAATTTGGTATTCTTAAGAAGCCATCATGATAAGATAAAAAACCAAACACAACCATTGCAGATAGAATTTCATCACGACTGTCTAATTGTAATGAAGATACGCTATATCCCTCTAATTCTACTTCCACTGGAATACCCGCTACCATCTTGACGATATCTTCTCTTACGGCATTGGTATTATGTTCAATATATTCATCAATTTCATTCATCGGACCCGTTTCTGTCCAATAATTAAGACATATTCCATCCATTAAAGCAAACGATACAGAACGTGGATTAAAAAGGCTACTGCCATCTGATTTATAATATCCATCATACCATTTTTTTAAGACTTCAAAAGAGAGTTTTGAAAAATGCTTTGATAATTCTTTAACTTCCTTTTCATCAAAGCCAAAGTAATCTTCATAAGTCCTATCATTTATAAAATTATATTCTCTAAACATATTCAATTCAGAACCACTGGAATACTTTGCAATTGGAAGTACTCCTGTCATATATGCTAATTCTACATAAGGCTGATCTTTTAATAATCCTTTTAAAAATTCTAAGTAAGCATTTTTATCTTTATCTTTAATAAAATTTTTATAAAAAATACTATCCCATTCATCCATAATAAAGATAAATTTATGATTTGTTTCAAGGAATGCATCTTGAATAGGATTATTCTCAATGCTTATTATTCCATAAGCATTCTCTAAATCGCTTTTTAAGCGTTTTTTATCCAACTTATATATTCTTCAAAACTATGACATGGATCAGGAAGTCTGCTGAAATCAATATAAATCACATGATATTTATTGATATGTTCTTTAAAAGATTCTACTTGAGCAATTTTCAAGTCTTTAAAATATTCGTATGCATCATAATCTTGGGTATAATATGCTCCTAGCATATTGGCATTCATTGTTTTTCCAAATCTTCTTGGACGGGTAATACATACATATCGGTTTCTTGTTTTTATTAAAGGATTCAATTTATTAATCAGCATACTTTTATCCACATATGGCTCAACTGCAATATCCATTTTAAATTGTTCAAAAGGATAATTTGTATCAAGATAATACATCCTCAATCACCTCATCTCTTGTTATATTATAGACTTTATTCTCTTTTGCCATCGTATTGTTTGAAATTTCTTTTCAATATAAATATAAGAAAAGAACAATGCTTCTTCGTCTTAGAGCTCACAAGATATACATTCTTATTGACTAAGCCTCATTAATGCAACTTTATAGAAGTTGACTAAAAATTTTATCTATACAGTTTTAACATTCATTTTCTTGCTATTGGATAACAATCATTTTCATTATATTTCTTTTAATAATTGTCTTAACAATTCAGCAAATTCTTCAATATAATAACTTGTTTTTGCTTTCTCCCAAAAAGCACAATAATTTCGTTGCAATTGTTTATCATGATGATATAAAGGAATACGAGAGATACCAGGAGCAGGAGGTGGTAATGTTCCTACAGCTTCAATCGGTAAAAAGCCACGGTTGCTTACAACCATCAATCTTGCTTCTTCTAAAGTTTGAGCAAATAAGAATTGATTTGAAAAACCTAATGTATTTTGATAAAAATCTTTTTCAGTTGATTCTTGTTGTTTGGTAGAAACCAAAATACAAGAAATTCTTTTTAAATCTTCTTTTGTTAATTTATCTTTTTGACTTAAAGGATTTAAATTCGATATTTCAATAAAACAATCACTATACAATAATTCATAATTAAAATAGTCATTATTAAAAGCACGTCTTTGATCACTAATCACCAAATCAACATCATGAGATTTTAATAATTCATATAATTCCTCATGTGTTCCATTGGTAATAGAAATAGCGACTTCTGGATAGGTCTTAGAAAATTGTGCAATCGCATGATGTAATTCTTGTGCTCCATAACATCTTAAATAACCTATCTTTAAAGAGAGTTCTTGATCTTCTCCTCGCCTAATTGTTTCTTTTTTCAAGTTTTCAATTTCTTCTATTAATTCCTTACCATGTCGATAAAAATATTCTCCTGCTAAAGTCAATGTAAATTGACGATTATTTCTTTTAAAAAGTTCTACACCAAGTTCATTTTCCAAAGCTTTCATCTGTTGTGAGATTGCTGATTGAGATATATAACAAAGTTCAGCAGCTTCTGTAAAACTATGGCAATCTACAATTGTTATAAAGTATTTCATTTGCTTAAGCAACATGCAATCACCTCTTTCTTTATATATTCATTATATCATAAAAAGAACCTATAAAAAGGTTCTAAAAATCTGTTTGTTCACTGATATTTTGATAGTCTTGAATTTCTTTTAACTTTCTTTCTAATTCTTGAGAAACAATCTTCACAGCATCACTACCTAATAATAAGGTATGAGGTAATTCATCTTGTTCAATCACTTTTACAATCACTTCTCCAGCTTTATCAGGATCACCTGGTTGTTGTCTGGCATTCACGGTTTCTTCCCTTCTTTTGACACCTGCTTTGACATAATCATCAACTTTAATGGCTGTTCCTTTTAACGCTTCATCATAGAACTTTGTTCTAAAAGAACCTGGTTCAACAATCATAGCTCTTATCCCTAAAGGTTTCACTTCTTTGATTAATGCATCAGTTATGAGTTCTAAAGCTGCTTTACTAGAAGCATAATAACCACTTCCTAAGGCTGAACGCACTGCAGCAATCGATGAAACATTCACAATTGTTCCACTTTGTTGTTGTCTCATTTGAGGTAAAACTTCTTTAATTAAAGTAACTGGTCCAAAGACATTGGTATCATACAATTCTTCAATATCAGCTTCTTCACCTTCTTCAACTGCTGCTCGATATCCATGTCCAGCATTATTGATTAAGACATCAATTGGTCCAAACTTCTCATTTGTCACTTTTACAACATTTTGAATACTTTGTTTATCTGTCATTTCTAAAGAAACAGGTAAACAAGTTTTTGGGTATGCTTCATATAAATCTTTTAACTTTTCAGTATTTCTTGCTGTGACAACAACTTGATAACCTTTCTTTAAAGCTACTTTTGCTATTCCTTTTCCAATTCCACTAGAACATCCTGTAATTAACCATGTTTTCATTTTCTCTCCTCCTTGACAGCTTTATCTTAATACTTATAGTGAACTATAAGTCAATAGAAAAAAAGAAGAAATTTTTATTTTTCTTCTTTATGTCTTTGTTCTAATTCACGTTTGACAAGAGTATCTTCATAATTATCTATTTTATTTTCAAGATATTGGATAACTGTTTGTAATTCTTCAACTTGTTGCTTTAAATTTGCTAACTGATTAATCAACAATTCTTTTCTTTGAGGAATGGTATGTTCTCCTTCATGAAATAAATCAACATATGTTTTGATTTGTTCAACTGTCATCCCAGAAGTCCGCATACATTTAATAAAATTGATACGTCTAAAATCATGTTCTGTATAATAACGATGACCACTTGCATTCTTTTTCACAGGATCCATCAATCCAATTCTTTCATAATAACGTAAAGTCGTTGAACTGATATCAAATTTTTGACTCACTTCAGCTATACTTAATCCTTCTTCCATGATTTCATCTCCTTGTCAATTTGCATTATTTCATTATCTTATAAAATTAGTATGTTTCTTTTCATTTACCGGAACTTGTATTCCTTTTTCTTTTCCAGCCTCAATACATTTTAATAACCAAGCCATATTTTTACCTAGGTTATACATTGTTTGCATACCTTCCTCATCTTGTAAAGCTTCTTGAGGCGTATTACCATGAATTTCATTCCAATATGTTGAAGAAACAATTGGCATTTGATTAATTGTAAAATATTTATTTAAAACATCAATTGAAGCAATTGTTCCAGCACGTCTTGCACTCGCAATAGCAGCACCAGGTTTATGCGCAAAATACTTTGATCCAGAATAAAATGCACGATTTAAAACATCTAAAATCCGACCACTTGGATGTGCATAATAAACAGGTGTTCCAAAGATAAAACCATCACAATCCTTGGCTTTATTGACTAAAATATTAACTCCATCTTTAAAAACACATTCACCAGTTTCACGACATTTACCACATGCAATACAATCACTATAAGATTGATTTCCAATCCAATGAATTTCAGTCTCAATCCCTTCTTCTTTTAAAGCTCTTGATACTTCTTCTAATGCTGTATAAGTACAACCATGTTGATGGGTACTTCCATTAATTAATAATACTTTCATCTTTTCACCCTCCACTTAATCATATTATAAACTCTTTTGAAATAGAATTCAAAACCTGATGAATATTTTCAAGTCTTTAGAATTTTGTTATACTAAATAAAAGAGGGTGTAAAGATGTCACAAATTACAAAGAAAGCCATGGCTTCATCATTAAAGAAATTATTAGAAACCAAAACATTATCAAAGATAACTGTTGGTGATATTACGGATGATTGTGAAATTAATCGTCATACTTTTTATTATCATTTTCAAGATATTTATGATTTAATTGATTGGATTTATAAAAATGAAACAGAGAAGTTTTTAAAAGGAAATGATACTTATGAGACTTGGCAACAAGGAGTAAGAGCCTTATTTGAATATGCACTAGCAAATAAATCTTTTATTTTAAATACTTATCATTCAATTAGTAAAGAATATTTAATTGAACATTTATATCAAGTAACTTATAATTTATTAATTAATGTGGTAGAGGAACAAGCTAAAGGAATGCATGTTGATGAGAAATATAAGAAGTTTATTGCTGATTTTTATAAGTATGCTTTTGTAGGAATGGCTATTGATTGGATTGATCAAGGAATGAATCATGATTATGAAAGTCTTATCTTTAATTTAAGTACATTAATTGAAGGAGATTTTCATAAAGCTCTTTTACGTTTTGAAGGAAAATACTAGACAAACCTATAGAAATGTCCAATCTTTTACCAATATGATAGGAGTGGTTAAACTTTAACCACTCCTATTTTGTTGTCCATAGAATCACTTCCCTTTCATGACTATAATAAAGTCAGATAAACAAGGAGGAATGTATAATGTATTATAGTAATGGAAATTATGAGGCTTTTGCAAAGCCATTAAAACCTGAAGGTGTTGATCAAAAGTCTGCTTATTTAGTTGGTTCTGGTTTGGCTTCATTATCTGCTGCATGTTTTTTAGTTCGTGATGGACAAATGAAAGGTGAACATATTCATATTTTAGAAGAAATGGATTTACCTGGTGGAGCTTGTGATGGTATTTATAATCAAGAAAAGGGATTTATTATTCGTGGTGGACGTGAAATGGAAAATCATTTTGAATGTCTTTGGGATTTATTCCGTTCTATTCCCTCTATTGAAACTGAAGGGATTTCTGTCTTAGATGAATATTATTGGTTAAATAAAAAAGATCCTAATTATTCATTAATGCGTGCAACTATTAATCGTGGTGAAGATGCGCATACTGATGGGAAGTTTGCTTTGTCTGATAAGGCAGCCATGAGTATTATGGAATTATTTATGACCCCTGATGAACAATTGTATGATAAAACAATTACTGATGTTTTAGATCCTGAATTTTTTGAATCTAACTTCTGGTTATATTGGCGTACAATGTTTGCTTTTGAAACATGGCATAGTGCTTTGGAAATGAAATTGTATATTCAAAGATTTATTCATCATATTGGTGGATTACCTGATTTTAGTGCTTTAAAATTTACAAAATATAATCAATATGAATCATTAATCCTACCAATGATAAAATATTTAAAAGAACATCATGTAAAATTTCATTACAATACACAAGTCACAAATGTAGAATTTGAATTCCATGATGAACAAAAAATTGCAAAACATATTATTTGTTTACACAATGGTGAAGAAGAAATTATTGATTTAACAACCAATGATTTACTCTTTATTACCAATGGTAGCTGTACAGAAAATTCTTCTTTAGGTGATAATACACATGCCCCTATCATGAATACCAAAGAAGGTGAAGGTGGTTGTTGGCAATTATGGAAAAATATTGCTGCTCAACATCCTGATTTTGGTCATCCTGATAAGTTCTGTGGGGATATTGCTTCCACTAATTGGGAGTCAGCAACAGTGACAACTTTAGATGATAAGATTCCACCATATCTTGAAAAAATCTGTAAACGTGATCCATTCTCTGGAAAGGTTGTTACTGGAGGAATTGTGACTGTTAAGGATTCTAATTGGTTAATGAGTTATACTTTTAATCGTCAACCTCATTTTAAAGCTCAGCCTGATCATCAATTGGTTGGATGGATTTATGGTTTGTATACTGATGTTCCTGGTAACTTTATTAAAAAGCCTATGAAAGAATGTACAGGTATCGAGATTTGTGAAGAATGGCTTTATCATATGGGTGTTCCTGAAGATCAAATCTTAGATTTAGCCACACATTCTGCAAGCACCATTCCATGTATGATGCCTTATATTACAGCTTTCTTTATGCCTAGAAGAAAAGGTGATCGTCCTTTGGTTGTTCCTGAAGGAAGTGTCAACTTTGCCTTTATTGGACAATTTGCTGAAACCGTTCGTGATACCATCTTTACAACAGAATATTCAGTGAGAACTGGTATGGAAGCTGTTTATACACTATTAGATATTGATCGTGGTGTGCCTGAAGTTTGGGGATCTTGTTATGATGTAAGAGATTTATTAGATGCAACATCTAAAATGATGGATGGTAAAAAGTTAGACGAAATTCATCTTCCATTCTTATATAGAGTAGCTGGTAAAAAAGCTTTAAAACAATTTGAAGGAACGATTGTTGAAGAATTATTAGAAAGATATCATTTAATTTAAAAATAGCACTTTATGTGCTATTTTTTATTCACAAAAAGAGATATCTTATGATATCTCCTAAAAAATACGATTAATATCTTCTACAATCTGACTATCAATTTTATTTTGATGAGCCATTTCACGCATGATTTTTATACTTTCTTGATGTGACAAAGCTTTTTTATAAGGACGATCTTCTGTTAAAGCTTGATAAATATCACAACAAGCCAATAAACGGTCATTAAAATCTAGTTCATCTCCAACTTTACCAAACGGATAGCCACTACCATCTAATTTCTCATGATGAAAACTTGCCCAATGAACAATATCACCTAAATCCATATCAGTTAAAATACGATAAGTATAATACGCATGTGTTTGCATATACGTATATTCACGATCAGTTAATTGAGCTGGCTTTTCTAAGATATCGCGATCAATAACCAATTTTCCAACATCATGTAAAACTCCAGCAATAAAAAGTTGTAAAACTTTATCTTGATCATTATGATAATATATTGCCATTTGAGATGCTAAAGTCGCTACCCCAATGGAATGGGATTTGGTATGTGGTGATTTGCTATCAATAATATGGGCAAATAATTGACAGATTGAAAGAACTTGAGAATGAGGTATTTCACGATAAGTCAGATACTCATTATTTTTTAATTCATAGTTTAAAGCATAAAGATCTTGTTCAATGACTTCAAAGGTAATGGTAGAAATGAAAGCTTGAATGACTTCCTGACTGAAATGAATGCCTTCTAATTCTTTGATATCATTGAGCATTTTTTGATAACCTATAGGATCCATTTTTTTAAATGAATAATGAATATCAACCCAATCAGCAAGATGAATAATTTGTGAATAGAGGGGAATATCTTTTTCAACTTTATGAAAAGGACCTTTTCCATCAACTCTTTCATGATGATATAAAACAACATCTTCAATATGATGATAAAAAGGTAAATAGCTCATATTTCTTTCTCCTGCAATACAATGAGCCTTTAAAAACTCATCCACATCAAGATGTTCACCATATTTATAATATTCACTCATCCCATTATCATGTAAAATGGCACACGCTATTAAATGATTCATTGCTTCTTGATTCAATTGAAAATACTCACCCATTTTCATACTAAAATATGCAATCCTCTTACCATGAAAATGCGAAACATAACAACAATCTTGCTCAACACAATCTAAAGCATAAGAAAAAGCCAATAACAAATGATTAAAACATATTTTCACATTCATCACCTACTTTTCTATTATTATACCTTAATCGCTTATTGACTTAAACAAAATAAAGAAAAAGATGAGAAAACTCATCTTATTCTACAACAATGACTGAACCTTTATATGTTTTTTCAATAAATTCTTTGATTTCATCAGATTTTAATACTTCAATTAAAGCTTTAATCTTTTCATCATTTTCATGACCTTTTTGTACAGCAACAATATTGACATAAGGATTATCAACATCTACTGATTCAATAATAACGGCATCTTTTAATGGATTTAATTTAGCTTGTAAAGCATAGTTTCCATTAATCGCAACTAAATCACCTTCACCATTTTGGAATGTTGTTGATAATAATTCTGGTTTAATTTCAGTGAATTTTAAATTCTTTGGATTAGAAGTAATATCTTTCACTGTTGCTTTTAAACGATCAACTTTATCACTTAATTGAATTAATCCAGCATCTTCTAAGATTCCTAAGATTCTTCCATGATCAGCAACAGAATTAGAAATAATAACTTTTGCTCCATTAGGAATATCTTTTTTATCTTTAATTGTTTTTGAATAAAAACCAAATGGTTCTAAGTGGATACCAGCAGCTTCAACAATGTCGTATTTATGTTCTTCAACTTCACCATCAAAGAAAGGACGATGTTGGAAATAGTTAGCATCAACATCTCCACTATTTAATGCTTTATTAAAAATATAATAATCATCTAAAACTTTAATTTCTAAATCAATCCCATATTTATCTTTTAAGATTGGTTTTGCTTCTTCTAAGATTTTAGAATGTGGATCTAATGTTGCTGAAACAACTAATTTCTTTTGATCAGTTGCAGCTTTTTTATTACTACCACAACCAGCAATTCCTACAACCAATAATAATGCGAATGCAATTTTTAAAAATTTCTTCATTTTCATTTCCCCCTTAACGTTTATCTACTTTTTTCACAATAAAATCTCCAATGCCTTGAATCACAAAAACAATAACCAAGACAAAGAATGTAGCTGTATACATCACAACCATATTTTGTCTAGCATATCCATACATATATGCTAGATTTCCAAGTCCACCAGCACCGATACATCCCGCCATTGCGGTATAACCAACTAAAGATATACCCATCACTGTAATACTTGAAATCAAAGCTGGCTTCGCTTCAGGAAGTAAGACTTTAGTAATAATTTGTAAATTGCTTACTCCCATGGCTTTACTTGCTTCAATTGTTCCCTTATCTACCTCACTTAATGCAATCATACACATTCGAGCATAGAAAGGTGCACTTGATATAATTAAAGCTGGTAAAGCTGCTTTTGCCCCTAACATTGTTCCCACCAGGAAGACTGTCACTGGCAAGAGAATAAAGATTAGAATAATAAATGGTACTGCTCTTAATAGATTGACAATAAAATCTAAGATACGATGAATGATTTTATTAGGTTTTAATCCATCTTCCTTAGTGATATAAAGAATAATTCCTAATAAAAATCCCAAGATAACTGCAATCAATAAAGAGATAAAAGTCATAAAAATTGTTTCTTGAATAGCCAATAACATTGCATCCCAATCAATTTGACTTAACAACTGACTCATCTTATATCACCTCCACAATCACTTGATAATCTTTAAATTTTTGAATAATTTCATCATATGCTGCTTTATCTCCACCAAGAACATTCACAATCAATACACCAAACGAACTATCAATTGTATTCGTTAAATTCCCTGAAACAATACTAATCGATAAATCTGTTTCTTTAATAACCCGAGAAACAATTGGCTGTCTTGAAATATCTTCATCAAAAGTTAAACGTAATAAGATACCATCAGGATATATCAATTTTAAATCAGCATTTAATTTATCATCATCTACTTTACTAGAAATATCTCTTACAAAACGTTTAGTAATCATATGTTGAGGATGTTCAAAGATATCTTTCACATGTCCTTCCTCAACAACTGTTCCTTCACTCATAACCGCAATACGATGACAAATCTTTTGAACAACTTCCATTTGATGAGTTATCATCACAATGGTAATGTTTAATTGTTGATTGATTTTCTTTAATAAATCTAAGATTTGTTCTGTTGTATCAGGATCTAAGGCACTGGTTGCTTCATCACAAAGCAGGATTGTTGGATCATTAGCTAAAGCTCTAGCAATTCCAACACGTTGTTTTTGTCCACCTGATAATTCACTTGGATAAGCATTTTCACGTCCTTGTAAACCAACAAGTTCAATCAGCTGTTTCGCTTTTTTGATTCTTTCTTCTTTGTTGACACCAGCTATTTCTAAAGGGAGTTCAATATTCTTTTGAACTGTTCTTGACCACAACAAATTAAAATGTTGAAAGATCATTCCAATCTTTGTACGTTTTTGACGTAAATCCTGTGCACTTAAACGAGAAATATCAACACCATCAATAATCACTTCACCACTTGTTTGAGTTTCCAATTGATTAATAATTCTAACAAGGGTTGATTTCCCAGCTCCACTATAACCAATCACACCAAAGATTTCTCCATCTTGAATTGTCAAATTCACATCACGACAGGCTTCAATATCACCCTTTTGGGTATGAAAGACTTTATTAATATGCTTTAATTCAATCATAGCTTACCTCCTTATATAAATAAAAAAACTCGTCCATCTAAGGACGAGTTATATGACCCGTGTTACCACCTTAATTCATTGTTATATCACTATAACAACCTTTTCGAGTACCATCATACTCTAGTACAATAACGGGTACAACCGCCATTAGCTAAATATTCACTAATGAAACTCCAGAACCATCTTCACCTATTCTCCCTTGTTCTTTTCCACCACCCAAGAACTCTCTATAAAGTTGAAACAGACTACTCTTTCCTTCACTGTTGTTGATATTATATTAACGTGTCTATCAAAGATTGTCAAACATTTTTTAAAATTTTGTCATTATATAAAAGAATGATCAATTTGAATAACACAAAAATATGTTGGACTTAATTCTTTAACTTTCTTTTCAATAGCTTGTTTTAAATCCGTATGAGCAATTTGATCACCAGTAGGTAATAAAACATCAAAAATCAAGTTTGTATGTGTAGGTCCACTCACAATTCTAAAATCATGAATACTATATTGATGATTAATGTCATCAACAATCTCTTTGACTTTTTCTCTTAACTGATTGGTTAATTCATCATTCATATCAATAGGATCCATATGAATAGTTGTTAAAATATTAAACTTTTCTAATAGCTCTCTTTCAATCAAATCAATTTGATCATGAATATCCATAATATTATCACAACAATTCACTTCAGCATGAAACGTCATATATTTTCTACCCGGTCCATAATCATGCATCATAAAATCATGAATCCCAATAACTTTATCAAAAGACATAACATATTCATAAATCTCATCAACCAATTCTTTATCTGGTGCTTGTCCCAACAAAGGATCAACAGTATCTTTAAAAATATCAATTCCTGATTTTAAAACAAATAAAGATACAATAGCCCCAATGATTCCATCTAACGGTAAATCAGTGACTAAACTAAAACATAATGATAAAAGTGTTGCAAGGGTTGTCATAACATCATTTAAACTATCTTGAGCTGCTGCTTTGAGTGATGTTGATTGAATCAATTCCCCAGCCGTCTTATTAAATGAGGACATCCAAAACTTAACTAAGATAGAAACAACCAAAACAATCACAGCGGCAATTTGAAAATAAACTTTTTGTGGTTCAATAATTTTCATAACTGATTCTTTTAAAGATGAAAAAGCGACTAATAATATTAAAAAAGCAATGACTAATCCTGTAATATATTCATATCTTCCATGACCATAAGGATGATCAGCATCAGGATGTTTTCCAGCCATTTTAAAGCCAAATAACGTAGCAAGGTTACTTCCCATATCAGATAAGTTATTCAAACCATCGGCTTGAATAGCCACGGATTGTGTTAAAAAACCAAACAATAATTTAAAAACAACCATAAAACCATTACAGATAATAGATAAAATACTACAAAGGATTCCATATTTTTCTCTAACAATGGGTAAGGATGTTTCTTGATATTGAGGTATAAATTTTTTGACAATGAATTGAAACATAAAAAACTCCTTTCAAAAAGAATAGAGAGAACTCTATTCTAAAAAACATTACATATTTTCTTTAAATAAACATCGCGGCCATTTCTTTCAAGTAAACCTTGTTCTTCTAACTCTTGAATATAACCACTCATTTTCTCTTGATCAACCTTTTTATGAGCCAAATCTTTTAAGACTTCTATCATTTGTGGATGATCATCCTTGATAAAAGCTTTTCCATCTTTATCAAAAGATGGACTCTTAAGCATAACATTCAAACAAGCCACATAAGCCCACTTCACTTCTAAACGAACTAATTTATATTGCATTGTATCAAACAATGCACTAGGCATATAATATTCACCTTCATGATTCTTTAAATCTTCAATATCTTCTTTATTATAACAGATCATTTTATCCCTCCTATGAACGTACTTTCATTATAGCATATAATATCACTAATCTCTAACTCTTTTTGTGAAAGTCGAAACATCATCAAAACCAATTCTTTGATATTCTTTTAAAACATCTTCCACATGTTCACCAACTCGATCACTCGTATGCGAATCCGTGCCAACAGTTATGATTCTTCCACCCATTTGATAATATCTTTCTACTTGTTCAAAAGTCGGGAATCCACAAGTCTTTCTATCTTTATACCCAGAAGTATTCACTTCTATTCCTTTTCCTTTTTGAATCAATGTTTGAAAAATATCATCAATAATGCTTTGATATCTTTGATGATTGACTTGTTTATCAACATAAGGTCCATAACGACAAATATAATCCAGATGACCTAAACAATTAAAACAATCAAACTTTTGAACACATTCTAAGGTATTTTCAAAAAATTCTTGATGAGCTTCTTCTTTTGTTTTGCCTTTAAAAAAATCTGCTGGATCATAAAATTCACTTTGATGAATGACATGAATAGATCCAATAACATAATCATAATCATGAGCATTAACAAAAGCATTGATTTCATCATAGAACTCAACATCCAACCCCATCTCTAAACCAATCTTAATCTTGATTTGATTTGCAAATTCTTTTTGTAATTGTTTGAGTTCATGAAAATAACGATCAGCATCTAAATCAAAAGGACAATAAGGATAATGAAAATCTTTATGATCAGTAAAACAAATCTCATCCAAACCCTTGTTTATGGCTGCTAAAATATGTTCTCTAGGTGATGCTTCACTATCTGCTGAAAAGTGAGTATGCATATGATAATCTATTTTACGCATGATATCTACCTCCAATTTCTTCTTATTGTAACATTTTATTTTTCATCTGAAAAGATATTATCATATTCTTTGATTTTTTGCATAAGCCTTTTTATAATTAGCATAATAATTAAAGGAGGGGTTTTCATGAATGTATATCATCAGTTTCAAGAATTAGTTGGTCATACACCTATGATGCAGCTACATCGTATTCAAGAAAAAAATCAATTAAAAGCAAATCTTTTTGCAAAATTAGAATATTATAATCCAGCTGGAAGTATTAAAGATCGTGTTGCCAAACAAATGCTACTTGATGCTTTGGAAACTGGAAAATTAAAACCAGGCGCAACAATTATTGAACCAACGAGTGGAAATACTGGCATTGGGCTTTGTGCAATGGGGGCTTCTTTAGGTTTTCATGTGATGATTGTAATGCCCGAAACAATGAGTGAAGAACGTAAGAAATTAATGAAGGCTTTTGGTGCTGAGCTTGTTTTAACGCCTGGAAGTCAAGGGATGAGTGGAGCCATTGAAAAAGCTGAGCAATTAGCTCAAGAGATTCCTGATAGTTTTATTCCTGGACAATTTATCAATCCAAGTAATCCTAAAGCTCATTTATTATCTACTGGTCCAGAAATCGATGAACAGATGGATGGACATATCGATATTCTGGTAGCCGGAATTGGTACTGGCGGAACTATTAGTGGCATTGGGCAATATTTAAAAGCCAAACATCCGCAGATGAAAGTCATTGCGATTGAACCAGCAGATTCTCCTCTTATTTCTCAAGGAAAAGCTGGTCCTCATCAAATTCAAGGAATTGGCGCTAATTTTATTCCCGATATCCTTGATCAAGATATCTATGATGAAGTCAAAGTTGTCACAACTCATCAGGCATATCAAGGAGCAAGAGAGCTAGCTAAAAGTGAAGGTATCTTAGTTGGTATTTCTTCTGGAGCGGCTTTATATGTTGGCAAAACATTAGCCATGATGGATGAAAACAAAGATAAAAATATTGTTGTGATTCTTCCTGATGGTGGTGATCGTTATTTATCAACAGATTTATTTTAAGGAGTTTTTACTCCTTTTTTTTACAAAAAAAGGAATACCATCGTATCCCTTATAAAATATGTTCTTGAATAAATTTACCAATTCCATCATGATTATTATCATCCGTGATATAATCAGCAACACTCTTTGTTTTATCACTACCATTTGCCATAGCAACACCAACACCAGCATTAAGTGTCATATCATAATCATTATCTGCATCTCCAAATGTACATAATTGTTCCATTGTCAAACCATGCATTTTCATAACTTCTTCTAAACCATGTGTTTTTGTCACTCTTGGATCCATATATTCATATAAAACACTTGCCGTTTTTAATGAAGATGATTTGAATTTATCATTTGAGAATGTTTGACTTCTTTCAATGACTTTATCCATATAATCCTCATCACAAACAATAATTAATTTTGGTTTAGGTTCTTTTAAGAATTCATCAAAATCAGTAACTTGATAAGGAACTTTATCAGCAGTTGCCAGCATTTGAATATGACGATCATCTTTTGGAGCAAATAAGATACCATCATAAGGAATTGCAAAGTTTAAATCCATTCCTTCATAATGTTTCATAATATCTTTAATTAATTCTCCATCTAATGGATAACTTGATTTTTCAACATTTAAAACATAATCATAAATTTCAGCTCCACCTGTTCCAACAATCGAATCAACTAAACCTTCAATACCCCATTCTTTTAATAATGTTTGAACACTATTCACATCACGACCCGTTGATAAACCAAATAAAATTCCTTTTTCTCTTGCTGCTTTAATCATTTCAATTGTAAATGGTGAAACAACTTGTTCACTTGTTAGTAATGTCCCATCCACATCACACATAATTGCTTTAATATCCATTTTCTTTCCCTCCTATGTTCCTATCATATAACAAAAGAATATACTCACTCAATTCAATCATTATAAATTGAAAAAATATTACGTTTTTTTTATTTATAAATCAGTAAAAAAATAATTTTTTATCATTTTTCACTATTTTCTCTGATGACTTGATAGTATTCTAATTTCTTTTGTAAGAAATAATCATAATCTAATTCAAAATAACAAGTATATAAAACATCTAATATATAAAGTAAAGAAAGTCTTGTTGAATAAGATGATATTTTATGATAATGATCTTCATGTGAACTCATAAATAATTGATAGTCAATATGCGTATTAATAGGATGATATTCAGTTGAAGATATTAATAAAATTGGTGTTTTATTTTGATTTAATATAGCAGGTAAAATAGGTGATAAGATACCTCTCCCGCCAAAGGAAATAATAATAGCAAAATGAGTCTTATCACTTGATGAAGCACTTAAACGTTGACGATACTCATCAATTGGCACATTGACAATAACCCCGATTTCTTGCATTTGAAATTGAAAGTTTAAGGCAAAAGGAACATTCCCTGCAGATGTATAAATATCTATAAATTTAGCTTTTTTCATAGCATTTACAGCATGTTTTAATTGATCTAATTGAAATAGTTCAAATGTTGAATCAATTGTTTGTTTATAATCAGCTTTTAAATTATTCATCATTTCAAAATGAGTTTGATTTTGTTGAATTGGAAAATTAAAATCAATATTTTCATTTTCTTTTAAATAGCTTTCTATTGAACCAGATATCCTGACTTTTAATTCAGATAAACCTGATAAATTTAATTTCTCACATAATCTATAGATACTAGATGTTGAAACATAACATTCTTGACTGATTTGTTTTGTATTCATCTCTAAGAACTGTTGAGGATGTTTTAAAATAAATTCTACGATAGCTTTTTCACTATTGGTTAAATCTTTTGTCACTTTTAATAATGCAAATATATTCATGATTTTCACCTCTTGGTTCTATTTTAACATTAAAACCAAAAGAAAAAAATGCTATAAAAGCATTTATTTCATAAAAGGTGCATATTCTAAACGAATAAAATATCCTTGATCATGTTGACATACTGGACATTTTTCTGGAACTTGAGTTCCTTCAAAAATAAACCCACAATTTAAACATGTCCATTGAACCGATGAAGAAGAATGATAAAGTTCATTGTTTTCCATCCAAGTTGCTAGTTGTCCAAAACGATCACCATGTGTTTTTTCAATTTCCGCAATGTTTTGAAAATCTTGAGCAACTTTTAAGAATCCTTCCTGCGAAGCGACTTCAGCAAATTTTTGATAAACATCTTCATATTCTTCATATTCATTATGCTTTGCATAATCTAATAAAGTTTTCACATCTTTAGAAATATCAATAGGATATCCACCATCAATAAAAATTGTTTCACCAGCCATAGCCTCTAAATGATTATAAAAGATTTCAGCATGTTCTTTTTCTTGACTAGCTGTAAATAAAAACACATCACCTATCATATGATGCCCTTGTTTAATGGCTTCACCAGCAGCAAATGTATAACGATTTCTCGCTTGGGATTCACCTGCAAAAGCACGCATTAAATTTTCTTTTGTTTGACTTTCTTCAAATTTCATCTGATAAATCCTCCTTTAACATTTGTAGTATAAACAATAAAAAAAGAATTATTCGTTCGATTGAACAAAATAATTCGCTTTTATAATAAACCTTATGAAATTGAATCATAATATTGTTTTTCCTTATGATTAATCAAAAAAACAATAATGATAATACATATAACAGGTTCCCCAATCATTAATGTCATAGCATTGAAGAAATTACAACAAATAGCACTCTTACAAATCATTTCTATAAGCGGAAAAATTGTTCCATAATGAATAAATACCGATATGATTAATAATCCCATCAATAACAGCGTATATTTTATAACTATATTTTTCATTAATATTCGCCTCTTTGATGAAAATCTTTTTTATTACCAGCGATTTGATGACGTTCAGATAATTTCTTTTCAATATCCTCAACTTGAATACCTTGTTGAAACATCAATACAAACGTATGGTAAAACAAATCACTAATTTCTCCGATTAATTCTTCTTTATCATTATTTTTAGCAGCAATAATGGTTTCACTTGCTTCCTCACCAACTTTTTTACAAATCTTATCAACCCCTTGATCTAATAAATAATTGGTATATGATTTTTCAATAGGATGAACATGACGATCAGCAATCACATCATATAAATCATGAAAAATATTTTGTGAAAAATGATAAGGCAACACTTCATTAAAGAAACAAGAATAACATCCTGTATGACAAGCAGCTCCAATTTGTTCAACATAAATCAATAATGTATCCTCATCACAATCTAAATACATACCTTTAATATATTGAAAATGTCCTGATGTTTCTCCTTTATGCCATAATTCACCACGTGAGCGTGAATAATAATAAGTTTCTTTTGTTTTAAGCATTCTTTCATAAGCTTCTTCATTAACATAAGCTAACATTAATACTTGTTTTGTTTGATAGTCCTGAACAATCGCAGGAACTAATCCATTTCCTTTTTCAAAATCCGGTCTCATATATTTCTCCTTACTGGTATATTATGTTTTACACATTCTTCTTTGACTTGATCAATTGTTGCTTCACCATAATGGAACAATGAAGCCGCTAAAGCCCCATCACAATTGGTCTTTTCAAAAACTTCAACAATATCTTCTTTGTCGCCACATCCCCCACTTGCGATAACAGGGATAGACACAGCATCAATTACAGCTTTTAACATTTCAATATCAAAGCCATCGCGTGTTCCATCACGATCCATTGAAGTCAATAAAATTTCACCGGCTCCTAAAGCTTCACATTGTTTAACCCATTCAATAAGATCTAAACCAGTGTTCTCTCTCCCACCAGCAATATACACATCATAGCCACTCTTATCAGCTCTTTTTTTAGCGTCCACAGCGACAACCACACATTGAACTCCAAATTCATCAGAAGCTTCTTTAATCAATTGAGGATTCTTAATCGCTGCTGAATTGACAGAAACTTTATCAGCACCACTTGATAAAATCATACGAAAATCATCAATTGTACGGATACCTCCCCCAACTGTCAAAGGAATAGATAATTCACTTGCCCCTCTTTGAATCAAATCCTTAATAATATCACGCTTTTCATAAGTTGCAGTAATATCCAAAAAGACCACTTCATCAGCACATTGTTGATCATAACGTTTGGCAATTTCAATTGGATCACCAACATCCTGTAAACCAACAAAATTCACACCCTTAACAACTTTACCATCTTTAATATCTAAACATGGGATGATTCTTTTTGCAAGCATGATATCACCTCTTTCAAATCAATTTTTCCTTCATAATAAGCCTTACCAACAATACATCCATAATAACCTAATGCATTCACACGATAAATATCGTCAGCATCTTTAATTCCACCAGAAACAACAAACTTGATTGAACTATGTTCAAAAATATCTTGATACAAATCATAGGATGGTCCACTCAATGTTCCATCTTTAGATATATCTGTACAAACAATATATTGAACTCCGATATTTTCAAGTTCCTTTAAAAAATCTAAATAATGTGTCTTGGTTTGAACAAGCCATCCTGAAGTTGCAACATAACCATCTTTGACATCAACACCTACAACAATTCGTTCTGATCCATATTTTTGAATAGCAGTTTTTAAAAATTCGGGATTTTCAATGGCTGCGGTTCCTAAAATCACACGATCAATTCCAATTTGATCTAAATAAAGATCAACGGTTTGCATATCACGGATTCCTCCACCAAGTTCCATAGGTATGGATAAAACATTTCTGATTTTTTGAATCGTTTCAAGATTAGTTGTTGTACCTTCCTTTGCGCCATCTAAATCAACAACATGGAGATAATCAGCACCCATTTTTTCAAAGTTTAAAGCAATATCTTCAGGTGAAGAAGAATAAATTGTCTTTTGTAAATAATCTCCTTTATACAAACGGACCGCTTGTCCATCTTTTAAATCTATAGCTGGTATTAAAATCATTGAATCATCTCCTTAAAGGCAAGTAGAATTTGTTTTCCGACTTCACCACTTTTTTCAGGATGGAACTGACATCCCATCACATTATCTTTAGCTACAATAGCAGTGATTTTTGAATCACCATACTCACAATAAGCCACAAGTTCTTTCTCACAAGGATAAGCCATATATGAATGAACAAAATAAACATAATCTTTTTCTTTTATATTTTTAAGTAAAGGATGTTTTTTGGCAAAACACAGTTCATTCCATCCCATATGAGGAATTTTCGCATTGACCTGCATTAACTTCACTTCACCCTTTAAAAAACCTAATCCTTTCGTCAATTTCACTTCTTGACCTTGTTCAAAAAGAATCTGCATTCCTAAACAAATCCCTAAAATAGGAACACCAGCTGCCTTTCTTTCTTTTAAAATATCAATCAAATCATACTTTTTAAGATTTTCCATAGCAACTGGGAAAGTCCCAACTCCTGGTAATACAATCCCATCGGCTTGAGAGATGACATCATGATCACGACTTACTATAGTCTTTACCCCAATACGCTCAAAAGCATTTTGAACACTTTTCAGATTTCCTATATTATAATCAATAATAACAACCATACTCATCCCTCCTTTATAAAAGACCTTTGGATGAAACAATCAGATCTTTATTTTTTTCATCAATCATGACTGCTTGCTTTAATGCTCTAGCAAAGCTTTTAAACATTGCTTCAATAATATGATGAGTATTTTCACCATAGGATTCATTGATATGAAGTGTCATCAAAGCATGATCACTCACAGCTTTAAAAAATTCCTTAGTCATTTCTGTCTCATAGTTACCAAGCATCATCATAGGAAGTGTTGCATGATAAACAAGATAAGGTCGACCACTTAAATCAAGAGTTGTAGTGACTAAAGCTTCATCCATTGGAATAGTCATTTGTCCATAGCGCATAATTCCTTTTTTATCACCTAAAGCTTGTAATAGACAATCTCCAAAAACAATTCCTAAATCTTCAATAGTATGATGACTATCAACTTTTAAATCACCAACACATTTCACTTTTATATCAAATACACTATGAAAAGCTAGTAATTCAAACATGTGGTCCATAAAACCAACCCCTGTATCAATCTCAGCTTGACCACGACCATCAAGATTTAACTCCATAACAATCTTTGTTTCTTTGGTTTCTCGATTGATTGAACTTGTACGCATCTTACTCCTCCTCAAATCTGACTGCTACACTATTGGCATGTGCATCAAGACCTTCTAATTTTGCAAACTTCACAACATCATCTTTAAATGTTGATAAAACTTGTTTTGGATAATAACTATATGACGAATATTTAACAAAATCATAAACTCCTAAAGCACTATAGAATTTAGCTGTTCCTCCAGTTGGTAAAACATGGTTTGTTCCTGACATATAATCACCTAATGGTTCTGGAGTATATTCACCTAAAAAGATAGAGCCAGCATTATGAATAAGCGGTAAAGTATTGAGTGGATTTTCAACCAAGACTTCTAAATGTTCTGGTGCTAGATAATTAGAAACTTCAAAAGCTTCTTCAATACTGTCTACCAAAATCGCTCCCCCATAATTGGCAAGGGATTCTTCAATAATTTCTGTTCTTGATAAATAAGCCATTTGTCTTTGTAACTCTTGATTCACCTCATCCACCAATGCAGGACATGTTGTAACTAAAATGGCACTAGCTAACTTATCATGTTCAGCTTGACTCATTAAATCAGCAGCAATATATTTTGGATTGGCCTTTTCATCAGCAACAATCAAAATTTCACTAGGACCTGCCACCATATCAATATCTACCATGCCATAACAATTCTTTTTTGCTGTCGCAACATAAATATTTCCTGGTCCTACAATTTTATCAACTTTTGGAATCGTATTTGTTCCAACTGCCACAGCAGCAACCCCTTGTGCTCCACCAACTTTATAAATTGTTTCAATTCCACAAACATAAGCCGCCGCTAAAATTGTTGGATTCACTTTTCCATCTTCTTTGACTGGTGTGATAATCACCAAATTTTTAACCCCTGCAAGTTTAGCAGGAATGGCATTCATCATGACTGTAGAAGGATAAGTTGCCGTTCCTCCAGGTACATATAAAGCAATATTTTCTAAACCTCTAACAATTTGTCCCATCATAACTCCGTTTTCTTTATAAACTGACCATGATTTATCAACCTGATGTTTATGAAAATCTGTAATTTGTTGTTTTGTACGCTCTAAGATACGCATAAAATCTTTACCAACTTCAGATACTCCTTCTAAAATTTCTTTCTTTGTCACAATCAATTCCTTTGGATCTTCAATCATGAACCCATCAAATTTACGACAATATTTCATCAAGGCCTTATCCCCATTTTTTTTCACATCATCAATAATACTATCAACAGCTTCACTGACTTGTTTTGAAATATCAGCTTTACGTGATGAAAATTTTGCAGCAATATCTTCATAATTTCCTTTAAAATCTAATGTCTTTAACATCTTTTATTCCTCCCCATTTAATCGATCTATCATTTTAAAAATTTCATCTTTTTTAAATTTTAAACTCACTTTATTCACAATCATTTTGGTTGAAATATCACTAATCTTTTCAATCACTTCCAACCCATTGGCTTTCAGTGTTGAACCTGTCTCAACAATATCAACAATCGCATCACTCAATCCAACTACTGGTCCTAATTCCACTGAACCTTCAAGTTTAATAATTTCCACATCTTCTTGTTTAGAATTAAAATATTCTTTTGCGACTTTTGTATATTTTGAAGCAATGCGTTTACGACGATGGAACTCTTTAGTTTTATATTCTGGATAGGCTGCCACAGCAAAATAACACTTTCCAATATTTAAATCCAACATATCATAATAATCATGAAAATCACTTTCATCTAAAGTATCCTGTCCAACAAAACCAATATCTACAATCCCATGTTCTAAGAAAGTCAAAACATCATTGGCTTTGCCAAAAATCATTGATAAACCATCATTTGTTTCAATCAATAATTCACGATCTTTATGAATAATGGGATCCATATCATAACCACGACTTTGTAAAAGCTGACAAACTTGTTTTTCAATACGTCCTTTAGTAATTGCAATTTTAATCATGACTTTCACCTTCCTTTTCTAAAGCATTTAAAATATGACTTAAATCATAACTAAATCCAATGGCTGGAACATCCTTATGAAAATGATTCATTAAACGATCATATCTTCCCCCATTGATAATTGTTTCAGCACTATAAGGTGAATATCCTTTAATCATAATTCCAGTATAATATTTCATACTTGGTGTCATTGCTAAATCAAAACTAAAGACATCTTTGTTATTGAGATGATTATATAGATTTTCTAATTCTTTAAGTGCAGCTTTGAGTTCTTCATCTTGAATAATAGCAATCATCTTTTTTAGGATATCAATATCTCCAAAACATCTTGGTAATTGAATCAATAAATCTTTCAGTGGACTTTGAATCTGTTTTTTCTCAATCAATTTTTTGATTGCTGAAAGATCACGCTTTTTTAAGATATCAACAAACGATTCATCATCAACCAACTTTAAAAGCCGATGATAAAACTTGGCTGAACTCATTTCAATCTTGATATCTTTTAACTGTAAAGAAGATAAAGTCTCTTGAATCACTTGTAAACACTCAATATCGCCTTCATAACCAGCTTTCCCTAATAACTCAACACCAGCCTGAAAAAATTCACTACTTCTTCCTTTATGACGTTTTTCTTTACGATAAACTTTTCCAAAATAACAATATCTTTTTTCACCTTGTTCTTTTTTACTACTATATAAACGAGCAAGTGGAACAGTAAAGTCTGTACGTAAAGCCACTCTCTTGCCTTCATAATTAATATATTGGAACATCTTTTCTTCTTCAATGCCTATATCCATATCATTGTATAAATCAACATATTCAAATGATGGCATCAAAACCTCTAAATACCCATTTTTAACAAAAACCTGTCTCAAATCATTTTCAATTGTTCTTAAAGTTGCGACATTATCCATAATCGCATCAATACTTTCTTCTGGTATCAAATATTTAAATTCTTCCATATTTCCCCTCCTATAAAAAAAGACGAGTCCCAATGACTCGTCAATATCTTTAAGTCATTAGATACACCCATTTATGTATATGCAAAATGGGCTGTATCAATCACTCGATATAACCCTACTTGTACCAATGATGGTGATGTAATTTTGATTTTAAAATTGTATTTTTCATAAATACCACCTCATTTTTTACCATTTTAACATATTTTCAAATATAATAAAAGAACTTTTTAAAAAAGTTCTTATTATTCTTCACGATGAAAACAAACCAGTGATTTCTCATCAACTCCAATATCATCAGCAATCACATGACACTTTACCATCAATAAGAAATAAATATTTTTTACTTCCTCACTTAAACTCTCATAATTAGCTTGTCCTTTAGCAATAATCACATCCGCTTGATGATAAATATCTAAAAACTTGGGACTCACACGATGTAAAATAGTCCCCAAAGAATAATCTCCATTATCAATAATCGTTGCATAACGATCCATATGTACATAATAAGCATCTTCTAATATCGAATCATTAACAACAGCTTCTCCCCTAGTCGCAAAATATATCATTAAATCAGGATACATCTGTTTTATTTTTTCAATCAATAAATAATCCAAACAAATTTCTCCACAATTATCTCCTAAATATAATAATGTTTTGGCATTCTTTAAATCATCTTTTAATTTTTCAATATCATTTAAAGTCAGTCTTTGGTTTTCAATATTTTTAAAATATTTCATAACATCATTGATATCATGATTATGCATAGGACTAAAATCAATGATATTTCCAATAATTGCATAACGAATAGCCATTTCAAAAAAATCATCTGCTTTTTCTATTAAGTCACGGAAATAATCTTGTTGTTGTAAAAACAAATCATTATAATAACGTCTGATTTCTTTATAAGGATCGTTATTATGAATATGTTTCTTTAGCATCTGAAATGTTTGTCCAATAATTTCTGGATTGGTTAATTCAAAATCTAAAGAACTTAAATAATCAAAAACTTGATGATAAAGTTCTTCTTTATTTTGTGCATGACTCATATGAGCAACTTTCACAACTTGATTAACCAAACAAGGCAAACAGTAATCTCTTATTTTCATATACTCATTCCTCTCTTTCATTAACTATTCTAGCATTATATTTTAATAAAATATTGATATTTCCATATTATGGAAGCCTATGTTCTTGTAATTCCAATAAAACAACATCATTAAAACATTGCAAAGAATAATGATAAAGTTGATTCTTGATAGGAATATGGATAATCCTATCAAGATATGAAAAATGAGAAAGTTTCTTATTATTTGTAACTACATAAATTTTAGCTCGACTCTTTTTTAAAGCAGTTAAAGTTTGATAATAACGAGAATAACAATTATCAGTCACATATTCTCCTGATATTGAATAAATAACAATAAGAGTTTGATCATCAGCATTCTCAATAAAAGAAAGTTGATCAATAAAATGTGAGAATGAATATGTCATAATTCCCTTCATTGCTAAATCATAATGCAAATTTTTAACCATATTTTCACTATTTAAAATGCCAAACATTCCAATCTTAGGAAATGAAAGTAAATCATGAATAAATTCATCTAACATATCAAAAGAAAAATGTTCAAAAAAGTATTGTATTTCTTCCTGAACATATTTTTGATAAGTTGAAACTTCCATTTGATTGTCTTTTTGTAACAATGAATGTCTTTGACTATGTCCATGAACATTTAATGATTCCTTGAAATCAGAAAACGACTGAAAACCAATATGCTTAATAAATCGACTTACCTGTGAAATAGAGACACTTGCTGATTTAGCTAATTGATTAATTGAATAAAGACTGACTTGATTTATATTTTTTACTATATATTCACCAATACATCGATCAACTACCGAAATATGCGGATCATTAATATAATCTAGTAATGTCATCAATACTAAATTCATGTCATCTATGCCTTATTAAATGAATTATAATATTTTAAAAATTCATCACTATCAAAAACATAAACATGACTATCATGGGTATGATGAATAACAAGATGATGTTTTGATTTCTTTTCAATTGATTGAATATCTTTGTATTCAATTATTGTTGGAAGCATAGCAGCAACTTTCCATTCATAAATCATCATTACATCATCAAATAAAACCATCTTATATCTTCCTAATAATAAAAACAAAGCAATTAATGCTAACATAAAAGCACCAATCATTTGTGGTTTATGTCCATTCATTGCTGAATAGACTCCAATTCCAATAAATGCTATAAACATCATCAAACATACAATAAACATACGATATTCTTTAAATCTTTTTTTCATTTCTATCACCTTTTTTAAGTTTACCATATTCAATAATGTTTGACAAAGTATTTTGAGGTTGCAAATTTATTAAGTGATAATTTTTTATTAAATTATAAAAAAATATTCACATTTCAATAAAAACGTGTATAATAGAATAAAAAAAGGAGGATATTGATATGAATTATGTGGAAAAAGTACTATCAGAAGTAAAAACAAAAAATGCTGATCAGCCAGAATTTATTCAAGCTGTTGAAGAAGTTTTAGAAAGCTTAGAACCTGTTATTGCTGCTCATCCTGAATATGAAGATATGGCAATATTAGAAAGATTAGTAGAACCTGAAAGAACAATTATGTTTAAAGTACCTTGGCAAGATGATCAAGGTAAGGTTCATGTAAATAGAGGTTATCGTGTACAATTCTCAAGTGCTATTGGGCCTTATAAAGGTGGTTTAAGATTACACCCTTCAGTAAATTTAGGAATTATTAAATTCTTAGGATTTGAACAAATCTTTAAAAACTCATTAACAACTTTACCTATTGGTGGAGGTAAAGGTGGTTCTGATTTTGATCCACAAGGAAAATCAGATAATGAAATTATGCGTTTTTGTCAATCATTTATGACTGAATTATATCGTCATATTGGACCAGATGTAGATGTACCTGCTGGGGATATTGGTACAGGAGCTAGAGAAATTGGTTATATGTATGGTCAATATAAACGTATTAGAGGGGCTTATGAAAATGGTGTTTTAACTGGTAAGCCTTTACCTTATGGTGGTTCTTTAATTAGACCTGAAGCAACTGGTTTTGGAGCTGTATATTATGGTAAAGAAGTTTTAAAACATTTTAATGATAGTTATGAAGGAAAGACTATTGCATGTTCTGGTTATGGAAATGTTGCATGGGGTGTTTGTTTAAAAGCTAGAGAATATGGAGCAAAGGTTGTTTCTATTTCTGGTAGAGATGGATATATTTATGATCCTGAAGGAATTATTACTGATGAAAAGATTGATTTCTTAGTAAAAATTAGAAGTTCTAATGATGTTAAATTAAAAGATTATGCTGAAAAATTTGGTTGTGAATTCCATCCAGGTGAAAAACCTTGGGGATTAAAAGTTGATATGGCTTTCCCATGTGCAACACAAAATGAAATTGGTTTAGAAGAAGCTAAACAATTAGTTGCCAATGGTGTGAAATATATTATTGAAGGTGCTAACATGCCAACAAAACCTGAAGCAATTGCCTATTTCTTAGAAAATGGTGGAACATTAGGACCTGCTAAAGCTGCTAATGCTGGTGGGGTTGCAGTATCTGCTTTAGAAATGGCACAAAACTCAATGCGTTATAGCTGGACAAAAGAAGAAGTTGATGAAAAATTACATCAAATTATGATTAGTATTCATGAAGCTTCTGTTGCTGCAGCTGAAAAATATGGTTTAGGTTATGACTTAATTAAAGGTGCAAATATTGCTGGATTTGAAAAAGTCGTAGCTGCAATGATTTCTCAAGGAATTTATTAGAAACAAAAAAGGCTTGTCATATGATAAGTCTTTTTCTATGCGCATAAATGAGATAGCACTATTATAATATTGGTATAGACAAACAATTTCTCAGTGAGAATCTTCAAAAAACTAAGTCTTGAGTTAAGTTATGATGAGCTTCTAGAAAAGAAATGATAAAAAAATATTTTTATTAAATAGTAGTGAAGATTTTTTAGGTTCTACCTTGATTATTACTTCTGTTATCTTTTTATATGACCAAATATCCCACAACTCCCATAAGCGTTCCTAAAACAATTGACATAATAGTCATTGGTATTATTGACTTCTTATCATCCTTAACAGCTAGAATAATGACAGGAATAGTTAATAATAAATTTAACAATCCACCTTTGAGCCACCAAGGTAATCCCCATTCTATAGAAAAGATTATAAATGGAGCAATCAAATAATGAACAAATGCAGAAAAATTTGAGTATTTATCCATTTTCATTTTAATCATAGGTAAAACATCAATAAGACCTCCCAATAAACCAATAAGCAATGTAAACAAAAATGTTGTCATTTATTTTTCCCCCTTATATTTTCTTTGACATTTTAAACAATCAATCTCATACTGATAAGAAATAAGCTTTTCTTTTAAAATAGTAAGCAGTGGCGACTGATCATGTATACAACATAATCTATTTTTAATCTTTATTAATTTATCATTTGAAATCTTTTCTGAGCTAACATCACCAAAAGCAATATGAATATATCCACAACTTTCACATTGACACTGATAATTGAAGATAAAATTATCATACGTTGTATAACATAAATATCCAATATTTTCACCACAAGATTCACAATAAATCCAACCACCATATTGATTTGCCAATCTTGTATGAGACAATTCCTTTATCTTTGTATTTCTACTCATTTTCTCTCTCCTTTATTTTAAATGATCGATAACAAAATAACTGCAATTTGAATACAACTCAAAAATAATAAGAATAAATATAAGAAGATTTTTTTATTCTTTTTATAACGTATTATCAATAAACACTCAATAGATGGTAAAATCCAGATAGCTAAATACTTTGATAAAGTGGAAGTCACTTCACCATTCATACGAAATTGTATAGGTATCTGCGCTGGTAATAATGGCAAACATAAAACAGATAAAAATATTAAAATAACTGGAAATATAAAAACAATGTATTCTTTTAAATTCTTCATAAATTTCCTCCCTTCATAAATTAGACGATGATTAATTGATTTTGTGACAAAATAATATAAATAAAAAAAGACATAACCGAAGTTATGCCTCAATTAATATATTAACTAATCAACAAATTCACACTTATCACTATAAATCAATGATTTTTTTGTATGAAAATATTCTTATACATGAAATTCTTCTTCATATTCATCAAATAAAAAATTATAGTCAACTCAATTGATTTTTTTCCAATACACCACTATATAGTTATATATCATTCATCAAAATAAAATAATTCTTCAAATTTTTTATCTAAAGCAATACACAAAATCAATGCTAATTTTGCAGTTGGATTAAATTGTCCAGTTTCAATAGAACTGATTGTGTTTCGAGATACACCAACCATCTCAGCTAATGCGGACTGTGAAAGTTTTTTTTCTGATCTTGCTTCTTTTAAATTGTTTTTCAGTATCAGGCCTTCATTCATTATTAAAACCATCCCATTCCTTTTCCCACAATATTTATCAAACATGCAATTGAACCAATAATACCACATACAAGTCCAAACAACCATTCTTTTTCTTTAGTATAGCTATATTTCGTTGCAAAACGTCCTATATATCCAATTAAAAATGCCAGTAAGAAAACTTGATAATCAGCAAATGCTTTTCCAGTTATCAATTTTTGAATAACTAAAATGACTATTAAAACAGCGTAAACTGATTCTATTGCTAAAAAAGCAGTTTGATTAGCAGTTTTTTCAATTGCTTTATATCACTCATCTCCATGTATATTTTCTTTTTTACTTCTTGCTAAAATTTCTTCTTTTTTCATAAATATCCTCACTCTCTTTCTGACAAGTTTTCTTGTCACTTATAATATATCATCGCCAAGTGTACTTGTCAATACAATTGCCAATAAAACTTTGCATATCTGTAAACTCGATTGTCTTAATTTTTTTCAAATAAAAAAGACATAACCGAAGTTATGCCTTAACTCATTATTCTTCTGCAGGTAATTCTTTTAATTCTTCTTCACCTGTTACATATTTTAAAATAGCAATAGCTGCTTCTTTTGGTCCTTTATGTTCATTACCTTTAATACCAAGTCTTGTACGTAATTGACCAACTTTAACACCTTGTTTAAACATTCTTTTGAAATAATCCTGTAAGATCGGTTCTGTTTGTTCTTTTCTTTGAACAGGACCAAATGGATTAGCAAAATAACTTTCAACAATACCCATTTCAGTTGTTGTTCCTTTAGCCATACGTGCCCCTGATCTAAAAACTTGAAGTGCTTCTTCAGGACTATCAAAGAAACTTAATGCTTCACCATCTTCTTCATAGTTATTTGCATATAAGAACATATCAACATCATGTTTAGCAACAACATCTTTGTAATCAGTAATTGGAATAACAATACGTGCATTGACTTTATCAGGATTCATAAAGACTGATCTATCTAATTCTTTAAAACTATAACCAGCATCTAAGTCATCTAAACGCACAAATGCCCCAATTTCTGTACCAGAAGTCTTAACCTTACCTTTTTCATTTAATGATAAAACACCCATATCATCATAAATAGTTGTTAAATCAGTGATATATGCAGCTCCAATGACTTTAATTTGTTCAATTGTTTCACTCTTACCAGCACCACTATCTCCCATAACAACAATATTCTTTGTTTCACCATTATGAAGTGTCATCTTAACCATTGCTCCATGAATTGGTAATTCACGATGATTAATCTTTTGAACATTGTGTAAAGTTAAAATCATTTTCTTCATATATCCAAAATAATCAAAATTATCATTAGCAGATAATAAAGCCACAATCATATCATTAGATTCATCTTGATAGAATGCTTGATTCATTTCACCATCTTCATAACCAAAGACATAAATTAAATCAGGTTTTCTATTTCTATATTCTGTTTCATCAGCCAAATCAAATAAGTTACATAAAGTAACCCCTTGTGCCATAAACTTCACATTAAAGTAAACAAAACATAATAAATCACCAACTTTAGCTGGATAACAGAACCAAGAATCGGAATCAAATTTACGATCTTCAATTGGATTTCTTTTCATTTCAGGGAAAACACCATCTCTTTTATTACGTTTTGAATAAGCAATAAATGGTGGATGAATAACTACTGATTCAATAAAAGGAATTTCATCCAAATTACGATATTCATATGGCAAGAATGGTCTCATATGAGTCACTGTTAACCCAGCATTAACCCCTGCTGTAATTTGACGTAAGACTTTATCCTTCTTACCTAATGCAGATTCAATTGAACGATAGACTTCTAATACCAATTCTTCAAATTCACTTTGTGCATCAGCAAATTGAACATTTTGATATCCTGCTCTCTTTGTTTCATTGAATACAACAGCATATCTTTGTAGACGTCTCCAGAATAAGTAAATATCTTCTACTAATGCAATAAACATATCAATATCTTTAAAATATTTCTTAGCTTCTGGACGAATTGAACACACTTCATCAACCGACATAACTAATAATAATTTAAAAATACCTCTTAAATTATCTAATAAATCAACATCATCTTCTTGAATACCATGAAGATATCCATAGATAGTTGTATCTTTTCTTTTAATATTTTTTATATATTTCTCTAAAACTTTTGCAAAAGATTCACTTTCAATTAATTGACAACGACTTTGACAGAATTCTTCAGAGAAATTTAAAATCGCATTACCTCTTGTTATATTAAACTTATATGCCATAATTCCACCCTTTCTTTAGATATACTTTGTATATCCCCTTAATTTACCATACATTCTATCAAAAAAAGTTGACCTTGACTACTAAAATTGCAAAATTTATTGAATGATAGCGTTTTTATTTTTAAATTTTATCTTTTTATCATTTTTTAATACTGTTTTTTCTATAAAAGACACATTAATATAATAATTTTTATGAGAAATATAAATATATTCATTTTCATCTTTTAATTCAATACATTCATTATTGTATACAATCTTATTTTGACCATAATCAAAAAGATAATTTCCTTCACTCATCTGATAAGTCAAAGTATGCTTTTGTTCATCCACATAAACCTTTGTATTCTTATCTAAAATCAATACCATATTATACATATCATTCAATGATAAATACATCTTCTCATCTTTTTGAAAACCTTTTAAATCAAAAGTATAAATCTTATTATCTTGACGATAAGTTGCAACATACGTATCAATCTTACCCTCATATTCATAAAAATGATTTCTATGAAAAAACATATACAACAAAATCATAACTATCAAACAAAATCCTACACTTACAATCACTACTCTTTTATATCTTAATCTTTTCATTATATCCTCCAAAAGAAAAAAGGTCTTATCAAAAGACCTTAAAAAACACACGACCAACAACCTGATCATCAAAATCAATATATCCAATCATTCTTGAATCAACACTATTGTTACGGTTATCCCCCATAACAAAAACCTTTCCCTTTGGTATATCATATGAAAAATCTTCATTTCCTACCATCGGTTCATTAATATAATCTTCGTTCAATAATTCACCATTACGATAAAGCTTGTTGTTTTTCATCTCAATATGATCACCTGGTAATCCGACAACTCTTTTAATAATTTGATCCTCACCTGCACTAACATGATATTTCACAACAACAATATCATTATAAGAAGGTGTTCCTCGCTTATAAAAGTATTTATCTACCAGAATAATATTTCCATTATGATAAGTTGGTTCCATTGATGAACCAACAACTCTAGAGATTTGTATAAAATGCAATACCCCTAATGTTAAAACAACTGTTATAATAATGACTTTCATATATTCAAACAAGGATTTCTTGATATCTTCTTTTTCCATTTTCATCGCCCCACGCTATTATAGCATATTATTCACAATCTTTTAAGCGTGTTCTTAACTTTGTTACAATTTTTTTCTCTAGACGTGATACTTGTACTTGTGATATGCCCAGTCTTTTTGCAATAGCTTCCTGATTATAATCGAGCTGATAACGCATATAAATTATCATCTTCTCTTTTTCATCAAGTTTTTCCATTTCCATTTCCAAGGCAATTTTTTCAAACCACATATGATCACTTTTATCAATTAAACGATCTTCAACACTGATTGTTGAACCATCTTTTTCATATATTGGTTCATTTAACGATGTTGGATAATAAGAAGAATCAATGGCTTCTACGACATCTTGAACATCAACATCTAAATATTTTGCAACATCTTCAACTGTTGGTTCTTCATTATTTTCTCCTTGTAAGATTTCTTTAGCTTTTGTGACTTTGATGTTCAATTCTTTTAAAGAACGAGAAACTTTAATTGTTCCATCATCTCTAAAATAGCGCTTAATTTCTCCCATAATAATTGGAACAGCATATGTTGAAAATTGAACATTGTATGAAGGATCAAAATGATTAATCGCCTTCATTAAGCCAATACAGCCAATTTGAAATAAGTCCTCTTTATCATAATAACTATTCTTGAATCTATGAACAATCGACCATACCAATCCTAAATTATCTTTGACAACTTGTTCTTTCGCTTGTTCATCCCCCAAACGCACTTTCACAAGTAGATCTAATGTTTTAGAACTAGCCATGATCTTTCAGTCTTTTTGTGATGATTAGTTTTGTTCCGATATTGATAACACTTTCGATTTCTAAGCTATCAGCCAGTGTTTCTATGATTGTTATTCCCATCCCAGCATGTTCTAAGTCTTTTGCAGTCGTATAAAAAGGTGTTTTGACTTGTTCTAGATTTTCTATTCCTTTCCCATAATCTTGAATAACTAATCTAACAAGGCGATCTTCTATTTCCATCTTTATTACAACATGACATTCAGGATTATTATTATAACCATGAATAATCGCATTACTAACGGCTTCTGAAACAATTGTTTTCATCTCAATGATTTCATCAATTGTTGGATTTAAAGGAGTCAAAAAAGCCCCTACTGTTGTTCTAGCAAAGTTTTCATTATCTAACGTTGCACTAAAACTGACTTCCATTTGATTCATATTGATCCCTCCTTTAAATAATCTAATGATTCATAATAAGGCATAATTTGAAATAAACCTGTTAATTCAAATAAACGATATGCCACTTGATTTAACCCGGTTAATATCAGTGTACGATGCTCAAATTTCAATTGGTTATAACGTCCTAAAACCAACCCAATTCCTGAACTATCTATAAAGGATGTTTCTTGAAAATCAAAGACAACATCTTCATCTGTTTCCTCTAATAAATCACTTAACTGTTGACGATAGATTGGTGCCATAACACAATCAATCTCACCATAAAAGTGAACAATGATAAACTGCTTTAATTTCTGTATTTCAATATGATTTTCCATTGTATCTCCTCCTTCCCTGCTATCATATACCAATTAAAAAAGAAAGAAAATCGATTCGCTAAAACTAGAATTTATTCAACAAAACTAGAACATTTTTGCATTTCTCTTGCTTTTTACTTATAATGAAACAAAGGAGGCAACATATGATATATAGAAAAGCAACTAAGCAGGATATCCCACAATTATGTCAAATCAGAAAACAACAATTAATAGATGAAGGTATTCCTCCATCTATTGATATTGATAAAGATTTATTACGTTTTTTTCAAGATTCCTTTCAACATGATACTATTATCGAATTTTTAGCCATTGATAATGATCAAATTATCGCTACTGGAGCAGTATGCTTTTACGATTATCCACCTACTTTTAGCAATCAAACTGGACGTATTGCCTATATTACAAACATGTATACAAAGCCAGCTTATCGTCGTCAATCAATCGCTACTCATATGCTTGATTTATTAATCAATGAAATTAAAAAGAAACATATTGAAATTGTTAGATTAGGGGCTTCTCAATTAGGAAAACCAGTCTATGAAAAGTATGGATTTCAGCAAGATAATCAATGGTATTCTTTAAAGTTGGACAATTAAAAGACATTTTTGTCTTTTTTTATTTATTTTATGTTAAGCCATGTAATATTTCTATGAACCCCTCTAAAGATTCTGTAAACTCCCCCAAATCATAAAAAAATACTGCTATAATTTGCTCGTCTTAATGACAAAGGAGGAAATTATGAAGAAGAAAAATCTATTCGTATCAGCCTTAGTGGCAACTTTACTCACGCAGCCCATATCAGTATTTGCTAGTGCTGCAATGGATGGGAAAACTGATGCTTCCACTACCCCAGCTGCATTAAATGGAGCATGGGAAAAATGGACTCAACAATGGAGCAAAATTGAAAATGATTGGACTTATGTTTCACTATCACCAGGAAAAGATGAAACAGAGATGAATTTTGCTTGGTATAGTCATGAATCGCAATCAGCTACTTTTAAATATGGATTAAAAGCTGATTTAAGTGATAGTCAAAATGCGAAAATCTCATCGACTCCAGCCCAAGTTGGTTATCAAAGCAATAAAGTAACATTAACAAATCTTAAAGCTGGAAAAACTTATTATTATCAAGTAAATGATAAAGAAATTGCTCACTTTACAACAGATGATGATTTCAGTGATTTTAGTTTTATCTTTGTTGGTGACCCACAAATTGGTTCTTCCAATGAAGAAAAAGCCAAAAAACCAGAAGATATTATCAAACCATCTTTTTTAACTGCTCAAAGTGAAGCAGTAAGAAATGATTCATTTAATTGGAATAACACACTAAATAAAGCTTTTACAAAGAGTCATAAACAAGCAAGATTTGTTTTATCAGCTGGTGATCAAATTCAAACAAATGCTAAAAAAGTAAAAAATCAAACAATCAGTGAAAAAGAATATACTGGTTATTTATGTCCAGAAATTCTTCAATCATTACCCGTTGCAACAACGGTTGGTAATCATGATGCTGATAATCCTAACTACACATATCACTTCAATCCTAGTCAAATGAGTGAATTAGGAAGTAATGATATTGTTGGTGGTGATTATTATTACACTTATGGTGACGCTTTGTTTATTATGTTAAATACACAAGATACAAATATCAATGAACACAAACAATTCATTGAACAAACAGTAAAAAATAATTCTGATTGTAAATGGCGTATTGTTACTTTACATCAAGATATCTATGGTTCTGCAGAACATTCTAATGAACCTGAAATCACTAATTTACGTTATCAATTAACACCTATCTTAGAAGAAAATGATATTGATGTTGTTTTAACAGGTCATGATCATGCTTATTCTCGCTCTCAAATGTTAAAAGGTGGTCAAAAAACAAATCATTATACTGATGATGAATTTGATAAACAATTAGAAAAAGATATAGATGTCAAAGACAGTACTCAATCACTCACAGTAGCTCCAGGAAATATTAAAGATGATACAACCAATCCTGATGAACAAGCATATTTAGCTTATTTAAAATCCATAATGGATGACGAAGCAGTTGAAGCAATGAGTAGTGGAAAGAATATGGCGGTAGATTCAAAAGGTATCTTATATTTAACTGCTGGTTCTTCTTCTGGAAGTAAGTATTATGATTTAGTGCCAAGACAACAAACCTATATTGCTAATAGATGGCAAGAAGATGTACCAACTTATACACTTATTGATGTCACTGAAACAACTTTGACTTTTAATACATATCGTAGTGATAATGATGAAAAAATTGATTCAGAATTCACGATTGTTAAATCAGTGAGTCATCAAGAATTAAGTGACCTCATTAATAAAGCAAAAACATACCAACAAAAAGACTATACAAAAGAAAGTTTTACACGCTTTAACCAAGCATTACAGGGAGCTAATAAAGTTAATGAAAACAAAGCATCAACTTCTCAAGAATTGGCCAATGCCTATAAAGCCTTAAACGACGCTATCAAATCATTAGTCAAAAAAACAATTCAACCTGAAAATAACACAACTCCAAACACTCCGATTCATCAAACAGGACAAAATCAAAAAAACGAACTAACTCAAAGTGTTCAAACAGATGATCAAACATCTATTCTTTTCCCAATAACATTAATCATCCTTTCAGGATTTGGACTTATGATATTTAAAAGAAAGAAATTATTAAATAAATAGGAGCATGCTCCTATTTATTTGAAAGAAAAATGAAATACAAAATAAATAAAAGACAAATCATTGTTTTTATAATCATAATCATTTTTACTATATTTTTATATCAGTTCAATCAAATTGATAAAGTTCAGCTTTATCATCAAAATGGTAAATCTTTTGAATCAGGCGAAGTTGTAGATATTATTCAAGATAATATAACTGATAATGGCAACCAGATTGGAAAACAAATTGTTACTATTAAATTATTATCTGGTCCTTACAAAGGAAAGATTGTTGAAGCTAATAGTTCCTCAAGTTATTTATATGGAACTCATTGTCAAATAGGAATGCGTGTGATTGTTGATATCAGTGAAAGTCAAAATTCTCTTTATGTCAATGTTTATAGTTTTGATCGTAGTCATATTATATATGCAATTGTTGTCTTTTTTCTTATGAGCTTGTGGATTGTTGGTGGTAAGCAGGGATTTAATTCTGCAATTGCTTTGATTTTTACTTTTATTTGTATTATCTTTTTATTCTTACCTATGATTTATAAAGGAGTTTCTCCTATTTTATCAGCTATGATCATATCTATATTAATCACAATAGTCACTATGTACCTCATTGGTGGATGGACAAGCAAAACTATGACAGCTATTATTGGAACTATTTCAGGAGTCATTATTTCAGGGATTTTTGCTTTTATATTTAGCTGGTTAACACATATATCAGGTTATAATGTTTCAGATATTGAACAATTAGTTTATCTTGAACAAATGACTTCTATTCATATTGGTGAATTAATGTATGCTGGTATACTTATTTCTACTTTAGGTGCGATTATGGATGTTGCTATGTCAATTTCATCAACCTTAAATGAAATCTATTATCATAATCCTTATTTATCAGTTAAAGAATTGTTTCATTCAGGACAAAATGTTGGTAAAGATATGATGGGAACAATGTCAAATACGCTAATCCTCGCCTTTACTGGTAGTTCTATAAATACACTTATTTTCATATATGCTTATGATTATCCATTGTTACAAATTATGAATATGTATTCAATTGGTATCGAGATTATTCAAGGCATTGCTGCAACCCTTGGGGTTATTTTAACAGTTCCACTTGTCTCTTTAATAAGTGCATATCATCTTAAACACAAAGCAATAAACCCTATAGATACATTTTGATATCTATAGGGTCTTATTTTAAATAAAAAGTTGTAAATATTGATACATTTTTTCTGGTAATGTCAAGGCTGCAATATCTTTATGGGCAACAACATCAAAAGAAGCAATATTGGTATCATTTCGCATTAATAAAACATGTCCAATTGTTTCACCTTTTTTTAATGGTGGAACAATATTGGTATAATTCATTTCATAAGTGACCTTATCTTTAGAACTCTTATCTTTGACATAAACAACATCTTCTTTACACACTGCCTCAACATATTTTTCTCTGGCATTTTCAATTTTTACCTTTTCAACAATATCTCCTTTTTTAAATAATGTAATGTTTTCATAAAGTGAAAATCCATAATCTAATAATTGTGAAACTTCTTGATTTCTCACTTTAGGATCACTTTCTTTCATCACAACTGCAATTAATCTTAAACCATTTCTTTTTGCTGTTGAAACAATACAATATCCTGCTTCTTTGGTATAACCAGTTTTTAAACCATCAGCTCCTTCATATGATTTTAAGAGTTTATTTGTATTCACCAGCCAAAACTTTTTTTCTGTATTTTCACGGATGTAACTATCATACAATGATGTCGTTTGAAACAAACGTTCTCCTCCTATTTCAATCAGATAACTCGCCATCATTGCTAAATCAAAAGCACAAGTATAATGATTATCATCATGTAGACCGGTTGGATTCATAAAATGTGTATTCTTTAATTTTAACTCTTTAGCTTTTTCATTCATCATTTTTACAAAACCTTCATTACTTCCAGCAATTCTTTCTCCTACCATAACACAAGCATCATTTCCAGAAGCTATACTGATTGCCTTAAAAAGATCGGATACACTCATCCTTTCTCCTTCTTCAAGATAAACTTGACTTCCTCCCATACTTGCAGCATAGGCACTGCATGTTAAAACATCATCCCATTTCAATGTTCCTTTATTAATTGCTTCAAACAATAAAATCATTGTCATTATTTTTGTTGTAGACGCAGGAAAGAGTTTTTCAGTTTCTTGTGTTGCATTTAAGACTTGTTTTGTTGAAGCTTCTATTAAAATTGAAGATGATGCATTTGGTGCTAATTTCAATTCTTCAGCATGGACTGATTTTAAAGGTATGCATAAGAACATAACACATAAACATATGAATAATTTTTTTATCATGGAAACACCTCAAATTATTATATGTTTTTGCTTTTAAATTATTATAAAAAGATATGAATTTATTCATAATGAATATACATATCTTTTTATCTTAAAATTTTAATTTATATTTATCTTTGTTATATAACATTGTTTTTTAAAAAATGATATTCCATAGCCCACAACATCTTGATATCCTTTTTCCAAAACTCCTTCTAAATAATGATTATCATGTATTTGCTTTATTGCTTCTTGGCTATCTTTTAATAAATAATCAGCATTCTTTGAATGTTTACACTCTATAACTATAGCTTTATCTTGAAATATTTCAGGATAGATGACTATATCTAATCGTCCATCACCAAATTCTCTATTTGACTCCACTTGATAATTATCCAAAAGTCCTAACAAAAAACCATGATAAAAACTTTCATAATTGTCATAAAAGCTTAAACTCTTTTTCATAAGAGAAACAAGAATAGTAGATGCTTGTACAATATCTTCTTGTTTTAATGCTTCTACAAATTTATTTTTCTTTGATGCTTTATATTCAGTAAAATAATCCATAAAACTTTGATGATAAATTTCATAAACTTCTTTATTTGGTATAATCAATTCATAAGTATATTTATTGACTTGTCTCTTTATTTTTAGATATCCCGTCAATAACAAAAAACTATAAACATTATTAATATTATCCATATCTCGATATGTTAATTCTGGTTTAATATCTTTGATAATAGATTTCCCTTGCATTAGAATTTCAAATTCATCATGTAAAACCTGATCACTTTGTTTAATATAATTGACAACCAGTTCATTACTGCTCGTATTCGCCCAGAATGATTCTGGTTCTGGCTTTGATTGGATAGCTTTTAAAACATATTTCAAGACACTCCATGGATTATAGATCTCTGTACTGCCAAACAAATAACCATCATACCATTCCTTGACTTCATCTTTTTGTTCAAGAAAATTATATTCATTTAATAATTCATTCACTTCCTGTTGAGTAAAACCAAATC
>NZ_SMCQ01000003.1 GCF_004343035.1 Longibaculum muris
TCTTTTCATTATCATAAAAAAGCCCTCCTACTTCTATATACGAGAGTAAGAGGGCAAATTTCTTTTTTATTTTCTACTTCACATAATTTCACATATTATCCTATTACATATCTTGGAATTGCGCATTATACAATTGCTTATAAAACCCATCTTGATGAATCAATTCATCATGTGTTCCTTTTTCAATCAGATGTCCATCCTTGATAACCAATATTAAATCAGCATTTCTAATTGTAGATAATCGATGTGCAATCACAAAACTTGTTCGTCCTTGCATAACATTATGCATAGCTTCTTGTAACATCTTTTCCAAACGTGTATCTACTGAAGAAGTAGCTTCATCTAATATCATAATTGGCGGATTTTTAAGAATTGCTCTAGCAATTGTTAAAAGTTGTTTCTCTCCTTGTGAAATATTATTTGCTTCTTCATTCACAATCATATCATAACCATCAGGTAAAGTTCTGATAAAATGATCAACATTGGCTTGTCTAGCTGCGGCAATGACTTCATCTTTTCTCGCATCTAAGCGACCATAACGAATGTTATCATAGATACTTCCATGAAATAACCAAGTATCTTGTAAAACCATTCCAAAAATAGAGCGTAATTGTTCTCTTGGCATATTTCTAATATCTACGCCATCTATCTTGATACTTCCTGATGTTGTATCATAAAAACGCATTAACAAACTAATTAAAGTTGTTTTCCCTGAACCCGTTGGTCCAACAACTGCAACCATTTGTCCACTTTTGATATCTACATCAATATCATGTAAAACTTCTTCGTCATGATATCCAAAACAAATATGCTCTAATTCTACATGACCTTCAACATGATCTAGAACTTGAACATTTTCAATCAATGGTTCTTCATCTTCATTCAAAACTTCAAAAATACGATGAGCAGCAGCAAAGGCCGATTGAATTTGAGAAGATAAATTACTCACTTGTGATATAGGATCATTAACTTGCCAAATATAACGAACAAAAGCTTGTAATTCCCCTATCAATAATTTTCCTTGCATAGCAAATAAACTTCCTAAAAAACCAATTGTACCAATAATAATATAAGTCACTAAAGAAATACAAGGAGAAATGATTGATGACATAAATTGAGCTTGAAATGCATTTTGACATAAATTTTCATTAATATCTTTAAATTTATCAATTGATTGTTGTTGCTTATTAAAAAGCAAGATTTCATTATAGCCGGTATACATTTCTGTAATAGCTCCATTTAATTTTCCTAAAGCATCTTGTTGAGCTTGGAACTTTCGTTGTGAACGTTTGACAATAACTTTCGTTATGAATAAAGCTGCTGGAATAATCAAAAGAACAACGAAAGTCATGAAAACATTGATATTAAACATCATAATAATGGCTAATATTAACATCAATGTCCCACGAATCATTTCAGTTAATGTTTGTTGTAAAGCATTAGATAATGTATCAACATCATTTGTAATACGACTTAATATATCACCATATTGATGTGTATCAAAATAACTAACAGGTAATTTTCTAATTTTATCTTGTAAAGCATTTCTTAAATCATGCATCGCATTTTGAATAGAATTTGTTAAAGTAATTGTCGTCACTGATTGAGATGCAGTCTTTAACAAATATAGTCCTAACAAAACCATCATAATTTGCATGACTTTATCAAATTCTACGCCTGCTCCTTCCACTTTATTAGCAATATCCATTGCATTTTTCATCAATAAAGAAGTCATCATTCCTTCTACCATTGGCGAAACAGATAAAGCAAAACACGTCACAATAACCATAAACATTGCTGTAAAGAAGCCCCATTTATAAGGAGAGATAAAAGGGGAAAGCTGTTTGATTGACGTTTTAAAAGTTTGCCATTTTTTACTCATAAGCCAACTCCTCCTCACTTAATTGAGATGCTGCAATCTCATGATAGATTGGACAGTTCTTCAACAATTCATGATGTTTCCCTTGCCCAACAACCTTTCCTTCATCCAAAACAATAATTTTATCAGCATCCATAATTGTTGAAATACGTTGAGCAACAATCAAAACAATTGATGTCTTTGTTTCTTGTTTAAGTGCCTTTCTTAAAGTCGCATCCGTCTTAAAATCAAGAGCTGAAAAAGAATCATCAAAAATATAAATTTCTGGCTTTTTAATTAACGCTCTAGCAATACTTAAACGTTGACGTTGTCCACCAGACACATTTGTTGCACTTTCTGTAATCACTTCATCAAAACCTAAAGGTTTTTCACAAATAAAATCATAACTTTGAGAAACTTTAGCAGCATGTTCTAATTCTTCTAAAGTTGCATCCTCTTTTCCATATTTCATATTTTCAGCAATTGTTCCCGTAAACAACATGGCCTTTTGGGGAATAAAACCAATCTTATCCCTTAAAACATTCATCTGGTAATCTTTAACATTCATTCCATCAACCAAAACCTCACCACAACTCACATCATAAAAGCGAGGAATTAAGTTAATCAATGTACTTTTACCAGAACCAGTACTTCCAATAAAAGCCACTGTTTCTCCCTCATGAGCTTCAAATGAGATATCTTTTAAAACAGCTTCTTCGCTATCAGGATAAACAAAAGTCACATGATTAAAGACCAATGAATGATGTTCAACTTGTGGATTATCTAAATTCTTATCATCATGAATGTGACTGTTCGTATTTAAAACTTCTTGAATACGTTTTGCTGAAACAGCAGCACGTGGATACATAATAAAAACACTGCAAAACAACATCATAGAAAACATAGCATGGAATAAGTAATCTTGAAATGCAACTAACTTTCCAACTTGTAAAGTTCCTACATTGATCATTGTACTAGCAACATAGAAAATCAGTAGAGTTGCAATATTCATCATTAAGTAGAATGTTGGTTGTGTTAATGTCATTAACTTAAAGATTTTCTTTGTATAACTTGTAAACTGATTATTTGTTTCATTAAATCTTTCTTGTTCATAATCATCATTATTAAAAGCACGAATAACTTTTAATCCTGAAAGGTTTTCACGTGTAATACGATTTAAACGATCTAATGATGATTGTTGTTTTTGTGATAATGGTTCAGATACTTTTGCAACAATAATAACTCCTAATACAATAATAGGTAAAGTTGCTGCAATGATTAAAGATAAATCAAGTGATGTTCTTAAAGTCATCACAAAACTAATAATAACCATAACTGGTGTCAATAATGCTGTTCTTAAAATCACATTAATAAACATTTGAATTTGAAAAGCATCATTGTTTGTACGTGTAATTAATGATGATATTCCAAATTGATTAAATTCATAAGGTGAAAAGGTTTGTACTTTGGTAAAGATTTCATTACGAATATCTCTTGTAATTGAAGTAGAAATCTTAGCACAACAAAAACCAAGTAAAATCGTTCCCCCAACACCTAATATTGAAATCACAATAGATAAAAACCACATAGAATATAAATAACTTTGATTATGTGTAGAAACCCCATAATCAATCATATTGGCAATAATTGTTGGTAATCCTAATTCAACCAATGCAAAACCAAAAACAGATATCATATTCAAAATGAGTAACTTCTTATACTTTTTTAAATACTTCCAGATAAGTAACATAGCTAGCCCTCCTTTTTCGTATAATACATATATCATATACTATAGGGTAAGCCTATAGTCAATAAAAAGTCATTTATTTTTAAAAATAGAAAAAGTCCCAAAGGACTTTTCTATCTTGCTTTTTCTTCAATTTGTTTTAAAACCATATTCACAAATTCATCTAATGATACAGTTGTTTGTTTTTGTTCACCATATTGACGATAAGTCACAGTTCTTTCATCTCTTTCTTTATCACCTAAAACCAATTGATAAGGAATCTTTTTCATTTGTGCTTCTCTAATACGATATCCTAATTTTTCTTCACAATCATCTAATTCCACACGAATTCCTTTATCTTCTAATAATTTAAAGACTTCTTTTGAATATTCTAAGTGATATTCATTTTTAACTGGAATGACTTTCACTTGAGTTGGAGCTAACCATAGTGGGAAAGCACCAGCAAAGTGTTCAATTAAGATACCAATAAATCTTTCAATAGAACCAAAGATAACTCTGTGTAACATAACTGGTCTCACTTTATCACCATTATGATCAACATAAGTTAAATCAAATCTTTCTGGTAAGTTCATATCAAGTTGGATTGTTCCACATTGCCAAACTCTACCTAATGAATCCTTAACATGGAAGTCTAATTTAGGACCATAGAATGCCCCATCTCCTGGATTGATTTTATAATCTTTTCCAGCGGCTTTACATGCAGCAGCTAAAGCAGCTTCACTCTTTTCCCAAATTTCAATTTCACCAATATATTTTTCTTCTGGACGTGTTGATAATTCAATTTCATAAGGTAATCCAAGATTTGAATATACACGATCAATAAAGGCAATTAATCTCACAACTTCACTTTCAATTTGATCTGGTGTCATAAAGATATGCGCATCATCTTGAGTAAAAGTACGAACTCTAAATAAACCATTTAAAGCTCCACTGGCTTCATGTCTATGCACTTGTCCAAGTTCACCCATACGAAGTGGTAAATCTTTGTAAGAATGTAATCCATTTTTATAAACTAACATTGACCCAGGGCAGTTCATTGGCTTAATCGCAAATTCACGATCATCGACATAACTTGTATACATATTTTCTTTATAGTTATACCAGTGTCCTGAAACTTCCCATAATTCTTTAGACATCATAATTGGTGTTTTGATAAATTCATAACCTTCTTTAGCATGTTCTTCATACCAATATTGTTCAAGTGTATTTCTAAGTAACATCCCATGTGGTAAGAAGAATGGCATACCAGGAGCATATTCACTCATCATAAATAAATCTAATTCTCTA
Source organism: Longibaculum muris (assembly GCF_004343035.1). Lineage (GTDB taxonomy): Bacteria > Bacillota_I > Bacilli_A > Erysipelotrichales > Coprobacillaceae > Longibaculum > Longibaculum muris. Next base: position 4,893 of record NZ_SMCQ01000003.1, read on the forward strand.
CCTAATTTCTTATGATCTCTTTTCTTAGCTTCTTCTAAGAAATCCAAATGTTCTTGTAATTCTTCAGGAGTTGGGAAACAAACACCATAGATTCTTTGTAAAACTTTATTATTTTTATCACCTTTCCAATAAGCACCAGAATGTTTTAATAATTTAAAGTTTTTACATAATTTTACTGTTTCAACGTGTGGTCCGCGGCATAAATCTACGAAATCTCCTTGACGATAACAAGTAATATTTCCATCTTCCAATCCACCAATTAAATCAATCTTATAAGGATCATCTTTAAACATTTCTAAAGCTTCATCTTTAGAAATTTCTTCTCTGATAATTCTTTTTCCATCTTTACAGATTTTTTTCATTTCTTTTTCAATCTTAGGTAAATCTTCATCAGTAATTACTTGATCACCTAAATCAATATCATAATAAAATCCTTCACTAACAACTGGTCCTACCCAAAACTTAGCATTTGGATACAAATGTTTTACTGCTTGTGCCATCACATGTGCACAAGAATGGTTTAAAGTATTTAAAGCTTCTTCATTTTTAAAATCTCTCATTTTTCTTCTCCTCCAATCCAATATCTTAAAGTAACATTTCCTTCATGACTATATTTATTTTCAAAAATACCACCACATTTTTCTATGGTTTTCTTTGAAGCCATATTGTCTTCATCACAGGTGACAAGGACAGGCCATATCTCCCATTGTTTACAAAACTTCAACGCTTCCTGTAACATCTTAGTCGCAAAGCCCTGTCTACGATATTTAGGGGCAATGCTGTAACCAATATGTCCACCAATATTTTTTAAATAATCATTTAAACAATGACGAATATTGATACTTCCAACGATTTCATCATCTAACATATAAAGAAAAGTTGTTCCAGGAACAAGACCTTCATCCATATGAATGCCTAAATGCATTTGTTTTTCTTTTTGAATCCAACTCACAAAATCATTTTCATAACTTTCATAGAATCCCACACCATTTAATCCTTCATGATCATGATTTCTTAATTCCTTAACAAATGTTTCCATCGCCTGTTGATGACAATAATCTGGAAAAACAAGTTTTGCATCATGCATAGTCCATCCTCCTCTTATATAAAAAAGAGACTTCATCCAAAGGACGAAATCTCGTGGTACCACCTTTATTCGTTATCAATTTGATAACCTCATTCACCTTAACGCAGTTTCACGACAATCTCTTTCGAGTGTAGCTATTAGGGAGTACCTTTATAAGTCTTGAGAAACTTTCACCAGCCGTTTCCTCTCTAAACAATAACCTTATACAGACATATCCTAAATCATTGCTTGTAGCACTATTTTACATCAATATTCTTTTTTGTCAAGTCATCTGCATGTTTCTCTTTAGCAATTTCATAATATTCTATAATTTCACCCAAACCATAAATCACTAATGCAATAATAAATGAAACAAAACAAGACCAAAGAAGCATAAACATTGATTCAACACCCATTAATTTTCCTGTATTTAAATACGAAGTATTAACAGCTATCTGGTAAGCTTCTCTAATAATATTCCCACCAAGAAAAAGATACGCACAAGCCTTAAGTATTTTAGAAACTTTCATTAACTATATCTCCTCCTTTTTCTTTAACTTTATCATAAATCAAACATCAACATTTTTATTTTTCATATTTTGAAATATTGTCATGATAATGTATTTTTTCAAAACAACCAAACAAATATCCTATTCCATAAATCATTAAAGAAACAAGAAATATTTGAAAACAATTTTGTATAATATTCAAAATCATAACTGATGATATAGATAAACTATTTTCTAATTGAGTCACATGTTCTATTTCTTTATAACAGATTCTTATTATATTCCCAAAGAAAAATAAATAAGAACATATGATTATTTTATGAGAAATATTTTGAAACATTCATCTCACCTCATATACACAATAACATAATGATGTGTAAAAAATATGAAAGTTTAAATTTTTCTCATCATGAAAAAAAGATGTCATTTAGACATCTCATTTCAACAATTACTTAACTGTAACTAATTGTAAATAACTTGTAGTTCCTTCAACACCTGGAGTACCACCAGTTACTAAAATAGTTTCACCAGCATTAATACCGTTTTCTTTAGCAATAACTTCTGCTAAGTTTAATAAACCTTCTCTTGTATCCATTTGTTTACATACAACAGCTTTAATACCCCAGTTAATAGCTAATTTCTTAGTAGTTTTTTCAAAAGGTGTAGCTGCAATAATTGGACATTCTGGTCTATATCTTGACATTTTCTTTGCTGTAAATCCAGATTCAGTAAATGCAATAATAGCAGAAACATCAAATTTATTAGCAATTTCAGCAACTGACATACAGATAGCTTCAGAACTATCATCTGTAGCTGTTAATACTGCTTTTCTATGTAAAGAAGCATAATCTAAAGTAGATTCAGTTTTTAAAGCGATTTTGTTCATAACCATAACGGCTTCTTCAGGATATTTACCTTGTGCAGATTCTCCTGATAACATGATTGCATCAGTACCATCAAAGATAGCATTAGCAACGTCACTTACTTCAGCACGAGTTGGTCTTGGGTTTTCTTGCATTGATTCAAGCATTTGAGTTGCAGTAATAACGATTTTACCAGCAGCTTTACATTTTCTAATTAATTCTTTTTGAATTAAAGGTACATCTTCAGCTGGAACTTCAACACCTAAATCTCCACGTGCTACCATGATACCATCAGCAACTTTGATAATATCATCCATCTTTTCAACACCTTCACTATTTTCAATCTTAGCGATGATTTGAATTTCAGGTTTACCATTTTCAACAAGAACTTTTTTCACATCTAAAACGTCTTGAGGACGACGTACGAATGAAGCAGCGATGTAATCTACATCTTGTTCACATCCAAATACTAAGTCAGCTCTATCTTTTTCAGAAATGAATTCAAATCCTAATTCAATACCTGGAACATTAATTCCACGTTTATTTTTTACTTTACCATCATTTGCACAAACACAAACAATATCAGTACCTTCAACATGGTCAACTAATAATTCAACTTGACCATCATTAACTAAGATAAAACCACCAGGTTTAACATCTTTATATAAATCTTTGTAAGAAATAGTGAAACGATCAGCTGTTCCTACGATATCTTCAACACAGATAGTAGATACTTGACCTTTTTTGAATTCAGTAAATCCACCTTCAAAATCTCCAGTACGGATTTCAGGTCCTTTTGTATCTAAAAGGATAGCACAGTGAGTTCCTAACTCAGCATTGACTTCACGCATAGTTTGCATTTTTTTACCATGTTCTTCAAAATCACCATGTGAGAAGTTACAACGCATAACATTCATCCCTGCTAAAACTAATTTTTTTAGCATCTTTGGATTTTCAGATGCAGGTCCAATTGTACAAACAATTTTCGTCTTTTTCATTTTATCTTTCATACTTTACTTTATCTCCTATACCCTTCTATTTATATATTAACGAAGTTTTAAAACATCTTCGTAAATACCTTGATTGACTTTACGTTTATGACTTAAGACTTCTTCAATAGGTAATCCAATGATTTCACCCTTAACATCACTTACGCATAATCCACCTTTTCCTTCTTCAAGAAGTTCTACGGCTTTAATTCCTAAACGTGTTGCTAAAACACGATCTCTAGCTGTTGGACTTCCACCTCTTTGCATATGTCCTAAAACATTTGCACGTGTTTCAAATCCAGTTGCTTCTTCAATACGTTTTGCTAAAGCATGAACATCAGTAATATGTTCAGTAATAACAACTAACGCATGTTTTTTATCAGATGCTTTTGAACGTTTTAAAGTTTCAATAATTTCAGCTTCATCAAAACCACTTTCACTTGTTACGATCATTTCTGCTCCACAAGCAAGTCCAGCATGAACAGCTAAATCTCCACATCTTCTACCCATAACTTCAAGAATTGTACATCTTTGATGTGAACTTGAAGTATCTCTTAATTTATCTAACGCATCTACAATTGTATTTAATGCAGTATCAAACCCAATTGTAAAATCAGTATCAGGAATATCATTATCAATTGTACCAGGAATTCCAATACAATTAATTCCCATTTCAGTTAATTTTAAAGCACCATTGTAGCTTCCGTCTCCACCAATAACAACCAAAGCTTCCATACCCACTTTTTTCATTTGTTCAATGGCTTCTTTTCTCACTTCAGGATCTTTGAATTCAGGGAAACGTGCAGATTTTAAGAAAGTCCCGCCAATATTAATAATATTACGTGTACTGTGACTATCAAATTCAATGAAGTCACCATCATGTAACCCTTTATAACCTAATCTTACACCATAAACCTTAATTCCCTTGTTCAAACAAGTTCTTGTGACAGCACGAATGGCTGCATTCATTCCAGGCGCATCTCCTCCAGAAGTAAGGATTCCAATACATTTTACCATAACACTTCTCCTCTCACTTTATAGCATTTTGATTCTATCATAAAACATTGATATATTCTACACTTTTGTTAACATTCTATATCTTCATTTTGCCCTCGTCAAGCATTATTTCAATGCTTAGCGCTTTCAATTTTGAAATAATTGTATTTGCTCGAATTTCATCACCTTTTTTTATAGTATAGACCTTTTTTAAATCTTTATAACCGTACATACTTGTAAAAAAAGTTGGCAAATGATTAAGCAAACGATAAGATAAAATTGACAACAAGATTTCATCTCTTGACCATTGTGTCACATTTTCTTCACCAATTCCATCTAACAATAAATAATCAACTTTCATTAATTTATCCATAGCATATTCATTATCACCTGTTGAAAAGCTAGCTTTTAAATCAATCAAATAAGTTGGAAAATGAATAAAACCTATCTCTTTTCCCTTTTTAGCTAACGAATTCATTAATCCCGCTAACAAAGTTGTCTTTCCACAGCCCATTTCACCATGTAAAAACAATCCTTTATCACTAGGTTCTTGAATATACTTTAAAATATTTCCTAATGCGTATTGTCCATTTGGTGATAAGCTTTGAGCATTTTTAACGATATTTAAAGACGTTAAATCTGTTAATAATAAATCATCATTCATATTTGTAATCACAAACTTTTCCAACAACAAACGTCTTTTTTCTAAAGATTTTCCATATGCACAACTCTCTAATTCTAAAACAATATCTCCATCATGATAAACCAGATTCTTTTTCATTCCTTTATTTGCTTTTGGGCAACTTTCTAAAGATTGACAATCAAGACACATATGATAATCATCATTATAATCTAAAAACTCAACCCAATAATCATCCATAATTGATGGCTGTAAGTGATGTTTTTTTAAAAAAGCTTGAATATGCTTTTGTGAAGCTAAGGCATATATGCTTTCTTTTTTCATATCTTCAATATCTGTTTGATTCATCATATCTCCTATTTTTTTCATAATTGCCCCTCCTTCAATTGACTAAGCAAATTCATTAACTCATCTGTTGATTCAACTTGTGGTTTTTCTTCTTGAACACTTTTTTCTTGAACTTCTTGAGTTTCTTCTTCATCTTTATTCATTAATTCATTATAAGCGTCCATTGCTGTTAAAATATTCTTACGAACCCATGAAGACCCAATTGCTTCACAATAACGTTTCGATAAACGATTATTGTTTTTCCCAAGCACATATTCTATTAACACATTAACCACAGCTGGCTTTAATCCTAGTTGCAACATCAAAGTTTCAACAATCATTAAATCATGAAAGACCGGTTCACGTCCACCTTGTTTTTCTTTTAAGAGTTCATATGGGGTAATACTGTCTAAATATTTCATATGTAAAACAAGTGGTGAATCTTGTTGATCTTGGGTTTGATATTGTAAAGGTTGTTTGTGATAGATTTCTTTTAATTGTGATGATTCACTTATTTCCATATGTTTTTTGATTTGAGTTTTTAATAGTTCACGATTCAATCCTTGAGATTGCATTGCATCTTTAACAAAACCGGCGAGTGTTAAAGCATCTATTGAATAAACACTTGCAAGTTGAGTCATATAATGAAAATCTTCTTGAGTTAACAAAGAACGATTAATTTGATAATTTGATAAAGCTTTTAACAATAAATCATAATCATAAGATATTTCTACATCCTTTTGCATTCTTTCCTGAAATTCTTCTTTATACTTTAAGATTCTTCCACCTTTTTTAAGATGCTGAATATGAAAAACATCTTGGAATCTTGCTGTAATATCCTCATAATGAGTCAAATCTTCTAAAGATATTTTAAAATATTGAATTGTCTTTTGAAAATCATCTGGTGACAAGGAATCTTCTAATAAAGAAGCAAGAATTTGATTTTTAAAAAAAGCTTTGATTGATAAAGGTGAATGAATTTGATAAACATATTGTGTTAAATCATTTTCATGCTTAACATAAGTCTTTAATAGACCAATAGCTTCCAAGGTTTTCAAATATTTTTCTATATCTAATAAGCTCATTGATAAAAAAGCATTTAATCTTGATAGAGAGGAAGGTGTAATCACTTTATTCATTCTCTTTCCTTCAACAATAAGCATCATATAAAGTGAAATAGCACTAGCCCCTACAATCGGCTGATAAAGATAATATAAACTATCCATTTGAACATCATCTAATGGATAATGCAATTCCACTCTATATAAATCACTCATATATAGTTTCATCTTTTAATACCTTTAATACCCCTTCTATATTTTGATATAAATCTTCAAAATTCTGACGATTATCAATGACATAATCACCCATCATCTTTTTATCTTCAATTGATATTTGTTGCCTGATTAAATGCTTTGCTTTTTCTTCATCAATCTTATTTCTTCTCATTAAACGTTTTAACTGTAATTCTTCATCAACATAAACAACTAAAATCTTATCACATAAATATTCCAAGTGAACTTCAAATAATAAAGGAATATCTAAGAAAATCAAATCATCCTGACACTCTTGAATAGCCTTTTGAATCATTTTAATCACATATGGATGAATAATATTTTCTAAAGCCTCTTTTTTTTGATGATCTTTAAAAACAATATCACCCAATGCTTGCCGATTCATTGTTCCATCTTCATTTAAACAACCAAACAGTTCTTTCACCTTTTCATAACAAGAATTTCCTGGATTCAATGCATCATGAGAAATCTTATCAGCATCTACCACTTGATAACCATGAGTTAATAAATAATGTGTAACTGTACTCTTACCCACAGCAATAGAGCCAGTCAACCCAATAACCCTTGTCATGCACAACTCTCCTTCATATCTTCAATAACCTTCATACACAAAATAGAATCCTGAAAAGACATTCTTTCACTTTCAATCAAATGCTCTTTTAAACAACGATGAACTTCAGCAATTTCACCATAAAAATCATTATCATTCATATACGGTTTTTCAATTACACGTTGTTCATCTGTAATAATTGTTGCCTGAACAGGGCGATAGAAAGGTTCAGCAATGAGCTTTCCTTTTGTTCCAGTAATCACCATCTTTTTTGCTTTCTTTTCATCTATAGCAATTTCAATACGTGCCTTTTGTCCATTTTCGAAAGTCAAATGGAAAACATCATGAACATCTACACCATAATTTTTCTTACAATTTGCACGTACTTTTACAAGTGGTGAATGAATATAATCAAGGGTAGAAGCAACATTGTAAATCCCTACATCATAAAGTGCTCCCCCTTGTTTCTCATCAAAAAGATAATGCTGAGGCTGATAAGGAACATCTGAGCAAAAGTAAGTTTCAATATTTAAAATATCTCCAATCACTCCACTATCAAGTTCCTTTTTTATATCATCAATCAAAGGAATAAATCTTGTTTTCATTGCTTCCATAAAAAATGTATGATTTTGAATGGCTAAATAACAAAGTTCCTGTGTTTGATTTAAAGATAAAGTTGCTGGCTTTTCACAAAGAACAGCCTTCCCTTTCATCAAAGCTTCTTTTGCCCACTGATAATGATCATTATGTCGCATTGCAATATAGACAGCATCAATATTCTTGTCATCTAATAAAGCATGATAATCATCATATGCAATAACATCAGGATGCTCATGAACAAATTCTTCACGCTTTTTTGCTGTATAGCTTGCTATTGCATAAAGTGAAGCATCATCAAAATATGCTAAACCTTGCATAAATCTTTTCGCAATATTACCTAATCCTAAAATACCCCAACGAATCATATCAATACCTCCTTTTTTGACAATGCGGACAATAATATGTACCTCTTTGATTCACGACTATTTTTTTTATTTCACCTTGGCACACGGGACATATCTTTTGAACGTGAACATTTAATTTCACCTGAAAAAGACCATGAATCCCATTAGCATCAAAAGAATGAATTGTCGTTCCCCCTTGGGCAATTGCACTCTTTAAAACTTCAATCGCAATATTTCTTAATTCATGAACACGTTTTTTAGAAAGTCTTGAAGCTTTTGTACGAGGATCAATCTTCATTAAAAAACATATCTCATTTGCATAAATGTTACCAATCCCACACATTATACTTTGATCTAATAAAGCTGATTTAATAGGCAATGATGTTTTGTGTAGTAAAGCATACAGTTCTTCATCACTGATATCAAAAGGCTCTTTTCCTAGCTTTTTTAGCGGTTCTAATTCTCTATAATGATATAAATCAGTCAATTCCATTCGTCCAAACTTACGCGTATCAATATAGCGTAAATCACGATGATTTTTCAAATGAAAGACTACATGAGTATGCTTATCAACTGGTTCATGACTATCTACAATATGATACTTTCCTTCCATTCTTAAATGTGAAACAAAAGCATCTTCATCTAATAAAAAGATCAAATATTTCCCATAACGATCAATCTCTCTAATCGTTTGATGAGTCAAACGATTCACAAATTCATTCGTATCACCATTAATAATTTTATCATAATAAACATCTATTCCTAAAATTTCTTCATCCAATATAAATTGTCTTAATGTTTGTCTTACGGTTTCGACTTCTGGTAGCTCTGGCATAATCTCACCTACTATTTCAAATCATACCAATTGGTTGCATAAGCACCATCAACTTTTAAAGGAACATCCATCAAGAACGCTTCTTCCATTGCTGATTTGATAATTGTCATCATTTCATCTAATTCTTCTTTATAAACATCAAAGATCAATTCATCGTGAACTTGCAAAATCATTTTTGATTTCAATTGTTTTTCTTTCATCAATTGATCAACCTTTACCATAGCTAATTTTAAAATATCAGCTCCACTTCCTTGAATCGGTGAATTCATCGCAAAACGTTTTGCTTGTTCTCTAACAATAAAGTTTTTATCATTAATCGTTGGAATATAACGTTTACGATTCAATACAGTTGAAACATATCCATCTTTTTTACAATCTTCAACAATATTATCCATATAACTTCTAATTTCAGGATATTCTTCAAAATATCTTCTAATAAATTCTTTTGCTTCCGCTAAAGAAACCCCAATTTGTTTAGATAATCTAAATTCACCCATTCCATAAATAATTCCAAAATTAACCGCCTTAGCTTGACGACGCATATTTGATGTTACTTCTTCATCCTTCACTTTAAAAACCAAAGCAGCAGTATGTGTATGAATATCTTTATCCTGATTAAAAGCTTCAATTAATGATTTCACCTGAGCTAAATGAGCTAAGATACGTAATTCGATTTGTGAATAATCAAATGTCACTAAGTAATCATGACTTGCAACAAAGGCTTTTCTAATTAATTTTCCTTCTTCTTGACGTACAGGTATATTTTGTAAGTTAGGATCAATAGATGATAATCTTCCCGTTTGTGTTAAAGCTTGATTAAAGATTGTATGAATCTTTCCATCAGGAAAAACTTGTTCTTGTAAACCTTTAACATAGGTTGAAGTTAATTTTGTAAGCATACGATATTGTTGAATTAAAGGAACAATAGGATGTAAATCTTCTATTTTTTCTAAGATATCTTGAGATGTTGAATAACCACTCTTGGTTTTTTTACCATTAGGTAAACCTAGTTTATTAAATAAAATTTCTCCTAATTGCTTTGGTGAAGAAATATTAAACTTTTCATCAGCCAACATATAAATATCTTCTTCTATCTCTTTAATTTGATGTTCAAATGTCTTTTCTAAATCTTTTAAAACCTGAATATCAACCTTAGCTCCAGTGTATTCCATTTCAGCTAAAATATAGGCCACTGGCAATTCTAATGTTTGATATAAATCATATTGTTCTTCTTCCTTTAATTTTCTAATCGCTTCATCTTTTAATTCATAGATAGCTTTTGCTTTGGAAACTGTATGCTTAGCAAGCAACGATAATTCAGGAATATGTTTTTTCGTATTCTTACCAAAAACTTCTTCTTCATATTGTAAAGATGTATAACCATAATAATCACAAATATACTTCATTTCATCTTTTAAACTTGGATTTAAAATATATGAAGCAAGCTGTAAGTCAAAATCCATTCCTTTTATTTCAATACCATTCCATTTAGCTGATAAAATTTGAGCTTTAATGTTATAGCTGTATTTATGATAATTTTCATTACTTAAATATTTTAAAAATTCTTCATCCTTTAAAGCATTTTCAAAGGTGATAAAATAAGCTTGACTGGCATTATATAAAGCATAACCTAAGACAATAGACTTATGATAATTTTGATCATAAATAGCTCCAATAACACTGCTATCTTGAGTAATTGCAGGCATATGCTCAACAATTTCAAACTTCAATTCACTTGTTTGTGGTTGTCTTGATTCCACAGAAATCTTTTTTAATAAAGAATTCATATCATATTTTTGATAAAAAGCTTTCAATTTTTCAAAATCATAACCTGTATAACGTGCATCATCTAAATCTAATTCCATCGGAATATCACGAAGAATAGTCGCTATTTTTTTTGATTGTAATCCTAAATCAATATTTTCACGAATTTTTTCACCCATTTTTCCTTTAATTTCATGAGCATGTTCTTTCAAGTTTTCAATTGTTCCATATTCATGCAACAATTTCAATGCTGTTTTTTCACCAACTCCTTTAATTCCAGGAATATTATCAGCGCTATCTCCCATCAAACCTAAGAAATCTCTTATTTGATCAGGCTCTAAACCATATTTTTCTTGTAATGTTGCTGGAGTATAAATATCTAATTGAGTAACTCCTTTAACTGTCCGATAAACTGTTGTTTGATCAGACACCAATTGAAATGCATCTTTATCCCCCGTAAAAATAGATACACTCAAACCTTCTTTTTCCGCTAAAGCTGAAAGCGTCCCAATCAAATCATCACCTTCAAATCCCTCCATTTCAAAATAAGGAATCTGATAAGCATCTAAAAATTCTCTAATCATTGCAAATTGACACTTTAATTCATCAGGTGTTTCTTTTCTTGTTGCTTTATATTCATCTAATAAATCATTTCTAAATGTTTTCTTACCATAATCAAAAGCAACAACCAAATACGCTGCTTCTCTTTGTAAAATCCTTTGCAACATATTAGCAAAACCAAAAACTGCATTGGTTGGAATACCATCTTTATTCACCATCAAGTTACCCATTGCGGCTGTCGCATAATAAGCTTTAAACAATAACGAGTTTCCATCTATTAAAACTAATTCTTCCATATCTATTCAATCACCCTCGCCTTATCAATAATAAACGATAACTTATCTTTCATATCTACTTTACCATTAATAAGACATATATTTCCTTTCTTTAACATCATACCTATACTTTTATACCTAGAAGCAAAAACTACGCCATCAATACTGCCCGTTTCATCAAAGCCTTCAATAAAACACATTTCATCACCTTTACGATCTGTAATATTTTTAATTCTTTGAAGTTGAACTACAATATTAACATGTTGATTAACATATTCATATAACGAAGATACATTTACATAAGGAACACCTAACTTAGCTTTCATCAATTCAATAGGATGCATTGATAAATAAATTCCTAAGACTGCTTTTTCCTTCGCTAATTTTTCCTCTTGTTGATCTTTATAAATCGTTAAGACTGGTTTTTCATCAATTCCTAAACTATTTCTTAAACTTCCATAATCCCGTATACTATCAAGATTCTTAAAGATTGTTGCTCGTGACATTCCAAATTCATCTAACGCTCCAGCATCAATCAAAGATTCAATCATCTTTTTAGACACCCTTGATTCATCCATACGTGTTACAAAATCAAAAACATCTACAAACAATCCTTTTTTTCTTTCTTCTATAATGGCCTTATATCCTGCATAACCCACATTTTTAATAGCTAACAGGGAATAACGAATATGACCATTCTCCACCATAAAACGCGCATGCGAATGATTTACAGATGGTGGCAAGATATCCACATGATATGCCTTACACTCTTGAATACAATGTAATTTTGTTGTTTCACTAGATAATTCATTAGACAAAATAGAAGCAAAGAAATAAAGTGGATAATTGGCTTTTAAATAAGCCAACTGATAAGCAATATATCCATAAGCAACACTATGCGATTTATTAAATCCATAATTTGCAAACTTCTCAATCAAATCAAAAACCTCATGAGCCTTCTCTAATGTATATCCCTGTTTTAAACAACCTTCAATAAATTCTTCTTTCATCGATAACATCAATTTTGTTTCTTTCTTAGAAGTTGCCTTCCTTAGTATATCAGCTTTTCCTAATGAAAAACCTGCCATTTTTTGGGCAACCTGCATCAGCTGTTCTTGATATATCATGATTCCATAAGTTGATTTTAAAATTGGTTCAAGTTCTGGTAATGGATAAGTCACTGGCTCTAAATGATCTTTACGCTTTAAATAAGCTGGAATATTTTCCATTGGTCCTGGTCTAAATAAAGCAATAGCTGCCACAATATCATCAAAACAACTAGGTTTCATCTTTCTCAATAAATTTCTCATACCTTGAGACTCTAATTGAAAAACTCCAAATGTATCAGCTTTTGATATCAATTCATAAGTCTTTTGATTATCTAATGGTATACTATTTAAAACAATATTTTGATGTGTATCTCTTTCAATATCCTTACAAATATAATCAAGCATTGTTAAATTCTTCAATCCCAAAAAATCCATTTTAAGAAGTCCAACTTCTTCAATATAATCTTTAGAATACTGCGACATCATTGTTGAGGTCGGTCCATTAATAAGTGGAACAACATCACGCAAAGGTTCTTTTGATAAAATAACCCCTGCTGCATGAGTTGAAATATTACGTGGTAAATGTTCAATAACACTTGTTGCACCAATAATTTTCTTTAACAAGCGATCTTGATTTATCATTGATTGAAAATTTGCTGATGTTTGATACATTTGCGTAATCGTCTTTTTATTTTTAGGTCCAGTAGGAATCATCTTCGCAATAATTTCTAATCGTGCTAAAGGAATCCCCATAACCTTGCCCATGTCTTTAATCGCAACACGAGGTCCATATGTATTAAACGTAACAATCTGTGCTGCATGATCTTGTCCATATTTATCAATCACATAATGAATCACATCATCACGACGATTATCTTGAAAATCAATATCAATATCAGGCATAGATACACGTTCAGGATTCAAAAAACGTTCAAAAAGCAAATCATATTCAATTGGATCAACATTTGTAATCCCCAAAACATAAGCAACCAAACTTCCAGCAGCACTTCCTCTGCCAGCCCCCACTTGAATTTTATTTATTTTTGCATAACGCACATAATCCCATACAATCAAAAAGTAATCATCAAAACCCATTTGATGAATAATATTTAATTCGTATTTTAATCTTTCAATATATTGTGATGGAATATCTTGATGAGAAAATCTTTTCTTCAAACCAACTTTACATAAACTTCTTAAATATTGACTTGCATCACCGTTATGAGGTACAGGATATGAAGGCAAATGCTTTTGTGATAAAGGAATCGTAGCTTTACAAAAATCAAGAACCTGTTTGGTTTCCTCAATAATTTCTTGATCAAACAATTGACTCATTTCTGCTTCTGTCTTTAAATATTTTTCCTGTGTTACTGGTTCATATTTACCATCCAATGTCACACCTTGTAATGAAGCTTGCATTAAATCAATTGCCAAAGCATCCTGTTTTTTTAAATAACGAACTTCATTAGAACATATAATTTTAACCTTAACATATTTAGCTAATGAAATCATTCTTTCATTAAATGTCTCTTGATATTTCAAATGATGATTTTGTAACATCACATAATAATTCTCTTGAAACTCATTCTTTAATAATTGAAGATATTTAACCGCCTGATCTTCCATTTCCTTAGCAACCAATCTTTCCACAATACCTTCAACACATCCAGAAATAACAAACAAATGTTCCTTATACAAAGATAAACTCTTTAAAGAAATACATTTATCCTCACTCAAATTAATATCACAACAAACCTTTACCAAATCAAAATACCCAACATCATCCTTAGCAAGCAAGATAAAAGGATAGATTTCTCCTTCAATCATAATGCTCGCTTCTAATCCAAAAATAGGCTTAATCCCATGCTTTAAACACTCTTTAGAAAACTCTAAAGCCCCAAACATATTATTCTTATCCGTCAAGGCTAAAGCATCCATATGTTTAGCACTTGCATCTTGAATAAGATCCTTCATTAAAATCGTACTATTTTGAAAACTATAACAACTATAGATCTGTAAATGCCCAAACATACGATACCCTCCTTTATTTTACTATTATACCAAAATTCGACCTCATAAGATACAATTATATATAGAAAACATTGAGATTAACTTTTTCATTTTATCATATTATAACATAATCAAAGCACTCTATTCCTTAACTACCAAAAAAGAAAAACTCATCCTAGAATTTTTCCTCTATTATTCTTTGTTATAATTATTTTATCACACAAAGTTGCATATTTCAATATATTTATGCAACCTATAAAATACAATGAAACGAAAAAAGAATCAACATCACTGCAATATATAAACATAAAACAACATAAACAAGCTGCAACAAATAAACCGCTTCAATACTCATAACCCACAACCTAAAAAGATATAAACCAATCAAATAAAAATGATATTGTAATTGAATAACTCTAAAAAAACGCTGATTCAAAATAATAATCAAGCTCAATAAAACCGCTATAAAATGAAAAGGAATAATCCACTTATAACAAACCAACTGTAATATCATACATATGGCACATAACAATTGTAACTTTTTAATTCGTAGTATCATCATATTTCTCACCTTATTCTATGATATGAGAAAAATAAAAAAATAGACAATATTAAACAAATAAAAAGTGAGTAAAAATTACTCACATTCTTTCAAAGCTTTAGCTAATTGATCTGGACAAGATGTTGGTTTCGCTCCACAACGAATTCCTTCTAAACGAGCAATTGCTTCATCCTTATCCATACCTTCAATAAGTCTAGCAACTCCTTGTGTATTCCCAGAACATCCACCAATAAATCTAACTCCTCTTACTTTACCTTCACTATCAACATCAAAATCAATGCGTGACGCACAAGTTCCTTTCGTTCTATAACTATAACTCATCTCTATTCCCTCCTACTTCAATCTACTTTTATCAATCACATAAACACGATCATTATCTTTGAGTCCATTAGACATTCTAATCTTACCATCCTCTAATAACCAGATAGCCTCAACTCCATCCAAAGAATTCACTAATTTCAATCCATCTTCATAACTCATTAAGAAAACTGCTGAACTAAGAAAATCAGCCAATCCACTATCATCAGTAATAATACTTACACTTCTAAAATGAACAGCTGGAAATAAAGTCGCTGGATCAATTAAATGATGATATCTTACTCCATGAATATCTTCATAGAATCTTTGATAATCTCCACTGGTTACAATTGACTCACCTTGTACAACCAAAACAGCTTCATTTTCAGAATCAGCATCTCCTTCTTTATGAGAAAAATTCCCATTCTTAGGTGATTCAATACCAACACAGAATTCATCTTGGCATTCTTTCAAATAGAAGTCTCCTTCTTTTGTGATTTTTCTTTTTCCATGACTAGCTACATTTCCACCACCACTTAACAAGAAATTATCAACACCACTCTTAATTAAATCCTGTTTAATCAACTCAATCGCATAACCTTTTGCTGTAGCACCTACGTCAATCGATACCAATTTATCACTAATATACACTGTTTTTGCTTTTTTATCAATCTTTATGCTGTCAATATTTGTATGTAAATTTGCTTTTTCAAGTTCTTTTTTACTTGGTACATCACCAACTCCATTATGACTTTCAGCTCTTTCACGATAATCATGCCAAATATCTATCACACTCCCAAAAGCAATATTGACCTTATTAGAAATCGTCTTATATCTTTCAATACTAATCGTTAATAAATCAATCAATGCTTGATCAACCTTAACCGCCTTTATTCCTGCATTATCATTAATTGTTTTCACATTATTAATATCATCATAAGAAGAATACTTATCAAAAAGACGATCATAATATTCTAATTTTTCTTTAATCATTTGACATTGACTATCAAAATCATCTTTATTCGTTGCATAACTCATATATTGTGTAATTGTATCAAAAGGTCCAGTAAAAACTTTAGAATAAAGTTGTGGTTTCTTTTGACATCCCATTAACAATAAAAAGCTTAAAACAATCATTACATTTATTAATTTCTTCAATTTCATCACCGTTTTCTATTATAACAACAAATAAAAAAAACTGCGACATATTTTCGCAGTTTTTATATTTTTTTATTTTAAAGCACTACCAGCTTCAGCGATTGCTTCTAAGAAAGCATCAATTGTAATAGTACATTTAGAAGCTAAATCAGTTCCAGTTTTTGGAGCTTTACCACCATGGTAATCTTCAACTTCAATTTTAGCAACTTCATCTAAAGTTTTGTTTTTGATTGAATCTTCGAATGCTTGAGCTTGTTCATACCATTCAGCACCATCTTTGATTTTACCATTCTTAGCTGAAGTTTCTTTCATACCATATTTTTCTTTTCTTTCTGATTTAGTATCAGTTACACCTTTGAGGATTTGAGCAACATCGATTTTTGAATAAACGATTTTACCAGCATCATCAGTAGCTACTAAAGCAATAGTTGTATCTAATTGTTTTTTCTCAGCATCATTTTGCATAACTTCACCGATACCAATTTTTGCAGCATCAACAGCTTGAGCGTTCTTACCAGCTTTATCTACAGCAGCTAAGAAATCATCAATTGTAATTGTACATTTAGAAGCTAAATCAGTTCCAGTTTTTGGAGCTTTACCACCATGATAATCTTCAACTTCAACTTTAGCAATTTGATCTAAAGTTTTATTTTTACAGAATTCTTCGAAGGCTTGAGCTTGTTCATACCATTCTCCACCATCTTTGATTTTTCCAGCTTTTGCTGAAGTTTCTTTCATTCCATATTCTTCTTTTCTTTCTTTTTTAGTTTTTGTAAGTTCACCTTTTGCATCACCAGGTGTAGATTGAGCTACGTCAATATCAATATATTGAACTTTTCCATCTTTGTCCAATCCAATTGCAGCCATAGTTGAATTAACTTGACCTTCATCATTAATTGAACTTACAACACCTAAACCAACTTTGGCATACTTAGCAGCAGTTGTTTCTCCACCAGTAGCACCATCTTTTTTACCACATCCAACTAAAGCAGTTGCAACTAAAGCTGAAGCAGCTAAAACTTTTACTAATTTGTTCATAAAAAATTCTCCTTCCCTATATCTTCCTCTGAACTATCTCTATTATATCTTGAAAGCGTTTATATGGCAAGATATTTTCACCAAAAAATGCCGTCATATTCACACAATTCTCCATTTCAAATCAAGATTGTGAATTTTTTCACTGATTCTATCAACATTTTTTTAGTTCCTTAAAATTCTTTATATTTTAAAAATATTTTTATCATTTATCATCCACATTAACTTTTTCACATAAGCAGAGTATAATGAAGATAGATTTATGAATTTAAACACATAAAGGAGGTGATTATCATGAATCTACTTAACGCAATAAAAACAGTTCGACTCTTTAAAAAACAAGAAGAATTAATTCCTTTAAAAACAAAATGGAGCCAACAATTAGACCCTAATCATGTTTTAGAGGACTATCCTCGTCCTCAAATGAAAAGAGATAATTATATCAATCTTAATGGTTTTTATCACTATGCAATTAACCAGCAAAAAGAAATCCCACATCTTTTTCAAGGTGAAATCCTCGTCCCCTTTTCTCCAGAAAGTCAATTGTCACAAGTTCAAAAACAATTGTTACCAGGTTATTATTTATGGTATGAGAGAGTCTTACCACCTTTAACCAAAGAAAATGGTCACTACCTTCTTCACTTTGGAGCAGTCGATCAAATTGCTGATATCTATATCAACCATCAACATGTTTTTCATCATGTCGGAGGATATTTACCTTTTCAAATAGATATAACCAATCACTTAAATCACCAACATGATATTCTCACAATCCGTGTTACTGATGACTCTGATACTTCCTATCACGCTAAAGGAAAACAACGACTCAAACGTGGTGGCATGTACTATACTGCTCAAAGTGGAATTTGGCAAAGCGTTTGGCTTGAATGGGTAGGCGAGACATATATTGAAGATGTAAAAATCACTCCTGATTATGACCATGACCAGATTCATGTAAAAGTTATTTTAAATCATGAATATCATCAAGATATTCAATTTCAAATCAACCAACAAGTACCCGTTTTAATGCAAGCTTCTTATAATATTATTGATGTGACATTACCTATTGAAAATAAAATATCTTGGGATGTCAATTCTCCTTATCTCTATAAGCTTTATGTATCTATTCAAGATGATAAAGTAGAATGTTATTTTGCAATGCGTTGTTTTTCAATTGAAAAAGATGATCAACAAATTCCAAGAATTTGTTTAAACCATCAACCTATCTTTATGAATGGCGTTTTAGATCAAGGTTATTGGCCAGATGGTTTATATACTGCACCAACCGATGAAGCTTTGATATATGATATTGAAACGATGAAATCATTAGGCTTTAATATGATTCGTAAACACATCAAAATTGAACCTGCTCGATGGTATTATCATTGTGATCGTTTAGGAATGATTGTTTGGCAAGATATGATCAATGGTGGTGAAGCTTATCATACATGGTTTGTTACTTGGATGCCTTCTTTATTAAGTTGGACAAAGAAACATATTTCTGATAAACATCTTCGATTACTGGCAAGAAAAGATGCTCATGGTCGTGAAGAATGGATCAAAGAATGTGAATTAACAATTGAACATCTTTCACATTTTCCTTGTATCAGTACATGGGTTTTATTTAATGAAGGATGGGGACAATTTGCTACTGAGAAGATTACGCAATATGTTCGTCAACTTGACCCAACAAGGCTCATTGATTCAGCAAGTGGTTGGTTTGACCAAAAATGTGGAGATTTTAGAAGTGAACATCATTATTTTGATGAACCAAAAATCATTTCTGATCCCCGTGCATTTGTCTTATCTGAATGTGGTGGATATGCCTGCCCGATTGAAAAGCATATCAGTGTTCATCAAGTATATGGCTATCAAAACTACACAAGTATACAAGAATTAACTCAGGCTTATGAAACTTTATATCAAAAAACCATTAACCCTCTGATTGAAAAAGGATTATGTGCCTGTGTTTATACCCAATTAAGTGATATTGAAGAAGAAGTAAATGGTTTATTAACTTATGATCGTAAAATTTGTAAAATTATTCAAAAAGAAAGGAATCACTAAGATTCCTTTTTCGCATGCTGATCAACATCCTCAACACTTATAAACATACAAATTGTCCCTAATACTGAAATAATCGCACCAATCATCAAGACTTTAGAAACACCTAATGCATCTAATAAAACCCCACCAGCTAAACTTGCAAAAACACTTGCAAGCGTCATGGCTCCAGTAACCAAAGCCTGACCTTTATTCATATCATGTTCTTCAACCAATTGACTCACATAATAAACCGAAGCTGGGATAAATACTGCATATGCTAACATTTGCATCACTTGAGCAACATAAATCATAAACATATTTACAGCAAAATAAGTTAAAACATGTTTCACACTAAAGAATACAGCTGAAATAAGCATCATATTCTTGCAGCCAATCTTTTGTTGGAATTTTGTAAACAATGCCATTGTTGGTAATTCCAATACAGCAGCTAAGAAAATAGCATTTCCCATATCAGCACTGTTTCCATTAATATGATTTACAACTTGAATAAAGAAATTATTAATCACAGAATGATCAAAGAATAATAAAACAGTTGCCACTAATAATAACATAAAAGTTTTATATTTCTTAATAAATTGTCCCATTGATAATTGATCATGTTCAGTTTCTTTTTCTTGATGAACAATTTCATCCTTATGTCCTGGTAAAAAGAAAGTATAAACAAAGAACAATGCACAAAGTGATAATCCAACATAGAAAAATGGTAATAATTCAGGACTAAATGCAGCCACTAAATTTCCTAAAATAAGTGACATCACAGCATAAGCAACTGAACCAATTCCTCTTGCTAAACCAAAGTTAATATGAATACCATTTTTTTCAAAAGCAAATGTTAATGAATTAATAAATGGTTGCAATGTTAACATTAAAGTAAATGCAACAATTGTTAAAACAACCATGACCATTGAAGCCCCAGTTAAAAAACATAATACTAATGATAAAGCAATAATCACAACCAAAATCAAAGAAATCAACATTCTTAAAGATAATTTAGATGTTTTATCCATATAAGAAGCGACAGCTGGTTGTCCAAAAACAGCCAAAATATTAGAAATTGCTAAAACAGTTCCTATTGTTGTATTCGTAAATCCTTTATCTAATAAAAACACAGATGCATATCCTATCATTGAACAGCAAAGCATCCAATAAAAGCCATGAATACACGCATAACGAATATCTAAAGACTTATTTTCCATTCCTTTTCCTCCCTATTTCTATTTGTATTTATCTTTCATCAACATTTGACGAATGTTCACATAAACAGTATAACACTGTTTGATATATGATTCACTTAAAATTTCAAAAAATGAAAAAGAAAGACAAACTGTCCTTCTTAAAAGCGATGTTCATTTTCAGCTATACATTTTGCAATTCTCGCTTGAACATAACTTGCAACTTCGGTACTATTCATATCTTTATACTCATCATAATAAATAGGTTCTAAATAATGAATTTGTGCATCTACTGGAGCAATTGTATTGTTATCAAAGACTTTATAACAATCAATCAAAGCTACTGGAACAATAGGTTTTTTCGCATCCATTACTGATTTAAAAGTTCCCCCTTTAAATTCAAGCATTTGATTTTGTTTTCGACATCTTGTTCCTTCAGGAAAAATAACATAATTTCTCCCTGCACTCATTTCCTTTGTTGCATTTTTAATAATCTTCATTGAAGCTCTTAAATTACTTCTATCCATAGCAACAAATTCAATCATCTTTAAAACATCTTTTAAAACAAAAACATCCATTAATTCTTCTTTAACAATAGCCTTAAAAGGTTTATCATGAGTTCCAAATAAAATTAAAGCATCAAACAATCCCTGATGATTAGGAGCAATCAAATAACCTTGTTCCTTAGGTAAATTCTCTTTTCCATAACAATGAATACGTACTCTTGATTTTTCATTCACTTTACGAATTAACTTTTGAGTAAAATCAAATCTTTCTTCAAAACTTGTTGTATCCAAATGCTTATTATAATAACGAATATTTAATAACCATCCGGGAATACGATAAATTAAACGAAAAACTAAAAATATAATTCTTTTCATTTTGTACCTCGACGATAGATTTGTAAATCAAAAGTTTCATAAGGTTTTGTTTCAACCAATTCAAATCCATATTCATTAAAATCAGGAAAATAAGTTTCACCCGTATGTGACCCAGGAATTCTAGAAATCAATAACTGATCAGCTAAAGGTAAAGATTGTTTATAAATAGATGCTCCTCCAGAAATAAATAAATCTTCATTTCTTTGTTTATATTCTTCAATGACATCTTCTAAAGATGTTCTTACTTCAACACGTTCATCATCAAAAGGTTCAAAGCTTACAACAATTGTTTTACGATTTGGTAATGGTCTACCAATTGCTTGGTATGTTGTATATCCCATTAAAATTGTTTTATTGATTGTTGTTTCTTTAAAATGTTTTAAATCTTCTTTATTGACCCAAGGCATTCCATTAGAAGAATCTTTCTTTCCAATTAATTGATCATCATCCATTGCAACTATAATACTAATCATTAGACACTCACCTTTCCAACCAACTTTCCATGGCTTTGATAATTTTCTATTTTGATATCATCAATAGTAAAATCAAAAATAGATTTCACTTCAGGATTTAATTTCAATTGACATTTAGGTAAAGGTGTTCTAGAAATTTGTTCCTTCACAACATCAAAATGATCTTTATAAATATGGGCATCCCCAATCGTATGTATAAACTCTTTAGCCTCATATCCACAAACTTGTGCAAGCATTGCTGTAAACAATGCATAAGAGGCAATATTAAAAGGTACCCCTAAAAAAGTATCTGCACTTCTTTGATATAATTGACAAGATAAATATTTTTGATCATGAGAAACATAAAATTGTAAAAAAGCATGACATGGAGGTAAAGCCATTTCATCAACTTCCGCTGGATTCCATGCACAAATAATATGCCTTCTTGAAAACGGATTATTTTTTAAAGAATCAACAAGCTTAGCAACTTGATCAATACCTTCATTATTAAAATTACGCCATTGTCTCCCATAAACAGGTCCAAGTTCTCCATATTTTACAACAAAAGGATCATCAGCAGGTAATTCTTTTATTTTTGCAATAAATTCTTCCAATGTTTCTCCATGGAAATCTTCAGATTTTTTAAAAGCCTCATATGGCCATTCATTCCAAATTTTCACATTTCTATCAACCAGATACTTAATATTTGTATCACCCTTAATGAACCATAGAAGTTCTTCAGCAATTGGTCTTAAAAACATCTTCTTCGTTGTCATTAATGGAAAACCATCTGTTAAATCATAACGTGTCTGATAGCCAAAAACACTACGTGTTCCAGTTCCTGTACGATCATCACGATCTTGTCCATGTTCTAATATATATTGACACATGTCTAAATACTGTTTCATTCATTTATCACCTCTATCGCCTATTATAGCGAATTCATCTTAAAAAGTCATTAAATTAATCTCTTTCATGTCCGTAAAAAAAGTTGAATTCAAACAAATGTTTGATTATTCAACCTTTTTATTCATGATGAGAACATTGCATCCGATATCTTTCCATCATTTCTTTAAATATTTCACCATTAGTTGGTGGTGTGTAAGTAATCGCATTAGCCCCTGCTTGAATAACTTCTTTAATTGTTTCTTCACTTGGACCTCCAGTTGCAATAATTGGAAAAGTCTTATCAATCTCTCTTAAAGCCTTAATAATCGCAACCGTATTTTTACCACCCGAAACATTAACAATACTTGCTCCAGAATGAAGCATTCTTTCTTCCAATGGTTCATCCAAAGAGACAATTGTTAAAACAATTGGAATATCCACAATCTGTGATAACTCTTGAACAAATCTGGTTTTTGTTGGTGCATTTAAAACAACCGCTGAAGCTCCATTTAATTCTGCATCTAAAGCAATATTATTGACTCTTGGTCCTGATGTTGTTCCTCCACCAACTCCTGCAAAAACTGGTTTTTGTGCAACCTCAATAATTGACTTAGTAATTTGCATCGTTGGTGTAAATGGATAAACAGCAATTACCGCATCAGCATTACAATTCGCAATGACTGCAACATCAGTCGAAAAAACCAATGATTTAATACGGCGACCATTCACATTAATACCTGAAACATCATAAATACATTCAGGTACTTTTACGATATGTCTTAATTTAGATTGGACGTGTGGCATTTGTTTTGCCATGGCATTCACCTCTTTCTTTGTTTATTATAAAAAACCTTTATGAATTGACTGTTAAGAAATGATAAAGCGCACCTAATAAATTCGCATCATTATGATATTGACAAGTGCAAACAACTGGTCTAATTTTTGCATGTGTAAAAGTTTTAAAAATTTCATCTAATCGAAGATTCACTTCATCCAATAAATCTTCTCTAACACTAATGGCTCCACCAATGACAATCTTTTCTGGATCATAAGCATATTGCAAATTATAAATACCATTTGCTAAAACAAAATAAAACTTATCAACAACCTTTTCATAAATTGGATCTTCATGATAATGATCAAAGATTTCTTTAGCATCCAAAGAAGCGACATCCACTCCTTTTAATCTGGCAACTTCTCTAACCACTGCCATTGTAGAACCAACATCTGACCATGTTTTCATAGCATGTGTTGTAAAATCAAAATCCGCAATCATATAACCAAATTCACCACCATGAAGATGCTTTCCTTTATGGATACGTTTATCCTTAACCACTGCACCTCCAATACCTGTTCCACTTACTATAAAACAACAATCATTAACATCACTTGCAGCCCCTTTCCAAACTTCTGCTAAAGCTGCACAATTCGCATCATTTTCCATCTCTACACGAACATGAATCCGATTTTCTAAATCTTCTTTAATCTTAGGACCATGAATATAATCCAAAGCACTTGAACCACCAATGATTCCCTTTTCACTATCAACAGCCCCTGGCATACTTAATGCAAGTCCTTCAATATTTTCATAACCATGAAAAACATCTTCAATGATTTGATACATTTTCTCAATTGTATCAGGACTCTTTATAGAATCTGTTTTTAAGATTTCTCCTTCTTCATTTAAAACCCCAATCTTCATTGATGTTCCACCAATATCAATACATAAAAATTGTTTCACTTTGATTTCCTCCTTGACTCTTATTTTATTATAAGGGTCACATATTTGTCATTATTTTTTAACATTTTTTTCAAAAAATGACACAAAAAGTCCATAACTTTTTGTTATGATATAAGAGGATGATAAAGAACCTCATATTTATCATCTACAATTCAATCCTTTTCCTCTATATCAAAGGAACATAGGTGCAAGACCCTCATCTTGCACCTATTTGTTTTCTTTTATACAGTTTATAATATTGTTTATGAATTCATCAATTGTTACATCATTCATGATATGATAGTCACAACTATCAAGATACAATTGATGTCTTTCTTTATATAAATCAAAAAGTTTTTCTGCTCCATCTTTTAATAAAGGACGAGAAGATGTCTCAACATCTTCTAATATCATAGAAATAGGACGATCAATATAAATCACAATCCCATTTTCTTTTAAAGCCTTCATATTTTCTGGATTTTTTATAACTCCGCCACCTGTTGAAATAATATATCCATTCAACTTAGAAACTTCCTGACAACAGATTGTTTCTCTTTCTCTAAAATAAGCTTCTGATATAGCAAACATTTCTGGAATTGACATTTGATATTTCTTTTCTAAATATTCATCAATATCAATAACTGGTCTTGCAAGTTTTTCTGCCAACAATAATGAAACTGTTGTTTTTCCACATCCCATAATTCCAATTAATACAATATTTTTCATAACTTCTCCTATTTTTTAGCATAGTTGCCTAAAACTCTTAAAGTAATTGTATGAGCTTTTAAATCTTCTAATGCTAAAATAATATTTTCTTGTTCAAGACTACCTTCAATATCAACATAAAAATAATATTCCCAAGCTGTTTGTTTTAAAGGTCTTGATTCTATTCTTAACATATTGATATGATGATCATTTATAATTTTCATCACTTGATAAAGCGTTCCAACATGATGTTTTAAAGTAAAGACAAGGCTGATATGCGAAACATCTTGTGATGTTTCTAAATTTTTACCAAAGATAATAAAACGTGTTGCATTTGTCTTTAAATTTTGAATATTTTCTTGTAAGATTTCTAATCCATAAAGTTGCGCAGCTTTTTGAGAAGCAATTGCGGCAATGGTTGGATTTTTTTGTTGGGCAACAAATTGTGCCGAAGTTGCAGTATTTAAATATTCATGTTTTTGAATATAAGGATGAGCATCTAAAAAGTCACTGCTTTGTAAGAGTCCTTGAGGATGGGAATAGACTTCACGCAAATCCTCAATATGACTACCTGGTAAGCCAAGTAGATGTTGTTCTACAGCAATACTCTGTTCACCAACAACATAAAAACCATAATCCCGTATTAAATCATAATTATCATTAATCGCTCCGGTTGATGAATTTTCAAGCGGCACAACCCCATAATCAATTTCATCATTTTTTAAAGCTTCAAATACATCTTGAAAATGAACATAGTTTTTTCTTTGCGTTGTTTCTTTAAAATAAGTTTCTAATGCACTTTCTGAAAATGAACCTGGAACCCCTTGATAGCCTACAACAATATTATCAAAACGGGGAGCTTTTAACTGATAGTGATTTTCACTAGGAATAAAAGTAGCTTGATAAGTTTTAGAAATATTCATCATATCTTGAATAAAAGTTTTTGCATATCCTTTTAATTCTTCATTTCTTATGCGATTAACATTTTTTTCAATAACTTCCTGTTCACGAGCAGATTGGAATATTTCCATATCATGCGCTAATTTATAAGTAATAACATCTTTAGCAACATTCATTCTCTGTTCAAATAAAGCAATGATTTGTTGATCAATTGCATCAATTTCTTCACGACATGTTTTTAAATCTTTCATATATCTTTCATCATATCCAAGATACCTATTGCTGCCATTGATTCTACTACAACAACTGCTCTAGGAACAATACATGGATCATGCCTTCCTGTAATTTCTAATTTGGTATTTTCTTTTGTTTTAACATTGATTGTTGATTGAACTTGAGAAATTGATGGTGTTGGTTTGATAGCTACTTTAAAAACAATTGGCATCCCATTACTAATTCCACCCGTAATGCCACCATTATGATTGGTCTTTGTTTTTACTTTTTCACCTTCATAATAATAACAATCATTAGCTTCATGACCATACAATTCACTCATTTTTTCACCCATTCCAAAACTTACACTTTTAACTGCTGGAATACTAAATAAAAGTGGTGATAAATGTGATTCAATGGAATCAAAAAAAGGATTTCCTAAACCAGCTGGAACATTGATTATTGCACATTCAATAGTCCCTCCAACTGAATCTTGTTTCATTCTTGCATCTTCAATCACATTTTGCATTTTTAAAAAGACATCTGAATTAAGTGTTGGATATTGTTGTTTTGTTAATTGTTGAAGATCTTCACATGTTATATCTACACCAAATGAATCATCATAAACATCTTTAATGCTTTGAATATGGGCACCAACAATAATCCCCTTTTGTCTTAAAATTTGTTTAGCCACACTTCCGGCAAAAACAATTGGAGCCGTTAATCTTCCAGAAAAATGACCACCACCACGCACATCATTATAACCATGATATTTCACATAAGCCGGATAATCACTATGTCCAGGTCGCATGCATTCTTTAAGCAATGAATAATCTTTAGAATGTTGGTCACTATTTTCAATCATAGCACAAAGTGGTGCTCCAGTCGTCACTCCATCTAGTAATCCACTCATAATTTGAACTTCATCTTTTTCAACACGTGGAGTGGACATTTTATTTTGACCAGGTGCACGTCTTTTCATTTGCCAACGAATTTCATCCATATCCAATGCAACACCTGCTGGTAAATTACCAATCACGATCCCAATCGCTTTACCATGACTTTCACCAAACAACGATAACTCAATATTATTTCCCCAATTCGCACTCATTCATGAGACCTCCTAACATTTGAAAATGTTGCCAAAAACTTGGATAAGATTTTTTCACACACTTTTCTTCATCAATCACAACTGCTTCTTCACAAACTGTCGAAGCAATTGCTTCCATCATTGCCATACGATGATCATTATAAGAAGAAACATATCCACCTTTTAAACGCTCAACCCCTTCAATAACCATAGCATCTTCTAGTTCTTGAGCATGTCCACCTAACTGATTAATCACTTCAACCGTTGCTTTTAAACGATCACATTCCTTAATCCGTAAACGGGCAATATGTTCAATCCGCGTTGTTCCTTGACTTAAAGCACAGGCCAAAGCTATCACGGGAATAATGTCTGGACATTGCGAACCATCAATAATCGTTGCCTTTAAGTTGGAAGATATCATTTGATGCCCAGTTTCTTTTGTGATTAAATGAGCATTCATTCTTTCTAAAATATCAATTGCTTCTTTATCCCCTTGAAATGAATCTAAATTTAAATCTGTTAAAACAACATCATTACCAAGTGCTCCGGCAACAAGATAGAAAGCTGCTTGTGAAAAATCCGCTTCAACTCGATAATCATGAGCAACATAGTGTTGAAAACCAGGAATAATCAATTCTTGATAATCATGATTAATGACTTGAATACCATATTGATTTAACATTTGTAAAGTTAAATCAATATATCCTTTAGATTCTAAAGGTGACGTTATCTTAATAATTGAATCTTCATCCATTAAAGGTAATGCAAATAATAATCCACTAATAAATTGTGAAGATACATTTCCTGGGATTTCAAAAACACCACCTCTTAATCTCCCTCGCACATATAAATCTAATACATTTTCTCGATATAAATAAGAAATCCCCTGTTTTTCAAAGATATCATAATAAACATCTAATGGTCTCTTTCCCAAACGTCCTTCCCCAATAAAATGAACATTTGCTTCACAGACAAGGGAAATAGGAACCATAAATCTCAATGTTGAACCTGATTCAAAACAATTGATTTCACATTGATTTTTTAAAAAAGTTGTTGTTCCATCAATTTCTAAATAATCATCATATTCAAAAATCATGGTTCCAAGTGCCTTCATAGCAGCAATTGTTGCTTTTATATCTTGAGAATACTCAATATTTGTAATTGTACTTCTTCCTCTTGCAAGTGACGCACAAATAATTGCACGATGAGCCATGCTTTTTGATGGAGGAACACAAACTTGTCCTTTTAATGAATGTGGGGTTATACTCACTGCCATTTTTTAAATCTCCTTTACAACATCAATGAATGTTAAATCACTTGGATAAATATAACATTGTCCAATTTCTTTTAATAAAACATAAGATAACTTCTGATGGATATTCTTTTTATCCAAAGCCATAGCTTTCTTTAATTCTTGAGTAGAAACATGTGCTTGAGTAGGTAACTCATATTTTTCCACAACTTCTTTAATAAGTTGAGATGTTCCTTTTGGTGTTAAACCGTGTATTTCTGCAATATGTGTTAATTGCACCATACCAATACTTATAGCCTCACCATGAGAATATTTTTCATAATGATAATATTGTTCAAGCGCATGTCCTAACGTATGACCAAAATTCAAAGCCAAACGATCACCAAAATCAAAAAGATCTTTTTCAACAACATCTCTTTTTAAATCAACACAACGATAAATAATCTCATCAATATCTTCATAAAGTTCTTCAAATGATGAATAGCTTGCTAAACGCTGAAATAAGGATTGATCAAAAATACAACCATATTTAATCACTTCACCCATACCATCATGAATAAATCTTTCATCCAAAGTCTTTAAAGTCAATGGATCAATCAAAACAAGTAATGGATGTTTAAAAGCCCCAACTAAATTTTTACCTTCTGGTAAATCTACAGCTACTTTTCCTCCAACACTTGAATCAACTTGAGCAAGCAAAGATGTAGGAATTTGTACAAATTTAACCCCTCTTAAAAAAGTACTTGCTACAAAACCTGCCAAATCCCCAATAACACCTCCACCTAAAGCAATAATTAAATCACTACGAGTCAATTGAAATGAAAGTAATTGACTATAAAGACTTGGTAAAATATCAAAACGTTTAGATTGTTCACCATGAGGAACAATAATATGTCCCACCTCATAACAACTCTCTAATTGTTCAAATAGCTTTTCACCATAATATCCATAAACCTGATCATCAGAAATAATCATAATCTTCTTTCCTTGATAAATAGGTTGAATATAATCTATGACATGTTCTAATATTCCCTTTTGAATATAAATCGGATAACTATCTTTACCTAAATTCACTTTCATTTCCATCTTTTTTCTCCTCTAAACTTCTTTTCCAACAATATGTCCAATTTCTCTAATTTGTTCAATTAATTCTGTATATTTCTTTGGTTTCAATGATTGTGGTCCATCACATAATGCACATTCTGGATTATTATGCACTTCTATCATCAAACCATCACATCCTGCTGCCACGGCTGCCTTTGCCATCGGTTCGACTAACCACCATTTTCCTCCGGCATGTGATGGATCAATAATGATTGGTAAATGAGTTAATTTCTTAATCACTGGTATTGCTTGTAAATCCAATGTGTTTCTTGTATATGATTCAAATGTTCTGACACCTCTTTCACATAAAATGACATTTGGATTTCCACTTGCCATGATATATTCAGCACTCATGATCCATTCTTCATATGTTGAACTTAACCCTCTTTTTAACAACACTGGTTTTGTACAACGTTTTCCAACTTCTTTTAATAAATCGAAGTTTTGCATGTTTCTTGCCCCAATTTGAACAAGATCAACCTTTTCATTAAATTCTTCAATATAATCTGCACTCATTAATTCTGATACGATTGGTAATCCTGTTTCTTTTTTAGCTGCCACCAAAATATCCAATCCTTCTGTTCCCATACCTTGGAAAGCATATGGTGAAGTTCTAGGCTTGAAAGCTCCCCCTCTTAACATATTTGCGCCGGCGGCTTTGGCGGCTTTAGCAATCTCAATCACTTGTTCCTTAGATTCAACTGAACAAGGACCAGCAATCAAGGCTAAATGGTCTCCTCCAACCTTTACTCCTGAAACATCAATAATAGAATCATCAGGATGGAAAGCACGGTTAGCAAGCTTGTATGGTTCACTGACATGCATAACTCTTTCAACAACTGGTGACACTTCAATTTGTTTTGGATCAACAATTGTTGTATCCCCAATGATACCACAGATTGTCACATCTTCCCCTACAACAATATGTGTTGTTAATCCTTTGGCTTCAATTTGTGAAGATACTTTCTTCACATCTTCTTCACTTGTTTTTGGTTTAAATACAATAATCATAATCTCTATCTCCTTTTCATATCCCTACTGTATAAATAAAAATCTCCCATCCATAAGGACGAGAGATAGATCTTTCGTGTTACCACCTTAGTTTATTTCTATATCACTATAGAAACCTTCATAAGTACGCCTATTGTTAGGTTCATACTCTGATGCGATAACGGGCATTCCCGGACTAAGCCTACTTTATTCAGCCGTCTACTCCAAGATGAATTCAATTATATTCCAACATTCTTTTTCACCAACCAAGAATTCTCTACGCTTGTTCAATAATCTACTCTTTCTTTTCACTGTATTTATATCAGTAGTTTGTTGATAGTATTCTATGCGATATCCTCTCATTTGTCAATGCTTTTTACCTAAAATGTAAATATTTTCTATTTATTTACAAATAATCTAAAATCAATTTATTCATTTTTATAATCAATATGACTTAAAATCGTCTTTTTAAATAATGGATTTTGCCAAAAAGAGACCATATCCATCCTTTGACTAACAATTTCAAATAAAAAATCATCACATGCATCAGGAAAATCTTTCATCACCATTTCAACACATTCTTGAATAGAATCAATCACAGCTATAGCTTCAAGTATTTTTCTCCTACCTGTCGATGAATCATAAACACAATCCCAAGCGGGACAATAATATTCAACCAATTGCAATGATAATAATTTATTTAATGAATCTATACTTTCTTTGACATTTGTATATATAGGAATATCTCCCTTAACCAAAATGGCATCACCGCTAAACAATATTTTCTGATTAACCAAATAAGAGAGCGAACCTGATGAATGACCTGGAGTTGAAAGAATTTTCATTGATAAACAATCTTCCAATTCTATTTCTATATCCTTGTCAATAATTTTATCAACAATAACCGAGTTCTGCAATAATTTATCAAAATTAGGAATAGGTCTTTCAATAAATTGTTGATGAATATCCTCTATCCAATCTTTTTCCCTTATACTTGCATAAATTGGACATCCACTTTTCTTTTGCAAAGCAAAAGCACCTCCCATATGATCAGGATGCGCATGAGTTAGAAAAATACCACGAATATCTTCTATTTTATATCCTAATTCACAAATATAATCCTCAATCATCTTTTCACTATCATGAACACCTGTATCAATCAAATAACAAAATTGTCCAGTTAAAATATAAACATAAACATATCTTTCAATATCTGGAGTCACATGAAAATTAATTTTCAATTGATGAACACCTTTACATATCTCCATCTTCATAACCTCCTATAATGATGGCATGACTCTCGACACTCATTTCACGTTTATAAGACATATTTAAATACGCTTGAGAATGAAAGCATTCATCTAACTTTTCCCGATTTGAAAAACGAATGAGAATCACTCTATCAGGTTTCCAATCTTGACTCAACGATACAACATCTTCACTTCTTATAAGATACTCTCCTCCATAACTTTCAACGATGGGTTTTACATCATGAATATATTCATCATATAAACTACGCTTTTGTTGATCAGTACAAAAAATCTGAACTAAAAAATAACAACTCATAACACGCCTCCTTCGCAAGTGTTTACTTGCATATTTATTTAAAAAAGAAATGACATATCAATGTCATACTTTTTCAATTCCTTTAACAAAAACAGCAACACTATTTTTTATATAAGATTCCTGACTCACCGTCATTAATTGATTATCAAAAGAAGCTTTCAAAAAAACAAAACCAAACATCATAGATAAAAAAGCAACAGCTAAAGATTCAATATCAGTTTGAATTATTTTATCTAATTTCTGCATTTCAAGAAAATATTGTATCAATACTTCCTTAAAAACTTGTGGAACTTTCATAATACCTTCAGCTGTATCATCAAACAGTTCAGGGCTTCTAAGTCCTATGGATATTTTAACAAATTGCGGTGTCACTTTACTCATATAAACGCATGCAAAATGACAAAGATCATGATATAAATCACCACTTATTGGATAAAAATCATCAGATGAAAGATGTGGATGCCAATTTTCCTCCATAGCACACAAAACAATATCTTTTTTATTCTTAAACTTTCTAAATAATGTACTTTCATTAACTCGAGCATATTTAGCAATATCTTTAGTTGTCATTGAAGCATAGCCTTTTTCCATAATTAAATTCATCGTTGCATCAATAATCTTTTGTCTTGTTTTATCCATATTCCCTCCGCAAGTGTTTACTCGCATTTATTATGATGGATTTCTCTCAAAAAGTCAATAAGAAAAGACTTCAACAATTTTGTTAAAGTCCATCCACACTATACTTCTTTTCCAACAATATGTCCAATTTCTCTAATTTGTTCAATTAATTCTGTATATTTCTTTGGTTTCAATGATTGTGGTCCATCACATAATGCACATTCTGGATTATTATGCACTTCTATCATCAAACCATCACATCCTGCTGCCACAGCGGCCTTTGCCATCGGTTCGACTAACCACCATTTTCCTCCGGCATGTGATGGATCAATGATGATTGGTAAATGAGTTAATTTCTTAATCACTGGTATCGCTTGTAAATCCAATGTGTTTCTTGTATATGATTCAAATGTTCTCACACCTCTTTCACATAAAATGACATTTGGATTTCCACTTGCCATGATATATTCAGCACTCATGATCCATTCTTCATATGTTGAACTCAACCCTCTTTTTAATAACACTGGTTTTGTACAACGTTTTCCAACTTCTTTTAATAAATCAAAGTTTTGCATATTTCTTGCTCCAATTTGAACAAGATCAACCTTTTCATTAAATTCTTCAATATAATCTGCACTCATTAATTCTGATACAATTGGTAGCCCTGTTTCTTTTTTAGCTGCCACCAAAATATCTAATCCTTCTGTTCCCATACCTTGGAAA
The DNA here is from genome assembly GCF_004343035.1 of Longibaculum muris. Taxonomy (GTDB): domain Bacteria; phylum Bacillota_I; class Bacilli_A; order Erysipelotrichales; family Coprobacillaceae; genus Longibaculum; species Longibaculum muris. The sequence goes on from NZ_SMCQ01000003.1 coordinate 38,959, forward strand.
GCATATGGTGAAGTTCTAGGCTTGAAAGCTCCCCCTCTTAACATATTTGCTCCGGCGGCTTTGGCGGCTTTAGCAATCTCAATCACTTGTTCCTTAGATTCAACTGAACAAGGACCAGCAATCAAGGCTAAATGATCTCCTCCAACCTTTACTCCTGAAACATCAATAATAGAATCATCAGGATGGAAAGCACGATTAGCAAGCTTGTATGGTTCACTAACATGCATAACTTTCTCTACGGCTTCATCAACTTCAATTTGCTTTGGATCAACTCGTGTTGTATCTCCTACTAATCCAACAATCGTTGTTTCTTCACCCTTAGAAACATGTGCTGTTAATCCTAATCTTTCAACTTTATCAACAACTCTTTTTAAATCTTCATCCTTTGCTTTTGGTTTAAATACAATAATCATTTTCATTACCTCCTATAAAAAAAGTCCCTCCATCCCATAAGGACGAGAGAGACCATCGCGTTACCACCTTAATTTATTGTTATATCACTATAACAACCTCATCGAGTACCAACATACTCTAACACTATAACGGGCGTTCCCGTGTTAGCCTACTTGATTCAGCCACCTACTCCAAGATGTATTCAATGACAATCCAAGATTCTTTTTCACCAACCAAGAACTCTCTACGCTTGTCTTTATCATTTACTCTTTCTTTTCACTGTATTTAAACTTATTCTATAAAACTCTTTTTCTTTTGTCAAGAATAAACACTTAATCTTCTTCTACTTTTACAATTTCATTTTTCATAACTAATTGAATATATTCTTTAGCTTTATCAATAGATTGTTGATCTGGTAAAGTAATAAAAACACCATCTTTATTAAACTTTGTAACATCTCCAACCGTTGCTAATTGACTTGTACGTTTTGAAGCATCACCATCCAAATGATAAGTTTGAACATCCCAAGAAGCCATATCATCAATCTGCATATTAATTAAAGACTTAATCTCCTGAGCAGACATATTTGTTTCAAAACTACTTGATAGTGATTCAAAAACTTTATCCATCTTTGTAATAATACTTGCTGAACAGCATTTCTTTAAAATCGCTTTTAACATTAACATTTGATTTTTACCACGGATTGCATCACCTTCTACAAAAGCTTTTCTTTCTCTTACAAAAGATAAAGCTTGTTTTGCATTAAAATGATTAACCCCAGGTTTAATTGTATAATGTCCCTTCTTTGTAACAAAAACACCATCATCTCTACCAATTACACGATATTTAGGAACTTTAACCGTAATTCCACCTAATGCATCAACAACATTTATAAATGATGTAAAATTAAATTTAGCATAATAGTTAAAATCAATTCCCATAAAGTTTTCAATCGTATCCATAGTACAATTCATGCCACCCTTAGCACTATGTGTTAACTTATCTTTTCCACTGACACCATCCATCCCAACAATATCAACAAAATAATCTCTTGGAATACTTGTTAATAAAACTTGTTTTGTTGTTGGATTGATAGTCGCAATCATATTAACATCAGATAATGCAAATGTATCAATAGGTCCTGACTTATCAGTTCCACTAATTAAAATATGGAATGGCTCTTTAGTTACCTTCGCACTATTAGCATTAATACGTGGTTTCTTAATTTGAATCTTTTTAATAATCCTAATTTGATCAGTAAAATCTTTTTCAATATCATTTAAAGAATCAAGTTCAACCTCTTTAACAATCATAGCTTCAATTTCATGATTTTTTAAAGCATTAATCACTTCATTATTTGTTTTATAGCTTGTAACTTTAATATCACCAATCTCATCCTCAATAATCGTTTCAGATTTATTAATATCCAAAGCTCCCATACTTGTATTAGCACCAAAGCTTTTTCCTTTTAATGAAGCAAGTTTATCATAGCTAGATGATTTTAATACAGCTACATCTATTTCAACACTTTGAACGCCTCCATTTGTAATACTCGCTAAAAAATCTGAGCCTTTTAAAATTGAAAGTGAACCAAAAACCAAAGCAACTGCTAAAATAATATTCACTAACTTAAAAAAAGCAACTTTAATTGGATGGTTATCATTTTTATCTTTTTCTATAAAATAAAGCAATAAAGCAAATAGTAATAATATAACAACCATTGGAATATAATATTTCAAAGGTAAAACATTGAGTTCAAAAGTGACAAAACTAAAAAATATAGTTGCAAGAAGGGTCAAAATCAATAATAACCTTCTTGAAAGAATCTTATTCATAAAAGTTTTCATTTCATTCCTCTTTTCTCGTACATATAGTAATCTTATTATACACGCTCTTTATATAATTACAAATAAAATTTATTCGTTGATGCAATTCTATTATAGAAACAAGTTATGAACTTTTGATGAAAAAGTTGTAAATAAAAATGATGAATCATCGATTCATCATTTTTATTCATTATTTAGGTAAGAATACCAAGAAAATAACAAAGAATACAACCAATACCCAAACAATTGGTTTAACTTCTTTAGCTTTTCCTACACCTACCATTGTTAAAGCATAAGTAATAAATCCAATTGCAATCCCATCAGAAATAGAATAAGCTAAAATCATAAATAGAACTGTCATAAATCCACTAGCAGCATAAACAAAGTTATCCCAATCAATTCCTTTTAATTGTTGAGCCATTAAAATACCAACAACAACTAATGCTGGAGCTGTAACAGCACTTGTAACTGCCGCTAATAATGGTGAGAAGAAAACAGATAATAAGAATAAAATACCTGTAGTTAAAGCTGTTAAACCAGTTCTTCCTCCAACTTCTACACCAGAAGTAGATTCAACAAATGAAGTAACTGTAGAAGTTCCCATAACAGAACCAAAAACAGTTCCAATCGAATCAGCTAATAAAGCTCTTTCAACATTTTCTAATTCCCCTTTATCATCAATTAAATTAGCACGATTTGCTACAGCAACTAAAGTTCCTGCAGTATCAAAGAAATCAACAAATAATAATGAGAAAATAGCAACAAAACAACTTGGATGAGATAATAATTCATCCATTCCTGAAGCAAAAACACCTACTAAGCTAAAATCAAATTCTGCTGAAACAACTGCATTAGGTAATGTTGGCATACCTTTAATCCCACATAATCCAGCAATAATTCCAGCTACAGCAGTTACTAATAAACCATAGAAAACTGCAGCAGGCACTTTACGCGATAACAATAAAATTGTAACCAAGATTCCAAAGATCGCTAAAATAACAGCTGGTTGAGTAAAATCACCCAAACTTACAAATGTTGCTGGACTAGCAATAATAATCCCAGCATTCTTTAAACCAATAAAAGCAATAAAGAATCCAATACCCGCACCAATAGCTAATTTCAATTGCGCAGGAATCGCATTAATAATCATTCTTCTTAATCCAGTCACTGAAATCACAACAAAAATAATTCCAGAAACAAAAACACAAGCCAATGCTCCCTTATAACTTAATCCCATTGTTCCACAAATTGTATAAGTAAATAAAGCATTAACCCCCATCCCAGCAGATAAAGCTACTGGATAATTAGCAATTAACCCCATAATAATAGTAGCAACTGCACTACTAATCGCTGTGGCTAAAAAGACCCCTTGCACACTCATACCAGTTTCCCCTAACATTGCTGGGTTAACTGCTAAAATATATGCCATTGCCAAGAATGTTGTAACCCCAGCTAAAATCTCAGTTTTAACTGTTGTTCCTTTTTCTTGGAGCTTAAAGATTTTTTCTAACATTTTTCTCCATCCCTTCTATAAAAAACATCTCAATTGTACATTGTTTTTTTAGATTTGACAAGTAAAAACAAAAGACAAACAAAAAAGAGTAAAATATTTCTATTTTACTCATCATAAGGAACATATTCAACTGTTTCACTATCAAAATGAATGAAGATTTGATAGGCTTTATTCTTTTCATCTGTATCCCATAATTCAACAAATGTTGGTTTAACTTCTACTAAAATCTCATCTTCTTCATGACTATAAGCATTATAACTTCCCCATAAATACTTTTGATAAAGTTTTTCAAATTGACGACCAGGTTCATCAATAACCAAGCCTTTAATTGTTGCAAGACCCTCCACTTGAATCCCACCAACACATAAAGCAACATGAGGATTTTCATAAAGTTGTTTTGTCTTTCTAAAATTCTTATCTGTCTTAAAATAAATAGCCTCATTATAAATTAAACAACTTACATTTCTCACCATCACATAATCATTAACACTTGAAGCCAATGCCATAATCTTAGATGGTGCTAATTTTTGAAATAATAAATCTTTTGCTTCTTGAAATTCCATTTTCTTTTCCTCCTAGATAATTCCCTGCATTGCTAAAATAATACATAAACTTGTTATAATGATAAAAAAACCAACAATAATTAAATATGAGTTCTTTTGATATGCCTGATCATCATGTCTTTCAACCAAGTTTGTACTTCTTAAAATAGTCACAATACTCTTATAAAGAAATAAAGTCACCCCAGCATTCAATCCTGCTTTTAAAAGATTAAAAGGAATAATTCCTGGAAGCAATAAAGCAACAACGGCTTCCCTTGGCATACCATAATAAATTGGTGTGACAATATAATTCCAAAATACCATAGCAATCGTCATACAAATAACACCAGCACCCAAAGCCAACATTGCCCCTTGTTTTGTATGTTTCTTTTTGTAAATAGCCGCTGCTACACAGGCAAATGAACAAGTTGCAATGACATCCATTAAAACATCAAGAACAGTTCCACCTTTAATCATAATTTCAATGATTGAACAAATGGCACTCATCATAAATGAAGCAAATGGACCATAGATAAATCCCCCAATCACAATGATAATGTCCTTGGGATCATAGGTTAACCAAGGAACGGCTGGAACAAGTGGAAAAATGGCTAATAAATTAATCACAATAGCAAAAGCACATAAAATTCCAAGTGTTGTCATTTCTTTAACTTTCATGTTTTTCATACTCTGTCTCCTTCTTTCTAAAAAAAATAACCTATACAAAAAATTGTCTAGGTGTGCACAGATTATGTCTTTTCTCATCCGGACTATACCGTCGGTTCTGGAATTACACCAGATCAGCCGCAATTGCGGGTCATGGACTTTTACCATCGGTAGGGACTTACACCCTGCCACAAAGACGCTATTTAATTGTGAAACAGGTCAATGATAAACACTATCTGCACTATTATCATATACCTTTTCTATCATTTTGTAAATTTATATGTTAAAATTTGTGAAAAGGAGTGAGTTTTATGAGTGAAATCCATAATATTACACCAGTTTATAATCAAGACTCTCGTATTTTAATTTTAGGATCATTTCCTTCAGTTAAGTCACGACAAGCACAATTTTTCTATCACCACCCACAAAATCGTTTTTGGCGCGTTTTAGAGAATTTATATCAAGTAGAAAGACTAGAAACAATTGAAGATAAAAAAGCTTTTTTATTAGAACATCATATTGCTTTATGGGATGTAATTGAAAGTTGTGAGATCAAAGGATCAAGTGATAGTAGTATTAAAGATGTGAAAATCAATGATATTCAAAAATTAATAAATGAAAGTCATATTCATAAAATTTATACAAATGGACAAAAAGCTCATCAGCTTTATCAAAAATATTGTCTAGAAATAACACAGCTAGAAGATATCTGCTTACCTTCTACTTCTCCAGCTAATGCGACATATTCTTTAGAAAAACTTTTACTTTCTTGGCAAATTGTATTACAATCATAGACATATATTGATTGTCTAAATGAGAAGGAGGTCAAAGATGAAAGAAAAATTCAAAGAAAAGAAACCGTATTATCTGATTATTGCAAGAAAGATTATTTTTTGGCTTGTCATGCTTATGTTATTGATTGCTGTTTTCTTGTTATTGACAAGAAAGAATGCAAATAAAGGGCGATTAATTTTTACAATGGTACAATTAATTGCAATGTTATTTGTTTTACGTATTCCAAAGTTTATTCAAGATAAATATCATTTTACCATTCCTAATCTTTTAGACTTTGTCTTAATTACTTTTGCTTTTAGTGGTTTTATTTTAGGTGATGTTTTAAATTTTTATGGGAAGATTCCTTATTGGGATTCAATCTTGCATACTTTCTCTGGAATTGTCATTGCCTATGTTGGATTTATTGTGATTGAGTATTTAGATAAAGAATACACTATTCCCTTATCTGTCTCACCTTTATTTATGAGTGTTATTGTTGTGAGTGTAGCTTTAGCTATAGGGGCTGTCTGGGAAATTGGTGAATATACGGTTGATGATATTTTCCATACCAATAATCAGCAATATATGCAATCAACCCGTGCAACACTCTATGATGAAGATGATATACCTTTACAGGGGCATGCCGCTTTAGATGACACTATGAAGGATTTGATGTTGGATTTAGCCGGTGCTATCGTTGTAGCAACTATAGAATATAAAAAAATTGAAAGAAAACAAAAGAAGGCACTACTTAATAAGTAGTGTCTTCATCATTTCTAGGCATTGGTCCTGGAAACGGTGGTCTAGGCCCTGGTCCTGGGGGACGTGGTGGTCCCGGTGGGAATGGTGGTCTAGGCCCTGGCCCTGGAAATGGCGGACGTGGTGGTCCTGGTGGAAATGGCGGTCTAGGTCCCAGTCCTGGAAATGGAGGACGTGGTGGGAATGGTGGGAAGAAAAACCACCAAAACCAAGGTGGGACGATAATCCCTTGCCTTTCCATAGAATTCATTGGCTGATACATATCTTCTTCATAGGGTTCCATTCATTTATTCACCTCAAGATAAGATATGTTATGATTATATTTTGGTATGGGCGAAAAAAGGGATTTTTAAAAATCCCTTGATTAATTTCTCTTTTCTAAAGTGAACCCTTTTCCCCCAACTTCATCAACATGTGAAACAATCATAAAAGCTAAAGGATCAATTTGATTAATCATTTCTTTAATAACTGGTAATTTACGATAAGGTAAAATTGATAAAACAATTTTAGAAGATTCTTTTGTATAGCCTTTCTCACTTGCCAAGAGTGTAACACCTGCATCATGAGTATGTAAAATCATATTTTTGATTTCTTCATAATGATCACTCATAACAACAAGCTGCATTAAACTTGTTCCTGATGATAGTGTTTTATTTAACATAACAGCAGTAATCATAACAGTAACAATTCCATAAATCACATGTGTTGGATCATTAAATGAAATTTGTAAAACCAAAACACTTAAATCAATACAATTCAATACAATATGAACAGGTAATCCAAACTTTTTATTCAATAAAATAGCTAAAATATCAACTCCACCAGTAGAAGCATTAGCTTTTAAAACAAAACCAATTCCTACTCCAATTAAACATCCTGCAATAATACAAGCAAGCAAAGGATCATTTAAATAATGATGGAACATACTTTGACTTTCAAAAAATTGTAAAACCATTGGAAATAAGAATGTAGAAACCAATGTTGTCATGGCAAAGACTTTTCCCAAGAAAAGAAGTCCTAGTAAAAAAAGAACAACATTAATCAAACCAACACTCATTGAAATAGATAAACCAAAATAATGATTTAAAACAATCCCAATTCCAGAAACCCCTCCAGCAATAATATGATTTTCTAATAATAATGTACTTAAAGCAAAAGCAATTAAGATATTTCCCACTACAATATAAACCAAATGTAATAATTTTTGTTTCATATGCCTCACCTCGGTCAAGACTTTATCATATCTTCTTTTTTAAGATTGTAATCTATGTTACAATTAAAGCAGAAAGTGGTGAATTTATGAAAATTAAAGAGAATTTATTTCATTATTTTGAACAAGCAGGTACAAAAGTCATATATCATCCTCATGATATCATTTATATGCAAGAAGATGATGCAAACAGTCTCTATCTTATTTTAAGAGGACGAGTCAGAGTTTATGTGATGACATCCAGTGGTGAGGAAGTGACTTTAGAAATCATTGATAGAGGTCGTATTTTTGGTGAATCTTCATTTATTCAAAACTCATCACGACCAACAAGTGTAGAAGCAATTAATGAAGTTGAATTAATTGCTTGTCATCTCAATGACTTATTTCCATATCTTAAAGAATCCAATGAATTAACAATTTCATTATTACAAATGATGTCACAAACATGTGATTATCTTTCAGCTATGGTTAAACGTGCTTACACTTATAATCGTTATGAAAAAGTTGCCTCTTTTCTTTTAGAACAAGAACAACAAATCAATCATACAATTCCTTATACCCATGAAGAATTAGCTTCTCTACTAGGATTATCTAGAGTTACAGTGACAAAAGTTCTTAATGAATTTGCCAAAAAAGGATATATTAAAATAGCCTATAAAAAAATTTCAATTATCAACAAAAAAGGATTGGCCTCACTTTTAAATAAGTAAGCTAATCCTTTACTATAATAAAAAAAGGAGAGTAGATATTATAGCCATACCTACTCATTGCGGTTTGCACGCCCATACGGTTAATATGAACAATATATATTCTAATGATTTTTTGTCATTTGTCAATATATTTTTTACTTTTTCTTCTTTTTTTCTTTCAATACCGTCAATAACAACCAAATTCCTAGTCCAACAGCTGTCATATAACCAATAAAACCAAGCGCTGGAATCCCAAAAACTTTAGGTGTCATCTGGGTTGTACATAACAAACTACTTGCCATTAATAATCCTGCACTTACAATTCCAACAACCAATTTATTAACCATATGATTAATTGAGATAAGTGGTACACTTGATTCTACAATATCTAAATTAATCTTTAAACGTCCTTTCATCATCATCCTCATAATATCGGATAATTGAATAGGTAATTCTAAAAAATTTTGACTAGAATTATAAAGCTTTTGCACTGAGTTCGTTAACTCTTTTTTTAAATCAAAATGATTAGCCATATGATTTGTAACATGATTAGCTGCTATTTCAATAATACTAATATGTGGATCTATCAACATGACAGTACTTTCAATTGTCACTAATCCACGGGCTAACATACTAACCCCTTTAGGCATAGAAATACGATGCTTATGAGCAATTGTAAAGATTTCTTGAACCACATCACCTAAGTTAATATCTTTTAAATCAGCACTCACATAATGACTCATGAACGTTTCAATATGATCATAAAATAACGTATAATTAATACGCCCATCATGTTCACCTAGAGTCAAAATAACATCGACCAACTTTTGTGTATCATTCTTTCCAATCGCCATAACTGCAGTTTTCATTAAGTCCTTGTCATTATGACTTAAAATTCCCATCATCCCAAAATCAATCCAAATAATCTTTCCATCTCTTATTCTTAAATTCCCTGGATGAGGATCAGCATGAAAGAAACCATCATCAACAATTTGCTTAATATAATTTTCTGCTAACTTAGCAGCAATTTCTTCAACATCATAACCATTTTCTTTCAGTTTGATAAGATTATCAATATCAAAACCGTCAATATACTCCATAACCAAAACCTTGTGTGTACTAAAAGCCATTTCTATAACTGGTGCCCCAATATAACAAATATCTGCATTAAGTTTTGCAAACTTTCTTGCAAATTGTGCTTCATTGAGAAAATCCATTTCTTCTTTGGCAGTATGCCAAAATTCATCTAAAACTATATTCAAATCAACAACACTGCCTAAAACTTCATTTAACTTCAACAACTTAATAGCTTTTCTCACAAGGGCAATATCTCTTTCCATCATCTCATAAATATGCGGACGCTGAACTTTCACAACAATATCTCTACCATCTTCTTTTAATCTTGCCTTATGAACCTGAGCAATCGAAGCACTTCCTAAAGGTTTCTCATCAAAATCCTCAAAAACATCAGATAATTTTTTTCCATACTCATCTTCAATAACTTCTCTTACTGTTTCAATATCCATTGCAGCAACATTATCTCTTAATTTAACCAATTCAAGACAATAACGTTGTGAAAACATATCTTGGCGTGAAGCCATAATTTGACCAATCTTAACAAATGTTGGTCCTAAATCTTCTAAAATCATTCTAAACTTAACAGGATCTATTCCTTTGGCTAAATGATGTTTCTTTAATATTGTAATAATTTGAACAAGCCTTCTTTGACTACTTAAAGTTTTTTGATTATTCTGACTCATTCTTAATATTTTGTAATTCTTCAATCTTAGCTTTTAGTTTTTCTAAATCTTCTACATCCATTTTTTCAAGATCTTTACTAATTGTTTCCGTACTTACTGGTTCTCTTAATTTTTCTGCCACATTATGTTTCAATTCTTCATTCAAAACTTTTCCTTGTTCTACAGTCAATTCACCTTTTTTAACCAACTGATCAACAACATCTTTAGATTTTTCAGCTGTCACTGCAACTGCACCAAGTCCAGCTAACACAAGCTTTCTTAAATCTTCACCAAAATTATTCATAATAACATCTCCTTGTCTTTTCATCTTAATTCTATTTTACTACTTTTTTATAAAAATGTGTAGTTTTTAAGTTTTATCCTCAAAAGTCATATTATAGTGATGAAATGAATCAGCTATGTTATAATGAACTTAGTCAAGGAGTGATAAAAATGAATCAAAAATTTGATCAAATTTTACAAAGAAGAAACAATGGATCAATGAAATGGGAAGATGCTTATATTCAAAAAAGATTTCAAATAGAAGTAAATCACGATACTGAAATATTCCCATTATTTATAGCTGATATGGATTATGCACTTGATGAGAAAATAAAAAAAGAGATGTTAAAGTTATATGCCCAGCCAGACCTAGGTTATTTTCACATTCAAGATTCTTTTTATGAAAGTATTGTGAATTGGTATGACCATATTCATCATATAACAATTTCTAAAGATTGGATTATTCCTTCAATTGGTACAATTACATCATTAAACTTAGCTTGTGATATGCTAGCTAGAGATCAAGAAATTATCATTATGCCACCTGTTTATGGACCATTTCAAAATTGTAGTCGTGTTGGAAAAACGATTTCTTTACCTTTAATTTATCAAAATAATCGTTATTATATTGATTTTGAAAATCTTGAACAGATTTTAAAAACACATCATGTTCGTGTTTTGATGTTATGTCATCCTCATAATCCTGGTGGCAGAATGTGGAGTCAAGATGAATTACAACAACTTGTTGATTTGTGTAAACTTTATCAGGTGATTATTTTAGTAGATGAAATTCATAGTGATTTTAATTTAACAAATCAAGATTTTATATCAATGATTGAATTCAGTCATCAATATGATCAGATCATGGTTTCAGCTTCTCCTAATAAAACTTTTAATATATCAGGGTTATCAACTTCCTATATGTTATGTGCAAGCCCTATTTTAAAGCAACAATATATTGATTATTTAAACCATCTTCATATTGGCTGTAATCGTGTAGGAATATCTATGATTGAGTTGGTTTATACATATGGTGAAGAATGGTATCATGAATTAATTGATTATATTAGAATTAATGTTAATATGGTAATTAAAACATTAGAACAAGCGGAATTAAAAGTTATGGAACCTGATTGTGGTTATCTTGTTTGGGTCTATCTCCCACACATTGAAAATGTTGACCAATTTGTATTAGACTTAGCAAAAGAAACTCATGTTTTAGTAGAAACAGGTTCGCGATTCTTAAGTCACTATGATGGTTTTATTCGTATTAATACAGCAACAAGCTATGCTTTATTAAGTGAATCAATGAAGCGATTAGTAGAATTTTATAAGAATTATACAAAGAAGATTGATGATTAAATCAATCTTTTATTTTATACAAAAAAGACTTGGCATTTAACCAAGTCTTTACAAATATGAAACTATTTTTTAATTATTAAGCCTTACGAGCTTTTCTTTTTTTAGATACCACAACAATAGCCAATAATGCTATACATCCTGCAACTAAATAATAATTCATGTTTGTTGTATCTTCAGTTACAACAACAGATTGATCAGGTGTACCAGGTGTAACATCAACTGAAGGAGTATCAGGATTTGTTGGTTCATCTGGTTTGACATTAATATCTGGTTTGTCAGGAGTATCTGGATTATCAGGTGTATCAGGATTATCTGGTGTATCAGCTTTTTCAACCTTAACAATACGAGTTAATGTTGTCTTTGTACCGTATTTATCAACAACTTGATAAACAACTTCATATTCTCCAACTTCATCTACATTAACATTATTAGAAATCACTTCAGCTTTAGAAGTAATATCTTTACCATCTACATCTAAAATACGTACATTTTCAAATGGATCAAATTCATCTCCCACTTTCATTGGATCATTTGAATATTCAATTGTAGCTGGTGAAACAACTGTAATTGTAAATGTTTTTTCACTCTTATTACCTTCTACATCATATGCAGTCACAACAACTTTGTATTCTCCAACTTTATGAGAATCAAATGTTGTTTCAATATTAACAAGTTCACTGTTGATATCAATTGTTCCATCAACATTATCTTCAATTGCTAGAGCAATTGCATCAGTAGCTGAAATATCACTTCCTGCATAAACAATAACATCTTTACCAGTAATAACTGGTGCTTCTTTATCAATATCCTTAACATAATCTAATGTAAATGAACGATAGTTAAATCCATCACCATCATCATATACACGTAAAATTTGTTGACCAGCCAATAGTTTAACCATTGTTGATTCACTATCTACAAATTTACCCCAGTCTCCAGTATTTGCAATACTTACAATTCCTAGGTCTGTCACTTTATCAGTGACTTGTTGTAAAATAGCGTTAACGCTTGTTGAACTACTACGTGCGGCCTTAATACTAAAGTTATAATATCCATCTTCTTTAACATCTACTAAGTAATCTTGATAAGATCCTGCTTCAGAGCATCCAATATTTGAAATCTTATCCTTTACTTCAATACCCCAACCTTTTGTCTTAGATCCATCATATAATTGATCTACAGAGATTGTTGTCTTTTTATTGATTTCAGTAGGTGCTTTTGTAGCGGCAATTTTAATGTTTTCAATCTTGAATCCATCACTATAGTTATTCATTTCAAAACGTAAAGTTTGTTGACCTGCTTTTAAAGTTAATGTTTGTACATAACCTAAAGCATTACCCCAGAACTTATTAAATGAAACACTACCAATATTATCGGTTGCTAAAAGAGCTCCACCACTTAGTTTTAATCCATTAACTACAGCTTCACTATTTGCAACTGAATAAGAAATTGTATATTGTCCAGCTTCTTTCACATCTAAGAAAAAATCAACATAATTTCCTTTCGCTGGATTTTTAGCAAGACTTCCTTTTTGACGATATGCTAAGTTTTCAGCTAATGAAACTGAATTAATTGGTCCAACTTCAATTGCTGTTGGTAATTGATCAGTTGCTTTAAATGTTATTTCTTTTTCTAAACTTAAAGTTCCATCACTATAACCATCACTTGTTATACTGATTGTTCCTTTATAATGATCATACATTGGTTTCCATACAAGTTGAACTTCTAATTCTGTATGAGAAATTTGCTTTACTTCTTTAATACTTACATATTGAGCAGCATCACCTGTTAATGTTAAATGTTTTGCAACATCATCTTTAAATGTACCACCCTTAATTGTTAAATTTAATGTTTCGCTATTAAATTCAACTTCATCTAATGCAACAAGAACTTCTTCATCATCAACAGCCTTAATATTAACATATTGAACTAATGAAGTTCCTTCTAATCCATTAAATTCTTTTGCATCTACATTTAATAATACTTTTAAATCAGTATCAAAGTCTTGAATTGCTTCACCAGTTAAAATAATCTTAACTGTTGAATCATTGACTCTTTCTAATTTGAAATCTAAACCATCTGGCAAATCAAGTGACCAGTTTTCTTTAGTAAGGTTTGCATTAAATGATGCACCACTTAATTTAACAATCAATTCTTTATTATTCAATGCACCTTCTTTTAATTCTTCATAATCTAATGAGATTGCTTGTCCAATAACAACATTTCTAAAGTTAGTATCACCAGATTTGAACTTAATACGAATCGTATATTCTCCAGCTTCTAAATCAAAAGCTTTTGTATTATGTGCATAAGTATCAGTATCTTTTGTATTTTCAAAGTTAATTTCACCTAAATACTTATTCTTGCTACCATCAGGATTTAAAAGATCAATCCAAGCCCCAGCTTTATCATCTTTTGTAGCAATTTCAAAATCAAAATTGTATTTTCCAGATTTTTGAACATTAATCTTATAATCTAAATAATAATCTAACTGAGAGAATCCGAAATTAGGAATTTTTCCTTCTTCTAAAACCATACCATTTTTATCAAAATAATTTGTAGTATCTAATTTTCCAGGAATAGATTGTACTGCATCAGCAAGGGTAAATTGAACTTTCTTAAAGTTCATACCAGCTTCAGGGAAAGTAATCGAAATATTTTGGAGTCCTGGTTCTTCTAAAGTGATATATGTTTGAATTTTTGAATACTTACTCCATTCTCCTCCCCATAACCAATAACGACGAGTATGTGCAGTTCCCAAAACCTTATCATCTTTTGAAATAACGACTGGGAAATTCTTTCCTTCCTCACCACCAACCGCAACATCTAATTCTACCTTATAAGTACCAGGTTGTTTGACATTAACTGTGTAATTTAATTTTGTAGTTGAATCAATATAACCTAATTCACCATTTTCAATTTTTCCGCTTCCTTCAAGGAGAGCATCATCCAATGTTAAATCATCAGTAATATTTTTATAACTTCCACCATCAACTGGATTCCAAATATAAGTTGCAACATTTCCAGCAGGTAAAGTGGCATTAAATTGTGTTCCATTATTAACAACTTTAAATTCTTGCTTACTTCCTGTTGAGTTAGCAACAACCATAACAATCTTACCAGTTTCTGGATCTTTGAATGCAACATTTGTAACTGATGAAGTACTTCCGCTACTTGAAGCAATACGAACAAATCCAGGACGAACATATTTTGTTAATTGTCCAATTAAATAAACTTCTGGTGTTGCCCAGTATTTATTACGATTATATGCATCTTGGACAAATAATGTTGGATCTGGTGTACCTACCCATTGATGTGGAGCAATTTTACTATCAAGCATTGTTACCCATGCATTATAGCTTTCAGAACCATTTCTAAACCAGCTAATAATATCGCTGACTCCACTTGCACCCCAAACTGAACGTTCAGTTAAATGCATTGTATAATCTTCTTTATATTGATCATATAAAGATCCCATTGTTGAAGGACTTCCACCATATGGATGGAAAGCAATACCATCAACATTTTCACGTCCATCAGCTGTTGCAAATAAATCTGCAACATAAGCTTGAGCACCATCAAAGTTATGATCAAATGCCCATACTTTCACATCTTTTTCTTGATCATTTAAAACTTTACTTTTTGCAAGTTCTTGTTTAATTGCTTTGGCAAGTTTCGCTTCTTGACCACCTGTAATATAACAGCTTGGATAATCAATTTCTAATAAAGGTTCATTTTGTAATGTCATTGCATAAATAGGAATACCTGCTTTTTGATATTCTTCGATGAAACGAACATAATATTTACCTAATTCATCGATATATACATCATTAAGTTTTCCACCCTTTAATAACAATTCATTATTTTTATATGATTGACTTGAAGATGTAGCAACTTTCATCCATCCTGGAGGTGTCCATGATGAAGCAAAGAATTTAAGATCTTTTTCTACACCACATTCTTTAGCGATTTCTTGAATTTCTTTAATGACAGAAATAATACCATATTGTTTATCTTTTTCGATACTAAATCCATGTCCTGTCTTATTTTCCCAGTCAGGTTGACCATCTAATTCTTTACCTGTTCCATCATAATATGTATAGAATGGACGACCAGTAAAGTCAGCAGTACCAATTGTCAATCTGAATAATGTATTTCCCATACCATTAACTGGATCAACTAATCGTTTAATAAATTTACGTCTTGAAGCATCATCCATTTTCATTAAGTTATTAACAGTTGATTCTTCTACTGAAGTTCCCATACCTAATACTGATTGATATGTTTTATCTTCATCAACAGTAATTGTTGTCATTTTTAAATCATCAGCATTACGAATATCTAATGCTGCTTTTTCAGTATTACGATTTGTTATTTCTTGATTTCCAGCATACCAAGTCATACTACCAGAATTATCTGATGATGACATTGTCACTTTAACAGCATCTTCTTTAATCATTGCCCCTGATCCTTCATTAGGTACATCAGGTTTGATTTCTGGTTCTTGATATTCATCATCGAATTCAATAAATTTAAAGTAATCAATATTTAAATCTTTTGTTTGAGAAACAAATTTAATAATATGTTTTCCATCAGGCAATGAAATTTTATCATTCATTTCTTGTTCTTTAAAACTTGCCCATCCACCAGTATTTAGTGCTGGCGTAGATGTACTATAATATAAAACATTATCAACATAAACATCAAATGCTGCTTTCACACCATCATTTTGAGTTGCAGCTGCAACATTTAAAGTATAACGAGCTTTTTTAGGAACGATGACATTATAACTAATATCATAACCATTCCAGAAATAACCAATAGATGTATTGTTATTTTCTAAGACAATTTTACTATGTTTTGAATAGAAATCTTCTGCTTGAACAATTCCGCCTGTTTTTGATAAATCAATAACTGAAGGATCATTAGGTTTAGGATTAGTAATTGCAGTTGTCTGATTTTTTGTTAATCCTCTACCATATTCAAACATGACTTTTGTTTCATCTGTTAATTTCTTTTCAATATCTTGTGCATACCAAGGCCAAGTCATTGTTAAATGACCAGTAAAATCATAATCTCCTAATAATACATCAGCAACCCCAGCCCCTTCAGTTCCAGGGAAACCAGCCATGACAATTGCATCTAAATCATCAACTTGATCAACAATTGTAATAGGACGTCCAGTAACCAATACAGCAATAATAGGTAAATCTGGATGTTGTTGCTTAATTCTATTAATAGCTTTAATATCATCAGCATCAATAGTTAAATCTCTAGCTGATCTATCTCCATTGCTTTCAGCATATGGTCTTTCTCCTACCACAACAATTGCAGCTTCATAATCATCTTCTTCAAAATAACCATTAGCATTATAGTCGATTGTTTTGTCTTTACCAGCTAATTCACGTAATCCAGAATAAATTGTTGTTCCTTTAGTAATTTTACCTTTAGAACCTTGCCAAGAAATTGTCCAACCACCACATTGTAAACCAATATCATCTCCAGTTTCTCCAGCTACGATAATCTTTTTCATGTTTTTCAAATCAGCCATTAAAGTTGATCCGTTTTGTGTTTCACTGTTTTTTAAAAGTGTCAAAGATTTTCTTACTGCTTCACGAGCAATTTGACGATGTTCATCACTACCAAACTGTGCAAGTAATTCTTGATCAGCATAAGCTAATTTCACATCATCTAGTAGCCCTAATTCGCATTTTACTGTTAAAATACGTCTGACTGCATCATCAATACGTTCCAATGAAATTTTCTTTTCTTCTACTGATTTCATAATGTTATCTCTTGCAAGAAGCCATTTTGGAGTATTACCTTCATTACCATCAATCATTAACATATCCATTCCTGCATTGATAGTTTTTTCAATTTTTTCTTTATAAGTACTTCCACTTACTTGATCTGTACCATTGTAATCAGTAATAACAATACCTTTAAAACCTAAATCTCCCTTTAAGATATCTGTTATTAAATTTTTATTTTCATGGCACTTTACTCCATCAATACTACTGTAAGTGACCATTACACTCTTAACTCCACTTGCAATAGCTTTACGATATGGAATTAGTAATTCCTCTAATTCTTTCTCAAATAGCTTTCCATCAATATCACCTTGATTGATACCATTTTTTGCAATACCTTCACCAATATAATGTTTTGCTGTTGCAATCGCATATTGTGAAGATAAATCACCTTGCATTCCTTCGATTAAGGCCGCACCTAATTTTGATGAAATTTCAGATGTTTCACTGAAACATTCATAAGTACGTCCCCATCTTTCATTTTGAGGCAATCCAAGCGTTGGGGTAAATGCCCAGTTTGCTCCAATTGCTCTCACTTCTTGGGCTGTTGCTTTCCCAATTCTTTTCATAAGTTCAGCATCATTTGCTTGACCTAAACCTATGTTGTGTGGATAAACAGTTGCATCTTCAACATTGTTATTTCCATGCACCGCATCTACACCATACAACAAAGGAATACCAAATCCATCAATGGCAGCTTTTTGAAATTCATCTAGTCTATCTGCCCAATCCTTTGCAGTATTTCCAGTTGAGGGACCTGCCCCTCCACCACTCAAAATTGAACCAATGAAGTATTTTTTAACTTGTTCAGGTGTAATACTTCTGGTATCAGGTTGCAACATTTGTCCAACCTTTTGTTCTAATGTCATAGTTGACATTAGAGATGTAACTTTCTTTTCTACATCGTTACTAGCACTTACTGGCGTCATCGCTGTAGACAATGCCATAAATGCTGATAACATACCAACAATTAACTTCTTCATAACATTCCCTTTCCTCATTATTTTTTTGACACTTTGACATTTTTAAAACAGTTGACAATTCTTTGGTACGAATTTATTATATACCATTGACTTTTGTGTGTAAAGCGTTTTCACAAATTAATTCCTATATATACAATTTGTACCAATGTTTTGATTTTTTTAAAAATATATGTTATTATAAGCAATAAAGGAAGTGTAATTATGACAAAATATGAAACTGTTGCTAATAGTTTAGCTGATAGAATAAATAATCATGAATTTAATGAAACTAAAAAAATCCCTACTGAAGATCAATTGATGGAAGAATACAATGTTAGTAGAAATACTGTAAGAAATGCAATTAAAATTTTAACAAAATTAGGTTTACTCTATCCTGTACAAGGAAGTGGTATGTTTATTAGAGAATCTCGTAAATGTGATACAGTTTTTCTCAGTGGAACAAGAGGAATTACTAAAGATCATCCTGGTAATAAACTCACGAATAAATGTTTAAGTGTAGAAATTGTTGAAGCTGATGATAATTTAGCTCAAATTATGTTATGTGAAATCGGAACACCTATCTATTATATTGAAAGACTTCGTATTGTGGATGATATTCCTTATGCAATTGAATATACTTATTATAATAAAAATATTATTCCTTATCTTGATAAAGAAATTATTGAATCTTCTATTTTTAGATATATTAAAGAAGATTTAAAAATACCTTTTGGTTTTTCTGATAAATATATTAGTGCCAGAAAATTAACTGATCAAGAAAGTCAATTATTAGAATTAGAAAAAAATGATCCCGCTATCATTATTGAAGACGATATTTATTTAACAAATGGAACATTGTTTAATTCATCTCAAATTGTTTATAATTATAAACTTGCTCATTTCTTTATGACTGTAGAATAAAAGATAGAAAAATTCTATCTTTTTTATATTTCTATACTCTCCAAATCATCAGGAATGAATAAATTCCCTTGATAATACTGTAGACCTTCTTCACTATATAATCTTTTACGTTCATGAATATGTTGATCTTCACTATGATATAACACTAAGTTTTTAACCTTTAATTGTTCAGCTAAAAGACAAGCATCTTTAACTGTAGAATGGTGTTTTTCATAAGGTTTATAAATATCTGCTTCACTATATAAACAAAAAGCTTCATGAAGTAACCATTGACTTTCTTTAACATATTCCTGATTACATTCATTATATGGTTCATCTCCACAACAAGTTAACTTTTCCTGATCATTAAGTTGCATTGTAAAACCATATTGTTTTGCTTTCGTTGAATGAATATCAAAGAATGTCACTTCATGATTAAGAATCTTTTTCTTTTCTCCATCACCAATAACAACCAAATGCAATCTATCCCCAATAAATCTTGTTTCCTTTTCTTGAAGAACCATATGTGCAACATCATGAATAATCTGAATCACTTCATCATGTCCATAAATATAAACTTCACCCTCATATTTATTTTGATTCATTGCTTGGGTAATCAAACGAACCATCCAAAAAATACCCGTAATATGATCCAAATGTTTATGTGTAACAAAGATTGTTTTAATATCCTGCCATTTGATATGAGCACGTTCAAGTTGAGTAAGCAAGGTACTTCCCCCACCACCATCAACTAAAAAATATTCGTGATTTTCACTCAATACAAAACAAGTATTGTAACATTTTGTAACAACCGCATGTCCAGTTCCTAACATTGTTAATTTCATTTTCTCACGCCTCAAATCTAGCTTCATATAAATAACATCATCCATTGGATTTTCATAATAGGCTTCAATTTCTTTAAAGCCATATTTCTTATACAAATGAATTGCACTTTTTAATGGTTCTATTGTATCTAAAACCATTTCCTTATATCCTGCCTGTTTTGCTTCTTTAATAATTTCTTCAACCAAAAGTTGACCAATATGATAACTTCTCGATTCTGGTAAAACATATAATCTTTTCATCTCACATATTTCATCTTTAAATTGATGAAAAGCTACACAACCAACAACTTTTTGATTCATTAATGCAACCAAAAGTTTTCCTTGAGGTTCTTGATATTTCGTCTGTAAATGATTTAATTCTTCATCAATATTTTGAAAATCTAAATTTCTATCTAATTCCTTATAATAAGCTTCAATTAATTTTTTGACATCCTCAATGTATGTATATCCGTTAACAATTTCAATCATATAAATTCCCCCGATTTCTGTTATATATATTTTATAACAGCTATTCTTGAAATACAATATCTTATGAAAATGATGATAAATCATGTTTTTGTAAAACTGCATACAATAAATCAGGAAGTTTTAAAGGTGCACAGGCAAAACAAGGAATCCCTAGATTTGCGACTTTTTGTGCCATGTCTTTATTATAATATGGCTTTCCTCCATCTTGGATAGCTAAAAGACAAACAACTGTTACACCAGATTCTTGTATTTCTTGTAAACGATGCAATAAACCTGCATGGTTGCCACCTTCATCTAAATCAGATATCAAAAAGAAGATTGTTTGATCAGGCTGTTCAATGAGCTGTTCACAATATTTAACAGATTTATGAATATCTGTTCCTCCACCTAATTGAAAACCATATAACAAATCTACCGGATCCTGACATAAATCAGTTAAATCAACAACTGTTGTATCAAAAGCAATAACATTTGTTTTCACAGCATTCATACTAGCTAAAATACATGCCGTAAGTGAAGAATACATAATTGAGCTCGACATTGAACCACTTTGATCAATATCCAAAATAACATGAAAATGATTACTCTTTTGTTTACGATCAAAAAAGTAAACACGTTCAGGAATAATTGTTTTTAAATCAGGAGAATAATGTTTTAAGTTTTTACGTATTGTATATGGAAAATCAATAGCAGTGGAACTAGGTAAAACAGAATGTTCCCTTTTTTGAATAGCCGCAAATACACTACGTTTTAAATCTGTTGCGATTTGTTGATTAATAATATCAACAATTTTTTGAATATAGATTCTCGCTTGATCTTTTGATTTAGAAGGAATCATATCTTTTAAAGTTAATAAGACACTTGCCATTTCTAAGTTGGGTTCTAATTGTTCTAGTAACTCTGGTTCCATTAAGAGTTCTTTCCAGCCATTACGTTCAATGGCATCTTGTTGAATGACTTTAACTAAATCAGTATCAAATAACGAACGTAAATCCTTCATCCATTTAGAAATGTTTGGTCGACTTGACTCTTTGCCAGCCCCACCTCTTTGACTTTGTATACTCTTACTTCCATAAATAGCTGATAATGTTGCATCCATCAGTAAATCCTTATCACTTAACAAAAAGTTTTTATCCATGTCTTGAAAATCATTTTGTGTTTCTTCACCGAGAATCAATCTCCAACGTAATAATTCTTTATTCTTTTCCATTAAAAATCACCAAAATCAAAATCTTCTAATTCATCTAAAAGATCTTGTTCTTCCTTCTTTAAATCTCCATTTAATACTTCTGCAACACTATTTTCATCCAAATGCCATAAACTTCCTAAATTCTTAGCTATATCATGCTTTTCCTTTGCGCTATAAGTTCCAAAAGCTCTCCTTAAATATAACAATGCCCTTAAAAAATCTTGTTCCTCTAAATCTTGAATATATTCATCAAGTTGTTTCCAAACAAAAGAACGTGCAATCAAAGCATAGTGATTTCGCATCATAAAACCTTCAAACCAGTTAGCAGCAATATCTACAGATATTCCTTGGGATATATGATAAGTAAGAATCTGTTGAAAATCATTCTCCTGTAAGAATCCACGTTCTAGCAAAATAGCTGTAGCATAACCACTCAAGAAAGGATTCATATCATCACGATGAATCAGTTCAACTAAAACTTGTAGCCATTCTTCTTCCATATAATGATCATGTTGAATAGATAAGTCATTCATTGTTTTCATTGCTTCCATGATTGTATGTGCTACTTTATCATCACACTGACAACTTTCAACACATAACAAAAGCGCACGATAAAACAATTGATGAAATAAGGGTTCAATATTTTCATTGGCACTATGTCGCAAGGTTCCAAAACGCATAATTCGACTTAAACGTTTAGCAGTTGAAACAATATCTTCAAATGATGAAGAATCAATTGCTAAGGATTGAACAGCCTGCAAAGCATGTAACAAACTATCTGGTAAACCACATAAAAAAGCTTCTTCCATTAAAAAAGCACATTCACTCATATTAGTACTTTGTTCTAGTTTTTGTTTTATACAAAACTGAGTTGCATAGGCAATACTTTCACCATATAATGAATTTTCAATTAAGATAATTTCAGCTTCACTACTCCATTTTAACTCCCAAGTTTCCTTCCAATCTGCAGTGTCTTGTTTGCTAGGCAATAATGCACAAAAAGGAATCTCTAAAAAACGCAATTGATGTAAAAAACAAGAACGATGAAGATCTAAAAAAGCTGAATTTTTTGATTTTACAGTTGTGTTTTCACGTAAATCAAGTTCTAAAGGAGTGGCAACAATAGTTTGAAAACGTTCTAATTTTAATTGTTTTAATTGACTATAAAAATCATTTTGAATAGCTGTTTTGGACATACCTTTAGGTAAGTATCCCATTGTTGTTCCAATATCATTAGCTATAAAAGCTTCCATTAATTGACTTTCGCTTCCTTGTCCCATACAAGCAATTGCTGCATCTTTTAAATCTTGTAAAGATGGTAATGTTTCTTGATGCATAGCTGCTAGCATTTGTGCTAATTGCAGGGCTTCAATCACCTGCGCAGTTGAACAGTTATAACCATGTTCTCTTTGATATAAAGAGATTCTTGAAAGATAATCATAGGCAGCTTGTTTAGGTTGATTTTCTAACATATGTTGCCACAACAACTCATAATAAGCAGGTGCTTTATTTCCAGCTCCATAACCAGAGAGTGATGATAAACGAAAATATGAATAAGGCATCAATGTACGATTGACTAATTTTTGATTGATTTTTTGATACTCATTATCACTTAAACATGTTGCTTGTTGAATTCCTTCAATATGAAAAGCTCCACAAACCACAACAATATCATCTTCTAATAAACCTGTTTCCTTGATTTTTTCTATCGTGGTTTTCATATAAGCTTCACGTAAACAAGTTTGCCCATCAGGTGGATTAAGCTCACGCAAGTGATGAGCAAACAAAGTTATTGCTTCTTTAAACTGAAATGTATCATCTACATGCTCAAAAATACGTTCCCATTGATCATTAACATCCATATCCAAATCAATAACTTTATCTTGTTGTAATTGAGATTCTTCCATTGTTAAAAAAGCTGATGAAGGTAAATCCATAAAAGCACAAGGAATATGATGTTGATAAGCCCATTTCATAGCAACATATTCTGGTGAATAATTAGCAAATGGATATAACAAAGATTGAATCGGTGTATCTATTGTATATGACATCATTGCAAAAGGTGGTATTAAATCATCTTGTACAATATCTTCTATCATATCATTACAATCACTAGGTCCTTCAATTAAAACAAAGCGAGGCTTTTTTTGCTCAAGAAAATGCTTTAAGTGATAAGCCGATGCTGGTGATAAATGACGGATTCCAAAAATATTTTCCATCACTGATTAAGCTCCATGCAAGCATGGTAAAGATCATAATAAGACATGCCTTTTTTCTTTAAAATATTTTCTAAATATTCCTTCCAAGCCAATGCATCTTTTGATTCATCCTTTACAATTGCTCCCTGTAATCCTGCAGCAACATCTTGAACACGGATTTTCCCATCACCAAAGCTAGCTGCTAATGCCATACTATTAGCTAATAAAGAAATCGCTTCAGCCGAAGATAAAACCCCCGTTGTTGTTTTGACTTTTTGTTTACCATCTATTGTTATTCCATTTCTTAACTCTCTAAAAATAGTTACAACGCGTTCAATAACATCTACACTAGGAACTTTAGCTTGTAAACCAAGTGAAGCAGATAATTGTCCAACACGTTGTTCAACAATCTCCATTTCTGTCTTTAAATCTTTAGGGGCTGGTAAAACAACAATATTAAAACGACGTTTTAACGCTGCTGACATATCATTAACACCTTTATCTCTTGTATTGGCTGTTGCAATTAAAGAGAAACCTCTTTTTGCAGGAATTTCCATATTTAACTCAGGAATAGAAACACGTTTTTCTGATAGAATAGAAATTAAGGCATCTTGCACTTCACTAGCACAACGACTTATTTCTTCAAAACGAACAATGCTACCTGTTTCCATAGCGTTTAACAATGGACTTTTCACTAAGGCTTCTTCACTTGGACCTTTAGCAATCAACATCGCATAATTCCATGAATAACGAATTGCTTCTTCACTTGTTCCTGCTGTTCCTTGAATCACTTTTGTAGAATCACCATTGATGGCAGCACATAGATGTTCACTTAACCAAGATTTTGCTGTTCCTGGTTCACCAATTAAAAGCAAGGCGCGGTCAGTTACAAGTGTGGCAATCGCAATTTCAACCAAACGCTCATTTCCAATATATTTAGGAGTAATGTCCATATTCCCACTTTTACCTCCACAAATATAAGTTAAAACTGAACGTGGTGACATCTTCCATCCTTCAGGGATAGGATATTTTTCATTTTTAATTAAGGTCTCTATTTCTAATTGAAATAGGATTTCAGCAGGTAAACGTTGATATTCTTGTTGATTCATTTAGATTATTTCCTCACTTTCTTCATAACGATTAATAGCATTTTCAATTTCATAAAATTGCCATGCATAATCACTTTTTGTTTTCTTCTTTAAATAAGTTAAGATTTCTTTTAAAACATATAAACCATCATTTTTATTACAGAATGTTTCACACATTGAAACCATTTGATGATAAGATATACGATTACCGCTTAAAAATGTATTTTGTTTTTTAAAATAAGCGAGTAAATCATCTCTTAATGGTAATTGATATAATTTTTCAATATACAAATGACAAGCTGTAGATTTATGTTGTTCAAAATATGCAATCAAAGTATCTTTAAGTTCTAAATTATCCTTTGAAGCCAAATGAACCATAATACAGCTACATAATGGAATTTCATTACCATAGACTATCATTTCTTCTTTTTTAAACAATCCTTTTGTTATTTGTTGTTTTCCTAATAACAAATCAATCCAACGATGATCTAATTCATCACCTAAAACAATAGTTATAACTTCTGTTTTTAATGGATATGATATCAGTTTTGAACGATAGACATATTGTTTTGTTTCTTGGTCATATTCAACATATTGGAAGATACGTGAATAAAAATCTCTTGGTTTTTGACAGTCAATGAGCGTTGTTAATGTTTCATAAGCATGTTTATAATCTTTAATCAATAACATTCGTGCATAAGCTGATGTCATGAATTGTGGATAACGTTCATAAAGTGTCTTTATTAAAGTTTCACTTTCTTCATTTTGATAAACCAAATAGGTATTCAAGATAACTTCTGCAACATATTCTGCGATTGTGTAACGATTATTTTCAAGTTCCATATAGCTCAATGGAGTTACATTGCTATAATTATCCAATTGAACAAATAAATGTTGTTGACTATCCTTGACCATACATAACTTATCATCATGATCAAATATCCAAGCAACAATATCAATAATTTGTGGACCTGTTTTATATGCTAATAAAGATAATTTTTTTATGATTTCAACTGCTTCTTTATCTGTTTCAATTTGCTGATATTTCATTATTTTAGATAATTGTTGTTGAATATCTTCACATATTATTTGCTTAATATCCTCATTGTTAGAATAGAGTGTATAAAACAAAGTCTTTTGACTTTTCTTCATTTTCTTCAATAAATACTTATCTACTTCATCATCTTGGATATGACTCAATGCATAAAGTGCATATTCCTTTAATTTTCCTCTTTCTACATCAGCTATATTCATTAAAAAATCTCGATTTGTAGAGTTGTAAGATAATCCTATAATGATTTGCTTTTGAATATCTGTTTGAGATAAAGGATACATATCTAAATAAAATTGGTTTTCATCTTTACCAGCTAATTCTACAATCAAACTAATTCTTCTTAACATTTCTTTTTTACCACTAGGATTAAAGTTTTCTTTTAAAAGAGGTACAACTTTCTTACCACAGCTTTTTAAAATATCCACACATAAATTAGCGATTTCAGAATAAGAATCACCTAATCCGGCAATGACATAAGGTAAAACACGATAATCTTGAAATAAATCAGGATATTTATTCCAAGTTGATAAAATGATTTCATAGCGACCACTTCCTGGTTGACTTAATGCTTGAATCAATGGTTTTAATTGTGAATACTTGATATTGGTATAAGGTTTTTCCGTAAGAATTGTAATATCATAGGTATCTTCTTCATATTTCCATTGTGCCTGTGTCATAATTAAAGCATCTAAAAAAGACATAGCTTCCATAATATTGTTTTCTAAATGGTCTTGATCATTAAATATTGCTAGACAAAGATTATAGAGCTTTTGAAATACAGGTGATTTTTGAGCCAATGCCTCAACCTTTTTTAAAAGGATCGGAAGGCGTTCATCACTCAACAAAATATGACTACCTGCAATCAAGCCTGTTTGAAAGCGTGATTGTAATTCTAATAAAATTTGTTGTAACATTTTCAACACCTCCTAATAAAGTAGACGAACAATCTGTTCGTTACTAATAAGACTCATCGGTTTTGCTAATAAATGATGTGTATGATAATCATAAGAAAAAATAACTAAAGCACACTGTTTTGATAGTAGATTTTGTGAAGGGAGTGTTGTCAATGCATGTAATGATGTTCTTTCCATCGCTGTAAGTTTTAATTGATGATTGAATTCATCCACCATAACAAAATCATCTTGGTTTTGTTTGATTTGATCATAAGCCAATATAATTGCTATTTCTTGATCACATAAAGGATTTTTCAATTGATTTTTGACTTCCTTTATAACTTGTTCAAAATCTATTTTGGCAATTTCTCGTATATGTACATAATCTTGTGCTTCAATATCACAAGTTGTAAAGTTTTCATCATAACGCATACGACGATTGTTAACTCCAGGATAGAGATATAAACAGGATGTTCTCACTTTTTCTAAAACACTGTCATCTTCTTTTATGTATTTAGCAACTTTTAAAGGGCGCATATTGACTGTTTTATGTATCTCTTGGAGAGGGTGAACATACCAATAACCAATTTGTAATGTATCTTCATTTTTACTACAAAATCCTAATTGTATGAATTCTTGGTTTTCTTCATAAAAACCAGCTTCTTTTAATTCTTTTAAATTCCAAACATGTCCTAGTAATTCATCCATGATTTGATCATCCTGCGTAATTTCTTCTTCATTTATTTTCTTATCTAAATATTGTTTTCCTTTTTTAACAATTTGATAAAGACGAAGCATGTTTGCAATTACACCATCATAAACAGCATCACTAGTCAATGCATTTTTCGCTTCAATAACAAGTTCTAAGATGAGACGTTGGATTCCAGGTAAAAAATAATCATTCATTTGTTTTGCTATATTTTCATAATCTTTTAGTTGACTATTCACAAAAGCAGCAACTCCCATTCGTGTGATATCCTGCAACATTGTTTCACAGACAAACAACCCTTCTTTTTGTTTCATCCAACGTTTCTTTTGTCCTGTTTTATTAACTTTTTTAGGCTTTTTCTCTGTATTATCTTTAGGTTGAGCACGTTTTATAAGGCGTTCTCTTTTTTTTACAATATCTTCAGGAATTTCACAAATCTCAAAATTTGCTTTATCTTCAATAGCAAATAATAATCCAATGCTATGTTTACAAGGAAATTGTCTACTAGGACAATTACAACGAAAGATTGGATGAGATTGATCCTGAAAATCAACAGAAGTGATATAATTTTTACTTCCGCTACCAAGACATTCTCCCATATAAAAAGTCTCATCTGCTGAACGATATAATTTTATAAATTTACCACTTTGATAAATAGCTCTCCCATTTTTTAATGCATTTGCATTCACTGCTTGTTCTTCTATCCAAGCAACATTTATGCTCATTTGTTTTCCTCCCATCTTATCCTATATTTTATATATCATAAATCTATTTTAACATATATAGAGAATAAATAGTATAAGAGTTAAATTTGTAAAAAACTTACCAATTAAAAAGTATTTTTTCCATCTACTTTACGCATCAAAAGATAAATTTTAATTAAAAAATCTAGCGATATGTAACAATAACATTTAAAGCTTAAAAATACTGACATTTACTATTTATTACCTATAAAAAATATCATCCAAGAAAAAAATCATAAAAACGATATAATTGAAATAAAAAATCTATTATCAGTTGTAGATTAAAAAAACAATTCCTATAGCAAATGGATGTTATCGTGAAATAGATATTAGAAATCATAAATACAGAGATTTACTAGCCAAAGAATATGCCTTCTGTCAAAAAATATGATTTTTAGTAAAACAACTATAAAAAAAGTTTAACTAACGTAAAAAAACAACCAACACAAATGTTAGTTGCTAATGAAATGAATAGAATGTTTTCTATAAATTGAAAGCAAATCAGTCTGCTAAAAATTCAATAAACACTCTATTTATCAGTAAAATTGGCGTCCTTGAGCGGATTCGAACCGCTGACCTTTCGCTTAGGAGATTAGAAAATTCATGTTTCTTAAATCACTTAAAATGCTCTAAAAGCCCTTGTTTTATCACGCTTTTTCTTTGTTTTATGTTCCTTTAATACCCTCATGTTTTCTAAGTGTTTCTATGGTATTTTGGGGTGTTTGTTGAAAGAATATTGAAATATTCAAGTTGCACCCTATTGTTGATAAGTTGTGCCCTTTTGTTGAAATATATTTATATGTTAGTGAACATTATCCTATTTTTAATCAAAAAAGCATAAAAAGCCCACACAAAATATAAATTTTGTATGAGCTAATGAAATAACATATTCTGTTGTGAATGATAGGCTATAAAGGAGAGTTTTCTGATGTCGATCTGTGCTTAAAGCGTTCCATATGGCTAGCCTCCTCTACGATGCCATATCGTCTTAAATCTTTAGTTTTGTTCGATCGGAAATCGTGCAGATGTATTCTTCTGGTGTTGGCACACGATTTCAAAAATAACTTTTGTAGTTTTCCTGTACTGCTGGATCTTGACTATTCATCTGTTCGTCGGTTATCGTCTGCAATTCCACATGAAATTTCAACAGGGAAATTCCTCTGGCTTTTGCACCAACTCTCAATATGGACATTATATCACTTCTATATAATCTCATAGTCAGTCTCTGCTTTCTATTAATTTTTTCTCATTTTACGTTTTCTGCTTGTGATAATGATAATGCCAAGAACTGATAGTACAGCAGTCATGTTCCACAAGAAGATGTTCGTTGCATCGCCAGTTTCAATAATAATCTGTTCATTGTCGCCTTTTTCTGGCTTATTAACAGTATCTTGTGAACCAGCTTTTTCCTTGACAGTTACTGTGATTGCTTTCGTTGCAGTTGCCTTCTGGCTGTCCACAACTTGATATATAATCTTATATGTTCCAGCCTTTGTCATATCCACTGTATTCTTAATCACCTTGATATCTTTTGTTAAATTACCGTCCTCTTTATCAAATGCACTCACATCTTTCAACGGATCAAATTTATCTCCAACTGTAACAGTCTTATCTTTCGCTTGAATCGTTGGTATGCTGTTAAGTGGTATTATAGGTGCAACGACTTCAACAATGATATCAACCTCTACACTCTGATAATTATTTGTATCTTCTGGTGTGAAAATAGCTTTCAATGTATGTTTGCCTGATTCATCAAGCACCTTTGTATCATCTACCCATGCAAAGCCCTCTGGAAGTTTTACAGTAGATAATGTTTCGTTTTGCTTCATCATTAAGCCTTGTGGAACGTCATAGACAGGCACAGCCTTTGTGATTTCAAATACTACAGTTTGTGTCAAGCCAGTATAATTTACATTACTAGCAACACTTGCCTTGACATAATATATACCAGCATTTGTTGGTACTTTATCATTATATGTTCCGTTTTTTTCATTACTGTAAGTAAATTCAACTGTTCCAAATTTTGCGCTTGCAGTTGGATTATTGGCATTATTTCCATATATCCAGTCAGTGATAGATAAATTTTCTTTCCACTCATTGTCGGCTTTGGAAATCACAAATTCTTTTTCCGTAGAAGCAGTGTTGCAATTATCATCAGCTTCTACACTGATAACAACCTTATAGCTCCCGACAACCTTAGGAGCAGATTTAAGTTTTGTATAAGTTCCATCTGCTTCTTTCTGATACCACTTAAAATCAGGTGTTTTGCTACTTCCGGTTACTTTTATCTCTGGTTTAGCCATTTCTTGTCCGTCATAGACTTTATCCATATTCTTTGTAGTAATCGTCACTTGACTATCTATCTTAGCAATCTCGAATGATGTCTTAGCTTCCAATCCTGTATAGTTTTCTGTTCCGGCAATACTTGCCTTAACATACCATATGCCAGCATTTGATGGTACATCACTTGTATATGTTCCGTTTTCTTTGTTACTGTAAGTAAATTCAACTGTTCCGAATTTCGCGCTTGCAGTTGGATTGTTAGCATTATTTCCATATGCCCAGTCAGCGATAGATAAATTTTCTGTCCACTCATTGTTGGCTTTGGAAATCACAAATTCTTTTTCCGTAGAAGTAGCGCTGTAGTTGTCATCAGCTTCAACACTGACAACAACCTTGTAGCTTCCGACAACCTTAGGAGCAGATTTAAGTTCTGTATAGCTTCCATCTGCTTCTTTCTGATACCACTTAAAATCAGGTGTTTTGCTACTTCCGGTAACTTCTATCTCTGGTTTAGCCATTTCTTGTCCGTCATAGACTTTATCTATGTTATTCACTTTCATTTCGACTAATGTATCTGCTTTTGATACTTCAACACTCAACTTACGTTCTACATATTGTTTTTGTGCATTATAGCCGGTTATACCTGTAAAATCATAATCTGTTTCGAGTTCTTTTGTATCAAAATGAGCCTTAAAACTCTTTGTACCTACCAATAGTGGTGTACCTTTATTTTCCCAAGTCCAGCCAGTAAGTAGGGTTACATCTTTTAATGTCTGTCCATAGATACCTGTTAAATTCGTTGGTTCATCGATTACATCTTTCCCATCTTTCTTTGTAGAAACAGTTGCTGTTATTTCAGCAGATTGTAAGTAAATACCTTTTCCTTGATAGCGGACAGATACTGTATGTTTTGAACCAGCTTCTAAATCAGATAATACAGGACTTGTTCCCCAAGTTCCACTATCCCATTGATACTCTATATCGCCATAGGTTACCACATCAAACGTGCCATTGACTGTCAGTGAGCTCTTTGTTCTTTTAATATCATTTTCTGTAAAGTTTGGAGTTGGTGCTTGTGGCATAGGTGTTGCTTCTGTAAGTGTGATATTCACATCAGCGGTAGGAGTGCCAGAAATCTTAAAACCTGTATCTGTTGCCGTTGCAGTCAACCCATTCAAACCTTTAATACCGTCAATATATCCCTCAGGAAGATAATATTTATCAACTACTTCTACTGTTATATCTCTAATCGCACTACCTTGTACAACACCTTGTGTACCATTTGTAACAGTTAAATTATTGCCTGCTGTAATATTTACATCAAATCTTTGTTCTTCTGTCGCCAACGTTGCATAGGTCATTCTATTTGTTGTATCTGTTGTTTCCAGCCATACTTTACAATTCGCAAAGCTGTCTAAACTCATATCCCTTGCAGAAACTTCTGTTTCATTTGTGATTTGTTTCGTCCATGCTCCATTACTGTTTTGTACTACTAAATATGTACCATTTGGAACACCTTTTAATTCTACTTTTGATTTATCATAAGAAACCAAGGCAGAGCCGAGTTTATCTGTTTTGTATCGCAAAGTGAATGCCCCTTGCCCATCGGTATCCTGCAATGCCAAATTTCCCTCAGATGATGCTGCTTGCGCAGCCGATGCAAAGATGACAGATGACAGATTTAATTCAAAGGCGGGCACCAGCATGTAAGACTCGCTAATTTGCCCAAAGGTCACACTATTATGCGGATCCGCGACCAACCCACTAAAACTATTATTAATGAACGGCGTACGAATCCAAAAAGCAACACTGTTTCCCCAATATTCCGAATCTATAAAAAGCCCAGTATTTAGAGCATTCGGTATATTGGTACCGACTGTAAGTTTGGAGTCAGAATCAGTTCCATAGGCAAGATATAGCTTATCGGTTGTAGAATACACAGTATTGTTTTTCGTATCATTAGTATAGATTGTTGTATCTTTCATCAGATTTTGCTCTAATGTTGTAAAATAAGAACTTTCTAATTCTTTTAATGTATCTCTTAAAGGACTTGCTCCATAGTGATTTGGATAGACTTCATCTGGATCACTTGCATAATCACATTCCCAAGTTTCACTATATGTTTTATTAATATCCCAAGCAGGTTCAAACAACTGATCTGTTGCTAGTGGACTTGTCGCAAATAAAGTCAAACTATTCATTGTTTGACTTCCTGCAATCCACCATTGCTGAGCGTTATTACCGAAATAGACCTTGGCTGGATTTTTATTTCCGTCATTATTGTTTGTATTAAAGAGCATTAATTCATCTTTTATTGCAAATTGTGTATTGTCTGGCAGTTCTGCCGCATGAACCGGTGTACTTAGTTGTGGCAGCATGGTTAGGGTCATTGTCACCGCCAGCAGCAGAGCACTGGCTTTTTTCTTTAAATTCTGTAGTTTTTCCATTTCATTCTTCTCCTTTTCTCGTATGTTCCTTTCCTGTTTTTTCACTATCCTCAATGTCTGTTATGGTTTCTATTTGGTTGTATGCCAAAAGAACAGATTTTGTCTGTCAGTCTATCTGTCGCAAGCGTAGCAGTTTGTAAACATGGCTGTCAACCACTTATTATAAATATTTATAGTGTTGTATAAGGCTTGATAGGCTTTAAATAAGTATATCATTTCCATTATCACATCACAATCGAAATAGACTAACAAGGCAAAATATCTAATAAAAGACAGCCTCAACAAAAAACAGATTATTCATGAGCAGGAAAAAGCAAGACAATACTGCTTGTTTATGTTCTTATACTATAATCTTTCCGTAGGATTCTTATGTAGCACAAGCTCAAACTGCGAAACTAAAGTTAGTTGCCTTTGTTTGAGTGTCTATGAATTTCGCGGCAACTTTGACTTTCACATTGTTCCTTCAGCCGTAAACACAGGATTGGAATAAGAATCGCTTAATTCCATCATATCCTTATCTTCTCGCACTTTAAATGGATGATGAGGAAAGGCACTAATCGTATCAAGAGGAATATCAATAATTTTTATTGCATTATCCTCTCTTATTGACTGATCTGATTTAAACAGTATATCCTCATCGAGATTGAAATCGGGTATTTATACTGCGCTTAAAGGTTTTCTCGGCATTTTGTTCCACCTCCCTTGCTAAAGATAAATAGGCAAAAGCACCATCATTCTTCGGATCGTATGAGAAAATACTTTGACCAACACTAGATGCTTTGCTGATAGCAACACGTCGAGGAATACACTTTTTAAATACCGAAAAATGTTGCCCTACTTTTCGACAATCTGTCTTTGAATATTTCTTGACTGTGTTGTTCGATCATCAGTCATTGTAATAAGAATACCTTCAACAGATAAATCCGGATTTATATCACGTTTTGTTTTTAAAATTGATGATATTAAATTCGTTGTACTTGAAGATGATAGATATTCTGATTGTGTTGGGATAATCACACTATTAGCACAGGCAAACGCATTGATTGTTAGTTCACCCAAAGATGGACTGCAATCAATTAAAATATAATCGTAGTTATCTTTGAGTGGCGCAATAATATCTTTTAAAACAGTATCTTTGTTTTCAAGATTAGTAAGCGTTGTTTCAATTGCTGCTAAACGAGTGTTTGCAGGAATAAAATCAAATCCTTCATCATTATGGAAGATACTTCCATAATCACATTGATCATTCACAATTACTTCAAGCATCATATTGCCTATATTTTTCTTGATTGTATCAACATCATAACCTAATGCTTTACCTGAATCACCTTGAGGATCAAAATCAATCAGCAATACATTTTTCTTTTTCAAACTCAAGGCACTTGCTAAGTTAATACTTGTAGTTGTTTTACCAACACCGCCTTTTTGATTGGCAATTGCTATTATTTTTCCATATGTCATGTTTCACGACCTCCTTTCTTTTAAGACAACTTGAAAAGTTGGCTATGTAAATAAAAAACTATTCATCTAATGACAAATAGAATAAAATATGTTATGAATTTGTGTATTTAGTTCAAATATGTTCTCAAGTGCTCTTTAGGTGTATTGAATGTTCTAACGTATCTGTTGAAAACATTCAAAATTTGTTGAATTTTAATGTATAAAAAGGGCACCCCTGTGTTGAAAGAAAAAGGAGCAGTACAATCAATTTGTACAACTCCCTAATCTTAGGATAAATCCATTATCCTCTCTTAGTTAAATGGGCATAAAGCCCATAAAATAAGCTTAATTGGTACTCCGGATGCGATTTGAACGCACGACCTATCGCTTAGGAGGCGATTGCTCTATCCACTGAGCTACCGAAGTATATGTGTGATAATTTGCCCTAAAACAGCTCATAGGCAGGGAAATGGGGTGCGATTCGCTCTTTTCTTAGGAGGCGAATGCTCTATCCTACTGAGCTACAAAGACATTAAGCATGTTAAAATAACAACATGTTTATTCTAACATGGCTTAATAAAAAATTCAATTATGATTCATTGATATTGGGATATTCTTATTTGATTCCATTGACTTAATAATTTCTCAATATAATAAATTGTCATTTTTTCATACCATTCCCCAGTTTGTAAATCAACCAAACAATAAAGATGATTTTCTCTTTTTAACAATCCCAAACCATAATAATAAAGTCCTGCTTGAAGATCAATTGGCATAAAAAAACCTCCTTGTTCATTTTATGAAAAAGAAGGCCATTTATGATTCTTCATTAATGAAATCACGATACTTAAATAAGTGATAGAAAATAAAAATCCAGCAATAATATCACTTGTATAATGAACACCTAAATAAATGCGTGTCATACCAATGAAAATAGGAATCACCAATATCAATATGGCAAGATAACGATGACGAGGATAAAGCCAATAAGCAATCAATCCAAAAAGTGTCATTGAAACCATCGCATGAGCTGAAGGAAAGCTATAACTATTTTCTTCAACCAAATGGATAACAGATGGTCTTGGTCTAGCAACTATAACTTTAATAATTTGATTCATAATAGCAACTATAGCTACATGTACACTTACTAAAAGTCCCTTTTGAAAATGAAACAAGCAACATATCAAACAAACCATTACAACCCCAACAGTTGAACCAAAGAACGTAATTGTTTTCATCAACATTGTAATATGTTCACTTTGAAAGCTGGCTAGAAATTGATAGAAAGTCTCATCTATCTTTTCAAAATATCCTTGATAAAAACATATTAAATCAATCACCAATAACATCAATGATATCACAATATATTTTCTATAATTCTTTATCGACTCTAATCCCATTTTCTTTTACAATTCTCCCCGGTACCCCAACAACAGTACAATTTGGTGGTACGTCTTTTAAAACAACTGAAGATGCCCCCACAATACTGTTATCTCCAATTGTCACATCACCAATAATTCTTGCCCCTGAAGAAATCATTACATTATTTTGTAGAGTTGGATGTCTTTTAACCTTATGTTCACCAGTTCCAACACCACCTAATGTAACCCCTTGATACAAGGTACAATCATTACCAATAATCGTTGTTTCACCAATCACAACCCCCATGCCATGATCAATAAAAAATCTTTTTCCGATAGTCGCTCCTGGATGAATTTCAATTCCTGTTAAGAATCTTGCAAATTGACTTAAAAATCTTGCGAGTATTTTAAGATGGCAATTCCATAAAAAGTGATTAATACGATAAAAGAACATCGCATGTAATCCAGGATAGTTCAAGATGACATTCACACGATTACGAGCCGCTGGATCCATCTCTAAAATTCTTGAAATTAAACTCTTTTCCATTACTTTCACCCCTCTTTGTTTAACTATTTAACCACAAATAAACAAAAGAAACAATTTAAGTAATAATTTTTTTATTCTTCAATAATATCATCTGGACGCTTTAATGCCTTACGATAAAAGCGAATAAACATTGAAGTTGTGATACACGCTGCTAAGATATCAGAAACAGGTTCAGCAAATAATACCGCAAAAACTCGTGGTGCATCATAAACCATTGAAGCAATGGAAGTTGACATATGAAAGGCAAAACTTGTTTCTCCTAACAAATATGGAAAAATATAAATAAAAGGAATCAGCAATATAATTTTTCTTGTTATGGCCATCCAAACAGAAACTTTAGCTTGTCCTAATGCCATAAAGGCTTGTTGACAGGCTGTTTGTGCCCCAAACATACCAGCACCAATTAAAAAGACACGCAATGCCCATGATGAAAAATGAATAGTTGGTGCATCTTTTGTAAAAATAGATACAAAGAATGAAGAAAAGATAATCACCAAAATACACGCTCCCATAGCAAAGCCAAGGCAAAGCTTAAACATCAAATGAAAGGTTTCTCTTACACGCGTATAATTTCTT
Source organism: Longibaculum muris (assembly GCF_004343035.1). Lineage (GTDB taxonomy): Bacteria > Bacillota_I > Bacilli_A > Erysipelotrichales > Coprobacillaceae > Longibaculum > Longibaculum muris. The sequence continues at coordinate 76,227 of NZ_SMCQ01000003.1, forward strand.
GCACCATAGTTATAACTTAGAATTGGTTGTGCCCCTTGACATAAACCTAGTAATGGCAAGGTAATAAACTGCCAAATACTCATCAAGATAGCCATCGTTGCGACTGCCATAGTCCCTCCATACATCAATAATTGATTATTGAATGATATTTGTAACAAACTTTCTGTTGCTGTTTGTACAAAAGGTGAAATACCTAATGACATAATTGCCAAAACAATCTTTAAACGCGGGATGAGATATTCTTTTTTAATTTTAATAATACTTTTTTGACCAAACAGGAAAATAAGCACCCAAATGGCTGAAACTCCTTGAGCAATAATCGTTGCTAAAGCAGCTCCAGCAACTCCCATATTAAAAACAAAAATGAAAAGTGGATCTAAAACAATATTAATAATTGCTCCAATCACAACTGTATACATTCCAATCTTAGCAAAACCTTGGGTATTAATATAAGCATTCATACCTAGCGTAATATGCACAAAAATTGTTCCTAATGCATATATACTAATATATGAAATAGCTGGTGCCAAGGTCTCCTCATTTGCCCCAAATAACAACAATAATGGACGATTAAAGAAAAGAATCAATAATGTTAAAACCAAACCACAAATAATTAATAAAACAAAACTATTTGTCATAATTTCTTCAGCTTTATCTTTTCTTTGTTCCCCCAAACGAATAGCACAAAGTGGTGCTCCACCCACCCCTACAAGTTGTGTAAAAGCACTCACAAAAGTAACAATGGGTAGAGTTACTGATAAAGCAGCCATCGCAATTGTTCCATTTGCCATTTGTCCAATATAAATACGATCAACAATGTTATAGAGAATATTTACAAGTTGAGCAATAATTGATGGAATTGCTAAAGAGAAAAGTAATTTAATAATTTTTTCATGTGCCAAACGATTATTCGTTGCCATGATATAACCTCCTATCATACATAAAGAAAGCAGGCAACATATTACCTGCTTATTTTGCTTAGATTTTTGAAAAGACGAGGATTTTGATCATCCACTCTTTCTTCAATTTTAAAGACATCTAATTTATAAATAAGAATATAAAGAATAATTGCTAAAACGCATGCTGAAATAGCATCTAAAATTGAATGTTGTTTAATAAACATTGTTGAAAGTGTAATCATAATAGCTGATACACTGGCAAATGTTATCATTCCTTTTGAATGCTTAAAATCATTGCATTTGATTAAAGCAATCGCACAGCCAATTGAATTAAAGACATGAATACTTGGAAAAACATTCTGACTCTTATCAGCTGTATAAATAAAGTTCACTAAAAATGTTGCAAGGGGACTTCCCTGAATGACTTCAGGACGATGATCAAAGCTTGTTGGATAAACGGTAAAAACAATCAAACAAACTGTCATTCCTATAAATAAGAATGCGACACATCTATAGAAATCCTTCTTATGAGTAAAAAACAAATAAGCGATTGTTCCAGCAACAAATAAGAACCAATAGACATAAGGATAAATAAACCATGAAACAAAAGGTAAAGCATGATCGATTGATGTATAAACATCATGGAATCCCATATTTCCTCTTTGCTGTAATCCAAAATACCAAGGTAAATAGATTACAAAATAAAGAAATACCCATGCATGTTTATATTCAGATAACCACTTCTTCATTAATTAAACCCAAATAACTTTTGTGAAATTGAATAACCTAAAGTAATAATCTTCTTACCAGCAATGCTATCCATTTCCATAAAAGTTCCTAGTGTTGTATGTTTCACTGCTTTATATAATTCAGGATTCTTTTGTTTCAAATATGCCCATAATTCATTCTTCTTTTGTAAATGTTCTTCAGTTCCAGACTTAATTAATAAAACGGTAGAAACAGTTGTAATCATAGTTAAATACTTCACCATATAATTACGTAACTTACGACTTTTTAACTGCATCACATCACAACAATCTATCATCATCTTATTGACTTTAATTTGTTGATCAATACGTGAAATCATTACTTTCTCATTGACTGACTGATCTTCTCTACCAATAAAATAACGATATAAATCAACATTTAAATAATAAAGTGTACTGACAAAAGGTAATGGTTGATAAACAAATAAATTATCAACATAGAAAGTATGTTGAGGTAATTGTAAATTACAATTTCTTAACAATTGCGTACGATAAATCACACTATGCATCAATAAATTTTGTTGTGGATAGAAATGTTTAACATCGTACCATCTAAATGTTCTATTTTGTGGTAATGCATTTGTATATCTAATGACACTCGATTTATTTTCACTAGGTTTTTCATACACATAGTTTGCAATTAACATATCAACATCATCAGCTTTTTGATGTAGTTGTTTAATTGTTTCAATAACCTTCACTAAAGCTGATTGATCAAACCAATCATCACTATCCAAAACCTTAAAATAAAGTCCTGTCGCATTTTTTAAACCAGTATTCACAGCTTGACCATGTCCACCATTTTCTTGATGAATACATTTAATTGTATCTGGATATTGTTTAACATACTCATCACCAATTTGAGCTGTATTATCTTTAAATCCATCATCAACAATAATAATCTCCACATCATCTTTAAGAATTAAACATGATTCAATGGCTTTAGCCATATATTCCTGTGAATTATAACACGGAATCGCAACACTTAAATATTTCATAGTTTTCCTCCTAAAACTGTTTTGTTAAATCAATGGCAGCTTTTACAATACCATCTATATTATAATATTTATATTGAGCTAATCTTCCTAATAAATAGAAATTTTCAAATGGTTTCATTAAATCTACATACTTTTGATGCATCATAATGTTTTCTGGATTTAAAATCGCATAATAAGGAACTTGACGATTATCCTTATAAACTTCAGGATATTCTTTAATAATTGTCGTTCCTTGACAAAGTTGTCCAGTTAGATATTTAAACTCAGTAATACGCGTATAATCCTCACTCACAGTATAATTAACAACCCCTTTAGATTGATAATAATCTTGTGGATAATGTTCAAAATCAAAACGTAAAGAACGATATGGCAATTGACCTAAACGATTATCAAAAAACTCATCAATTGCTCCTGTAAAAATAATCTTTCCTTTAAACTCTTGATTCAGATAATAAATTTTATGATTTTCAAAATCAAAAGTTAAATCTTCCTTCGCATCTTTAGATAATTCTATATCAATATTTTCATGATCTAACATTCTTTCGAATAACTTTGTATAACCATCCTTAGGCATTCCTTGATACTTATCTTGAAAATAACGATTATCATAAGAAATTAAGACAGGCACACGAGCTGTGACACTTTGATCAACTTCTTCTGGTTTTTGATTCCATTGTTTCATTGTATATTTCAAGAAAATATTCTCATAAACATATTGAGCAACTTCTTGAATTCCTTGTGATGAACTCTTTTGTAACTCTAAAATAGGAACCCTTGCATTTTCACCATATGTATCAATTAATTCTTGTTTTAATGCTTGTCCTTTTTCTTCACCAAAAACAATCATTAAAGTATTTAAGTTAAACGGAATAGGAATAATCTTTCCATAGACATTTCCAACAACTTCATGTTGATAATCATACCATGAAGTAAAACGTGATAAAAACTCAAAAACATCTTGATCATTTGTATGAAAAATATGTGGTCCATACTTATGAACTAAAATACCATATTCATCATATTCATCATAACAGTTTCCGCCAATATGAGGACGTTTCTCTATGATTTTCACTTTTTCCCCACGTTCAGCTAAAATTCGAGCAACTGTAGCTCCCGCAAAACCACTTCCAATAATTAAAGTATCCACATTCTCACCTCTATCGTCTATCATATCATAATCTTCTTGCTTTGAACATACTCATTTTGTAAAGTCGATTCAATTTGTATTGATGGAATCTTAGAAAAAGGGATAACTGGTAAAACCATATTTGAATTCCCAATGTGTTTTTCCATCCATACCATATCATGCCATTGATTAAACTTATAACCACAGGCATGAAAACATCCAACATATGAAAAACCTTGCAATTCATGAAATCTCTCACTTTTTTCATTAGGATGTGTAATACAAGCATAAACATTTTGAATATTCATCATTTTTAAAATAGCTATTAAATGTTGATAAAGTATTTGCCCATAACTGCGTCCATGGGTATGACTATCAACATAGATAGAAAGCTCACAATCCCAATCATATGCCTGACGACTAGCAAAAGAGCCAGCATAAGCATAACCAACAAGCTTGCCTTGATCTATTAATACCAAATAAGGATATTTTTCTAAAGTTGTCATGATGCGTCTTTGCATTTGTGCAAGACTAGGAACATCATATTCAAAAGTTATATTTGTTTTTTCAACATAAGGTGCATAAATCGCTAAAATAGCTTCTGCATCTTGTATTGAGGCCACTCGTACTTCCATTGATTCCCCTCCTCAAATCTTCTCAATTATACCTCAATTCCTACCGTGGTGCAATGAAACCATTCAAAAGATTTTCTAAAGAAAAAAGAAACAAATTTTATCTTTTTGTTTCTAATAATTTAAGATATTCATTTTCATGAATAATTTTTAAATCCTGTCCTTGTTTCATTAACTGTAATGCTTTTTTCACTTTTTTATTTTCTTTACCAAAACGAACTTTATGATAACCTTCTTTACCAATCACTAAATAATTTGTTTGTGTACTCACCTGATGTGATGGTAAGCCACTCATTTGTTTGGTTTTTTCTTCTAAGATTTCTTTTGGCATCGAAAGCTTTCCAGTAAAACAAACAGATTGATGATACAATAAAGAATCAGTTCGTTCATTCATTTCTAATAATTGAGGAGCAACTTCTGCAGAAATAATATTACGATAATAGTTTTCTTTCATTTCCCCAAATTCTAAACGAAATTTTTGATGTAAAGCGGTTATTGTGGAACAATCTTCATGCTTTAACATTTCAATTAAAATCTGCGCACATGCTTTAGCATCATCTAAAGCTTGATGAGCTTGAAAATTAAAACCAATCATTAATGATAACTCTTTAACATTATATTTATGTAAATGAGGATAAACCAAATGAGCTAAAACATTGGTACATGACATATAAAGATGAGGATAAGGAATACGATTTTGTTTAAAAGCCGCTCTTAAATTCATCATATCACCTTGAATATCATGTGAAACAACAATTGATTCTTCAAAATAATGATGAATTTCCTGCCAAACTTCACTAAATGTTTTTTCTTTATAAAGTGATTTTGGTTTAATTTGATGAACTTTATAGCGATAAGCATCATAACTTAAATTTTTAGGTTTAATAAGTGAATAATAAGTGGAAGTAATTTCTCCATCAATGAGTTCAACAATCCCAATTGCACAAATACTTGCAGGATCTTGATTTAAAACCTCAATATCAAAAACTGTTATTCTTTCTTTCATTGAATCCCCACTGCCTTCTTAGCTAATCCATCAGCCATTTCATTATAGAAATCACCACTATGTGCTAATACTTTGATAAAAACAATATCAATATGTTGACGTGCTTCTTCAATAAACTTTTGATAAGCAATTGTTCCTTCTTTATTAGCTTTCCACATCTTATTTGCCCACTTTTCAATTCCTTCATAATCATAGTAAATACAAATCATTGGATAGTGATGTTCAATTGCATAATCAATAGCACATCTTGCCCCAGCAATCTCACCAGCTACATTACGCATAGAAACATAAGCCAAGTGATGACCTTTACCATTATATTTTGCTATAACATTTTGTCCTTCCAATAAAACACAGCCATATCCATATTCTTTGGTTTTGATATTATAGCTACCATCTACATAAGCAATTAACCCATCAGCTGATGAAACAACTGGTGATTCATCTAAAAAAGTTAAAGCTTCTTCTTTTGATGCAAATGATTTATAAATAGCTCCTTTAAATCCTTTGACTTGTGCTTCACATTCCTTCCAGGAAGAAAATATTCCCGTTTGTCTCCCTTGTTTTACGGCATAAAATTTACTCATCTTTAAAACCTCCATTGACCATTATAATAAGAAATCGGTCATTTGGCTAGTATAAATACAATTATATTGTGATGATTTTGAATTATTGATATAATAATGTGGAAAGGAAGTTACATTATGAAAATAGAAAATAGATTTTTAAAATATATAAGTTTTAATACCCAATCTGATTATTATTCCACAACAACACCTTCAACTGCTTGTCAAAAAGAACTCGCTGAATTTTTAGTTGAAGAAATGCGTATTTTAGGGTTGGTCAATGTACATATGAGTGAATATGGGGTTGTTTATGGTACAATTCCATCTAATAATGATCATCAAGGAGATGTGATTGGTTTTATTGCCCATATGGATACATCACCTGATGCCAGTGGGGAAAACATTCATCCTCAAGTCATCAGAGATTATGATGGTAAACGGATCACTTTACATGATGATTTTATCTTAGATCCTCAAGAATTTACGGATTTACAAAAAGTCATTGGTCATGATCTTATTACAACTGATGGGACAACATTATTAGGTGCTGATGATAAAGCTGGTATTGCGATTATCATGAGTATGGCTGAATATATGTTCAAACATCCTGAATTTAAACATAATGATATTCAAATTGCTTTTACCCCAGATGAAGAAGTTGGACGAGGAACAGAACATTTTGATATTGAAACATTTCACGCCGATTATGCTTATACAATTGATGGTGGAGATATCAATGAATTTTATTTTGAAAACTTTAATGCTTATCAAGTGCTTGTAGAAATTACTGGTAAATCTATTCATCCTGGTAGTGCTAAAAACAAAATGATTAATTCTTTAGAAGTTGCTCAAACTTTTAATCAACTTTTACCAATTCAACAAAGACCTGAATTTACTGAAGGTTATGAAGGATTTCATCATTTGAATCATATGCAGGGAACTTGTGAAAAAACACGTTTAGAATATATTGTCAGAAATCATGATTATTTAAAATTAAAAAATCAAATTAATGATTTTAAACGTATTCAAGCTTATTTAAATAGTCTTTATGGTTATGAACTGGTTGATGTAACCATTCATGAACAATATTTAAATATGAAAGATGTCTTAAAAGATTATCCTGAAATTGTTGAACAAGTAGAAATAGCTATGCAAGATGTTGGTCTCCATCCAACAATAGTGCCAATTCGTGGAGGAACAGATGGTGCTCGACTTTCTTATCAAGGATTACCTTGTCCTAATCTTGGAACGGGTGGTTTCTATTGTCATGGTCCATATGAATTTGTTTCAATTACGATGATGAAAAAAGGTGTAGAGTTATTATTAAGATTAATTAGAAATAATGTTTACGAAAAACAAGATATTCCTTTCTAACAAAGAGATGGTGACATCTCTTTTTCTATGTTTTTTATTCATATTATGATAAAATAAGACAAAGAGGTGAACTGTATGCGATGTTTGTTTATTGTTAATCCAAGTTCAGGAACAAAGACAATTCAAAAGAGACTTGATAAAATTATTGGTCAAATGGTTCTTCAACAAATTGTTAATCATGTTGATGTGTTCTATACCCAAAAGAAAAATGATGCTTATCAGCAATGTCTTACTTTAAATCCTAGTGATTATGATTTTATTGTTAGTGTTGGTGGCGATGGAACGGTTAATGAAATCATTAGTGGAATGATTGAAAAAAATTTAGAAATACCGCTTGCGATATTGCCAGGAGGAACGGTTAATGACTTTGCTAATCATCTATCTTTGCCAAGTACATCACGTCAATTTATTCAAATGCTCAAAGACTTCCATACAATGAAAGTAGATGTTGGTAAAGTGAATAATGGATATTTTGCGAATGTGATTGCTGGGGGAATGTTTAGCGATATTAGCTTTCAAGTTTCTAAAACTGATAAAGAAAGATTTGGTCCATTAGCTTATTATGTCAATGGAATAAGACAGCTCCCGACTCAACTTCATACTTCATTACATTTAAAAGTGAAAACTGAAAATGAAGAATTTGAGGAAGATGCTCGTTTATTCATGATTACAAACACATCCCAAGTTGGTGGTTTTAAAGATATAACACCACATGCTTCGATTCAAGATGGACAACTAGATTTATTGATTATAAAAAAATGTTCTGCTACAGATATGATATCTCTATTTAAAGATTATAAATTAAATGCGCATGAAAAAAGTCCATTCATTCGCTATATTCAAGCTAAAGAAATGACGATTGAATGTGATAAGGATATTATTTATGATGTTGATGGAGAAGAAGGAACAACTTTTCCTATCCATGTCACAGTGGCAAAGCATGCCTTAAATATTATTATTCCGCATTATTAAAAGCTGCAACGATTTTAAATCGTTACAGCTTTTTTATTGATGATCAATTTTACAAACAAGATTTTTGGCTTATATCTCATTTCCTATGATATGTTTTCTTCCAATCTTGATTCCCTTCTTTTCATTTTTAAACAAAAAAAAGACAGAATCATTTCTGTCTCACATATTTTATTGATAAGGATTTTTAGGAATAATAATTGCTCCTACAAGATAAGCTAATAATCCAGAACCCCAACCAAAGATTAATACCACTGCAATTAATCTCACAATCGTTGGATCAATATCAAAATATTCAGCAATACCTCCACAAACACCACAAATCATAACATCTCGTCTAGATCTATATAATCTTTTACTATTCATTATCTATTCCTCCATTTCTATTTCAACATTGCCAAAACCAACATCAACTTTTATTTCTTTTTGATGAGTTGAATGCATTGACTCTCTATCAGCAATTCCTGAAAAACGCTGACTGCCTATTTTCGCATTTCCTAAACCAACATCAACATCATAATGGTAATCTTCTTCTTTACCATTTAATACTATTTTAGCATTTCCCATGCCAACGTCAACTTTTAATTTCTCATGAATTGAAAGATTATCAATATATGTCTGTCCCATTCCTGTATCAGTTTTTAAATCTTGAGCATTAAGACCATGAACTCTTAAATTTCCAGCTGCTGTTGCAAGTTTAATTGAATCAGCACTTAAATTAATAACTTTAACATTACCAGCATTTGTTTCAACCTTAGCATAATCAAATTGGTGATGCGCAGGAACATAAACATCAATAATAGATTTATCTCGACTTCCCCAATCAAACCAATAATGTGGCTGTTTAATAACCAGGCGATTCTGATCTTGATAAACTTCAAATCCACTATAAATTTGTTTTGCATCAACAACAACATGATTTAAATCATGACTTTCATGAAATTCTATTTGCGCTTTATATAATTCTACTTTTAATTCATTCACAGATTCATTTGATTCAAAATGTCTATCTCCAATTTCTTTAGAATGCCATTGCCAATGGAAAAAACTTAATCCAGTCATTTCATTCATCTCATTAATTCCATTTAAACTCATTCCACCAATAATAAAACAAATCCCTAAACCCAAACAAATCAAAACCTTATATATTGTTTTCATATTAGACACCCCTTGGGTGGAATATTTTTCCAAGCCCATCTGCAATCGCATTGATTATTGTAGGAATACAATCCTTAAAAAACCATGCTGCAACTTTCCCAAAAATACTTCCTAATGCCATTAAAACAAATCCAATACCAATACATATAAAACCCGCTCCTGGTAAAACAAAGATATTTGCAATTCCTACCACAATCATAACAACGGATGCAATATAGAAAATAAAGGTAATAATCCAAAATCCAAAAATCAAACAAAAGAATAAAGTAATAATCGAAAAACCAACACCAAATAATCCCCCAAAAATACCACCAATCACATGAAAAATAGAAAATGAAAATGGTACACATGCAAGCAAAGCTAAAACAATTAAAATCAAACGATCTCTTGAATCCATTTCATTCCATCGATTATGCATTTGACTCTCCTGCTTTTTCTCTTTCTTTGATTTTTTCGCTTTCTTATCATCAACATCAATCACTTCATAATTTTGCGTATATTGATCATTAGAAAATCCTTCATTACCAGCATAAATATGTTCATCAAAATGACCTTTTAAACCATCCTTGATAATCGCTGCAACACGTGCTGGACTATCTAATTCTTCAATCACTTGACTTTCATTCATACTTCCTGCTTCATCAAAATAGTTTTCATAAAACGCTAAAGCTTCTTCGCGTTCTTCATCACTAATATCCTGCAGTAAAAACTCCAATTCCTTCATAAATTCTTTTCTAGTCATTTTGATATCCCCCATCAAATAATTTATTAATCTTCAATGTATATTCATACCATTCACGTTTATACATATTCAATTGAACAATACCCGTATTCGTTATCTTATAATAACGACGATTTCTACCTTGAAACTCTTTATCATAACTCTCTAAACATCCATCTTTTAATAATCGTCTTAAAACTGGATAGAGCGTTGATTCACTGACACTTATAACAGCTTGAACATCCTGAGTAATTTTATAACCATATGTTCCCTCTTTATCTCTTGAGACAACTGATAACACAATTGCATCCAATAATGCTGCCCCTGTATTAAATATCATTCAATCACCTTCTTTTCATATAATACTATACGTCATATAATATTGTATGTCAACATATAAATAAAAAAACTTCATGAGAAGTTTTTTCGATGATCTATATAATGTGCAATTGCATAATAACAAGGCACAGTTAAAAAGATAATCCAAGCTGGATGCCACAAATACTGGGTAAAGCCATACCAAAGAAAAATCATTAAAGCCAAAACAGGATAAGCAAAATGTGATAACTTTCTTTTACGAATAGCACTTGCTAGTGAACTAAATAGAGGAATTATAAATAATATAATCCATGTGGGATGCCATTGTCCGGTCATAACGACATAAATTAAATATCCTAAAAAGACAATTGTTCCAAAAGGAAACTCATAACGATGTTCATATTTAAAATCATCCCAATCTTTCTTTTCACGTTTTTTTCCATTAATATAAACACCATCTTCATCAATATCAACTTTATCTCCACCCTTTTCATGAACATGAATACCTTTCCATGAAACATGAACTTCATCACCAGTATTTTCTTTAACATGTATTCCATCCATTCCAATATGCACATATTTTTCTGGTTGTTCATCCTCTTGAGATTCCGGCTTTTCTTCTTTTGTTGTTGGTTCATGCAACAACAATTCATCTAATGATATATCATAAAGTTTAGCTAATTCTATAAGATTATCTGTATCAGGTGATGCCTCAGCTCTTTCCCATTTACTCACAGCTTGTCGACTAATTCCTAATTCCTGTGCTAATGCTTCTTGTGATAAACCTTTTTCTTTTCTTAATTGTAATAATTTATTGGCAATTTCTATATTCATTTTATGTTCCTCCTACAAACTTATTATATGAAACTATTGCATGTTTTTACTATATATTTTAGGTTGAAACATGGAAACTATTGGTTGCATTCTTTAAAAACAGACATTTTTATCATTCTTTTTTTGTTATTTCCTAGGAAATAACAAAATTATAAAAAGAAAAAGGGATTTTCTCCCTTATCTTTGTTTTGCCATTTTTGCAAGTGCTAAAGCACCACAAACACCAGCATTATCTCCTAAACCAGGATAAACAACATAGTCTTTAATTTTATCAGTTGTAATTTCTTCTTTTTGAATATATCCATTTAATCTTTCTTGAAGATATTTATGAATCATAGGGAATAGTTGTTTTTGATGCATAACACCTCCACCTAAGATAATTTTCTTTGGTGAAATTGTTAAAATATAAATAGCTAATGCTTGAGCAATATACCAAGCTTCTAAATCCCATGCTGGATGATCTTCAGCTAATTCACTACCTTTAACTCCCCATCTTGCTTCAATTGCAGGACCTGCAGCTAAACCTTCAAAGCAAGTTCCATGATATTGACATTTACCAGCATAATGGTCATCTTCTCTTGTGATTAACATCATATGTCCCATTTCTGGATGAAGCAATCCATGTACAAGATTTCCTTCTACAATTGCTCCTCCACCAATACCAGTTCCAATTGTTAAATATAATGCACTATCTAAACCTTGAGCTGCTCCAAAATATGCTTCACCTAAAGCTGCCCCATTAACATCAGTATCAAATCCAATTGGTAAATCTGGATAATGTTCTTGAATAGCACCAACAATATTATAATTAGTCCATCCTTGTTTTGGTGTTGTTGTAATATAACCATATGTAGGACTATTTAAATCTGGATCAATTGGTCCAAAACATCCTAATCCTAAAGCTTCAATATCCTTACCATCAAAGAATTTAAAAATATTAGCGACTGTTTCATCAGGTGTTGTTGTTGGAAAAGCATCTCTTTCAATAATATTTCCATTTTCATCCCCAATCGCTACAACAAATTTAGTTCCTCCTGCTTCAATAGCTCCTAATCTCATTTCCTCTTTCTCCTCCTTTATTATCTTGACTCCTATTTTATCATGTCTATCTATAAATAAAAAGTCCTTTTCAAAAAATAATAATATACATAGAAATAGAAATTGATTTATTATTAAAACTCTTTCTCCATCATTTTCTTCATATGAGCTGAATGAACAATATGAAAAATAAATTCTTTAATATCAGTTTGTGATTGATATTGTGGTAGTTGTTCAAACACATTCATTTCATCATCAAATCTCTCCATTGTTTCTAAATATTCTTCTAATAATGATTCATCTAATTGTTGAAGTGTCAAATATTCTAAATGACTTGGATCTAACCTATGCTGTTTCATTGCATAACAAAGACGACGTTCACATTGACAACAGCCACTACCACTTAAACCACAATATTCACTTAAAAATTGACGCATCTTCTTACGTGAGCGTGATAAAATCTGACGATAATTTTGAGCACTGATATCTAGGATTTCACTAGCTAATTGACTGTTTATTTTAAACATTGTTCCTAAAATAAAGACACATCGACTCATTGGATCTAAACATTGTAACATAACATTTGTACATGAAAGTTTCAATTCTTTAGCTAAAACTTCTTTATTGAGACCAATAAGTTCTTCTGGGGAATCAATATATCCCGCCTGAATATCATTAGCATAAAACTCAAAGTTAAGTGGATGCTTAGCAAACATTGATTTTTTATAATCAATTAAATAATGACTTGCAAGACGATATACCCAAGTATGAAAATGTGATTGATTTTGAAAAGTTGATAATTTCATCATAATCTTCATTAAAATATCTTGGGTCGCATCCTGAGCATCACTTATATTCCCTAACATACGCAAAGAAAGATTAAAAACAAAATCATTAACCTCCATTAACACCTTCTCTAAAGCTATCTTATCCCCTTCTACTGCTTGTTTAATAAAAATATCTAGTTCTTCTTTTCTCATTTATTTTTCCTCCTATTTATTAGACTCTCTTTTATCCATTTTGTGACAACAAAAAGAGGATAATTTAACAATTCGTCCTTAAAATTTAATAGAAAGCTTTTGAGATGTTTTCTTTTCTTCTAATAAACTATTTAAATATTGCTGATGAAATTTCATTTTTTTATTATCTGAATTCATCAATAAACGATATCCTTTCATTGCTTTTAGTTCATCAATATGTTCACTGATATTCCCAGTAAAATAATAACGATTGGCTTTCACAAGTAAATCTAAAATATCTTTTGATTCGACTTCTTCTTCAAAACGATTTCTTGAAACTTGATCAAAATAATCATCAGAAGATACAGATATCTTTAATGACTCAGTATGATATTGCATTGATGCTTGATCTATTTCAACAATTCCATATTGAAGTGGTGTATCTAATAAAGATGATGAAGCAATATCATAAAGTCCATTTATTTCTTTAATATTTTGACAATGAATATGTCCACTCAAAACAAAAGGAACATGATATTGACTAAAGAGTTCAACCAAATGCTCAGAATCTTTAACTGTATAACCATTATTTAATAAAGAATTATGATTCACTAAATTATGATGCATTGCAATAATTGGTATCTGATTTGCCTCATTTATATCTTTTAATTGTTCTTCTATCCAAGCATATGTTTCTTTTGTGATTTGACCTCCAGTATCTAACTTTGTTCCTGTCGTTAACTCATGTGAATTTGAATCAACCATCAATAATGAATATTGCTTATTTAAATCCAAACGATAACTTAATGACTTCTCATGTTTTGTTATTGCTTGATCATACCCTAACTTCGCATATATTTCACTAAATTCCTTCGCAGTAGTTGCCTCTACTTTAAGATAATCATCTTTTCCATACCCCTTAGTAAATATATTATCAACATCATGATTACCAGGTATAACTGCAACTGTAATCCCAGCATCTTTGATTTTCATTAATTTATCTGCTAAACCTTGATGACTTCCCTTTTCCCCATTAAAAGATAAATCACCAGTTAACAAAACAATATCTGGTTTTTCTTTTTTTACCACATCAATAAATTCATCAATAATCTCATCCGCATATGTAACCATTTTCCCATCTTCATATAATAAAGATTCTTCAAACCATGAACACTCCTGATAATAATCTTTTAAAAAATAATGTATATCACTCGCAACAATCATTTTTACCTTATTATTTTTTGTTATTGTTTTATGCACACAACCACATAATAAAACCGCACTCATTAAAATATACGTTAACTTCTTCATTTTCATCACCTGTTATTATTCTATCATATCTTCTTTTTATTTACTAATCATTCACATATAATCATTTGATATAAGAAAAAACATGAACCGTAGTCCATGTTTATTTTGTATGATCAATAATAACTTTAATATTCTTATTAACATTAGTAGCATCTTCAAATGCTTCAGATATTTTTGATAATGGATAAGTTGCAGTAATTATTGGAGATAAATCTATTCCACTATCAAGCATACGAATAACTTCTTGATTTGCTTGTGATGTATATCCACAAGATCCTTTTATACTTACAGATTTAAATGCTAATTCAGAAGTAGAAATAGGAACTTGTCCATTACCTAAAGCAATACAAATAAGTTGAGAACCCATTTTGGCATTATCTAAATAATCTCTAATTGAACCAGTATATCCAGCACAATCAAATACAAGATCAGCATCATTCATATCCATTCCCATACCAGCAGTTAAATTACCCCATAAATCCAAGACAAACTGATTTGTTTTGGTTTTTGTAATATCACAAGGAATACCACCTAATTTTTTGACTGTTTCCAATCTTAAAGGAACACTATCAGCCACAATAACATCCTCAATACCTAAATGTTTTAAAGCCACTAAACATCCAAGTCCAATAGTTCCCGCTCCATATATGATTGCTTTTTGCCCTTTTTGAGGTTGAGCTAACATAACTCCATTCATAGAAACACTAAGTGGCTCTACTAATACTGCAAAATCCAAACTCACATGATCAGGAATTTTAAATAAATTAACATTCCACTGTGGATTTTCCACTAAAACATATTCTGAAAAAGCTCCTGCCATATCAGCACTCATAGTTGGCGTATACCCTTCTGGTATACTTCTAAAAGTAACTGGATTAACAAATACTCTTTGTCCAACTTCAAAACCATCAACACCACTACCAATACTATCAATAATTCCACACATTTCATGTCCAAACTGATTCCCTGGTAAAATTCCCACACTTTCTCCTTCAAGAGTATAAGCATGTAAATCCGTTCCACAAATCCCCGCTCTCATATTTTTGATAAGAATAGAGTCTTGTTTTAAGATTGGCTTATCAAATTCTGATAACTCTACATTTTTAATACCATTATATTGACCTCCACGCATATGAAATACCTCACTTTCTACATCCAATGATACATAATGACAAAGATTATTTCAATTGACACTTATTTATATTTATTTAGTTATCTAACAAAGTGTATAATAAAATTGGAGGTGTTATTATGAATAAAAATGATTTAAGATATCTAAAAACTGAAAAAAACATTATCAATTCATTTTTAGAATGTGTTGATGACTTAGGATTTGAAAAAACTCGTATTAGTGATATATGTCATAAAGCCATGATTAGTCGAAATACTTTCTATGCTCATTACGAGGATAAATATGCCCTTTTAAATGATATCATTTCACAATTAGAAAAAGAAATGATGGAAAGCTATCAAGATAAAATTATGATTGATATTATGCATAATGATGCCAAACAAGCTGTAACTTGGTGTTTTCATGAAGTAAATGAAAATCGTTATTTAATACAAATTTTATTAAAATGTTCAAAAGATAAAATGAAAACTGTTCTCTATAATGTATTTATGAATCATCCTATTGATATATTGATGAAGGACTATCATTGTAACTTAGATAATATCAAGATTAAACTTAATCAAACATATATTGCTGATGCATGGATAGGTTATTTAGAAGTTTGGTTAAATCATTATGATGAAATTTCTATGAATGACGCTATAGATTTTATGGTAAAACTTTGTGAACATCCTATTCAAATTTATTTTCAACAACTTGTTCATAGTATTTAAAAAACATGAACTTCATTTGAAGCTCATGTTATTTTTTAAATTCTTGATAATCTTGTGTATGTAATAGTTGATTAGCATTTTCAATACGTTCTTTCGTAGGTGGATTAATACCTTCTAATTGATATGGAATTTTTAATTCTTGCCATTTAAAAATTCCAAGTGTATGATAAGGCAATACTTCTACTCTTTCTACATTCTTTAATGTTTTAATGAATTGATCTAACTCTTTTAAATCTTCATCAAAATCACTTCTTTCAGGAACCAAAACATGTCTAATCCATACTGGTTTATTAATATCAGATAAATATCTAGCCATATCCAAAATATTATCATTATCTTTACTTGTTAATTGAATATGTCTTTCTTTATTGATTTCTTTAATATCAACCAATAATAAATCAGTATATTGCATTAATTCTTCAAACTTAGAAAAGAAAGGTTCTTCTCTTGTAAAACATCCACCACTTGTATCTATACAAGTATGAATCCCTTCTTTTTTTGCAAGTTTAAATAATTCTAATAAAAAGTCAATCTGTAATAATGGTTCTCCACCACTTATTGTCAATCCACCCTTTTTTCCCCAATAATTGCGATACTTCATCGCTTGGTCAAGAGCTTGTTGTGCAGTCATTTCTTGATATGTCTTTGAACCCCAAGTATCAGGATTATGACAGAATTGACATCTTAAAGGACAACCATGTAAAAAATAAATATATCTTACTCCAGGTCCATCAACTGAACCAAAGCTTTCAATAGAATGAATTCTACCAATAACGTTTTCCACTTTCTTCCTCCTCTTATAAAAACAGCCTCTTGGAAAGAGGCCGTTTCTTTTTTATAAAGTTCTATTGATTACATATGATCATGACAAGTTCTAGCGATAACATCTAATTGTTGTTCTCTAGTTAAGTCAATGAATTTAACTGCATATCCAGATACACGGATTGTGAAGTTTGCATATTCTTCTTTTTCTGGATGTTCCATAGCATCAATTAATTTTTCTCTACCAAATACGTTTACGTTTAAGTGATGAGCCCCTTGTTCAAAATATCCATCTAATACTTGAACTAAGTTGTTAATTCTTTCATCTTCATCATGTCCTAAAGCATCAGGATTGATAGTTTGAGTATTAGAAATACCATCTAATGCCCATTCATATGGTAATTTAGCAACAGAGTTTAATGAAGCTAATAAACCATTTTGTTCTGCACCATAAGATGGGTTAGCACCTGGTGATAATGGTTCACCTGCTTTACGTCCATCAGGTAATGAACCAGTAGCTTTACCATAAACAACGTTAGAAGTAATTGTTAAGATAGAAGTTGTAGGTTCAGAATTTCTATAAGTATGATGTTTCTTAATCTTAGCTAAGAATTCACCTAATAACCAAACTGCGATTTCATCAGCACGGTCATCATCGTTACCATAACGAGGGAAATCTCCTTCAGTTTCATAATCAACAACGATACCATTTTCATCTCTAATAGTTTTAACTTTAGCATATTTAATTGCACTTAATGAGTCAACAACATGAGAGAAACCAGCAATACCAGTTGCAAATGTACGTCTTACATCAGTATCAATTAAAGCCATTTCAGCTGCTTCATAATAATATTTATCATGCATGTATTGGATTAAGTTTAATGTATTAACATATAAGTCTGCTAACCATTCCATCATTTGATCATATCTTTCCATTACAACATCATAATCTAAATATTCATCTGTAATTGGACGATATTTTGGAGCAACTTGTTCTTTAGTTTTTTCATCGATACCACCGTTAATAGCGTAAGTTAAACATTTAGCTAAGTTAGCACGAGCACCGAAGAATTGCATTTCTTTACCAGTTTGAGTTGCAGATACACAACAGCAAATTGAATAGTCATCTCCCCATACAGGTCTCATAACATCATCATTTTCATATTGAACTGAGCTTGTATTGATTGAGATTTTTGCAGTATATTTTTTGAAGTTTTCAGGTAATGCTTCAGTATATAATACAGTTAAGTTTGGTTCTGGAGCAGGTCCCATATTTTCTAATGTGTGTAAGAAACGGAAACAGTTCTTAGTAACCATTGAACGTCCATCAGTACCAAGACCAGCTACTTCAAGTGTTGCCCATACTGGGTCACCAGAGAATAATTGGTTGTATGAAGGAATACGTGCAAATTTAACCATTCTACATTTCATAACGAAATGGTCAACTAATTCTTGAGCTTCTTCTTCAGTTAAGATTCCAGCTTCTAAATCTCTTTCGATATAAATATCTAAGAATGTAGAAACACGTCCTACTGACATAGCAGCACCATTTTGTGTTTTAATTGCAGCTAAATATCCAAAATATAACCATTGGAATGCTTCACGAGCATCTTTAGCTGGTTCAGAAATGTCATAACCATAAATAGCAGCCATTTCTTTCATTTCTTTTAAAGCTTTTACTTGTTCAGCTAATTCTTCACGTCTACGGATGATATCTTCAGTCATTGATCCACTTCCACAATGAGCGAAATCATCTAATTTTTCTTGAATTAAGAAATCAATACCATATAATGCAACACGACGATAATCTCCAACGATACGTCCACGTCCATAAGTATCTGGTAAACCAGTAATTACTTTGTTATGACGAGCTTTTTTGATTTCTGGAGTATAAACATCAAATACACCTTGGTTATGTGTTTTGTGATATTTTGTGAAGATTTCATGTAATTTTTCACTTGGTTCATATCCATAAGTTTGGCAAGCTTGTTCAGCCATTTTAATACCACCATATGGCATGAATGCTCTTTTTAATGGTTTGTCAGTTTGTAAACCAACAACTTTTTCTAAATCTTTTAAAGATTCATCAATATATCCTGGTCCATATGCAGTTAATCCAGAAACAATTTCAGTTTCCATATCAAGAACTCCACCTTTAGCACGTTCTGCTTTTTGTAGTTCTTGTAATTTTCCCCATAATTTATTAGTTGCTTCTGTAGGTCCAGCTAAGAAAGATTCATCTCCATCGTAAGGTTTATAGTTTTGTTGAATAAAGTCACGAGTGTTAACTTCTTCTTTCCAAAGTCTACCTTTGAAACCTTTCCATTGTTCTTTTTCTAACATGTTTCTTGTTTCCTCCTTGAATTAAATTCCTCACCCATTATAGCACTCTTGCTACCTATGCACAATGAAAAAAATCACTTTTTTTGATGTTTTTTCAAGGCTTATGAGCTTTTTTTATCCTATAATGACTATCATCTCGATGACAATTACACTATACCAAATATCTTTCCTTTCGTCCACCGATTTGCACTCTCAATAAAAGAATTATTTTAATAATGATAAAACTTTTCAGAAGAAAACTTAAATACATCTCTTTCTTATATATCTATTGAATTATCCTATTTATTTTAATCCAAATTAATCTCTACAAAAACTAAAACTCTTTATAAACACATTTTAAATATTTCTTCTATATCTGACTGTTGTAATGGCTTAAATCCTTCTAACACTCCTCCTCCACATGACTTCTTAGCCATAATTTCAAAATCAGTTTCTTTAATACTTATTTTCGTAAAATTATTATCTAATCCTAAAGTATTAAATAAGAAATCAGATAACTTATGAATTGCTTGTTTTGCAATTTCCATATCATCTAATTTTGAATCTATATTAAATACATTCATTCCAAATTGCACATACTTAGATACTGTTGTTTCATCTAAACAATATTTTAACCATCTTGGAGTCAAAATCGCTAATCCCAATCCATGGGTAATATCATAAAGAGCAGATAATTCATGTTCCATTGGATGACAACTCCATGCTAATTGTTTTCCACCATTGATAAAGCCATTGATAGCCCATGATGATGTCCACATTAAATTGGCACGTGCCTCATAATTATCTGGTTCTTTCATAGCAATAGGTGCATATTTAATGATTGTCTTCATCATACCTTCCATAAACGTATCTAACATATATAAATCTTGATCCATATTGAAGTAAACTTCTATAATATGGCTCATCATATCCGCAGCCCCACAAGCCGTTTGATATTGACTCACTGTATAAGTATATGTCGGATCTAGAAAAGATACTTTTGGCAATAAAGGGTCTGCTCCTAATCCAATTTTATCCTTTGTTTCAGGATTACTAATGACACCACCATTATCCATTTCTGATCCAGTAGCTGCTAGAGTTAAAACAGTTAAAATAGGTAATGCTTTTTTTACAGAGACTTTCTTGCTTAAAAAATCCCAAGGATCAAAATCTACACAAGCTCCTGCAGCTATCCATTTTGTAGCATCAATCGTTGATCCACCGCCAACAGCAAGTAAAACATCTATATTTTTATCTTTACATAACTGCGCCCCTTCTCTTACTGAATTAATTCTGGGATTTGGTTCAATCCCAGATAATTCATAAACTTCAAGGCCTGCCTTTTCTATTTCTTCAATGACTTTATCATAAAGTCCTATTTTTTTAATAGTACCACCACCATATGTGAGTAAAACTCGTTTTCCATATTTGGATAACTCCTCACCAAGGTGAATTAATTGATTTTCTCCAAAATAAACCTTAACTGGGATGTTATACACAAAACTATTCATTTTCTTTTTCCTCCTATTCATACCATCCAAATAAACTTTGATTCTTATCTAATAATTCAATTTCTTTCATTTCATTATCTGAAAGTCTAAAGTTTAAGATATCTAAATTTTCTTTCATTCTTTCTATATGTATTGATTTAGGAATAATAATTATGCCTTTTTGATTTAAAAATTTTAAGGCTACTTGAGCTATTGATTTGTGGTGTACCTGTGCTATTCTTTCTAAAGTTGTATTATGAAATATATTGTTCTTTCCACAGGCTAAAGGTGACCAAGCCTCTAATAGAATACTATATTGTTCCATTTCTTTCTGTAATTCTTTTCTTTGATGGAAAATATGTGCTTCAACTTGATTGATCATTGGTATAACAGTACATTTTTGTATAATTTTATTAAAATTATCCCCAAAGAAATTAGAAACTCCAATAGCCTTTAACTTTCCTTGTTTATAATAATCTTCCATTGCACGATATGTCTCATTTATATTGCCTGATGGCCAATGAAACAACAATAAATCAATATAATCTGTCTGTAATTTTTCTAATGCTTCATCAATAGATTGACATGCTTTCTGATAGCTATATGCACCAGCTATCTTTGTCGTTAAGAATATTTTATTTCTTGGTATACCGCTTTTTAAAATAGCACTTCCAACTTCTCTTTCATTTCCATAGTCTCTGGCAGTATCAATATGCCGATATCCAATCATCAAAGCATTTAAAACACATTGCTCAGTTTCTTTCTCTGGAATCTGATAGACACCAAAACCTACTGATGGTATTTTTGTTCCATTATTTAATCGTATCAATTCCATTGTTCAATCATTCCTTTCTTATAAATTGAAATAACTATGCAATAAATATTACGACCATTGTATAAACAAATAATGTGACAATCATGAAGATAGACACAAATGCACTGGTAAATGAGGCATCATCTTCATCTTTATATAATGGAGCAATCACCGGCATTAACCCAAATCCAGTTGGACACATAAAATAAATAATAGGTGCCATCATAAATGTCTTATCTGCCATCTGCTCAGGAAACAATACGAAGAATCCTGCAATCACTAGAGCATAGTACACGATTTTAATAGTCATAAGTTTTAATATTGGAACGAATGTTTTCTTATCCACATTTAAATCATATCCTAAAATAAATAGAATAAGCGAAACAATTGGTGTTGTTGCCTGAGTCAATGTTCCAGTGATCATTGGACCAAACTGTGAAACCATTAACATATTGTATATTCCCGTTAAGTTTAAAAATAACCCAATAATAACTGCAATAACAAATGAGTTTGTAAAAATACTTTTTACCATGTCTTTTACCGATGAACCCGTAGAGGCTTCTTTCGCAATAAAAACTGGAAAAACAATAAATGCTATAATTGTCCCTGCAATATCAAATAATACTGTATTGCTAGATGTTCCTACAATGGATAAATATAGTGGCAAAGCGACATTTCCACCTTCTACAACAGTCAATAGATAAGGTGAAAAATGAGCATATTTTTTATTCACTTTACTAGCAAATAATTTCCCTACAATAAGTGCAACAAGATAGACTACAAATACATAACCAATAATCTTGATATGTGACATCTCAATTGTTGCTGTACACATCAAATTAAGAACTAAAATTGGAAATAATATTTTAAAGATAATAGCATTAGCGCCTGCCTTTTGCTCGGGTGTAATCCACCCCTTTATACGTGATACAAATCCTAGTGCCAGCATGAAGAATACTGGAAATAATGTTGTTAAAGCTGCCATAATAACGTTCCTTTCGATTTTATTTTCATTATTCATTTACTTTTTCAAAATAATAGTTGAGCCATCTGTTATAAATTTTAATTCATCCCAAGAAGCATCGACAATGGTAATTGATCCCAAAAATCATTAGCTGTTTTGTTATCATATAGATTAAGTGTAAAAGTATGTTCATCAACTGATTCTTTTATTTTCCGATTTGTCAGTTGCCGAAGGGATGCGTTAACTTTGATTTGAGAAGCGACTTCAATATTAAAATCATCTGTCACAAAGTCATTTTGATTATTTATCTTTTCCTGTGATTTATTTTGTTTACTCTCCTGGAAATTTACTGTATTCTTTCTATTTGCTGTTTGGCATCCAGTTAGTAAAATATATAATATTATAGTCCTCAATATCATCAATTTATTAATCAACTTTTATTCCTCCCTATTCAATATTATATATATAATCCATTATATTACAAATACTTATATTTTATATATATTCATAACTTTTATTTATATATTGAACTCTAAAATAAGAATGTTTAATCTTTTTTTAAATTAAATAAGCCTATTCTATCAAGCTCTCTTGTCAAGTAATCTAAACAGTATAGTTTATCTTGTCCATCGTGAATACGTGATAATAACTCTATTCTTTGTCTCAAGAGTATTTCTTACTTTTTTCATAGTAGCCAGAGTTCAGACTATTTCTAAACTCGCTTATTATATGCAAATCCATTCCTGCATCTTTTAAAGCAGATATTAACCTATCCTCATCAAACTCTTTTCCATCCAATTTCATCACCTCTTTAAACATGTTTTCATTTCATCTTCTATTATCTTCTAAATTTCTAATTTTACAAATACTTATAACTCATACGTTATTATGCTTTTTATTTATGGTATAATAAATAAAAACAAAGTGAGGTTTTAAATATGGAAATTCGTATCTTAAAATATTTTCTTGCTGTAGCGCAAGAAGAAAGTATTACCAAAGCCGCTGAAATACTACATACAACACAACCAAATCTATCTAGGCAATTAAACATGCTTGAAGAAGAAATTGGAAAGAAATTATTTATAAGAGGGAGTCGTAAAATCACATTGACAGAGGAAGGAATGTTTCTTAGAAAACGTGCTAAAGAGATTATCGACTTGACAGAGCGTACTGAATTTGAATTAAATTCATATGGAGAAATCACAACTGGAGATATCTATATTGGTGCACCTGAAACTTATATCATGCATTTTATTGGAGAAGTCTTTAAAAAAATAAACGAAAGATATCCACAAATTAAATATCATATTTTTAGTGGAAGTACAATCGAGGTTTCTGAACAGCTTAATAAAGGGTTACTTGATTTTGCAATACTTATTGAACCTATTGATCTGCAAAAATATAATTATATAAAACTCCCCTATACTGATACCTGGGGTGTATTAATGAGAAAAGATAGCCCCTTAGCAAAATTAGAAGTTATTAGGCCTGAAGATATTAAAGATTATCCACTCTTTCTTGCTCAACAACAATCAGATGCTAATGTATTATCAGGATGGTTTAAAGATTATTATAAAAATCTTAATATTATTGGTTCATTTAATCTTATTACAACACCAGCAATGATTGTAGAAAGTGGTTTAGGGTATGTTTTTACTTTTGACAGATTGATTAATACAACTGGTGAAAGTCATCTCTGTTTCAAACCATTGAAGCCTAATTTTGAGACAGGATTTTATCTAGTATGGAAAAAATATCAAATATTTAATGGTGCTGCAGATTTATTTTTAAAAGAGTTACAAAATACACTATTTTAAGTAAAACTATTTTTAAACAAAAAAAGCAGAAATTCATTCTGCTTATAAACTATTCTTTAAATCTTGAGCTATCAGCGAAGACTGTTTTCCAAAAATCATTGAAAGATTTTCTTTTCCTTCAACAATTCCACTAGCTCCTAATTCTTTAATCTTATCAATATCAATTCCATTATGACTCTTTAATGTCACAGTCAATTTTGAAGGGGAACTATCAACATCCAAAATATTGTCTTTTCCACCTAATGCTTTTAAAAGTACATCAATATTAATAGTAGAAACAACCTCTTGACTTAAATCTTTATTTTTAATGAATCTAGTAAAACCAAAATAAAGAAGTAAGATAGCTAAAATAATTCCAATAATAATTAACACATATTGAAAATCCATATATTCACATCCTTTTTTGATTGAAGTATTTCTTTTTTATAGTATACTATAAGAAGATAAAAAAAGAAAGGAGCAACGATGTGGAAAAAATAAAAAATTTAATTAAACAACAACCTTTAATCTTTATTGTTTGTCTATTAGCAATCATTAGTTGCTTTGCGATATTGAATGCCGCTCCTTTGATTTCAAATAAAGTAGGAGATCCTGCTACGCTTTGGATAAAGCAAGGTGTTTTTTATATTGCCTCAGCGGTTTTAATCTTTATTATATATAAAATTGGAAATGAGCAAATCTATGATAAGATATGGCTGATATATGGAATATTACTTGCACTGCTTGTCATTCTTGCGATTGAACACTTTATCTATACACGTATTTGGCCTAATCATCATATTATTCCATTTACCCATACATCCGGTGGAGCAACTTCCTGGTTCAATTTTCCTGGTTTTAGTCTCCAGCCTTCTGAATTCATGAAAATTGCGATTGTTATTGCTTTAGCAAAAATAACAAAAGAATATAATGATTATTATTTGGTCCGTAATTTTGAAACAGAAATAAGATATATTTTAAAATGTATGGCAGTTGTATTACCACCAGCTTTACTGGTTTATTTACAAAATGATACTGGAGTTGTTTTAATTATATTAATTGGTGTTGTTTTTGTTTTATTTTCTAGTGGGTTAAGAGGACAATGGTTTACTGTTGGATTCATCCTAGTTGGTATTGTTATTGCTGTTGGTACTTATTTGTTTATTTATCAGCCTGATATTTTTGCTAAAATTATTAGTGGACATAAATTAGATCGTTTTTATGGTTGGGTTGATCCGGAGGGAACCTTTGGTAAAGAAGGTTATCAATTATTTAATTCATTATTATCTTATGGAACCGCTGGTTGGTTTGGACATGGCTTCCAAGCTGTGGTTAAAGTCTTTCCTGAAGCACAAACTGATTTTATTTTTGCTGTGATTTTAACTGATTATGGTTATCTTGGTGGATTTGTAACAATTTTAGCTATTGTTGCTTTTGATATTATTATTTTGAAAACTGGTTTTGAATCTACGAATGACCGTGATAAGTATATGACAATGGGAATTATTGGTATGTTATTGTTTCAACAGATTTGGAATATGGGAATGATTTTAGGGTTACTTCCAATTACGGGTATTACCCTTCCACTGATTTCATATGGTGGTTCTTCACTATTCTCATATATGATAGCAATTGGTATGTTCATTGATATGAACAGTCAAAACAATATCATTAAAAATCGTTCAATGCTTTAAAAGAGGAGTGAATTTTAAAATTCATTCCTCTTTCTTATGGTTATTATTCTTTTTGTTACCGGATGAATAAAAGCCACCATCACACTCGTCAAATCAAAAGTACCTTGCTGATTTCCATAAATTTCATCACCTATTAAAGGATGTCCTAAAGCTGACATATGTACTCTAATCTGATGAGTTCTTCCCGTTTCCAAAACAAAACGAACTAAAGAAATCCCTTTTTGATAATGTAAACATTGATAGTGAGTACGTGATGGTTTTCCTCTTTCATCAATAATTCTTTTCATATCTTTATTTTCACGATAAATCGGTAAATCAACAACCCCTTGTTCAACCTTCCCTTCAACATGAGCTTGATATTCACGATAAATATGCTTTAAATCTTTCATCATCAAATCATGAATCTCACGATACTTAGCTACAATCAATAAACCAGCGGTTTCTTTATCCAAACGATTCACTAAATGAATCGTTGAAAGCAAATTAACTTTTTGATAATACGCGGTTAATGCATTAGCAAGGGTATGATAAGGATGCGCACGAGTAGGAATGCAGGGCATTCCTTTTTCTTTATCAATAACTAGTAAATATTCATCTTCATATACAATCTTTAAAGGATATTCATAAGGCAACATATGATTTTCTTCTACAGGATAAACAAAAGTAATAACCTCTCCTGGTTTTAAAAGATATCTTACACTTTGATGAATCCCATCAACCAAAATATCCCCTTTCATCTTAATGGCCTTCAACATTTTCTTATTAATACCCTTTTGATAAGCAAAATCATCAATACGACTTAGCTTATCTACAATCCACTGTCTTTTCATTCACTTAAATAAGCCCTTTTTAATCTTTCAATATAAGCTACTCTTTTATATTGAACAAATCTTGCTTTTTGTTGAGCCAACGAAATATCAATCGAACCTTCTCCCTCTAAATCAAAAACCAAATTATCAATACCTAAAATAGCTCCATCAAAATCCTGTGATTCTAAATGAATTGTATGTGTCCAATCTAAAATCAATGGTGAGCCCAATGAACGATAAGCATTATGATGAATACCAGCAATCTCAGTCAATTGCATCAATCCTGCTCCTGAATTAATCACCGCTCCACCCAATGACTTATTATAAGCCGTAGAACCAGAAGCTGTTGATACACACAAACCATTCCCTCTAAATGTTTCTAAAAAATCTCCATTAATATAAACGCCTAAAACTTGTGAACGACGATTATTTTCTAATCTTACTTCATTGAGTGCCATATAACTCACATCACCCATTTTCACTGATAATAAACAACGATTATAAATATGATACTCACCTTGACGAATATCCTCAATCAATTCTAAATATTCATCTTTTTGATAATCCGTTAAAAACCCCAAAGTTCCACTATGAATCCCAATAAAAGAAACTTCATCTAATTGATGAATATATTTATGAACACTATAAATCATCGTTCCATCCCCACCTACACTAATCACTAACTCCGGATGGGCTTCATCATATGTCATAAAAGTATCTAGTTCTATTCTCATCTTATTAGATAATTCTATCGACTTTTCATCTTGCTTACTTACAATTGCATATGTTTTCATTCTCTCACCACCTTTTTCTATTATATAGTATTCACTTCTTTTTCACAATCTCTTTCATTTGCATTCTTATCATAAACAAGTTAAAATAAAAATGGTGATAAATATGCAACAAATAGAAATAGAATATAAAATTTTACTTACAAAAGATATCTTTACACAAATATTAAACGATTATCAAAATCAAATTCTTCATGATTATATTCAAATTAATGAATACTATACCCACCCTCTTTTACAACAAAAAAAATATATGTTAAGAATCCGTACTAAAAACAATCAATATGAATTAACATTAAAAAGACCTATCAATAATCATCGTTTAGAAACAAACATTCAATTAACTAAAGAAGAAAAAGATGCTTTTACTCACCATCAACTCAAAAATGAAATTACTCAGATTCTTGAAGATGAAGGTATTGCTTTAACTGAATTAAAACAACAATTCTCATTAACAACTCATCGCTATGATATTATTCTTCCAGAAGGAACATTATCATTAGATGAAAATACTTATTTCAATCAAAAAGATTATGAACTAGAATTTGAAGTCAACAATGAAAAAGCAGGCTATAAAAAATTTTTAGAAATCATTAAGCCTTATCAATTGAACTATACACATAATTGTCCTAGTAAAATCAAAAGAGTCCTAGATTCCCTCTAGAACTCTTTTTTAATCAATTGGTGATTGATAAAATCCACCAAAGAAGTTTTCTGTTTTTACAACATTCACAATAATATTTGAATCAACTTCACGCATTAAATCAACAATATCCTGAACTTCATAACTAGAAACAACCGTATGTAATAAATTCATTGATTTTTTACTATATCCACCTACCGCATCAACACATGAAATTCCATGACGATAATGAGTTACATAAGCATCTATCACTTCTTTTGCATGCATTGTTGTCACTTGTAAAGTCACCCGCTCATAACGATGATAGAAGGAATCGATTGTGCGAGTAGAAATGAATTGGAATAGAATTGAATATCCAGCATGTTCCCAGCCAAACATATATCCAAAGATAACCAATATAACTGTATTAAAGACAAAAACATATTCCCAAATAGACTTTCCTTTTTGATTAGAAACATATAAAGCAATAAAATCTGTACCACCCGTAGAAGCATTCCCACGTAATGCGATGACAGTTAATAAACCATAAGCAAAACCACCAAAAGCAATATTCAATAAAATATCATCAAAGATAGGTGGAAAGTTAATGACCTTTAAAAAGAAACTGGCTAAAAAGACTTCTAAAAGTGAAAAGAAAGTAAATCGTGGACTGATGCTTTTATAACATAATATAGCAACTGGGACATTGAGTAATATCATACCTAATGATGTAGAAAACGAAAAACCAAAAAATCTTGAAGTAATTTTTTCAATCAAAATCGCTACACCAGTAAATCCACTTGATAATAAATCAGCTGGTTGAATAAAGACTTTAATCACATAAGCTTGCATAAACGCGGCAAAAACAACACATATCAAAGTAATCAATAATCTGACTTTTTTATTTTTCCTTAAATTTCTTAACATATTTCTTCAACTATCTTCTCCACTAATTTCATATCAACAACATCATAATCCATTTGATGAGGCTCATCACCATAAGCAAAAGAAACTTGATTCATAGCTGTTGTTGGATCACAAATCCAACTTTTACATGAACTATGAACTTGATAAATTCCAGTTTGGTCCATCATTGCTTTTGCATTATCTGCATTAATTCCACTTCCAGCTAATATTTCAATTTGATGACCATATTTTCCTTGTAATTTTTGAATCAATTCAATACCATCCATTGCTTTTGATTGTAAACCACTTGTTAAAACACGATCAACCCCCATCTCAATTAATTTTTCAATTGCTTGATAAGGATCTTTTACACAATCAAAGGCACGATGAAAAACCACTTCTCCACCATATTCTTTTACAATATCAATGATTTGCTGACTTTGTTTAACATTAATACTTCCATCTTCTTTTAAACATCCAAAAGCAACACCATCAGCTCCATGTTCCATCATCAATAAAGTATCAGCTTTCATGACTTCAAATTCATCCTCACTATAACAAAAACCAGCACCGCGAGGACGAATCATTGTAATAACTTTTAAATCAGTATGCTTCTTTGTTAAAACTAAAGAAGCAAGACTTGGTGTCAGTCCACCTAAATGAAGTGCACTATTTAATTCTATACGTGATGCGCCACCACGATAGGCATTTAAAGCATCTTCATAACTACCACAACATATTTCTACGATTCTTTCCATAATATCCTCCTTATAAGTTTGCCAGATAATAGATTCCTAATGCATATATTTTTGCATTTTTAATTAAATCATCAACCTTCATCCATTCATTAGGCTGATGTCCAATTCCTTTTTGTCCTGGAAAACTAGGACCAAAAGGAACAATATGAGGCATCAATTTCGCATACGTTCCACCCGTCGTTGTCACGGGTGTCCCATCTTGATGAGTTATTGTTTCATAGGCTTTTTGTAAAACTTTAACCATTGGACAATTTGGATCAAAGCGTACTGGTTCAAAATGACTAACACATTCAACCTTGAAATGACCTGCTTTGTCTTGAATTTTTTCTATTAAATCAGCAAGTTTCATACTTGCTGGATAAGAAAATGTGACTGAAAAAATGATAGACTGATGTTGATGTTTCAATTTATATTGTCGCATTTCATTCATACCAAATTCTTCATCATAAAAATCGACACCTAAAGTTTCACCATTCATTTTAGCATTCATAAAATAAGTATTCACAAAACTAAAAAATTCATCCACATTCTTTTCATCAGTTGAAATTTCAATTACGGCTCGTCCTCTTTCTCCATAAACAACAGGATACTTACAATCCGGTGTCCATCCCATAATCGGTGGAGAAACATGCTTTAAATAATATTTTAAATCAACAAAACCACTTTCTTCATCACAACCAAAAAGAATACGTACTGGTCTTTTTAATTGAATATGTAATGATTTAATCGCATACAAGGCATATAAACAAGCCATGATTGGACCTTTATTATCAAGAATCCCTCTTGAATAAATCACGCCATCTTCCTCATAACCACTAAAGGGTGGATGTTTCCATCCTTCACCTACTTCCACAACATCAAGATGACCAATAATCCCAATATAATCATCACCTTCACCATATTGTGCCCAACCTATATAATAATCTAGATTATGTGTTTCAAACCCTAATTTTTCAGCAATCTTTAATGTTTCATCCAATGTCATAGCAATATCTTTTCCAAATGGTGCCATTGGTAATGCTTCACCTTCAACGCTAGGACAACGAACAATCTTTTTAATATCATCAATCATTTGTGATGATAAGGCTTCTACCTGTAAAATAATATCTTCTTCCATCTTATTTTTCTTCTAATGGGGCCATTCTTGTTTTCATATATTGATCTAACCATTCTTGGCTAGCCACTTCATGAATACAACGTCCATCAACAACTTTTGTCAAATAGACAATTGGTGGTTGACTCGCTGTTGCTACAGCAAAAGAAAACCCTTCAATATTCGTCGCAACACCCCATTCTCCTTTATTATTCATCGCAATCAATGAAAGATCTCCAGCTTTTCCTCGTCTTGCTTTTAATTTTTTATCCAATTCATTCACGGCTTTTTCACATGCCTCTTGTGGATGCATTCCTTCTTTCATAAGTCTTACAATCTCATAAGAAATACAACCCTTCATTAAATCTTCACCAAGTCCTGTTGCACTTGCTCCTCCAACTTGAGAATCCACATAAAAACCCGAACCACAGATTGGTGAATCACCAACACGACCTTTTTTCTTCATAAACAAACCACTTGTAGATGTTGCCGAAGTCATTTTTCCTTTGGTATCTAAACAAACCATACCAACTGTATCATGACCAGAATAAGGTTTAATATCTTGTTGTTGAACTTCTTTGAGACGATTTTTATAATGAATCTTTGCTCGACTTGTCAGCATATTTTTTCTTTCAAAACCTTCCTTATGGGCGAACTTTTCAGCCCCTTCACCTACTAACATACAATTCACACGCTCACGTGATAAACGACGTGCAATTGATACTGGATTCGCAAAATCTTTAATCGCTGCGACTGCTCCAATATCTAATGTATCACCATCCATATAAGCGGCATCTAATTCAACTTCCATTTCTTCATTAGGAAGTCCCCCATAACCTACTGATTTATAATATTCAAAATCTTCAACTGCCTGAATAGCCGTTTCAATTGCATCACCTGCATCCCCATTATTTTCTAAGATATGACTGGCTTCACTAATTCCTTCTACAGCCATACGCCAAGTTGCAATAATACCCCACATACTCAAATTCTCCTTTCATGCTACTATTATTATACTATGAAATAGAAAAAGAAAACAGACGAAGATTCATCTGTTTTCTTTTTCATCAAGACACCATCTCAAATTCTACATGACATTAGCCCATTTTTTTAAGTCACTTTATTTATCAATTTATAAAAATATTCAGTCAATTAAAAACAGATTAAGCCTTCGCTTAATCTGCTATTCACATCCTTCTGGACATTCTTTCGTTTTATCTTTATAGTATTCTTTTTTAATATCAGTAAATTGTGGACAGAAGTCACTGTTATCACATTCTTGAAGCCTTCTTAATTCACGAGGAATAAAAGCTCTAATTTCTTCAGCATTATATCCCACTTGAAAACGTCTTTCATCAATAATAATTGGTCTTTTTAAAATAGAAGGGTTTTCTTGAATAAAATGAATCAATTCATTCACTGACATCTCATCAATATCAACTTTATTTTCTTTAATAATTTTTGAACGTTTAGAAATAATATCATCAGTTCCATTTTCACTTCGTTCAAGCAACTCTCTTAATTCTGCTTCTCTCAATAATGTTGAAAAAATATTTTTTTCAACATAAGGAATCTGATGCTCCTTCAACCATGCTTTTACCTTTCGACATGACGCACAACTTGGTGCTGTATAAATTCTTATCATAACATCATCTCCTTATCTATCTCATTATACAACATTTTTATTATTTATGAAATTCTTTTTTTATTATCTATTGATTTTTCATTCTAACAATCTTATAATGTCATTATGACGAAGAAGGAATGAAGTAGTTTATAATCTTTGTAATAGAAAGCTTGTGGGTGATGGAAACAAGTCATGGTTATAGATGAAATTGGGATTCTGGAGTTATTGGTAGCAACAGTTATCAATCGTTAATCGCGTTAAGATAAGAGTGCATATCATTAGATATGAACAAAGGTGGTACCACGTATATTTACGTCCTTTTATAAGGACGTTTTTTTATTTCAAGGAGGAAAGTATATGAAAAGAATGTTAAGTGGAATTAAACCAACAGGGAGAGTCACTTTAGGAAACTATATTGGTGCTATTAAGCCATTTGTTTCTTACCAAGATGAGTATGAAATGTTTATATTTATTGCCAATCTTCACTCAATGACAATTTATCAAGAACCTAAAGAATTAAGACAAAATACAAGAGATTTAATTGCTTTGTATATTGCTGCAGGATTAGATCCAGAAAAAGTAACTTTATTTTTACAATCTGATGTCTTAGAACATGCTCAACTTGGATGGTATTTAGGATGTATGGTTTCAATGGGTGAACTTTCTCGTATGACTCAATATAAAGATAAAGCTTCTAAAAATGAAGTCATTGGTGCTGGAATCTTCAATTATCCTTCATTAATGAATGCTGATATTTTAATGTATGATCCTGATTATGTTCCCGTTGGTGAAGATCAAAAGCAACATGTTGAATTATGCCGTGATGTTGCCGAAAGATTTAATTCACGTTATAGTGAGACTTTTAAAATTCCTGAACCATTGATTGCTAAGGTGGGAGGAAGAATCATGGATTTACAAAATCCAACAAAGAAGATGTCTAAATCAGATGAAAATGGCAAAGGAACAATTTATATTTTAGATGATATTAATGTTTCTAAGAAAAAAATCAAATCAGCAGTAACTGATAGTGATGGTCATATTCATTATGATCCAGAAAATAAACCTGGTATTTCTAACTTATTAGAAATCTATTCTATTTTATCTAATCGTTCTATTGAAGATATTGAAAAACAATATGATGGTAAAGGTTATGGTGAATTTAAAACGGATTTAGCTGAAGTTGTTGGAAATGAATTAGAAAAGATTCAAGCACGTTATAAAGAAATTACAACCGGAAGTTATTTAGATGATGTCTTAGAAGCTGGTGCTGCTAAAGCAAGACCAATTGCTAGAAAGAAACTTTCTAAAGTGGAAAGAAAAATTGGTATTACAATTAAAAAAAGATAGTGAATGAAGCATGGATTTCCATGCTTTTTCATTACCCTTTTTGCACCAATTCTTGATATAACAATTCATGTAAAGAAGAATATCCCTTTTCAATCTTATGTTTTAAAGCAAGATATTTTTCACTTGGTCCTTCTTCCTTAATATTTAACTGTTCACATATTTCTAAAAACAATTCATAATGAACAACAAAAATTTCATCAATGACTTCTTCTAAACAAATCTTCTTTAATCTTTCATCACGGGTTAAGCCAAACTCTTTTTCATAAGCTTCTTCTATGATTCTATATTCAAAATAAGTCATTCCTAAAGTCTTTGTAATATCATTAATCACATCTCTTTGTAATAAATTCACAGTTCCTCTACGATAAATATGTCCATCTCTCATTTCAATAACAACACTATAATGACCATCACAGACAATGAAAATAGAATCCTCTAAATCATCAATACATAATTGAGCATAAATAAAATCATGTAATTGTTCTAATGACACATAATAAATTGGCAGATAATAAAATTCTTCAAAACAATCATCATCCTGCCATTCATAGGGTTCTAATAATTCTTCATCATCATAAACAAAATTAACTAAAAACATATGTTACCCCCTATACCTCATCATATGTTTAGTATTCCTCAAAAATGATTAAATATAATTCTTTCTATATTTTTCTCCTTATTTTCGTTATAATAAAGATATATCTAAAGAATAAGGGGAAATCATATGGAATTATTACAAAATATACTTGTTTATGGAATACTTGGAGCTATTCAAGGATTTAGTGAACCTATACCTATTTCTAGTAGTGGTCATCTTGTTATTTTCAAAACTATATTTGAACATTTAGGTTGGAAGTTTCCAACGACTGATATTACTTTTGAAGTTTTAGTGAATACTGGTTCACTGCTTGCGATTATGTTTTATTATCGTAAAGATATTGCCCGTCTCTTTGTTTCTTTTTTTAGTTATATCTTTAAAGCTGATTCAAGGGATGAGAAATTACCAGATTTTCGTTATTGCATGTTGTTGATTGTTGCGACTATTCCAGCAGCAATTGGTGGAGTTTTATTTAATGATTATATTGAAACAGCTTTTTCTAATGTTAAATTAGTCGGTTGTACACTTTTAATAACAGCTGTCTTTTTAATGTTAATTCATAAATATGGATATAAAGGAAAGCGTACGAAAAGAAAATTAAATTTATGGGATGCTTTACGTATGGGATGTTTTCAGCTGGTTGCTTTATTACCGGGTATTTCCCGTAGTGGTTCAACAATCACTGGTGGAATGTTAGGCGGATTAGAACAAAAAACTGCCCGTGACTTTTCTTTCTTTATGTTTATGCCTGTCAGTTTGGGTGCTATTGTCTTAAAATTAAAAGACTTTATTTCTAGTCCTACACTTTCTACTTTATGGTTACCTTATTTTATTGCTTTTATCATTAGTGGGGTTGTTACTTATTTAGCTTTACAATTATTATTTAATATTTTAAATAAACGTAAAATGAATTATTTTTCTTTCTATTGCCTTGCAATGGGATTATTTGCCTTAATCGTACTTTAAAAGATAGCCTCAACAGCTATCTTTTACTAATTCCTTTAATTTAAAATTAACATACATTTTAACTGCTTTGTCATATAAACCTCGTGATTGTAAAACCCATATATAAAATGGATTTTTTTCTTCAATATATCCAAGATTAATCCAACAACAAAGATTTTCCTTTTGATCAATTGTTGGATACAAATTTTGATTTTCTATTAAAATAGGATGTTTATATCCACTTTTCCCTCTATTTTGCTTAATATAATCCTGAATATTTTCATCTCGAAGTTCATAATGACCATCCGCATAATAAACCCTTATATAACAGTGAAACCTTTCTGCTAAAAGAACTTTGTTATGATTTAACCGCAATAACCTCTACCTCAATCAATGCTCCTTTAGGAAGTTTTGCAACTTCTACAGCACTTCTTGCTGGATAAGGTTCTACAAAATACTGTGCATAAATTCCATTAACAGTATTAAAATCATCCATGTTATCTAAGAATACTGTTGTTTTCACAACATGAGAAAAATCTAACCCTTGACTTTCTAATAAACCTTTTACATTTTCTAAAGCTTGTTTTGCTTGTGCTTCAATGCCTTCTGGCATTTCTCCTGTTTGTGGATTTAATGGAATTTGACCAGAAAAGAAAATCATATTCCCTAAATCGATTCCTTGACTATAAGGTCCAATAGCTCCAGGAGCTTTATCTGTTTTTACAACTGTTTTCATTTTATCTTACCTCCAAACACCATTATTATATCAAATTATTTTAACTGAAACTACCATTACTTTCCTTTAATGAGCAATATTCTAAATATCTTAAAAACAACATATTAACAATCAAGAAAAAATGTCCTGTACAACAATAACTCTTATCTTGAAAACCAGTATGAAAATCACTTGTTTCAAAACCAATATAATCATCAACATATTGTGATAACAAATTACGTTTATGTCTCGCAATTCCTAATGTTTGAATATTCATCTTATGTAAGTATTTTGCTAAAGTCACAACACGTTCATTATCCCCTGAAAGCGAAATAAGAATAAAGAAATCATCAGGTAAAATATTATTCAAAACTGTATCTAATTCTGTATTCCCCTCAATAACATGCATAATCTTATGACGATAAGCAAATTCCCTTTTAAATTCCAAGGCTGCATGATTTTGAACTTCACCTGTTCCAAACAAGAAGATTCTTCCAGCAGTATCAATATTGTGAAAAATATGATCTAAATCTCTATTTTCCATAACATCTAAAGTTCTTTTCAATTCATCTGAAGAATGACGCATACTGTAACTATCAAAGTCAAATTGTTTATTTAAACTCCATTTTAAATAAACTTTTAATTCACTATAACCATCTAACCCAATCTTTTTTGTAAAACGGATAATACTTGTATGAGAAACATTGCAGGCATGAGCCAATTGTTGAATGGACATTTTTTGACATTCTGTTTTATGATGAAAAATATATTGCCAGATATATAAATCATTTTCATTTAACTCATCATAATGAGATTCTACTAACTCATCTAATGTCACTATTCATCTTCCTTTCATAATAATCCATATATTTTACAAGAATAAAATCAATTAAGATAAAATAATTCACCAATCCTTCATAACGTGGTCCTAAAGGATTAACAATATTAGGAACATCCACATATAAAGCTTCATCTGCAAGATGTGATAGAGTATTGTTTTGGGTTGCAGTGATACTAATAATAGGAACACCTTTCATCTTTAATTTTTTAGCAAATTGAACGGCTTGTTCATTTTCTCCTGAATAAGAAATAATAACAATTAAATCTTGATC
Organism: Longibaculum muris; assembly: GCF_004343035.1. GTDB lineage: Bacteria > Bacillota_I > Bacilli_A > Erysipelotrichales > Coprobacillaceae > Longibaculum > Longibaculum muris. Next base: position 113,910 of record NZ_SMCQ01000003.1, read on the forward strand.
AGTAATAATTTCTTCAAAAGCATTTGTTTCATTCGTTGATTGAATGGTAAAAAACATTTTATTAACAATCAAAAAAGAACGTTTTAATTCAGCAGCTACATTATTTTGAATACTACCAGTTCCATAAGCATAAGTATTTTTAGCATTTGCTATCACTTCAATGACACGCGTCATATCGCGTTTTTTTATATCTTTGATATATGCTTGATATCTTTCATAAACCAATTCTACACCTGTTTGTTTATATTGATAATTTTGATTATCAATACGTAAATAAACTTTTAATTCTGCATATCCTTTTAACCCTAAACGTTTAGAAAAACGTAAAACAGTTGTTCTTGAAACATGACAACGTGATGCCAATTCATCAATTGATAACTTTTCACATTCTTTACGATGGGCTGAAATATATTGCCAAATATAAAGATCATTTTCATTTAATTGGTTATAGTTCTTACTAATCAATTCTTCTAGGCGCACAAGCTTTCCCTCCTGATTTTCCATTTTTTTACAAAGAACTATGCACAAAATACTTTATATTTTTTTATCAAAAAAAGCAAGAAATTTTTATTTTCTTGCTAAAGTTTGTTGTTTTTGAAAATGATAGAAAGCCCCTTTTAAATTTGCATCATTATGATACTGGCAAGCAACAATTTCTAATCGTGGCATAGCCACTGGTAATGATTCATAAAAAGCCTTCATAGCCGTTTGAATACCCTGAATGAAAATTGGATTTTCACTCACACCGCCACCAATACAAACACGCATAGGATCTAACATAATTTGCATATTAAAGAGTTGAATTGCAATATCATAACAATATTTTTGAAAGACTTTTAAAGCTATCTCATCACCTGAGGCAATCCAATCAAAAACTGTTTTTCCATCTGTAATATCAACCTTTTTTGCTTCACAAACTCTTTTTACAAAATGACCAATCCCACCAATATGTCCTAACACAGCATCCATTCCTTTGACTTTTATATCATCACAAATCAACATAGAAACTTCTCCAGAGAAAAGATGTGTTCCCTTATAAATCTCACCATTTATAATAAAACATCCACCAACTCCTGTGCCAAAAGTTAAAACAATTCCATTATTGATACCTTGCATATGACCAGCCGTCATTTCTGCTATTGCTGCACATCTGGCATCATTTTCAATCTCCACAGGAACTTGAAAAACTTCTTCATACCACTCTTTTAAAGCCAATCCATGATGATAAGTCAAAGAACCACCTTGGAAAATATAACCTTTTGATGTATCAATTGTTCCTGGTAGACTCATTGCGATTCCACCTTTTTTATCATCACATTGTTGCCAGATTTCACGAATTATCTTCATAAAATCTTCTTTTGATGTATAAGGTGTTGGCTTTTTCCCTTGTTGTAAGATATATCCATCTTCATCCATCCAGGCATACTTAATAAAAGTTCCCCCAGCATCTATACTTAAATATTTCATCATAATATTTCTCCATTACTTAAAATCACTTGTCGATACCAATCAAATGATTTCTTTTTCATTCGCTTTAATGATCCATGTCCCTCATTATCTTTATCCACATAAATCATTCCATAACGTTTCTTCATTTCACCAGTTCCAGCACTAACAATATCTATTGGTCCCCAAGCTGTATACCCCATCAAATCAATACCTTCTTGTTCAACAATATCCTTCATAGCTTGGATATGTGCACGCATATAATCAATACGATAATCATCAATAATTTCACCATTCTCATTGATTTGATCATCATACCCTAAACCATTTTCAACAATAAATAAAGGCAATTGATAACGTTCATAAAGTATGCGCATTAAATATTTCAAACCATCTGGATCAATCTGCCATCCCCATTCACTCGCTTGTAAATAAGGATTCTTCAAACCATCCACTATATTCCCTTTCACTTTTTCTCCACCATCAAGATGTGAAACAACTTGTGAAGAATAATAAGAAAAACCAATATAATCAACTGTCCCAGCTTTTAAATTCTTCAAATCATCATCAGTAATATCTAATTCAATATGATAATTTTGAAAATATCCTGGATAATATCCACGACATTGTACATCACAAAAAAACAATGTACCATCTCTTAAATATTCTTGAGCAGCAAGGGCATCTAAAGGATGACTGGTTTGTGGATAACCCACCGTTGTCATAACCATACAACCCACTTTATTATCTGGATCAATTTCATGTGCTAATTGAACTGCTTTACTGCTAGCGACAAACTGATGATGTAAAGCTTGATAAGCAATCTGCTTTTGATTTTCACCCGGTTTTATTAAAACACCTGCAATCATAGTAATCTTAACCGTACTGTTAATTTCATTGAAAGTCATCCAATAACGAACAATGCCTTTATATCTATGAAATAAAACAGATGCATATTTCGTATAAAAATCTATCAATCGACGATTTGACCAACCACCATATTTTTTTACCAAATCAAGAGGCATTTCATAATGTGATATTGTGACAACTGGTTCAATTCCTTTAGCTTTTAAAGCTTTAAATAAACGATCATAAAAAGCTAATCCAGCTTCATTTGGTTCATCTTCATCCCCATGAGGGAAAATTCTTGTCCAGGCAATCGAAGTACGAAAACATTTAAAACCCATTTGGGCAAATAATTCAATATCCTCTTGATAATGATGATAAAAATCAATCGCTTCATGATTAGGATAATAACAATCATCCTTTATTTCTAATGTCACTTGACGAGGAGCATCTTGACTACCAGCAGTGATGATATCCATAATCGAAAGACCTTTACCATCTTCATCATAGGCACCTTCACATTGATTTGCTGCAACTGCTCCACCCCATAAAAATTCTTTTTTTAACATGTGCTCTCCTTTTCTAAAATATGTTTTAAAAAATGAAGTGTATCTTCATAAACCTGCATGGCTTCTTGTTCATTCTTTTGATAATCAAATTGAAATTCATGAGACATGTGTTCATAAAAACGACTTTCTACATAAATTTCTTGCTTTTTCAAAGCTTGAACAAGTTTTTGACCTTGCCACATAAATGAAAATTTCTTACCATCACAAATATAAGCTGGTGGAAAGTACTTATGAATATTATGCAATGGTGATGAATAAAAACGTTCATCTCTTTTCCACCAATTTTTATGTCCTAAATAAGACCAACCAATATATTTCATAAACAAACGAAATTGTTTAAATTCTTCTTTTTGAAAATCTTCTGATAAATCATAAGGACCACAAAACAATAATAACCCTTTAATTGGTAAAGAATTAAGTAAATTGACATTTGCTTTTAATGCCAATGTCTCATTTTGATACATTGATGCATAAGTTGCAGCAATATTAGCTCCTGCTGAATCTCCACCTAAGATAAAATCTTCAATCATGATATTGTCTTTTTTTAAATCATTTTGAATATGACATAACATTTCATCGACTTGTTTGACTTGACTTGGAAAATGACATCTTGGGGCATAGGCATAATTCATGGCACAAACACCATAACCTTGACTTGCAAGCATCGGGGCAAAATTTCGCATTCCTCGGCTATCACCTGAGATAAAAGAACCCCCATGAATCCAGACAATCATATGTTTGATGGGTTGATTTTTTGGAAGATATAGGTCATAAGTCGCTTGAGGATATTTTGAAGGATATGGGAGGTTAGGCAAAATATGAATTCCTTCTTTGATTTTCTCAATATTGTTAGGACCTTTTTCTCTTTCTACTTCTTTTTTTGAACGCAATAACCAAACAAATGGATAAGGTGTCCAAAAAACAATATATAAAATAATGATGATAATAATGAGTATTATATATTTAAACATTTTTCTATCTCCTTAGCCATTTTCTTTCCACCAAGTAAATTAGGATGTAAACCATCTTCGTTCATATCTTCTTTGGTTAAATTATCAAAACATACTGTTTGGTTCATTGTTTGATTTAACCATAAATTGATTTGTTGACGTCTTTCTTCTTTTTCTTTTGTACAATGCGGATTATTGATAAATGGAGTAATTTCACACCATAAAGTTGGTATATCTTGAATCATTTCGCTTAAAGACATATATCCTTTTTGCATATCTTCAAGGGTTGGTAATTCACTCATTAAAGCACAGAATGTTCCTGGTTGATACAAATCATTAACTCCTATCGCAATGATATACTGATAAACTCGATGACATTCTTTTGCTTCTTTGATAAAACGTGATAACCCAGATATTCCAAAACATTGCTTATCAATGGAAATATTTTGATAGACTTTTTGTGTCAAAACCTGTGTGATTTCTGGATTATCTGTATCTTGTAAATCAGCACACTCAATTTGACGTAACAGACGATTACCACTTAATCCTAGATTAATCAAACTATACCCTTTCTCCATTGCTTTTTCTTGAAGAATACGAGTATAGTTCCCTTGTTCAACAATTGAATCACCAAAAACACATAGACATCCTTTTAATGATCCTTGTAATTCAATACTATTTAAAGCATAAATTTGTTGAGGGGCTTCTTTAAAAACATCATAATCCATTCTTTCAAAACCAGAAACAAAGTGATAATCTGGCGATACAACGATATCATAATCAAGTCTTAATTCTGATTGATCCATCTCATGAATATCTATTCCATCACTCCAGCATGCATCTTGTGGCTTGAGTGTGACTTTTTCTTGTCCTTGAAAGAAAAGGCGATAGTGATTATGAGAATCAGAAAGATAAGCATTGGTAATTTCGATGGGTTGTGTTTCATAAAAGGCTGCAAATCTTAATCTTAACATATGACTTTGAGGAATCGCCTTCAAAGTCATATGTTGATGTTTTAAACAAGGTGTTGGAATCAAGCCAAGTCCTCTTTGAGCACGACTCCAATAAGTTGTCCATTGATTATTTGACATTTTGTAAACTTTCTTCGTTAGCTTGTTCTAATTCATATTCATGACGATCTGCAACTTTGATAAATGGATACCACATCATAAAAGTAATCGCAAAACAAATAATCATAATAATTGTATAGTTAATTCCCCCTGCTAAAGGCATTTTTATAAAGATTGGTGTTGTCCAAGGTAATAATGACATTGTTGGATTTAAGCTCACAGGTAAAATTGTAACGGCTAATCCCCAAGTCACAAAACCACTAATAATTTGAGTAAAACATTGAGGAATCATAAACATTGGGTTCATAATAATTGGCATCCCAAACATAATTGGTTCTGTAATATTGAAAACAGATGGGATAAATGATAATTTTGCAAGTTGTTTAAATTTTGCTGATTTGGCTTTAAACATATAACCAATCACAATACTCATGAATCCAGAAGCCATCATCCCTCCATAAATGACTGAAGGTAATAAATAAGGAAGTTCTTTTCCAGCTTGGAAAGCTTGAATATTTCCCATTACCATAGTTAAACTAATGACTCCTAAAGGTCCTTGTAAAACAGCATTATGAATACCAAAGAACCATAAAATAGCAAGCAATCCCATAATGATAATAATTGAAATTGGACTAGCAACCATTGAATTTAATGGAGCATTAATTGTTTGAATAAAGAAATTAATAATATCTCCAGCTGGAGTGAAACTAAATCCGACTCTGATCACAAATGCTAAGACAAAGATAATTGTCACAACAAAAACTGGTGATAATGATTGTGAAACCATTGGAGGAACACTATCAGGTAATTTAAATGTTAAATTCTTACTAGATAAATAAGCATATAATTTTGTGACAACCAAAGCCACAATCATTCCAATAAATAAACCTTGACCACCTAAATAATCAAGTTTTAAAGCATTAATAACACTTTCTACTGCTTTTCCATCTTGCATCACTGTTGTCGTAATGGTTTGTGGAATAATCATAATAAAGAAAGCAAGAGAAATAATGGCAGCATTCTTTTCATTTGTTTCTAAACGTTTGGCATAAGCCATGGCAAGAGAATAAATGACATAAAGAGTTAAGACTCCTGTTGCCCCATTGGTAATCGCATCAACATGAGCCATTAAACCAATTTCTTTTAAATAATTTGTCCACCCAGGTATTGGGAAGTTTCCAACGATTGTAATAAAAGCAATTCCAAGTGTAATTGGACTTGTTCTAATAAAACCTTCCATTAATGCCCCTAAGATTTTATTCTTAGTCATCTTCTCAGCTAATGGCATTATTTTCGCATTAATTAATTGTTCTAACTTTTGCATAAAGTTCAATCCTTTCTACATATATCCTGCTATCAAAGTGAAAGAGATATGGCCATATCTGTAAACGCTTTACTTTGTTGCAAGGCTATTATATAATAGTCCTAGTTGTATATATATCATATTTTTAATATTTTTATAATAATTTTAAGGAGAATGACTATGAAACTAGAAATATTGACAAAACTCTTTGATACCTTTTATCAACGTACTTATATCCCTATTTGTATCATTGATAAGTCACATCAACTCCTCTTTCCTTCATACTCTCCATTATATCTTCATATCCAAGATTTCCCTTATCTACTCAAACAAGATAAATATCCTGTTCATGTCATCAATACCTATCAATCCTTACTAGCATCATTTTCTTATGAGGACTTTATTATTCTCATTGGTCCTTGTTTATTACTTGGTGCATCACAAGAAAAACCTGATTATTTTAGTCAATTTCAAACTTATATTTCTACTGAATCATTAGATAATTTCATTAAAGCCATTAGCATGTTATATACTTTTTTAACTCATCAGGATATTGATGATAAACAAATTCCCATTGAATATTTAAGAATCAATCCACAAGCCATGAGTTCACAGGAAATCTTTGAAAAGAACGTATATGATCGTCGCATAGAAGATACAACACGTGATTCTTATCAATTTGAACTGCGTTTTTTGGATTATGTGAAAAGAGGTCGTAAAGATAAGATTGATTGGATTTTTACTCAATTTAATAAAACTTATATTGTTTCTTTAGCAGAAAGTTCCTTAGACACAGTCAAGATTAAATTCATTTCTATTGTGACCCTCATGACACGTATGGTTATCAATGAAGGTGTTCCTTTAGAAAGCGCCTTTGGTCTCTCTGATGCACTGATTCAAAATCTTCCTCATATTCGTAATGTTCAAGAATGTATTCAATACATCAAGTATGCTAGTTATGAATATATCAAACTGATTCAATCCAATGCTAAAAAATGTTCTACTTTAATCAATCAATGCGTTAGTTATATTGATACACATCTCTATGAAAAAGTAACCTTACAAGACTTAGAAGATTTAACCAATCATAGTTCTGTCTATATTTCATCACGTTTTAAAAAGGAATTAGGAATTTCTTTTACTCAATATTTATTAGAAAGAAAAATCGAAGAAGCTAAACATCTTCTTCTCTTTACTGATCATTCTTTTCAAGAAATCAGTACATTATTAAACTTTACAAGTCAAAGTCACTTTACTCAAAGATTTAAACAAGTCACAAACCAAACACCAAAAGAATTCAGACAAAAGAATTTTCAGTATTTATAAAACGAAATGGCAATTCACCATTTCGTTTTTGATTATCTTCATCTATAATATACGATATTTATTATATCTTCAGCTAAATATTGATTTTTTAAACCACTGTTTTCTAAAGATAGCTTTTCTCCTATTTGTTTAACTACATCTGATGTTATCACAATATGACCCTTCTTTCATCTAAGAGAAAACTTTATACTGAAGTCGTATATATGAATTTTCTAAAATAGTTGTTTCTCATTGAAGTATGCCAACTTTATTCAGTTCTTCTAGCTTCATCAATAATGGACCTCCAACTCAAGATGACGTATCCTTCTCACCTGTGCCACAACAATATCAACATAATTAATACATTTTTCACGTAGAAATATTACATTGAGTGTTGAACCTATTTGAATCACGATTCTTTTATATAAATTTCCTAGCATTGTTTTAAAATTCAATAATCATCATACAATATTGATAAATTATCTCTTTTATTGAAAATGCAAACGATTTTATTTGAACTCACAAGTCTAAATTATTTAGATAATACACAAAAATATTCAATTCCATAACTATCCACTTTTCACACCCATAAATTATCATAAAAGTCTTTTTTGTATAGAACGTTTATCCTCTCTCCACGATGAATAAAGTTCTTCATTTTCTTCCCACAATTCCTTTAATTCTGACTTATCACTTATAATAACATCAATTGCTTTGATAGCCTTTGATTGAAGTGAAGTCAAATCGATTTTCTTTAATGACTTGATCCATTCAAAATAATCTTCATCATCGCATCTATACTGAGTATCATTCACGACACTATCAAGCACTGCAGCTGAAACCAAAGCATAATAACCTTCTTCATATTCCACATAGTCTGCCTCTATAACATCATCAAAATACTTTTCCATATCCTTAATAATATCTGATGATTCCTTAAGATCATCTAAAACATCATAAGCTGTATCATCATCAAATACAGCAAAATCCCATGCACCCATTTTTATCTTCTCCTTTACAATTTATGACTTATTTTTATTATGACACCATCCCACAGTTAAGACAATATAAATAAAAAAACGAATATTTCAATTCTTTATTATTGGTAAAAGTATTCACTTCTCATTATATTCTCATCTATTTTTCAAAAACGTCTCATAAAGATATTGATTTTTAAACATTTTTATTATTTTTCATGAGAAAAACATGGAACAAATTTGTCATCAAGTTGAGACTCACACCTGTTTATTCCATGTTATAATCTGCTTATCACCCAGCCACTAGCAATGTGGAGGAGGTGAATACGCATGATAGAGGTTATTATAAACTTCTTGGCTGCCGTTACGGCTGGTGTCATTGTCAATCTTTGTATTGAACTGATCGGCAAATGGTTAGACGGATGCAAGAAGCATGGTGAATAACCAAAAACCAGGAGTGGCAGCTCCTGGTTTTCTTTTGGGTGTGAATACACACTCTTTCAATAGGTTATTATAAACTTACAAAACTATAATAGCATATTCACTATGCCTTTTCAAGTATTCCCAACTCACAAAATAATTATCTCGTGACATGCTTCCATTTACAGGATTTGACGAAAAGGAAGTCAAAGAATATATTCAGACAAGATTGAAATCTATTAATTGCAGAGTAGACATATTTACAGAAGAAAGCTACCATACATTTTATACGCTAATAAATAATACATCAGTAAGAATATTTAATCATCTCATTAATAAGAATCTGATACTAGTGATGAGTCGAAATAAATCAGTCATAGATAGTGAGATTATTATAGATGCAAACAAAGAATTAATGTTAGGATAATGAATATGGATTATATATAAAGATTCTAAAGGAGAAAAATGTGTAAACAGTATAAGTGGTCTAACAGTAATACCTTTATCTGATTATATGTTTAAAAATCAATAATTCTTTGGTTCATGATTAATTTCTCGATGAATCTGATTAATTTGGGTACAGAACTGTTCTTTGGAAAGATGAGAAAGATCAAGAATGTCATCCAAAGACTAATGAAAATAATAACTCAGAAATGAAATTTGTTTCATGAGTTCATTGTATGTATACAAACTCATTTTTGATTTGTAAAATTTAGTGTATCACTAAACCCCTTACCACAATGTGGACAGACAACATGGATAGTTGGTATTTCATGTAATGACACTAGAAATCTCAACAAAACTTACATAATCTAGATTTTGTCTTACTTTGTGATGCTACATAGCATATATTTCCTCTCCAGCTATTACAAGTCTCATTGTTCCTTGACGATGGAGCAATTCCTGTTTCATCTACATAACCTTTGGGTAATGTAAAATCATATGCTATTTGAAAATTCATTTTTCTTTGTCTTCTTTACCTTATCATTTAATACGTTCAACACCTTCATGTGCCAACTCTATACTTTCAATAGCAATTTCATTACTTGTTGCATTAAAATCAGTTGGTGTATACTTTATTGGCCATGCATTAATAAATTTCCATTCAGCAACCACTATATGCAAGTCATCACAAAGTTGAATGGTAACCGTTTTTCTTTCACAGGTTCCATCTACTGTGCTTTGTAGCCATGTTATCAATTCAGTTCCGGTAACGAGGCCCCATTTTAAAGTCACATTGCCATATTTTACAAGTCCTTGCTGCTTAAAAACAGTATTTACAGGATGAAGTCCCTCACGGTACTCAATAGGATCTGTTATGATTTCTCCAGCGTTGACTTCAGAGAACCCACCAACTTCTTTTGAATCAATTAAAACAATATAATTGTATTTTTTATATGGATATACATATGCCATTGTCTATTCACTCCTTTACCTTGCATCTTCCATTTTTGTGTAATTCTAAAAATAACAAATTTTGCTGGTCTAACTGGTGCAACGCCAATCACACAAATCAAACGACCATTTAAAATATCATTTTGTGTCATCGTTGACTTTCCAACATTTATGAAGAAAGCTTCATCAGATGTTGAACCAATTAATGCCCCATCACGCCATAAAGTTGTTAAGAAAATGCGAATAATCCCAGAAACTCTTGACCATAGATTTTCATCATTAGGTTCAAAAACAGCCCAACTTGTATCTGCTTTAATAGATTCATTTAAATAAATAGTCTACGTACATTGATATATTTCCAATTTCCATCACTCGAACATGTTCTTGCACCCCAAACATGAATTTCCATACCAGGTAAAGACCGAATTAAGTTTATACCTTTAGGATGATTTAACTTTTCTTGTTCTGCTTCATTATAATGAACTGATAATCTAGTTGCATTTCTCACAACTTCATTTGCCGGAGCTTTCCAGACACCACGTGTATTATCTACTCGTGCATAAATTCCAGCTATTGTCCCACTTAGTGGTGTGTATGAATTTTTCTTTAATAAAGGATCAAAAATACTTAACCATGGATGATACATTGCCGCATAAGTTGTATCAAACTGTTTACGATGTTCACTTAACTTATCTACTGCACTTACATCTAATATAGCAAAACGACTTACCGTACTCTCACAATGTGTAATTAAAGCACTTTGAACTAGCCTAAATTCCAGATTGCTGAGATGGTCCATCATCTTTTCCAATATACATATCTTCATATCTAGCAGCAGGCATAATCGTAGTTCCTCCAGCTAACAAATAAGACTTAAAATCTGTTGTGTATTTTGCATAAAATGCTTCAGTATCTAACTTTTTCTCAGCGGTTTCTATAAGACTAACATTAATGAAATCTGATTTTTCTAAGACATCGACAACAAATGATAGTGAACCAGGATTAAGAGAACATTTCTCATAAACCTCACCAAAATCTTCACATATAATTTGCATATCGATGACAACAGTTTGTAAAAAAACATTAGGGTGTAAAACATCTTTAAAATAATCACCCTCTAAAGGTTTATTCAATTCTAAAATGTTATCAAAAACATTTGTAACTGTGTAAAGCTTTTCATTAAGTTCAACAACATCGCCAGAATAAAAATCCAGCTGACGAATTCACTGTGTATTGATTTTTTTTAACTTCATCTTCAGTTGCTTGATGAGTTACATATGTTTTTGTCTGATAAGCTTTACGAATCTGCACTTTAATAGTATTACCCCAAGTTCCCGAACTCATTGCAGTCACTTTTAATGTATCTTCAATATCTGCAAATGCACTGATTTGCTCGAAGGAAGCCACTCGCATAACATAACAACTACTTCCACCATTCGCAAAGAATTGATCAACTGCATAACTTAAAAAACGATGTTCACCAAATTTTTCACCTAGGTAATCTCCAAAATATTTGCGGAATTCCGCAACGCTAGTGATCAGTCTTGGTTTTCCAATTGTTTGTCCACGACTTGCCATCCCAACAAATCATGCTGTACTAGTCCCAATCCCTTCTATTGCCTTAACTCCTGATTCAAACGCTTCAATATAAACTCCTGGTGTTAAATATTCAGCCATAATATTTTCCTTCTCCCTACCTTTATATTATTTAAACCCCTATTAATACCTCTTGCGACATGCTCCCACCACCTAGCTTCCTAATCAACAGCTTCTATAAGTTGAGCATCCACAGGATATCCCTTATTGATTGCTGCATTTGTATCTCTATCATGCTGTGTTCCACATATTGGACATATCCACTTTCTTGCTGATAGTTCTTTAACTTTCTTATTCTTGTATCCTCTGTTTGACTGCTTGCATACCATCCATCAATCTTGCTAAGTTCCTTGTTTTGTTTTTCTAACTTATATGCTAGAAAGTTGACAAACATTCCCCAATCATTATCTGCAACGCTTTCCCCAAAACTTAGTGATTGACTCATTACTTTCATATTTAAGATCTTCAATACATACAACATCATATTCATTAGCTATCTGATTTGATAATTTATGTAGAAAGTCCTTCTTTGATTGGTAACCTTCTGATGAATCTTCACTAATCTTTTTCTTTGTTTTTGATAATGACTGCTGCCCTTTAATTGTCAATTATTTGATTTAACAATCTCTTTCAACTTGGAAAGCTTTCTTTGTTGTTTTATGAGCTTCTTTTCACTTTATCTGAAATACTTTTAATAGCTTGGCTGTTTGCCATTGCTGTCAACATATAGCTCACTCATCGAATAATCCAAACCTATTTTTTTTAATACCTTTAGATTTAACATTGACTAGTTCCTCATATGCCAAGCATATAGAAACATAATATTCATCACTAGGTGTTCTTGATACTGTAACACTCTTGATTTGATATCCATCAGATATCTCCAAACTTTGGTAGATGAATATGATGTTCACTTATGCAAATATTATTGTTCACCATATTTGTTGTATAGCTTGCTCGACTTCTATGCTTTGACTTAAATCTTTGACTCCCTGATTTCTCATTTCTGAAGTCATTGATAAATGCCTTTTCAAGATTTTTTTGTGCATTGGCTAATGCAAGTAAAGAACTTCCTTTAGCTATACATAATCTTTCTTGTAATGCGCAAGAGCCATGCCAATAAGAGTATGATGTTCTCTATAATATTCATTCTTTTCTTCTAACATCTTATTATATACAAAACGAACACACCCTAAAATCTTGGATAAAAGAATGCATTCTTTCTTATTGGGATATATTCTATACTTATAGGCAATATTCTTCACGAATAATTACCCTGGTTTTCAATATAATTTTTCTATAATATCAAGTGTAGACCCACCTGTTGTCATGAGACAAAAAGAACGACTCCAAAAATATTCTTTCCATAACTAATTCTCTATTTATGGAAATTCTATTTTAGAGTGTGATTTGAAAAGGACATGAACATGATCACTATTGTGATTCCACTCCTCAAATGTAACATGATAATTTGCACCAATATAAGAAAAAATTTCTTTAAGTCTATCTGAGACATTGTTATCAATAACTTTTCTTCTGTATTTAACCACAAATACAAGATGATAATGAAGCGAAAGCACTGAATGATTATTTGTTTCTAATTGTACTCTCATATTTTTCACAATCCTTTCTGCCACTGAACATATTACAATATGCTTAGTTGCAAAAGACAAATGCAATGATAATCTATCTACAAATTCATCTCATCACTTATTGAACTGAGAGAATTCTTTGCAACATTTGTTAAAATTAAAGCTGCATTCTACTCAATTTTACACATCAGCAATTATGATTCATCTTTCTTAAATTTAGCTGTACTATAAGTAACAACAAGTAAGCTCACCATCATAATAATTCCATCTATTCTAATAACCCAATCTGTCAAAGGACTCATAAACCAGTGAACACACATTATAATTAAAGTTATAATCAAAACAATTATACTCATCAATTGTATCTTTTTCAAAATATCAGCTCCTTTTATGCATAACTTTATTATATAATGCTTCAATATAATAAACAACGAAATCAAACTTTAAAAAAAATAAAACTCTATATACAATTCATTATATAGAGTTCCCATCATTTATTTTTTTATATCTTCTTAAAAAAGAATAGACTGCACCAATCATACCTGCATCATTTTTTAACTGACAAGTTAAAATATGAGGCATTTCTACTAAACTTAAAACGTGATAATCTTTACAAATATTTTGATATTCTTCCTCGATAGCTTCCATAACTTCTTGATTTTCACTAATTCCTCCACCAACAATAATCACTTCAGGAGCAATCATGACTGCAATGTTTACAAATAATACTGCCACAGCATGATAAAAATGAGATAAACACAGTTTTGCAACTTCATCACCTTGTTGGCTTCGTTCAATGATCACTCTTGCATCTAAAACTCTTTCTTTAACACTATAGCTATACTCACGACATAGTCCGGCAACTGTCGCTGCATGATAAGAAAAAGAATGCTCATTATAATCACCTGGCTGCAAACTTGACAAAGCAACTCCAAATTCTCCTGCTAAGCCACCAAGTCCTCTCACCAATTGTCCATTCATATAAATGGCACCACCAACAGCTGTTCCTAAGGTTAAGCAGGCAAATGAATCTTCATCTTTTGCGGCGCCTATCCATTTTTCTGCCATAGCTGCTGACTTTGCATCATTTTCAACAATCACTGGTAAATGTAAAAAGGCTTCTAATTCTTGTTGCACATAACAGTTTAAAAAACAATGAATAGCACCACTAGTTTGTGCATATCCATCACTCCTAATAACACCCGGTGTACTTAATCCAACTCCTTCAATTTGATAAGGATGTCTTTTTATAAAATGATCAATTTGAGTAAAGAGTTCCAATTTTTCTTTTTTTGTTTCTTCATTTTCATTAACAATAACTTCTCCAAGTTCATTGATAATCCCCATTTTTATTCTTGTTCCACCAATATCAATACCTGCATAATATTTCATAAGTTTACTCCTTTATTTGAAATTGAAAGCTTTGAAATGGTTTTAAACAATCTATTAAAATCATTTCTTCTTCTAAAATATGACCAACAACATTAATTCTTGGATCATAAGGACGATCCATTAAAGAAATTTGTACCTCTGCTTTATATTGTCCATAATCTTCATTCAAAATCAAGATATCTCCACGATGAATATTGCTTTTTCCATGAGCAGGTAAATCTTGCTTATAATAACGCTCTCTATTTTTAGAAGAACGAATCACATATTCAGAAGCATCACCACGATAAATTTGATGATATTTCAATAACATTTCTTTTTCTAATTTAGTCACATCCTCAAATAATTTAATATGTAAAATATCTATTTGTGATTGATAAATCTCACTGACAGCTTTTAATTCTTCATCACTTGCATAAGCATTTCCAATAAACCAATCATCCACCATCCCTAACATTTTCATATGTCGTGCTTGAACATCTATTGGTAAATCTCGATGCATTTCTAAGGTACATAATCCCTCAGAAATAGGCCACGGTGAAACAGAGGCATGTTGCGATGTTAAAAAAGCTGCACTGGAAATATGATATTTTATAAATTTTTGACTACAGCGTTTAAAAGCTTCTAATGATAAACCAGTGTATCTTTGCGGATAGAAATTATGTGAACCAGTTAAAGCTTGACGATATGGATGATAAGAATGAATCAAATCAAGATAATTTGTTTCATTACTCATATTCACTTCAATATTGATATGATAAGGATTATGCGTCATCATAGCTTCTACTTTCCCATCATAACCACTATCTAATCTTATTGTTTTGACTCCTAATTGAGAAAAATAACTTAAATCATCTTCCTTCATTTTTAAATATTGAAAAACCATTGGATGAATATCAAGTGTAACTTCCATATTCAATTCATTAGCAAACGCAATACTTTCTTTTAAACGACGAATAGATTTCTTAGGATCATCCTTATCGATTTGTAACATACTCATAAAAACTCTTTGATACCCATATTTTTTAGCTTTTAAAAGATAATCCTGATCATCTTTTAAATTTGTTTTATCTGGATATAAGGCAATACCTAACATATAAAATTCCTCCTTTGTGTCTTTAGTTTAACAAAGTCTATGTTTTGTTTTTATCATATTTTTTATCTTTATATTAGATTCTTAAGATTTCAAGAAAAAAACTCTCCATTAAGAGAGTTACTTCTTTTTACCACCAACAGTTGAATATAATTGATGTGTTCCTTTTTTCAATGTTTTAATTCCTTCATACAATCCATTCATAGCATCTTTTACACCTGAATTTCCATCTTTAATTGCTTGTGCACCTTTTAATAAATCAGTTTTAATATCATCTAACTTTTGGACACCTTGACATAATGTATTCATTCCCATTAATAATGGTGTACTTGTTTGATCTAGTTGATTTAACCCAGTCATTAAAGCAAATGTTCCATCTTTTAATGGTGTCCCTGCTTGACTTAACTTTGAAGAACCATTGTAAAGTTCATGAATACCACTCGTTAATTTTTGAGCACCTTGATTTAAAGTTGTTGTACCATTTTTTAATTCTTGTGTTCCACTATATAAAGCTGCACTTCCTTGATAAGCTGTTTGAACACCATTCACATAAGTTGTCATTCCTACTTTTTGTTCTTGAATAACGCCAATCATACCATCAATACCTTGCCCCATCTTTTGAGCAGCTTGTGGTAAAGCTGACATACTTTGAATTCCTTGATCAAGCACTCCATATTTTTCATTTAAAGAAGTCATTCCTTGTGATACCCCTGATGATAATGTTTGCATTCCTTCAATCGAAGTTGTTGCCCCATCTAATACTGTATTTGTTGCACTATAGACACCAAGTAAACCTAAAATAATCTCAGTCTTTTGATCTTCATTTAATGCTCCTAATAATAACTTCACTAGTGTTGGATTTTTCTCCATCATACTTACATATTTATTTAAAGATTCATTTGAATATGCCTTTTCTTTTAATCCATGAATTGTTGTTTTTAAAGTTTCTACACCTTGATCAACTGCTGTGGCTCCATCAGATAATTTTGATAAAGTTGTCAAAATAGCAGATGAACCATCAGTTAATTGTTTGACTTGATTTTCACTTGGTACAAGTGAAAGTCCACCTTTTAACTGAGTCAATCCTTCTACCATCATATCTGGTGCTGCTAATAATGCATCAGAATTATCATTTAAGACTTTCATACCTTGATATAAAGTTTTTGTTCCATCATTCAATTTTGTTGTCCCTTCAGATAATCCAGTTGTTCCTTGTGATAAAACACCAGCACCTTGATCTAATGCTGTAATTCCATTATGCATACCCTCAACTGCTCCGGTATAACCATATACACCATTATACAAACCATCTGCCCCTTTTTTTAATAAAGAAACTGCTCCAGTATATTTTTCCATTCCTTCATTTAACTTATTTGCCCCTAGACCTAATGCACTGACTCCTTGAGTATATTGACTCAAACCTGTATACAATCCATGACTTCCATCTTTTAATGATGTTGTTCCAGCGACAATTTTTTGTGCCCCATCTTGAAGTGCTCCGGCACCACTATTTAATTGATGTGCCCCATCTTGAAGTGTACCTAAAATCATCCCACCTCCAGAAAGACATCCAACAACCAATATAGCTGCTGTTGCTCCTCCTATCATTATTTTCTTTTTCTTACTCAATCCCATGTTTTTGTCCCCTTTCTTTTTGTAAGTGTTTACATTGTTTTCTCAACGCATTTAGTATATAATAATGATTATCTTATTTGTATTGATATTTTACTGTCTATATCAAAATTTTACTATAATTTAAGGAGTATTTATGAAAACACTGATTTCTATTATTGATGAGTTATATAATACATTACATATACCTTGTGTCATCTTTGACAAAGATTTACAACTTATTCATCCTAAAATAACAATTATTGATATGAAACAATTTCTACATGATGTTTTCCTCATGACATATCATCAAGTTCATATTTTGGTTTATGATCATAGTATTGCTTATGCAAGAATGCAAGTCACTTATGAAAAACAAGACTATATGATTGTTTGTGCTTGTATATTAAACGATTTACAAAACCCTCATCAAAATCTTCCTGAAAGCTGGATAAAGATTGTACCTGAATCAATGATTCGTTCACATATTGCATCCCTTCATTTTATGGCTTTTCAAAATTTTGTGAAAATGTTATATGAAATGACAACTCATGAATATTTACCATTACAATCTATTCATGTGGATTATATTCAATCTAAACAAGTAAAGAAAAAAGACGATATTTTGACACATCGTCGAATGACTCAGGAAACACCTGATTATTATCATTTTGAACAATCTCTATTAAAAGCTTATCAAGATGGACATTTTTACAAAGTGAAAGCATTACTTAATCAAATAAATATCAAGGATACACAACTTCTGACACAAAATATTTTACAAGATTTAATCTATAAAGTTGTTAGTTTTATTACTCTGATTACTCGTATTAATATTCAAGAAGGTGTTTCAAGTGAATTAGCTTTTTCTTTGTCAGATGCTACTTTAAATAAACTTTCTTATATCACCAATATTCAAGAATTAATTACTTTATTTCAACAGTCCATCTATGATTTTTATCATCAATTAAATGAAACTAAAAAAGATCATTATTCTTTACATGTCTATAAATGTATTCATTATATAGATACTCATCTTTATGATAAGATTTCATTATCACATTTGGTTGAACATACAGGGTTATCTGAAAGTTATCTTTCTGCAGCTTTTAAAAAAGAAGTTGGGGAAACAATGACTCATTATATTCAAAGAAAAAAGGCAGACGAAGCTGCCCGTTTATTGTTATTTACGAATAAGAGTCATATTGAAATCAGTTGTCTATTAAATTATAGTTCACAAAGTAATTTTATCCAAATCTTTAAAAAATATAAACACATGACTCCTAAACAATATCAACAATCTCATTTAAAAGATCATTAATCTAAAACCTCTAATATTGCATCCCTAATTGCTAAATAACCTTGCATATTAGGATGTAATCCATCAAAAGTGTATTCTTTCTTTAACTCTTTGTTTTTATCCATTAAATAGGAATTCACATTTAAAAAAGTAATCTTTTCTTCTTTGGCTAAAGATTCTAACATTTCATTTAATTCATCAATTGTTTGATTATCTCTATCTCTTAATTGAAACTTATCAAATAAAGATTCACGATCAGTTTTATTGATAGGATAAACAGCTTGTAAAATGATATGTGTCTTAGTACTTTGTTGTTTGGTTAAAGTTATCATTTGTTTAATATTGTTGACAATCTGTTGATTATCTACTTTTGCAGCAATATCATTAATCCCCATTAACATAACTAAATTTTTAGGTTTCATCACAAGAACAGTCTTTTCGATTCGTTTAAGCATTGAATCGGTTGTTTCTGCACTAATTCCTCGATTGATAATAGGTACTCCTGTTTTTCTTGTATATGTTGCATATAAATCTTCAACAGGACATAATTCAGTAATAGAATCACCAAAGAACACTGTTGTTTCTTTTAAAGAATCTTGAGACAATTGTTCATAGTTTTGGGTTTTATGAAGTATCTCATTTTCTCCCATTTTTCCCACTTGATTAAAAACAAAAAGAATAAGAAATATTGTTATTAGGATTGGAACGAAAGCACAAATCATACCAACCCATAATGTTTTATGTTTTTTCATGTAAAAAATCTCCTTTCATTATTATTCTAAAGGAGATTGCTTTTTTATTATATCGTATTTTTTATATAAATATCATGATTTTAAGCTAATCAAATGATATATCTTCTTCATTTTTGATAAGTACTTTTAAATCATCTTTTTCATATTGATGATGACCAGCTTTAGATTTTTTATATTTCCAACAAAGAATTGCCTCTTGTAATGTCTTTCCTTGATTATCATTAAAAAAATCACGGATATAAGTATTGTATTCAAACTGTTTATCAATAGTCGTTTTCTTTGTTTTCTTTTCTTCTTGAATCTGATAATAGGCATTAATCGCATCTTGATATGTTTTCCCTGCATTTGCTTTTAACCATTTTTGAAAAGGGACTTGAAATGAAAATGATTTTCCAATCTTTTCTTTAAAGAAAGCCCGATGCTTTTCACTACATTTAAAATTTTCTTCAATCAAACTTTCTTCACAGATCTTCTCTACAACAATCGTTTTGTTTACAGGCTTTGAAGAAGATAAAATTTCACCAGTATCAAGAAAATAAGCAATTCGCTTTGTGATGTCAACTTTGTTTCCTAAAGTTGGTAAACCATTTTGTTTACAGAAATCAACTAATTCCTCTTTTAAATAATAGTAATTAAGAAATGTTTGACTGTCTAATGACTTATCAAGTTGTGGACGTTGTTGATTATCGTCTATCATCATTAAGATTCTCCCATCTTTGATTGACGTGAAATCAAACGTTCTCTACCCTTTGCTTCAACAACATTCTCTAATTCCTTTTTCACATCTCTAGCAATCCAAACTTGTGTTTTATTTTGCGTTCGTAACATTTCATCCACCATCAATAAAACCTTTTCATTATATTCAAAATCCTTTTTACCAATTTCTCTTAATGCATATGATACAGCTTTTTTAACATGTTCATGATCACAATCCAGATGAGTTTGAATGAGATATAAATATTGGTCTAATGTATCGTGAGTAATAGTTTTATTTTTAATCACTGCACTTCCAATCAAAACAAACGCTGCCCGTTTTTTATATACATGATTTAAATCAATCCACTGTTCAATAAAATCATCATAATCTTTTCTTTTCATAATCATTTGTTTACATATAAAATTACATAAATCCCAAGAAATAACATCATTCATTAATTGATCAATATCTTGAAAAGATAACTTTTTCACTTCAAATACCAAAACAGCTAATAATTTTGCATCATGATAACCACTATTCCATAATTCATAAGCTATTTCATTTGATTTTCCAATCTCTTTAGCTATTGTTCTTAATTGTGATGTAGGAACACCTATACTATTTTCTTCAGGGACTCCCATTTTTATAACATTTGCTTTATATTTTTCTGATGATTCTTGTTTTAATTTTTCTATAATATCTTGACTTGTCATAATTTTTCTCCTTGATTACATTTATCTTATCATAAACCATTTTCTTTTTATACTCCAATCAATAAAAGTATCATCTTAACCCCTATTAGTTTCAATGATACTTCTTTATTTTAAAAGAGATAAAAGCATAATTTATTTATTATCAGCCCTCTGTACTTATAAAATTGAATGATTGCAAGACAAAAACATTTTCCTTATAAAAAATGTCTTTGTCTTTTTATACCAATAAAAATAATAATGATAAGTTCTATAATATGTTTTAAATAATATTCTTTAGTCATTCCCAAAATTGGTTCATTTATATGAAATACATTAAGATAAGAAATAAATGGTAATAATGATATAAATACAAAACAATACAGTAAAATAATTCCTAAAGCAACGATTGGTGAAACAAAGCAATAACTCAAACAATAAAATAATGAGGATAAAAAGAATAAGATAAAATTAAGATTCAAGAGTTCACTTAAAACCAAGGAGAAATCAAAATATATAAATGAAAGAACATAAAATGGGATTAAAATTATTTGAAAAAAGCATAAAATATAAATAATCAGTATAAATTTATTTTTCATATTCATAACATGAATTGCTTCCATAGATTCATTATCTAAAAAGTTTCTAAAAAACAAATATAAATAATAAATCATAAGCAAAGGAAAAGTCTTTTGAAAATATTGAAAATAAATAAAGGGATCACCTCCAGTTAAAATGATATTTTCAGCTTGATTCATCATAAATGGAAAAAAGATCAGCAAAACAAAGAGAACAGGTATCAAATATATTATTTTTCTATGTTTTATGTCAAATATAATTAATTCTAAATCATACTTCATGGAAAGGTCCTTTAACTAAATACATATATCCATCCTCTATCTCAGGTTCTCTTTTCCATGATTCATTTAAAATATCATCACATAAAATACGATAGTTTTTTTGTTTTTCACCAGAAATCTTAACCAAATAATGAGGAAAAGAAATACTATGATAATCTTTTTCAGATAATTCATAAACATGATTTCTAGCATGATTTAAGATATCTTCTGGTGTTCCTGTATAAATGATTTTTCCTTTTTTCAAAACAATTAAGATATCACATGTTGATTCAACATCTTCAACAATATGTGTAGATATAACGATAGGGAAAGGAAAATCTTTGGCTGATAAAATACGTTTAAAACGCAATCTTTCTTCAACATCTAAACCAGCACTTGGTTCATCTAAAAGAATGATATCAGGATTTCCTAGAAATGTTTGAGCAATCCCTAAACGTCTGACCATTCCTCCAGAAAGTTCTTTACAATGTCTGTTTATCATATCTTCTAAATTGACACTTTCTAAAACTTCTTGAATAGACTCTTTTCTTTGTAATTGAGGAATTTTCTTTAAAATACAATAATACTCTAATTGTTCATAAACACTTAATTCTTTAAAAACACCAAACTTTTGAGGTAAATAACCAATAGATGCCTCTTGTATAGATTTATCTTGAAAAACAATAGAACCATGATCTGCTTTCAATAAACCAGAAATAATTCTAAGTAATGTTGTCTTTCCACTTCCATTAGGACCTAATAAACCATAGACTTTGTTTTCCAAAGTCATATTTACATCATCTAAAGCAACATTCTTCTTATAACTTTTCTTAATATTTTGAATTGTAATCATAGACTCTCCATCCTTTCTAAGAACTTTTCATCATCAGCAGGTGTATCATCAAACATATATTCATATAACTCATGTAAAAAACGTTTTGTTCCTAACTTGTCAACAATTGCATTGATTTTCTTTATTTGGTCAATATTATTATCTCCATTACTTATGCTATTGATAAGATTTTGATAATATTTTTCTAGATTATCTTGAACAGGACACCATTTCATAGCATAAGTTAGTAATGTTTTTTTAGGTGATGATTCAACAATTCCACAAAGTATA
This sequence comes from Longibaculum muris, assembly GCF_004343035.1. Classification (GTDB taxonomy): domain Bacteria; phylum Bacillota_I; class Bacilli_A; order Erysipelotrichales; family Coprobacillaceae; genus Longibaculum; species Longibaculum muris. The sequence continues at coordinate 136,872 of NZ_SMCQ01000003.1, forward strand.
GAAGATCTAATATTCATATAGCTGCTTATAATATAATCATCAAAAATCGCTGTTTCTCCAATGTTTGTATTTCTAGAAATATCTCCAGTCACATTAATAATTTTTTTAGCTCGATATTTTTCCATAGATACATCAAAAATCTTTTCAATCTTTTCTAATTCTTCTAAGTAATTATCTTCAATATCTTTTAGATATTGTTTTTTAGATTGTAAAGTTCCATTTAATGGTAAATAACTTATTATATTATGATAATCAGCAGACTCAATATATCCATCAAATAAACTGATACTATCACTTGTTCCTTGATAAACATGTTCACTTTTCTTAGTTAAATTTGTTATATAGTCTTTATCAGTATGAAGTGTTATTTTTGCATTATCAATGTGATTTAAAGTATTATATCCAAATTCCGTTGTATCATATCCATCAAGTTGTTTAATCTCATATGTTATAAAAATCTGTTTTTCACCACACATTGGATACCAAGAAAAATATCCTGGTAACATAGTTGCTTGAGCATTTGAATAGAAAATAGGATGATACCCTTTATACTCTATATTCAAATCAATTTGAGAAATAGGTTGATCAAATTGTATATAAATATAATCACCTTTTCTTTGATAAGTCATATTCTCATCACTTTTTAATTCTTTTAAATTATATTTTTGATAAAGTGTTAGAATAAAATCTTTTCTAGGAATTGAACTTTCTAAATGAAGTTCTCCTTCAACACCAAGCATTCGCTTTGTACTCACTGTTAAATCATATTCAGATATCTTATAATTGACTTTCTCATCTTTTACCTCTGTAAGATTTCTATCTTTACGTATATCATAGAAATAACCATCCCAGGCATCATTGATTCGATATTTTGATTCTGGCAAATATATCATAAAGCAACTTCCCACAGTCAAAACAAGCAGAATCTTATATCCGCATTTATATATATTTGATTGATTTAGTGGACGCCAATTCATTTTAATAAAATAAAGACTTAATAATAAAATTCCCCACATTATAAATATCCATAAACGACTCAGTTCACATTGATATCCATACATAACATCAGTGCCCCATTCACCATTTTGATAAAACAATTCAAATGGTAAATGGATAAATTGATAAATCTTATCAGTAGGAAACGATGGTTTGAGCGGCCAAGATATTTCAGAAAATGAACTTGTCATAAAGATAAAGATAATCAACATAACAATGTGCATAACATGATTTTTAAACAATGATAAAATAAAAACAATAGATAAACAAATCACTTGTGGAATCAATAAATTATAAAGATAAGGCTGAAGAAAATGTGTCAAAAAATAAGTATTATGCCAATCATGAATAATAAGTACACAAGCCATAATTAAGTTAATGATTATAATCATTATCAAAAGAATAACATAAATATTCTTTTGATAACTATAATTCATTTTATCTAAAGAATTTATACTTTCATCTTGTTGACTATTACTTGCACCTGTCAACAAAAGATAAGAAGTTACCATTAAAATGGCACAAAATATATAATTTACTCTACTACTGAATCCTAAAACATCAAAGCTTGCCATTCCTAAAAAAATCAAATATCCAAAATAAATCATGAAAATAGATACCCCAAACAAAAGCACACCATAAATTTTTGGAAAGCTTTTCATCAAACGTAAATGAACTTTTAATTTCTCCATAAATTTTCCACTCCCATCTTTTAAATCTCTTTACTATTATTCCTTGCTAGGTTTTATGGTTCCACTTCCAGCAACAAGTTCTTTTGCTTTTGGTGTTAAAACAAGTCGATAAATCGATGTATATTTTTGTGAATCACTAAATGTTGTGGTCTTTTCCCATGATATTGTTACAACTGCTTCTTTCGGATTAGGAAAAATCGCACCCTTTCAAGAAGTCCAAGTAGCAGCTTCCATTAACGCTGAAGATGAAGCATCATTTTTAGCAATGTAATCATATCCTATCCAATCAGTTACTGCATCAGTAGACGAACTTTTATACAAAGTTGTACTCCTTAATCTTCCATAAGCAAAAACAGCAACCATTGAAAAAGTAGTCATAAGATAACTATACAAATAATTTTCTTTTCATTCTTTCACCAATCCATATTATCATAGATAATATTTCATTCATATTGTTAATTCAAATGATATAAAGAACTTTAATATTTATGAGTAATTGCCCTTATTGACATTTGACTCACTAAAGTGAATAAAACAATTAGAATAACTGTAGAACATACCCATAAACCCGATATAAGAATCCAGTTCGTTATAAAGCCACTCCATCTTATATAAATAACAAGTGCAATAACCGAAACAACAAACCAAATTGTATCTAAATAAATATAATCAATTGTATAATATCTTTTGATTTTATTTTTTAATCCATTGTGTTTTAAAATAACAATCTCTTGCTTTCTTATACGAATGTAATAATAACAAAGTAACGAAACTGCTAAGATCAGAATTGAATCAATAAAGAGAGTCGTATAATGAATAGAATGACCAGATTCAACAACTTGATATGTGTTCAAATTTTGATACCTTACTCTATAAAGTTCATTCATTCCTTCTATCTTTAATTTGATATCTTCCTTATTATCCTGCTCACACAAAATTAAATAAGTCATAGGATGATCATATATATGCTTTGTCTGATTCATTGCATTATTTTTAAGTAAACTTTGCACTTCTTTAACAGGCATATAAATTCTTAAAAAATTACTAGAATCTATAGCCGTTCCATCAATCCCGTTATATACATTATCAGGTAAAACTCCATCTACACTTATTTCAATATCTGATGCTTTGTGTAGGCATCCTATTTCCTTTACTTCTTCATTCATTTCTGTATACATTGTTTTTGTTTCAAAATATTGATAAGGAAATTCAAAATTCAATGATAACTTTAATCCTTTGTCTATATCTTCATTAATAAAATCTGCAAAATTTTCATCAATATAAGTCCCTTGAATATCTTTTCCATTTAATTGTATATGCTGTAGAGGATCATATGAAAATATAGCAATCTTGGCATACCAATCCTTATTATAATATTTTGACATTTTTTCCCAATAATATGAGATTTCTTTCTTTGTACCAGATGAATTTTCAACAGTCATCGCTTTAATTTCTCCATCCCGCCAATCAGCAACAACATAATATGGTGTCACAGATTTAATACCTTCTACATCTTGAATATTTCTAATATCTTCATTATCAATAAAATCATATTCCTCCATATCTAACCATCTAGCATCAGGAACTTTATAAAAAATCAAACCATTTGTTTCATTAATATGAGTAGAAGTATTCACATCTAAATTTAAAAACACATTAACACTTACCCCAAATGATACCATTACAATTGTAATAACACCTATTATAAATATAATAGAAAACATAATTTTAAGCTTTAAATTTTTATATCTATAGTAATTTAATTTTTGAGGTTTATGATTCTGTTCTTCTAATAATGACTCTTTTACAACTGTTTCTTTTTCTTTTATAATTTGATAATCTCTGATTGTATATATCTGGTCTGCTTGACTTATTAAATAATCATCATGTGATGTACAAACAACCAATATCTTTTGTGATAATTTTTTGAGCAAATCAATTAATATTTTCTTATTATCATTATCTAACGAAGATGTTGGTTCATCTAACAATAAGATATCTTTATGCATCATAAGTGCTAAAGCAATTAAAAACCTTTTACGTTGCCCTGTAGATAGATAAGAAGGAGATTTTTTCACCTCAATATTTTCTAAATTGACTTCTTTTAAATAGTATAGAACATCTTCTTTTGATAGTGTTATTCCATGTAATTGTGCATAGAAATAAAAGTGTTGATAAATATTCATATTAGGGAAAAATTGTCCTTCTTGATCAATATAACTTATATGATTAAATAGAAAATCTTCCTGAGAATGAATTTCATTTCCATTATAAAGTATTTCACCAGAATCTAGCTTTAAATCAAAGATAAGTAATTTTAAAAGTGTTGTTTTTCCACTACCACTTTTTCCTCGAATACATGCGAAGGATGTACTTGGTAACTCCATTGTTGTATTTTTAAAAATAGGTTTTTGATAACAAAAATGAATGTCTTTTAAAGTTAACATTTCCATCCCTCTTTCAATAATAAAGTTAAATGAATCTTGAATATATACATTTCTAACAGTATGAACTTGATAAGCTCCATGTAGGTGTCCTATAGAAAAATATGTAACATAATTCATTTTTATTAAAATATAATTTCATGAAATTGATTCACTACTTCCATCAACAATGCCTCAATCATGTATTATCCATCCCTCGTGATTCTACAGATTGATTTGTTTTATTATCTAATGCTTTTACTGAACAAAAATTTTAAATACTTATACTGAAACAATGCGTTATTGAAATAATTGTTTTTAAAAATTATCTTATAGACTTTTCTAAAAATTAAGTTAATGTTTCTTCTAATTTAATTATATGGGAAAAGTTCGCTTATTTCAATCATTTGGCAAAATTGCAGTCTTTTTGGCAAAATTAAAATAGACTTCTTAGAAACAATATACTTTAACATATTTTTTCTATATAATTAATATAAGTAGGTGATAATATGAATAAAATACTCATTGTCGATGATAATCAAGAAAATATTGATGATATCAAAAATATTATTGATGTCTATTTTAAAGAAAAAGATTTTAATTATCATATTGATTGTTTAAAAAATCCCACTGATTTTGATCATAACCATCAATATGATATTATCTTCCTAGATATTGATATGCCTCAGCAATCTGGATTTGATTTAGCAAAATCCATTCCTTTGAATACATTTATAGTTTTTGTTTCTCATCGAGAAGATCTTGCCTATCTAGCTTGTGAACATCATCCTTTTTCATTTGTAAGAAAACATCATTTAAAAGATGATATGATAAAAACATTAGACAGACTCTATTCAAAATTAAACCAAACATTATCTATAACCTATCAAAATGAAAATATCTGTATTCCTTATCATGATATTCTTTATATTGAAAGCATTGGACACTATATTTATATTCATACTCAAACAAATATATATAAAATACGTGTTCGCCTCAGTGATTTATTAACTCAACTCAATAATAATTTTTGTCTTGTACACCAATCTTATATTATTAATTTCTCTTATATCATTTCTGTTCAAGATTTGAATATATTACTGACTAACAATGAAATAATACCAATAAGTCAAAGAAGATATAAAGATTTTCAATCTTCTTATCAACAATATAAGTTAAGGAGTATCTAATTATGAGTATATTTGATTTAAACATTAATCTCATTGAAGGTTTATTATATTCAATATTTATTGCAAAAATATTTCGTACGCAATTTAAAAATTCTTACAAAATAATTTTGATTTTCACTTTTTTATTATGTTTAAATATCTCTCTGTATAATTATTTTTCTTTAAGCGAAATTTATTATACATTGTCTATGCAAGTTATTCTTTTTCTCATGAGTGAGATATTAAATCCTCAACAAAATATTTCCAATCTCTTTATCAGTATGCTTGTTGACACGTTTTCTCTTTTTTCAAATACACTTACAATAATGATGAATCAAGTATTTTTTAATAATTCATTATCCTATGTCATACTTGTTATTGTTTCAAAAATAATCTTCCTTTTGTTTGTTTTATTTATTCCACAATATTTAAATAAGTTTATTCAAAGTCAGAATATAAAGAATCGTTCTTTTCATATAGCTTTACTTTCTTTGCTTATTCTCTATACTCTAATATTTGATTCCTTATTTTATGAAGATACAATGAATATAAAACTATATATCATGATTCTCTGTATTATCATTTTAACAATCTCTATATATAAAGCTATTCAATATATCAATACTGTTCATAATCAACAACTAGAAAATCAGATGATCATTCAGGAATTAAAACTTAATAATAAAAATTATCTCCAAGTAGAACATTCTTTGAAAGTCTTATCAAAATCTCAACACGATAATCTTTACATTCTAGAACATATAAAAAAATTAAATCAGAATCAAAATACTTTGATTGATAATTTTATAGATGAACAGATTAATCTGCTAAATAAAAAAACAAATCCAATAATGACTGGAAATACAACATTAGATTATATTCTTTATCAATATAGTGCACAGATTGAACAATATCATATTCATTTAAGTTATACAAAAGACACTTATCAATGTCCTTTACCTAAAAATATTTACTATACTGTTCTTAATAAGATGATGGATATTGTGATAGATGCCTGTCAAGATAACGAATCATCTTTATTATCAATTCAACATGGTTTTATGGATCAACAATTTTATATAAAAATGACTTTTCCTTTGACTGATCATATTCATCAGGAAGATATTCATTTAATAGATTTACAATTAAGGGAATATCCTCATATATTAATTAACGAAAGAGATGTTAATGTTTATATTTTAGGTTTTATGTTGAAAAAGGAGCTCGATTGAGCTCCTTATTTATATTCTATAATAGGTGATGTTTTGATTTGAACATCTTCATTTGCATGATATTTTGTGACTGTATGATTTTTTGGATCAACAAGAACAAGCATTGTTATATCGTTAATACCATCTGCTTCAAATTTTTGCTTATCATAAGAAATCAATAAATCACCAGGTTTCACTTCATCCCCAACTTTAACAAAGACTTCAAATCCTTCCCCTTCAAGATTCACAGTATCTAAACCAACATGAATCAGAACTTCTATTCCATCTTCATTTTCGATTCCTACTGCATGTTTTGTATTGTCCATGACCATTGTCACCTTACCAATACATGGTGAATAGATTTGTCCAACATTAGGTTGAATGGCTATTCCATCTCCCATCATCTTGGTAGCGAAAACTTCATCAGGTACATCTTCAATAGCGACAGTTTTTCCATTTGCCATTGCATAAAATGCTTTATTTTTTTTCTTAAAGAATCCCATATTATTTTAATTCAGGCCAGAAGTCTTTATTAGCTTCAATTAATTCATCTAAGATTTGTTTTGCAACTTTGGCACTTGGTACTGTTTTTGACATAGTGATAGCTTGCCATAATTTTTGATAGCTTCCTTCAATCCAAGCTTCTACAGTTAATTTTTCAACTGAAACTTGTTGTTCCATTAAACCTTTTTGGAATTGAGGAATAGCTCCTTGAACAATTCTTTCATATCCATTAGAACCTACGATACATGGAATTTCAACCATTGCAGTTCTATCAAAGTTTTCAATAGCTCCTTCATTAGGAACAATTAATAACATTCTTTCTTTTGTATTTTTAGCAATTGCACAAGCTAAGTCAACGATATATTCAGCATGAGCATCTGCTTCAAATCCACAATCAACTGCTGTTCCTTTTTCAATAATATCTCTACATGCTCCAAAAACAATTTTTTCTCTATGATCCATAACTTCGTTAGCACGTGTATAATCTTTACGAGAATGTTCTACGACGTAGTCAGGGAATAAATAATATTTTAAATAAGTATTTGGAATTGTATCTGGATCTAAAGCATAAACGTCTTTTGCTTTAGCAAATGTTTCAATCCAGCTTTGTTCAACGTGTTGGTTTGTATTAGATAAAGCATCAGCATAACCATTAGCAGCCATATGTTCTTTAATAGCTGGCATTAAATCATTACCTTGTTTATCTTCAATTTTATGCCACCAACCAAAGTGGTTTAATCCATAATATCCTACTGACATTTCTTTACGAGAACTTAATCCAACCATGTTAGCCATTTTTTCTTCAAGATCAATTGGCATATCACAAATATTTAAGATTTTTGAATTTGGTCTTAAACGTCTTGTTGCTTCAGCAACAATAGCAGCTGGATTTGAATAGTTTAACATCCAAGCATTTGGAGAATATTTTTCCATATAATCTAAGATTTCGATAACTCCACCAATAGATCTCATACCATAAGCAATACCTCCTGGCCCACATGTTTCTTGACCAACTACATTGTATTTCAATGGAATCTTTTCATCTTTTTCACGCATTGCATATAAACCAACTCTAATATGACACATTACGAAATCAACATCAGTAAATGCTGTTTCTGGATCAGTTGTATAACCAAATTCAATTTCTGGTGCTCTTTCTTTTAATAAGATTTCACATGCTTTTGCGACTGTTTCTTGACGTTCAGCATTGTTATCATAGAATTTAATTTTTCTAATTGGGAAACGATCTTGATGATCTAATAATAATAAGACGATACCTGGAGTAAATGTACTACCTCCACCTGCAACTGTAACTGAATATTTTTTTTCCATTTTTCTTTCTCTCCTTTTTTTTACATTAATCTTATTGTTGCAAATAAGCTGATACAGCTTACCAACATGACAAGCATACTTCCTCCACCATTATAGAAGAATTGCTTGATTGTTGATGTTTTGATTGTTGGGAAAACTTGAATGTTGTAGTAGTTGATAGCTCGATAGAATACAAATAACAACATCATGAAGTAAAATAAGTTTAAAGTTAAAGCTTCAGCAACTAAAAGTAATCCCATATTAATAACTGCAAATTGTGTATTTCCTTTTGTTAAGTTCTTTTGAATTAATTGAACAAGGTAAGCAATATAAGGATTTAACATTGCAATGAGAAATACAATTGTCATACTTGGATCTTTCACTAAGACTTCTTGAAACGTTATTGAATTCAACATCGCTTTTAATGAAACATATAAATAACAAATTAAAGGAGTAATTGCTAAGAACACTTTTGTAATCATAAAATAACGATTCAATTTTTTGAGTTGTTTATCTTCTTTCTTTCGAGCCATTTTTTCTACCTACTTTCTTTATAATAAAGCTTCAAAATCTTCTCTAACACTTGGAACTTTTAATCCAACGATAACTTGGATATTTGTTTTTGTTGCTTTGATACCATGTGTACCAATTGATTTAAAATATGCATCTGATTTAACTAGAGTCTCATCTTTAACGTTAACACGTAAACGTGTTGCACAGTTTGTGACATCTACAATATTATCTTTTCCACCTAAGGCTTCTAAGATTTTTTCTGCTAAGCTTCCAGCACTTGTTGCTGCTGCTTGTTTTTCTTTGAAATCTGCTTTTGTATGGAAAGTGATTTCTTCTTCATCATCTTCACGACCTGGTGTCTTGAAGTCAAATTTAAGAATTAAGAATCTAAAGACAACGAAATAAATTCCTGTAAAGATTAATCCTACTGCTAATAATGTTAAATATGTTGGCCAGTGACTAGCCATTAATGGAATGTAGTTTAATGCTGACATTTCGATTAAACCACCTGATAAGACACCAACAACTCCACATAAGTAAGCGACTGTTGCAAGTGTTGCAGCTAAAACTGCATGAACAACGAATAATACTGGTGCGATAAATAAGAATGTAAATTCAATTGGTTCAGTAATACCACAAACAATTGCTGTTAAAGTAATTGGAATTAATAAACCTGCGATTTCTTTTTTCTTGCTATCTTTAGCTGTAAAGTAGAATGCTAAAGCGATACCTGGACAACCAAAGACTTTAGATAAACCTGTAAGTGTTGGCCAAGCGTAAGGTGCCATTGTTTTTAATGATTCACTGCTTGCAGCAAGTTGTGGTAAAGCATTTGCCCATGCTGAATAAACACCACCATTAATAACAGCTGAATCATAGAAGAATGGGAAATATAATAAGTGATGTAATCCAAATGGAATTAAGATACGTTCCATGAAGATAAAGATCCATACACCCATAGCTCCCGCATTAGAAATAAATCCTTGGAAAGCTCTCATACCACTTTGAACCATTGGCCATAACCAAGCTGATAAGAAAGCCACTGGAATTAAAGCGAAGAATCCCACAATAACAACGAATGATGAACCACTGAATGTTCCTAACCATTCTGGTAATTCAGTATCAAAATAACGATTGTGTAGGAAGATAACGATTCCTGAAATCATTAATGCTCCAATCATCCCCATATCTAATGTTTTGATACTAGCGATCATTGTTAGACCACTCACTCCTCCAACTTCAGCTGCGAAGTCAACTCCAAAGTTACCTCCCCATTGTGCTAAAATTGTGTTTAAGAAGTATTGGAATGTTAAGTAAAGAACTAACGCTTCCATACAACATCTGGCTTGTTGCTTTTTCGCTAAGCCAATAGGTAAACCAACAACGAATAATAATGGTAATTGATTAAAGACTGTCCAGCCACCTTGTAGGATGACATTCCAACATTGATACCAAAGACCATCAGGACTTGCAAGCCCACCCATGATTGCTTCAGTTGTAAACAATGTTCCAATTCCAATTGTAATCCCTGCGAATGCAAAGAGTAGAACTGGTGTAAACATTGCCCCACCGAATCTTTGAATTTTTTGCATCATAACTCTTTTTTTCCTCCCTTTTCTTGTCTGCACGTTTATAGTAAACCCTTTCAAAAACGTTTTCAATACTTCCACCCGACTTAGGGACAAGGGTGATTCTTCAATGATTTATCACATTTACCGTGATTTTTCACAATCAAAAAAGCATTGAATTTATCAACACTTTTTTAAATTCCTTAAAAGGACAATATTTTAAAAAGATAAATAAAAATATAAACCAAAAATTTTTCACACCATATTTTCTCACTTTTCCATCAAAACATCTTTTCCTAAAATTTCACATATTTACCAAAAAAACGATTGACAGTAATCGCTTTCAATGATAATATATTGCCTGTAAAAGTTGAAAGATAGTGTGTAACTGGTAATGCAGGCATTAACTATACAGAAATTATATATAAGGATTAGAGTTTCTTTATATATTCATTTTTGTATTGTTAATGTCTTTTTTTGATGAAAAAGCGCGCGTTCATCCATTGCCTACCAACTTTTAAGAAATCAAAGAAGGAGAAAATCAATGAATACGAACGGTAAAGGAATCTTGAAAAAAGGGATTATTTTAGGATTATCTTGTATGATGATTGGGTCATCAGTTACCATTACAAAAGCTCAACAAAAAACTAAAGATTTAACTGAGTTTGGTAATGTCTTAGATGTAACAGCTAATCCAAAAGAAGCAATTTATAGTGATTACAGCACAAATGAATTTAACAACTTTTCTGATATGGGTGCTTGGCATGGATATTATCTTCATAAAAAGGATGCTAAAAATTTATATGGAGGATTTGCTGGTCCTGTTATTATCGCTGAAGAATATCCTGTCAATTTATCTGATTCAATTAATAAAATTAATTTAAAACAAGTGATTAATGGTGAAACAACTGATATTGACTTAACAAAAGCTAAAGTTAATAGTGTTTATTATCCAGGAAGATTAGAACAAACTTATGATTTAGATCAATTAACATTAAAATTGAAATTAATCTTTGCAACAAACCGTACAGCTTTAATTGAAACTGAAATTGTTAATAAAACAGACAATGACTTAACTTTAAAGCTTTCTTGGGATGGTCATATTTATACTTATTATAATAGTGACACACAAAATAACCAAATGGGAACAACTTTATCTCAAGAAGATAATCATGTAAAAGTTAACTTTATTGAAAAAAGAAGTACTTGGAATTATATGACAACAGAGGAAAACTCATTTGATATTGTTTTAGATGATAAAAACATTACAACACAAGTTGCTGATGATGAGTTATCATATACAATAACAAAAAATAATGATGTTACAATCGCTAAAGGTAATAGTTATAAAACATATCAAACACAAAGTTTTACTTATACAAATAAAGAAAGAACAGATGAACAATTAAAAGTTCAAGACATCTTAAAAAGTCCTTCAAAACATTTCCAAGACAATAATACACGTTGGCAAGGATATGTTGATACAATTTTCAAAAATTCAACTGAAACAAATGTAAACTATCAAAAAGCTGCTGTTAAATCAATGGAAACATTGATGACAAACTGGTTCTCTGCTGCTGGTGCTATTAAACATGATGGTATTGTCCCTTCAATGTCATACAAATGGTTTATTGGTATGTGGGCATGGGATTCTTGGAAACAAGTTGTTGCTACTACACAATTTAACCCTGAATTAGCTAAAAATAACGTTCGTGCTTTATTCGACTATCAAATTACTAAAGATGACAAAGTACGTCCTCAAGATGCTGGTGCTATCATTGATTGTATCTTCTATAACCAAAATGAAGATCGTGGTGGAGACGGTGGAAACTGGAATGAACGTAACTCTAAACCTGCTTTAGCTGCATGGGCTGTAGAAAACGTTTATCGTCAAACTGGAGATAAAGAATTCTTAAAAGAAATGTATCCAAAATTAGTAGCTTATCATAACTGGTGGTATACTAACCGTGATATTGATAAAAACGGTATTGCTGAATATGGTGGAATGGTTCATGATGTATGCTATAACTGGACTGATTATGATTATGAAGTAGGTCAAGTTATTGAAGGTGTAGGAACTGTTGATGAAAATGGTTTTGTCTATGATAAAAATAATGAACGCGTTGTTTGTCCTGATGCTGGTGTAGAAGCTGCTGCATGGGAAAGTGGTATGGATAATGCGACTCGTTTTGACTTAGAAGGTAATGGTGAAGATGATATTGGTATTAAAATCTTTACTGTAAGAAATGATGCTAAAAAACCTGTTGGTTATGTTATTAATCAAGAATCTGTTGATTTAAATGCTTATTTATATGCTGAAAAAGGTTTCTTAAAAGAAATGGCTGAAGAATTAGGATATAATGATGATGCTAAAAAATATGAACAAGAAGCTAAAAAATTAGGTAATTACATCAATACACAAATGTATGATGAAGAAACTGGATTCTATTATGATGTTCAAACAAATGAAGATGGTTCTGTTAAAAAACTATTAGTTAATCGTGGTAAAGGTACTGAAGGATGGATTCCATTATGGGCAAAATGTGCAACTCAAGAACAAGCTGCTCAAGTTGTAAAAAATATGATGGATGCAGGTAAATTCAATACTTATGTTCCTTTCCCTACAGCATCAAAAGATAATGATAAATATAATCCAAGTACATATTGGCGTGGTCCTGTTTGGTTAGACCAAGCATTATATGCTGTTGAAGCTTTACAAAATTATGGATATAATGATGAAGCAAAAGAAACAACACTTAAATTATTTGATCATTGTAAAGGATTAGTTGGTACTGGACCAATCCATGAAAACTATAATCCTGAAACTGGTGAAGGTTTACATACACGTAACTTTAGCTGGAGTGCTTCAGCATTCTACTTATTATATCAAAATACATTAACTTCAACTCAAACAACTTCACAAAATGGACTAGCTATTCCTACTACATCTGTTGAAGTAAAAGTTAATAAAGAATTATTAGCTGATGCTATTAAAAAAGCTGAAGCATTAAGAGAAGCTGAATATACACAACAATCTTATCAAGGTCTTATTGTTGCATTAGACAATGGACGTAAAGTTTATAATGATGAAAATGCAACTCAAGAAGCTGTTGATTTAGCAACAAAACAATTAAATGAAGCTATGAAAGCACTTGTTAAAGTCAATCCAACAGTTGATGAAGAAAACAATGAGTCTACTCAACAAAAACCATCACAAAATCCTACAACTGAAGATTCAACAATGATTCTAGGATATACTTTATTATTAGGATTAGCAAGTGGTGCTGCTTTATTCATCAAAAGAAAGAAACAAGATTGTTAATAACAAATAAAAACAAGGTGGAAATTTGATATTTATTGTCGAACTTCTACCTTTTTCATTATTAATGATGATAGCATTGATTCTCATTGTATTCAATGTTAGTATAAAATAAAGAATTTCATTATTGGAGGGAAAAATGAAGAATCAAATTTTTGCCATATTACAACGTTTAGGAAAGAGTTTTATGTTACCTATTGCCATTTTACCTATTGCTGGCTTATTACTTGCCATTGGTACAACCTTTACAAATGAAGCCATGGTTTCTTCATTTCATTTAGAAAGTCTATTAGGACATCAAACAATTCTTAATGCATTATTCATTATTATGAAAAATGTTGGTGGAGCTATTTTTGCCAATTTACCACTTATCTTTGCCATTGGTGTTGCCTTAGGAATGGCAAAAAAGGAAAAAGGTGTTGCTGTTTTATCGGCCGTTATTGCTTTTATTGTCATGCATACAACAATTCATTCTATGCTTGTGATTGATGGTCAAATTCTTAATGACAATATTATTGCTACTCATGTAGTGAGTGGAACAATCACATCTGTTTGTGGTATTTATAGTTTGGAAATGGGTGTTTTTGGTGGGATTATTGTAGGTCTTGGTGTAAGTTATCTTCATAATCGTTTTTATAAGATGGAACTTCCTAGTACTCTATCTTTTTTTGGCGGAACACGTTTTGTTCCTATTATTTCAACATTAGTTTTTTTAGTTGTTGGGATTGCCATGTTTTATATTTGGCCAGTCGTTCAAAATGGGATTCTCTCTTTGGGACATCTGGTTGCTGATAGCGGTTATTTTGGAACTTTACTTTATGGAATTATTAAACGTTTATTAATTCCTTTTGGATTACATCATATCTTCTATCTCCCCTTTTGGCAAACGGGTCTTGGTGGATCTATGCTTGTCAATGGAACGATGGTTTATGGAGGACAAAATATCTTTTTTGCACAACTTGCTGATCCTCATATTGTTCATTTTAGTAGTGAAGCAACAAGATATTTTACAGGAGAATTTATTTTTATGATTTTTGGTTTACCAGGAGCTGCTTTAGCAATGTATCATTGTGCAAAACCTGAAAATAAAAAAACTGTAGGTGGACTTCTTTTATCGGCTGCTTTAACAAGTATTTTGACGGGAATAACGGAACCTATAGAATTTTCTTTCTTATTTGTTGCGCCAATTTTATTTGGAGTACAGGTTATCTTAGCAGGTAGTGCTTATATGATTGCACATATTTTTAATATTGCTGTTGGACTTACTTTTTCTGGTGGTTTTATTGATTTATTGATGTTTGGTATTCTTCAGGGAAATAGTAAAACAAGTTGGGTATTATTAATTCCGATTGGTATTGTTTACTTTTTTCTTTATTATATAAGTTTTAAATATTTTATTATGCATTATGATTTAAAGACACTTGGTCGTAGTGATGAACAACCATTAAAGCAAAATCATATAAAGCCTATTTTTGAAGAAAACAAAGAAGATCAACAGTATCGACTCATTGTTAAGGGATTAGGTGGACGTCAAAACTTTAATGATTTAGATTGTTGTGTAACTCGTTTAAGAGCTCATATTATTGTACCTGAAAAAATTAATGAAAGTTTACTTAAACAATCAGGAGCAGCAGGAGTTTTATTACGTGGTGATAGTATTCAAATTATTTATGGACCACATGCTTCTGTGATTAAATCTAAATTAGAAGATTATTTAGAAAGAACAACAGATGATGATTTCGTTGATGAAATTTCTCCAGTTTCAATAGAATCAGTTGAATTAAAGAATATTGTTGATGGTGAAGTTGTTGATATTAGTGAATCATGTGATAATATATTTGCTCAAAAAATGATGGGTGATGGGCTTATGATTAAACCACAGCATGGTCTAATTTGTTCTCCTTGTGATGCTGTAGTTTCAATGATTTTCCCAACTAAACATGCTATTGGTTTAAGATTAAACAATGGATGTGAGATTTTACTTCATTTTGGAGTGAATACGGTAAGTCTTAATGGTGAAGGTTTTGAATTATTAGTCAAACAAGATCAAACAATTGGTCTAGGTGAACCAATCTGGAATGCTGATCTTCATTACATTAGAGATCATGCTTTAAGTGAAAATATAATGTTAGTTGTAACAAAACTACCTAATGGTTTAAAATTAGAAAAGAACTATGGTATAATGAGTACACAAGAAACAATTTTACATATCACAAAATAATTTAAGGAGTGAATGAAATTGAAATATCAAATTATAAAAGTGCTAAATAATAATAGTATACTGGCTAAACAGGGAAATGATGAAGTTATTCTTTTAGCAAAAGGCATTGGCTTTCAAAAGAAAGTCAATGATATTTTTGAAGCACCAGCAAATACCAAAACATTTTTAATGGTAAAACAAGATGTAGATAAGAAAAAAACACAAGATATTTTAAAGAATGTAAATCCTATTTATATAGAAATTTCTTCAGAAATTATTAGATATGCCACTGAAAAATTTGATAAAGTAGATACGAAGATTTTACTTCCTTTAGCTGATCATATTGACTTTGCTATTCAAAGACTTAATGAAGGGATGACAATTACAAATCCATTTACAAAAGATATTCAGCTTTTATTTCCTGATGAATATGAAGTTGCTAAAAAAGGTAAAGAACTTATCCAAAAAATGACTGGACAAACAATTAATGATGATGAAATAGGTTATATAACTTTACATGTTCATTCTGCTATTTCAAAAGAACATGTTTATGAGTCAATGGAAGCTACACAAGTCATACATGAAAGTATTGATCAATTAAAAAAAGATTTAAAAATTGAAATTGATAGTAATTCTATTTCTTATATTCGACTTATGAATCATATAAAATTCCTATTTTTACGACTTCAAACTCATGAACAGTTACAAATGAATATCAGTGACTTTACCAAAGAAAGATTCCCTTTTGCATATCAACAAGCTGAAAATATCTGCTTAAAGTTATCAAAAGTTTTACATCAAGATATTCCTCACTCTGAGATAGGCTATCTTGCCTTACACCTAGAAAGAATATTATCTATAAGTCTCCAAAATGAAAATTAAAACGTTGAGCATCCTCAACGTTTTTTTCATATCTTTATGCTGAATAATCATCAATAAAATCACTCACATTTTTTCTTTTTCCAATAACAACCATTGTATCTTCACTAGTCATTTGATAATGTGGATCAATATCAGTTTTTGTATCTTTTAAATTATGAATAGCAACAATATTTAACCCATATTTTTCTCTGACTCTCATTTCAACAATAGATTTTCCAATCATTCCAGAAGTTGCATGAATCTCAATAATCTCTACATCTTTACCAATTGCAATATAATCAACTAAGTTCTTCCTTAAAATCTTTTCAGCAATTTTTAAAGCCATATCCCTTTCTGGATAAACAACTTGAGCTCCTAATTTTTCTAAGACCTCACCCTGTTCTTCGGTAGTTGCTTTAGCAATAACTTGAGGAACCCCTAAATTCATCAAATTCAAGGTTGTTAAGATACTTGTTTCAATCTTACTTCCTATACAAACAATAACAATATCACAATTAGAAATACCAACTTCTTCTAGAACTTCTTTTGTCATCTTTTTACATACATATGCATATTCACTATACTCTCTTAGTTCTTTAACTCTTTCCTCATCTTGATCAATCCCAATAATTTCTTTTCCTTCCTGAGCTAGCTTTTTAGCTAGTGGCATACCAAAACGTCCTAAACCAATAATTCCATAACAATGACTTTTTTTCATATTCTCTCACCTATCCTATCGTTATATCTTCTTCACTATAAACAGCTGTTTGTAACTCTTTATAAGTTCCAAGCGAAACAACTGTTAATGCCCCTAAACGACCAACATACATCGTTAATATAATAATCAATTTACCAATCACACTTAAATGTGGGGTAATTCCAGTTGATAATCCAACTGTACCAAATGCTGATGTTACCTCAAATAACAATTGCATAAAAGTAAAATGCGGTTCAGCAATACATAATAACAATGTGCTGATTAATACAACACATAATGATAAAATCGTTACAACAAAGGCTTGTTTAATAATACTTTCAGGTATCTTACGACGAAATGCAACACAATGCTCATGTTTCATGACACTTCTCATTTCACACCAAATAACAAACAATGTACTTGTTTTAATACCTCCACCAGTTGAACCCGGTGATGCTCCAATAAACATCAAAATTGCAAGTATAAATAATCCTGCCTGACTAAATGTTCCAAGAGGATAAGTAGAAAATCCTGCAGTTCTGGCTGATACACTTTGGAAAAAAGCGCCTAACCATGTCACATGATCTGTTAATTTCAATAAAACTGTTCCAACAACAATTAAAAATAAACTGACTGTAATAACAACTTTAGAATGAAGGGTTAATTTCTTAAAAGACTTTTTTTCTTTAACATCAATAATAACAAGAAACCCTATCCCACCAAAGATAATCAATCCACAAGTCACTAAATTTAATAAAACATTATTTTGATAAAGAATTAAATTCGTTAATCCACCTAAAATATCAAACCCTGAATTATTAAAAGCAGCAACAGAATGGAAAGCACTAATCCCTATCGCATCCCATACATCATAATCCTTAACAAAAACAATAAAACTTAATAAAGCACCCACTAACTCAAATAATAATGTAATCTTTAAAACATGTTTCACCAACCGAATCAATCCATGATAACTTCCTAGATTCCATGATTCTTTAATCAGTTTTCTGGCTTTTAATCCAACTCTTTTCCCAGCAGCAAGAATAAAAGCAACACCCACACAAGTAACACCAAGACCACCAATTTGAGTGAGCAAGGCAACAACTGTACGACCAAATACAGTAAAATGTTCAGCTGTATCAATAGCAATCAACCCGGTTACACAGACTGCACTTGTTGATGTAAACAAAGCATCTATAAAAGTAACTTTAGCCCCCTCACGAACAGAAATAGGTAACATCAGTATAATTGCTCCAATTAAAATAACACTCAAAAAACCTAAACAGATTAATCGAGGTGGAGATGAATGTTTAAAAAAATGATTGACTTTTTGTTTAACTGTTTTCATAATCATCGACCTTTCTACAAAAAAACAGACTCATCAAGGAGTCTGTTTTATAAGATATAATAAAAGTTATATAAAACTTATCTTGTTGAATAAATAAAGATTAAACTTTATGACAGACTCCACCACATATTCAACATATCATTTTATTAAGTTGTTAGTCATATTCTATGAACTCATAAACATAAATATTCATTATACTGCCACTTCCAAATCTTCATTTTGAGATTTTACCATTTTCATAGCAGCAACAGCTTCTTTAATTTTATAGAAACTTTCAGCAATATTTAAACCATGATCACCAATACGTTCAAAATCAGTTAATGTCTTAGTAAAGACAACACTATTTTCTGTCGTACATTCTTTTTTCTTTAATCTCTCTATTTGTCTTTTAGAGAACTCATAATGAGTTTTATCAATGTTATCTTCAATAACATCAACCTTATCAACAATACCTTTAAATTCATCATAATTTAAAATTCTTAATTCATCTAAAATATTAGTACATAAACTACTCATAATGCCAATTTCATCCATCGCTTCATGCGAGAAATGACGATTTTCTTCATAAAGATTCTTTGCTCTTAAAGCAATATTAACAGCATGATCTCCAACTCTTTCTAAATCAGCAGATACTTTTAAGAATAAACCAATTGTTTGAGATCCTTCTATTGGAAATTCAATTGAAAGAGCATTGGTTGTAAAATCAACAATATTTTTATTTAAGTAATTGATATAATCTTCATTCTTTTGTAATTTTTCAAATTTTTCTTCTTTAAAATCAATCATTAATTCAAATGACTTTCTCACATTATCAATTGCAACATTTAACATATTTTGAGTTTCATTAAATAATTGTGTATTAGCAATTGCACTTGTTCCAATATGATAATCATTTTCAAAAATACCAAAATCAAGATATTTTAAAGTCATCTTATCTTCTAATCCTTCTTTTTCAGGTAAAATGATATAAGCTAATTGTACCAATTGTTTTCCAAATGGTAATAACAAGATTGTCGTAACAACATTGAAAACTGTATGTACATTAGCAATCTGAGCAGGAATATTAGAAGGTGTTAATGATTGCATGATATGTGCAAATGGCGTTAACATACTTATTATAACAAATATGATTGTTCCAATAATATTAAATGACAAATGGATAATTGTTGTACGTTTTGCATTACGTCCTGTTCCAATTGAAGCTAACACCGCAGTAATACATGTTCCAATATTTTGACCAAATAAAACATATATAGCAGATGGTAAAGTAATCACACCACTCATTGCTAAAGCTTGTAAAATACCTACTGAAGCAGATGAACTTTGAATAATTGCAGTAAAGCCTGCTCCAACTAAAATACCAATCAATGGATTTTCAAAGTTAGAAACAATGCTGACAAATTCTGGTGAACTTCTTAATGGTGCCATTGCTGAGGACATCATTTCCATTCCCATAAACAAGATTCCTAGACCAGCAATAATTTCTCCAATTGCATCTAATTTTTTATTTTTTACAAAGGCAATTAAAGCAACTCCAATAAAAGCAATAACCGGTGCTAATGCTGTAATATCTAAGGCAATCAATTGACCAGTAATAGTTGTTCCAATATTGGCACCCATGATAACCCATACAGCATTTTCTAGCTTCATTAATCCAGCATTGACAAATCCAACAGTCATAACTGTTGTCGCTGAAGATGATTGGATTAAAGCTGTAATTAAAGCCCCAACACCAACACCTAAAAAACGATTGGTTGTTAGCTTTTCTAAGATACTTTTCATCTTATTTCCAGCTGCTAATTCTAATCCGTTTGACATCATTGTCATTCCATATAAGAATAATGCTAAGCCTCCTAATAAGGCAAATAAGTTTGTTAGTTCCATACCTTTCCTCCCATTAATACAAGGTAAACTTAACATATATCTAACCTAATGTAAACGGACTTAACATAATCTTAACATAGACTTTACACAATCTTGTAAATAATCAGTTGAAAGCTATAGAGTCCCAAGTGAGAGTGATGAAAGTAAAAAATATTGCATAACATTTAAGATCCCTGCAAGTATCATCACAAAGACTGGACTCATCTTAAACTTCATTAATAAAACCATACAAATGACAAATATCACGACCATTTGAATTTTTAAATTCTTCATAACAATTAAACCACTTTCACCAAAGAAAGCTGTCACTAATATCGAAACACCGGCTGAAGCAATCATCGCAACAACAGCAGGTCTTAAAGTTTTTAAAACACTTTGTAAAGAATCTAAATCACGATATTTCATATAGAAATAAGCAATGATTGTTACAATAATAATAGATGGCATAATACATCCTAATGTTGCAACAATCGCACCTGGCACCCCAGCAATTTTCTCACCTACAAAGGTTGCTGAATTAATTGCAATTGGTCCTGGTGTCATCTGTGATATAGTAATCAAATCAGTAAACTCACTCAATGATAACCAATGATGAAGATTGACAACTTGGTTTTGAATAAGCGGCATAGCAGCGTATCCACCACCAAAACTAAATAAACCAATTTGTAAAAAACTTATAAATAATTGAATATAGATCATTTTTCATCAACCTTCTTTCGCATAAATGTTTGTATTAAGCCAATTCCAATACAAACAAGAATCACATAAATAACATTGATATTGAAAAAATATGTCACAATAAAAGAAATGAGCATAATAATCACTAAAGTTATTTTTCTTTCTTTTAAAACCCCAGCTGCCATCTCAAAAACAACCGATGCTATGACAGCCCCTACACCTGATTGCATGCCTTCTAGCATTAAAGCTACAAAAATATTTTCTCTAAAGAAACTATAAAAAACCGAGATTATGGAAATGATAATAAACGGTGGTAAGATGGTTGCTGTCACACTGACAATAATCCCAATAATCCCAGCAAGTTTATAACCTACAACAATTGCTCCATTAACAGCAATAGCTCCTGGTGCAGATTGAGCAATTGCCACTAAATCCAACATCTCATTTTCGTCAATCCAATGATATTCACTAACAAATTTCTTTCTCATTAATGTCACAATGACATACCCGCCACCAAAAGTAAATGCACTCAGATAAAGCGTAGAAAGAAATAATTTTAATAATAAATTCTTTTTTTCTGACATCATTCTTCACCTCTCTATAATCATACTCTTATTTTAAGATAAAGGGAACTGATTCAACAAAACATATTTTTCACATGAAAACGACGCAGTTTATCTGCGTCATTATTCCAATGCTCCCTTTACTTTTTTCTTACTTACAATACGATCTTGTTTATTTGCCAAAGCTTTTATTCTACCCTTCAATAAAATTTTTCGTCCTTCTAAACTTCTTGTATAAATGGCTTGATATTTTCCAATATAGTTTCGCATATATTGTGCAAAAATTTCAGCATCTTCTTTACGTTTAGAAAAGATTTCTGGAATTACAAAATATCCATCCATCTGATTTTGTTTTATTGGTTGATAAAGAATATATCTTTGATTATCAATCGCATCAAAAAATTCATACACACACTTTGCAAATAAAGTCTTATCATGTCCTGTTCCACCAGCTAAATAAATCACATGATATACTCCAACAAGTTCGGTTTTCACAAGACATTGATAAGATTCTAATTGATTCGTTGCACGCAAGGCATTTAAAATACCATCACCACATATTTTTAATCTAGCAAGAGGATTTTTATACATAATCACTTTTTTTGATACCAAACCAATTCCGATTAAAAAGATTCCAAGGTATAATCCCATCATCAAAAAGACAAAAATATTTTGAACACCAGTTAAAGGAATAAAAACCATCATCAATACCATGCCTAAGAGACCACCAACAATTAAGATAATTAATTTTCTGATTGCATCATTTAAGATGACTGCTGTAATCATTTTCTCTTGAACTTGATTTTCATCAACAACCTCAATTTGATCATAAACAGCTAAAGAACGATCCCATCTTTGTTTCAATAAAGTTCGATCTTGAGAAAGTTTAAACATTTCTTTATTCGTGATTTTAATATTGTGTTTTGTTAAGGGATAACGAATTGCCGTTAAGCGTTCTATGCCATTTTCAATCACATCATTTTGATAATGCAGACCTAAAAAATGTTCCATACGTCGTGATAGAGTCTGAAAATCTTGACTTGCTTCTAAGCCTTGTATGCTTTTTGCCATTTGTGGATCTACACAAACCAAATGCCAAATATGACTGGTCTTTTGTGGATCTTTGATAAAAGTACGAATAGCCCTTCCTCGCATTTGATTACTTAACATAAACGAACCAACAAAACTTGCTAAGATTAACGTATTGACACATGGTGAATCCCAACCTTCTCCAAGTAATGATTTTGTTCCAATTAAGACTTGCATATATCCTTCTTCAAAGAGTTGACTCACAGCATCCACAATAAAATGTTGATCACCATGAATATTCACTTTGACATATTCATCAATACATCCAACACTATCAAATGATAACTGACTAGGATGATCAATCATTTGTGTCAATCTTTCTTTTGCATGTTTTGGTATAATAACCATTGTTCCACATAAAACACCTAATTTTATATCTTGATGTAAAGTTAAAGCTTCTCTCCTTAATAATTCAAAGAAAGGTAAAACACCTAAATTATGAACATCCATTGTTTCATTTCCAATAGCTTTTTCATATTCTTTACGAATATAGTCAGTTAAGATTAATAAACGTAAATTCTGTTTTAAACATCCATATTCATGAAAAACAATATCTTTGATACTTTCACACTTTCCAACTGATTTCACTAACATCTTTTCAATGGCTTGATTCATCTGTAATAAGACTTGATTTTTTTCTATAAAGCCTTGTGATTTTAATCTTTTTAATAATTGTTCTTGATATTCTTCACTTATTGCATATGAATCATGATCATCAAACAATAAACCTTGTAATAAGATTTCCATCCATTTTAAAGACATCTTCTCTAATTTTTGATAACCTAAAATCTCTTGATATTGTTTAGGATAACTTAAACCTTTTTCTTCTAAGAAAATAAGAACTGCTGAAAGATATTGAGGTTTATCTAATAATGTATCTAAATCTGGTTGTTGAAATAAACATGTATGGGTTTGTATTGTTTTTTGAAAAGTTATATCATTCATCAATTCTTCTAGAAGTTTATGGCTTTTATCTTCAAAGGCACGTATTTCTTTTGTTTCTTCACTTGTTGGATAATTGAAATATACATAATCTTGATGTGGACATAAACTTCCTTCTTTGACTAATTCAGGAACTGTAATTTCTTCGTCTATTTCACCACACATATCAATATAACGATTCCACATACCTATACTTGAATCATATGGTGGTGTTGCTGTTAAGGCAATGGTATAAGGAAAATGATTTTGTTTTTTTAAAGTTTCTAAAGCTTTCCACCATTCACTTCGTAAATGATGACATTCATCTAAACATAAAATACCAATATTAGCTTTCTTGATTTCATCAAGAAAATGATAATCATGATAATCAACTTCTTCTTGATGTTTATCAAATTCATTTTCATCTTCTTCAATAATTCCCTGATACTGACTCATTGCACTATGAATAGCTTGATATGTCGAAACCGTAATTAACTTTAAATCTTTTAAATCTTCAGATAAATATAAACTCGCATCAACACCCTCGTTTAAAAAAGCTTCTTTGATTCTTTCTATCCATTGTTGTCGAATGGTAATTGTAGGAACCAAAATAAGTGCTGGCTGATCAAGTCGTCTAATCAATTCAATTCCCAGTGTTGTTTTACCTGAACCAGGGGCTGCTACAATATGAATCTTTCCATCACTTTTATAATCTTCAAAACGATTTAAAACACGTTGTTGATAGTTTCGCCATGTTCCTTTAAATTTTAAAATATTTTGATACATAAGCAATCTCCTTTATTTTCTCTATCATAACATAATTGCTTTATTCAATGAATAGAAATTATTTTAAATACATTTAACACTAATCTCATTTTTATCAATAAAGTTAATTCTTTTCTGTTTATAGAAATAGAAAACATCTACCAAAAATTGGTAGATGTTCATGTATTATTTCAACTTAATATCAGCAAGTTCACTTGCTTTTCCAATATAAGAAGCTGGAGTCATATTAACAAGAGTTGCACGATCTTCATCAGATAAGATATCTAAACTTTCCGCAAATTTTAAGATATCTTCTTTAGAAATACTCTTTCCTCTTGTGAGAGCTTTTAATGTATCATAAGCATCAGGGACACCATATTTTCTTAACATTGTTTGAATTGGTTCAGCTAAGACTTCCCATTTTTCATTTAAATCAGAAGCTAATTTATCAACATTAACAACACATTTTGCTAAACCATTCATTGTTTCATTAATTGCTTGTAATGAATATCCAACTGCAAGTCCTAAATTTCTTTGTGAAGATGAATCTGATAAATCTCTTTGCATACGAGATTTAGGAAGTTTATTTGATAATGCAACACAGATATTGTTAGACATATCAATATTAGCTTCACTATTTTCAAAACGAATTGGATTGACTTTATGAGGCATTGTACTACTTCCAACTTCACCTTTGACAGGAATTTGTTTGAAATATTCCATTGAAATGTATAACCACATATCAACATCAAAATCAACCAAGACATTGTTGAAATGACGAATACCATCTAGGATATGACAAGTATAGTCATGGCTTTCAATTTGTGTTGTCAATGGATTGAAAGCTAATCCTAAATAATCTTCAACAAATTTCTTTGCATATGTAGGCCAATCAATATTAGGGAAAGCCGTTAAAATTGCACTATAGTTTCCTGTTGCACCATTGAATTTTGCTTTAATTTGAATATTTTCAATGTTTTCAATACTAGACATGAAACGATAAGCATAAACTTTAAATTCTTTACCAATTGTTGTTGGTGTTGCTGGTTGTCCATGAGTATGAGCTAACATTGCATCATCTTTATGATTCTCAGCCCATTGATTAATAATATCAGCAAATTCTTTTGCTTTAGGTAACCATACATCTTTTAAACCATATTTTAACATACATGCATAAGATGTATTGTTAATATCTTCAGAAGTACATCCAATATGAACAAAGCTAATTAAATAATCATAACCCATTTCTTTTAATGTATTGCCAATGAAATATTCAACAGCTTTTACATCATGACGTGTTGTTGCTTCAATTTCTTTAATTTTTGCAAATGAATCATAATTGAAATCTTTAGAAATAGATTCAATTTTATCCATTTCAGCTTTATTGAATTTTGCTAAAATATCACTTTCAACATTTTCAATTAAGAACTTTAACCATTGAATTTCAACAAAAACTCTATATTTCACTAAAGCATATTCAGAAAAATATTCACCTAAAGCATCTTTGATACCTGAATAACGTCCATCTAATGGACAAAGTGTCATACTTTCAAATTCTTGATTTTCCATTTATTTACCACCTTTAAAATATTTTACACCAGCTTCAAATAATTTTTGATCCATTTCACCATAAATATTTTTATTTCTATTTTCACCTTGACGTTCACTATGAGCCATCTTACCTAAGACACGACCATCAGCAGATAAGATCCCTTCAATTGCCATCATTGATCCATTAGGATTATATGGTGATTCCATCGTTGGTTGTCCTTTATCATCAACATATTGTGTAAAGACTTGACCATTTTCAAATAATTTTTCAATGACTTCTTTAGGAGCAACGAAACGTCCTTCACCATGACTAATAGGGACTGTATGGATATCTCCTACATTGACACCTGTTAACCAAGGTGATTTAACTGAAGCAATTCTTGTATCAACCATTTGTGATAAGTGACGTCCAATCGTATTGAATGTTAATGTTGGATCATCTTTATCCATTGTCTTAATATGTCCATAAGGAAGTAATCCTAATTTCACTAAAGCTTGGAATCCATTACAAATACCAATCATTAAACCTTCACGGTTATCTAATAAATCACTGATTGCATCTTTTAATTTTGGATTTCTTAAAACAGTCGCAATAAATTTACCTGAACCTTCTGGTTCATCACCAGCAGAGAAACCACCTGGTAACATCACAATTTGAGCACTTCTAATAGCTGCTTCTAATTCATCAACTGACTTTTTAATATCAGCTTCTGTTTTATTTCTAATTAAAACAAGTTGAACAGTTGCGCCAGCTTTTTCAAAAGCATGTTTAGAATCATATTCACAGTTTGTTCCTGGGAATACAGGAATAACAACTTTGACTTCATCATAAACACGAGAAGCATGTAATAATCCTCTTTCTTGGCAATCTTTAACAATCATATCAGTTGTTGGAGCTTTTTCTGTTGTTGGATAAACGTCATCTAAAACAGATGCATAAACACTGTATGCTTCATCTAATGATAAAGTTTCACCTTGATAAGAAACACTATTTTCATTGTTTGTATGACCAATGATTCTTGTATTTTCAAAAGTCACAACATCATCATTTTCAACTTCTAAGATGATATTTCCATAGTTTTTATCAATCATTGATGCAAGTGTTAATTCACTATTCAATTCAACTCCAATTGCATTACCAAAAGCCATCTTATAAACAGCTTCAAGAACGCCACCATCTTTGACTGTATAAGCACTATAAACTTTTCCATCTCTCATTAATGCCATAACTGCATCATATTGTGCTTTTAAAGCATCAAAATCATAAACATGGAATTGATCTTTTGGTAACATCACTTCAACCAATGTATGACCTTCTGCTTTTAATTCAGGTGTCATAACATCTTTCACATCTGCTCCAGTAATAGCAAATGAAACAAGAGTTGGTGGAACATCTAAATCTTCAAATGTTCCTGACATTGAATCTTTACCACCAATAGATGGTAATTTCATTTCAGATTGAACACGATATGCTCCTAATAATGCAGCAAATGGTTTTCCCCATTTTGTTGGAACATCTAATAATTTTTCAAAATATTCTTGGAATGAGAAACGAATTGTATGATAATCTCCACCCATTGCAACAATCTTTGCAATAGATTCTACAATGGCATACATAGCTCCATGATATGGAGACCATTTAGCAATCTCTGGATTATATCCATAACTCATTAATGAACATGTTGTTGTTTCTTTTCCTAATACAGGAATTAAAGCAGCCATACCTTCTGTTTCAGTTCTTAAAGTCTTTCCACCAAATGGTGATAAAACTGTTCCATTTCCAATTGATGAGTCAAATCTTTCAACTAAACCTTTTTGACCACAAACAGATAAACGACTTAAAACTTCTTTTGAAGTTTCTTTAAAAGTTGGTTTTGCTTCTTTTTCAAATGGTGTGTTATCAAAATCAGGTAATTTCACTTCAATCTTTTGATAACGAGAAGCCCCATTCTTATCTAAGAAAGCTCTGTCAATATCAACAATAGTTTGACCCATATAACGCATTGTTAAACGGTTATTATCAGTGACTGTCGCAACTCTAACAACTTCCAAGTTTTCATCATAACATGCTTGTTTAATCATTTCTTCATCTTTTGCATCAATAACGATAGCCATACGTTCTTGTGATTCAGAAATAGCAAGTTCTGTTCCTGTTAAACCTTCATATTTCTTTAACACAGCATCTAAATTAATATCTAAACCTGGGGCAAGTTCACCAACAGCAACGCAGACACCACCTGCTCCAAAGTCATTACAACGAATGATTTTTTCAGAAACAGCTTTGTTTCTAAATAATCTTTGAATTTTTCTTTCTTCAACTGGATTTCCTTTTTGAACTTCAGCACCAGCTGTCGTTGTGGTTTTTAATTCATGTTTCTTAGAAGAACCTGTTGCTCCACCAATTCCATCACGACCAGTTCTCCCACCAATTAATAAGACAATATGATCTTTTAATGGTTCTAAACGTTTTACTTGATCTTTTGGCGCAGCTGCTACAACAGCACCAAGTTCCATACGTTTTGCAACAAATCCATCATCATAAATTTCATGAACAAAACCAGTTGTTAAACCAATTTGGTTTCCATAACTTGAGAATCCATGTGCAGCCTCTTGACAAATTTTTCTTTGTGGAAGTTTTCCTGCCATTGTTTCATCAAGTGATTTTCTAGGATCACCAGCACCAGTAATACGCATTGATTGATAAACATAAGCACGTCCTGATAATGGGTCACGGATTGCTCCACCTAAACAAGTGGCAGCTCCACCAAATGGTTCAATTTCAGTTGGATGGTTATGTGTTTCGTTTTTAAACATTAATAACCAATCTTCATCACCTTCACTTGTATGAATCTTTAATTCAACTGAACAAGCATTGATTTCTTCAGAGACTTCTAAGTCATCTAAGTAACCTGTTTTTCTAAGTTCTTTCATAGAAATTGTTGCTAAGTCCATTAAAGTTAATGGACGTTTTGTATCAATTCCATAAACAAGATGTCTTGATGTTTTATAATCTTCTACATCTTTTTCTAAGATTTCTTGAAAAGCTCCTGATTCAATATCTAAATCTGTGATAATTGTTGCAAATGTTGTATGACGACAATGATCAGACCAATATGTATCTAAAACTTTTAATTCTGTTTCTGTAGGATCTCTTTTTTCTTCATTTTTATAATAATCTTGAGTCACTTTTAAATCATCAAAGTTCATTGCCATTCCATTATCTTGAATATATTGTTTTAATGCATCATCACTAAAATCAATAAATCCTTCAATCACCGGAACTGGATCAATATGCACTTGACCATCACTTAAATCATCAACTTTATCTAAAGATGCTAATCTTTGATCAACTGGATTGATTAAATATTTTTGAATACGGGCAACATCTTCATCACTTAATTCACCCATTAAAACAATTAATTTTGCACATTTAACTTTGACATTCTTTTCACCAGTTAATAATTGAAAACATTGTTCACAAGCATCAGCTCTTTGATCATATTGTCCAGGTAAGAACTCAATCGCAAAAACTTTTGCCCCAACACTTGCTGGATAATCTTCAAAATAAACATCATCCACCATTGGTTCACTTAAGATAGTTGGAACCCCTTGATTTAAAACATCTTCACTTACACCTTGAACATCATAACGATTCACAATACTCAAAGATGTAATACTATCAATCTTTAATTGTGTTTTTAAGTCATTAAGCAAATCATTAGCTTCTACTGCATAATCTTTTCTTTTTTCTACATATATACGATAGACTTTACTCATCTTTTCACCTCATTAATTAAGACCAATGTCTTTACGATAATATTTACCTTCAAAATCAATCACTTCTGCCCCTTGATAAACTTTTTCTCTTGTTTCTTCAAGATTCTTACCAAAAGCACAAATATTTAAAACACGTCCACCACTTGTTACAACTTCGCCTTGAGTATTAAAAGCTGTTCCAGCATGGAAAACAATGATATCATCATTGACTTTATCTAATCCAGTAATCACTTTTCCTTTTTCATAGCTACCTGGATATCCACCACTTGCTAAAACAAGACAAGCGACATGTTCCTCTTTCCATTTTACATTGACTTGATCTAATGTACCAGTAGAAACAGCATACATAATATCAAATAAATCACTATCTAAACGAAGTAAGATAGATTGGGTTTCAGGATCACCAAAACGCACATTAAATTCTAAGACTTTGGCTTTGTTATTTTCAATCATTAAACCAATGAAAACAACACCACGATAATCCATATGATCAGCCTTTAAACCAGCCATAAATGGATCTAAGATATCTTTTTTAAAGATGTCATCCATACCTTCTGGTAAGAAAGGATTTGGTGAAACAGTTCCCATACCACCGGTATTAGGACCTTTATTTTCATCATATACTTGCTTATGGTCTTTGGCACTTACCATTGGTACAATTGTTTTTCCATCTGTAAAGCAAAGTAATGAACATTCAAATCCAGTTAAGAATTCTTCTAACACAACTTTACTTCCAGCCCCATCTAAGGCACCATCAATCATCATTTCTTTTAATGCTGTTTGAGCTTGTTGATAATTTTCACAAATCACAACACCTTTACCAGCAGCTAAACCATCAGCTTTGACAACAACTGGATAAGAGAATTTTTCTAAAGCAGCAATCGCTTCATCATAAGAATTCACTTCTTCATAAGCTGCGGTAGGAATATTGTGTCTTGCCATGAAGTCTTTAGAGAAAGCTTTGCTGCCTTCTAAAGTCGCTGCATGTTTCGTTGGTCCAAAAACTTTATGTCCATGACTTTCTAATAAATCTGCTAGTCCCATGCATAATGGAACTTCTGGTCCAATGACAGTAAAATCAATACTGTTATCTTCAACAAATTTTAAAATTCCTTCTAAATCTTCGACACTGCCTGGATGACAAGTTCCAATTTGTGCAATTCCTGGATTTCCTGGAATGGCATGAATTTCATCAACCTTAGGACTTTTATTCAAGGCATATGCAATCGCATGTTCACGACCGCCACTACCAATAATTAATACCTTCATGGTTTCCTCCTTAATGTCTAAAATGTCTATAACCTGTAAAGACCATTGGCACATTGTGTTCATTACATAAATCAATAGAATCTTGATCTCTAATACTTCCACCTGGTTGAACAATTGCTGTAATACCAGCATCAATTGCTACCTGGGCACAGTCATTGAATGGGAAGAACGCATCACTTGCTAAAACAGCACCTTTGAAATCTTTATCAGGATTATTAGCAATTGCATTTTCTAAAGCCCATACACGTGAAGTTTGTCCTCCACCAATGGCTAAAGTGACACCATTTTTCACAATACAGATGGCATTTGATTTGACATATTTTACAACTTTCATACCAAATTCCATATCTGAGATTTGTTCTTGTGTAGGAGAAGCAGTTGTGACAACTTTCATTTCATCAATCATCTTTGTATTTAACTCTTGAACTAAGACTTTTCCTTCAAGATATTTAATATCATATTTTGCTTCTCTTGCATCTAAATTCTTTAATTTTAAGATACGTAAGTTTTTCTTTTTCTTTAAAACTTCTAATGCATCATCATCAAAATCAGGTGCAGCAACAATTTCTAAGAAAATTTTGTGCATTTCTTCAGCTGTTGCTTTATCAATTTTATAGTTCACTGCCACAATACCACCAAAGATAGATTGTGGATCAGCTTCATAAGCCTTCATATATGATTCATATCCTGTTTTTCCAATTGCAACTCCACAAGGTGTAGAATGTTTAATCGCTGCCGTTACAATTTGATCACCAAATTCTCTTACAACTGCAACAGCACCATATAAATCATTAACATTGTTAAATGAAATTTCTTTTCCATGTAATTGTTCATAATCTAATAATGATTTTTGAACAAATGGATCTTCATATTTATTAGCAGCTTGTTGAGAGTTTTCACCATAACGTAAATGTTCTACTTTCTTTAATGAAATATTTAATGTATCTGGGAATTCATCACCAACAACACCAGCAAAATAGCGAGAAATCATAGCATCATAAGCACCAGTTGTGCTAAATGCTTTATATGCTAAATTCAATCTAAAATCATAATTATCTGTTTTATTTTCAATGGCTTCTAAAACACTTGGATAATCTTTAGGATCAGTCACAATTAAGACATCTTTAAAGTTCTTAGCTGCACTTCTAATCATTGATGGTCCACCAATATCAATATTTTCAATCATATCTTCCATTGGTTTTCCAGCTTTTAAAGCTTTTTCAAATTCATATAAATTCACACAAACCAAATCAATTGGTTGAATCCCATGTTCTTTAACAGTTGCAACATGTTCAGGTAAATCCCTTCTAAATAATAACCCACCATGAACTTTAGGATGCAATGTTTTGACACGTCCATCTAAGATTTCAGGAAATCCAGTCACATCATCAATCGCAATAGCTTTGATACCAGCTTCTTGTAATTTATGTAAAGTTCCTCCTGTTGAAACAATTTCAAAACCTAATTTTACTAATCCTTGGCAAAATTCAACAACACCATCTTTGTTTGTAACACTGACTAATGCTCTTTTCATAATATTTCGACCCTTTCATTTTCAACTTTTAATTGCCCATTACAGAATAATCTCACTGCTTCTGGTAAAATACGATGTTCAATTGTTAAAACCATTTGTTGCATTTCTTCAGGCGTTGATGCTTTTGATACATCCATCGCTTCTTGTAAGATAATTGGTCCACCATCAACAACTGGGGAAACAAAATGAACAGTTGCTCCAGCTACTTTCACACCACGTTTAAAAGCATGTTCATGAACATGTAATCCATAAAACCCTGGTCCACAGAAAGCTGGAATTAATGATGGATGAATATTGATAATTCTATTTTCATAAAGTGATACCAATTCATCACTTAAAATAGCAAGATAACCTGCTAAAACAATTAATTCAACGCCTTCTTCTTTTAAACGTTGAATCAGTAATTTGTCATCTTTAATGCACTCAGCTTTAATGCCTGCATTTTTAGCTCTTTCTAATCCATAAGCTTTTTTTCTATTAGAAACAACCAAAACAATCTCACCGTTGATGCTACCAGCTTGGGTAGCATCAATCAGTGATTGCAGGTTTGTTCCTCCACCAGAAACAAAGACTGCGATTTTTAGCATAACTCGACTCCTTTATCTCCTGCTTCAACATGTCCAACTTTATAGCATGTATCTCCAGCTGCTTCAATAGCTGCCATTGTTTTTTCTACGTCAGCTTCATCTACAGCAATCACCATACCAAGTCCCATATTGAATGTGTTATACATCATTTCTTCAGCAATATCTCCATTTTTCGCAATTAAATCAAAAATTGCCGGAACCTTGTAACTTTCTTTTTGAATAACAGCTTTTACCCCTTCTGGTAACATTCTAGGTACATTTTCATAGAATCCACCACCAGTGATATGGCTACATCCTTTAATTTTCACACCAGCATTTTTCACATTCTTTAATGCTTTAACATAAATTCTTGTTGGTTCAATTAAAGCTTCACCTAATGTTTTTCCTAATTCATCATAGTATGTATCTAAAGATTCCTTTGTAATTTCAAAAACTTTTCTTACAAGTGAGAATCCATTACTATGAACCCCACTAGAAGCAATACCAATTAAAGTATCACCAGGTTTAATCGTTGAACCATCAATAATATCTTTCTTATCAACAACCCCTACAGCAAATCCTGCTAAATCATAATCATCAACAGGCATTAAACCTGGATGTTCAGCTGTTTCTCCACCAACTAAAGCACATTCAGATTGTTTACATCCTTCAGCAACACCACTTACGATAGTTGCAATTTTTTCCGGATAATTTTTTCCACAAGCAATATAATCTAAGAAGAATAATGGTTCTCCACCAGAACATGCAATATCATTGACACACATAGCTACAGCATCAATTCCAATTGTATCATGTTTATCCATAACAAAAGCAAGTTTTACTTTTGTACCACAACCATCAGTTCCAGATAAAAGAACAGGTTCATCCATATTTTTAATTGCACTTAAATCAAAAGCTCCAGCAAATCCTCCAAGTCCACCTAAGACTTCAGGACGCATTGTTTCTTTGACATGTTTTTTCATCAATTCAACTGATTTGTATCCAGCTTCAATATCGACTCCAGCTTTTTTGTAATCCATTGTTTATCTCCTTCTTATTTACTTTGCATACGTGCTAAAACAGCTTTATAAGTTTCAATTAAATCCCCAATATCTTGTCTGAAAACATCTTTATCATATTTTTGGTTTGTTTCAACATCCCATAAACGACAAGAATCAGGTGAAATTTCATCAGCTAATAAGATTTCTCCATCTGCTGTTTTACCAAATTCAATTTTAAAATCAACTAATTTTAAATTAAATTTTAAGAAGAATTCTTTTAATAATTCATTAATTTTTAAAGTTGTTTCTTTAATATAAGCTAATTCTTCACGTGTTGCTAATTTTAATGCAACAGCATGATCATCATTGATTAATGGATCACCATAATCATCATTTTTATAACTCATTTCAAAGATTGGTTCATCTAAAACAACCCCTTCAGGTGCTCCTAATCTTTTACAGAAAGATCCTGTTGTAATATTTCTAATAATAACTTCTAATGGGAAGATTTCTACTTTTTTTACTAAGATATCACGATCATTCAATTTTTTAATCATGTGAGTCTTAATTCCAGCTTCTTCTAACATATCAAAGATAATACAAGAAATTGTGTTATTTAAAACACCTTTTCCTTCAAATTGGTCATGTTTAACACCATTTCCAGCTGTTGCATCATCTTTATAATGAATCATGTATTCATCTGGATTTTCTGTTTCATAAACTTGTTTTGCTTTTCCTTCGTACAATAATTTAGCCATTTTTCTTTGCCCCTTTTTTATTTAAATTTTTCTATCATTTCATCGTTAGCACGCATTGCTTGTGCTTCCATGTCTTTTCGATAATCTAATAATTTTGCTTTAATATCATCATGTTTAATTGCCATGATTTGTAATGCTAGATAAGCTGCATTTTTACTTCCATTAATTGCTACTGTTGCTACAGGAATCCCTGAAGGCATTTGAACAATTGAAAGTAATGCATCCATACCATCTAATGTTGCACCACTTAATGGTACCCCAATGACTGGTAAAACTGTTTGTGAAGCAACGACTCCAGGTAATGCTGCTGCCATTCCTGCAGCTGTAATAATGACTTCTGTTCCATCAGTTTCTGTTTCTTGAATAAATTGACTTAAACCTAAATGAGCACGGTGAGCTGATAAACATCTCACATTCACTTCTACTCCATAACTTTTTAAAATCTCAACAGCTGGTTCTACCTTAGATAAATCACTTGTAGAACCCATAATAATAGCAACTTTCATTTTTTCATCCTTTCATCTCTAGAATAATCCAACAATTTTTCCATCTTCATCAATATCCATATTGACTGCCGCAGGAACTTTAGGAAGTCCTGGCATACGCATGATATCACCACTAATAGCCACTAAGAACCCAGCTCCAGTATTTGGAATCAAATCATTAATTGTGACTTTGAAACCACTAGGACGACCTAACAAAGTTGGGTCATCAGATAAAGAATATTGCGTTTTAGCAACACAAATTGGTAAGTTTCCTAATCCTTGTGCTTCATATTTCTTTATCTTATTTAACACTTTCTTAGTGAAAGTGACATCATCTCCACCATAGATTTCTTTAACAATCGTTCTAATCTTTTCTTGAATTGGTAAATCAAGATCATAGATTGGCGCAAAATGAGCTTCTTTTGTCTCTAATACATTCAACAATTTTTCCGCCAATTCAATTCCCCCATCAGCACCTTTTTCCCAAACTTTACTAATCGCTACATCAACACCTTTTTCTTGACAAATCTTATTAAGTAATTGAAGTTCTGCTTCCGTATCTGTTGGGAAAGCATTAATAGCTACGACACTTGGTAAATTGTATTTTGCAATATTTTCAATATGCTTTTCAAGGTTTTCAATCCCGGCTCTTAAAGCATCTAAATTTTCTTCACCTAAATCTTTTTTCGCAACACCACCATGCATCTTTAACGCACGAACTGTTGCTACAATGACAACTGCATCAGGATTCAATCCAGCTTGACGACATTTAATATCTAAGAACTTTTCAGCCCCTAAATCAGCCCCAAAACCAGCTTCAGTAATTGCATAATCACCTAACTTCATAGCAAGTGTTGTTGCCATTACAGAGTTACATCCATGGGCAATATTGGCAAATGGACCACCATGAACAAAAACCGGTGTATGATCTAAAGTTTGCACTAAATTTGGTTTAATCGCATCCTTTAATAATAATGTCACTGCTCCAGTTGCCTTAATATCATCAACAGTCACAGGTTCACCAGCATGATTATAAGCCACAATCATACGTCCAGCACGTTTCTTCAAATCTTCTAAAGAAGTTGCTAAACATAAAATCGCCATAACTTCACTAGCTACACTGATATCAAATCCATCTTCTCTAGGCACACCATTGACTTTTCCACCAAGACCTACAACGATATGTCTTAAAGCACGATCATTTAAATCCACAACACGTTTCCAAACAATTTGTCTGGTATCAATATCTAATGGATTCCCTTGTTGAATAGAGTTATCAAGCATTGCTGCAATTAAGTTATTGGCAGTTGTAATCGCATGAATATCTCCAGTAAAATGTAAGTTAATATCTTCCATTGGTACAACTTGAGCATATCCTCCTCCAGCTGCCCCACCTTTCACACCAAAACAAGGTCCTAAGCTTGGTTCACGCATTGCCACCACTGATTTTTTCCCTAACTTATTTAAAGCTTGAGATAAACCAATCATTGTTGTTGTTTTTCCTTCACCAGCAGGTGTTGGATTAATTGCAGTAACCAAAATCAATTTACCATCTTCTTGATTTTTTAATTTATTGATGGCTTCTAATGAAATCTTTGCTTTATATTTTCCATAAAGCTCTAAATCATCTTCATCTAATCCTACTTTTTGTGCAATTTCTTTAATCGGTAACATACTTGCACTTTGTGCAATTTCTACATCTGTTAACATCATAACACCCCTTCTTTTTTTATTATTGAAATCAAGGACTTTTCCACTTCTTTTATACCACAAATATCGGTTTTTCACCAGTGATATCGTTATCATTTTCCAAAAAACCAAAAAAAGAGCCTACTCGTCCAGACTATTGCCCAGACGGTCGACTCTTACCATTATACTCCATGTGGTTAATTCCACTTCCGCCAGTTGTATAACTAAGTGAATAATATCATTTCTCCTATGATTTTTCAACCACTATTCTACAATTTTTTCGTTTTTTATCTTAGTTAAATTTCTCGCATATAAGATTGAATCGCATCATCAATAATTTCTTTATTCATTGCTGATGTTGGAACACAATCCCCATTATCCATTCCTAACTCGCCATTTCTGACAACTGAAATATATTCCATGTTTACAAAATAATTAGGATGCATTGGAAAGAAATGATGTTGATTCATCAATTCTTGCTGGATTTTCTTGAAATTCTCAAAATGTCCTTTAAAACGACGATCCTCTGTGACTACTTCTAAACCATCATTATTAATAACAATATACATAATTTCTGAAGGTAGAAAATCATGAGTTTTACCATTATCTAAATGAAATAATATATGATAATGCAATTTCTTATAAATCATCAAAGCTCTTTTAAATTCATAATCAAATAATTTCTCTTGTGGCTTTAAAACCATCTGGAATCCATAAGCCCTAAATCCTTCATGCATATAACGATAATCCTCACACACATAAATCAATAGACACGCAGGATTCTTTTCATGAATCATTCTCCCTAGTTCAAAACCATTTCTCCCATTAATGACTCCTCCTAAATAAGCAAGATCAAAATTTTCTTTCTCAATTCGACGAGCAATCCCCACAGTATCAGTGTAGCTTTCAATAATAATTTCTTCATCACAAGGATAACTGCGAATTGTCTTAACCATATGGTCTACAAATTCTTCACTTTGTTCACAAATTAATATCTTCATATATTACTAGCCTCCCTTATCATCTCTATTTTACTACAAAATCTGACAAAAAAAATGCCACTTTTCGGTCAATATGTGCACTTTTTACGCTTTTATCTATTTTTCTTTCACTTTTTATGTATTTTATAACCAACAAAATACAAGGAGGTTAGCTATGCAAAGCAATAAATCATTATGGTTTCCTTTTCTTCATAAAGAAAAAATCTTGCTTATTTTCATTGTTTTTATTCTTATTAATATCAGTATTTATACAACTTTTCAAAATTCTATTTTTTCTTATGCCAATTATGATGTGAATTATCCCAATGCTGGTTTAGAATTTTTCTATTATATCTATTGTATTGGGGTGAATCCTTTCTTTTTTATTTTATTGATGTTATTGTTGCCAAATCTCGTCAGTTATGACTTTTTAAACATGCATCAAAATCATCATGCTTATATGATTGAAACAAGAATCAATAAAAAACAATATTATTTTGATATTTTTAAAAAGAATATCTTGATGACTTTTATTGTTATGTTGGTGATTCAAGGACTTATGGCACTGATTATTCACTTTTTTTACTTACCTATTCATTTTAATATGATGAATTATCCTATTGATTATTACTGTACAACTCAAGTCCTTGCACATAATGAACTCATTAGTTTTATTTTCTTTCTCATCTTCACTGCTTTAGGTTACAGTATTGTTTCTAGTCTTGTTTTCTCACTTCAAATCATCATTACCAATAAATATATCTATCGCTGTTTTGGTGTTATCTTTGGTATCCTTTTAGTGCTCATTCCAGCGCTTATTCAAGGTTATTTACCCATTCCTGAAGCTGCTTTTCTTCTCCAAATTAATAATCTAGTCGCTATTGGCATGGAAAATGTTCGGGTGAATCCATTTGGTTTATCCAATCTTTCTCTTTATTTTATCAGTGCTTTACTTTATAGTCTGCTTTCCATTATTTGTTTTGAAATTTTTATAAAGAGGAGACAAATCAATGATTAGAAAGTTTTATCATTTATTAGATTATCGTTTAGTGGTTTTACTGATTGGCATGTTATTGGCTTCACCAATCTTATGTGGCAAAAATACTTATACTATTTGTTTAATCTATTCACATTATTTAACTGTCTATATGAACAATATTTTTCTATTGATGACTTATCAATTGGCTTATCGTTTTAATAGTTTACATGCTTTTATGTTACTTAGAATTGGTGAAAAAAAATATTATCAAATGACTTATTTTTCACTTATTCTACTTGGTTTACTTTATACCTTTATGATTTATATAAGTTACTATTTTTTCTTTGGAGCTATTGAAATACAAAGTCTTTATATCACTGTTATTTATATGTTACTTAATATCATTGTTGTTTGTATAGAAAATACCATTATTTATTTACAAATTGGTCAAAAAAAGAATTTCCTTTATTTAGCTTTACCGATTTTCATTAATTTCTTATTTCATATTTTATTTAGTCAATTATTTTAGGAGGTCAATATGTTAGAAATATCAAAACTAAACAAATCATTTCATAAACATTCGGTTTTAAAAGAT
The DNA here is from genome assembly GCF_004343035.1 of Longibaculum muris. Lineage (GTDB taxonomy): Bacteria > Bacillota_I > Bacilli_A > Erysipelotrichales > Coprobacillaceae > Longibaculum > Longibaculum muris. Next base: position 176,768 of record NZ_SMCQ01000003.1, read on the forward strand.
TTAGATTTAAAGATTGAAGATGGGGACTTTATTTATATTCATGGCATTAATGGTTCTGGGAAATCAACTTTATTTAAATTAATTTGTCATATTCTTGAAGCTGATACAGGTTGTATTGTCATGGATGAAGATGTGCATATAGGAGCCTTGATTGAAAATCCAGGTTTCTTAGAAAATGAAACTTTATTATTTAATTTACGTTTTTTAGCCTCTTTAAAACATCATTTTGATGAAACCCATGTTGCCAGATTATGTACACTTTTTCAACTTGATTTATATAGTCCGATTAAGATGAAAAACTATTCTTTAGGGATGCGTCAAAAGGCGGGAATTATTCAAGCTATTATGGAGAATCAAAATCTTATTTTATTAGATGAACCTACCCGTGGTCTTGATTTTGAGTCAGTAAAGATTTTTTGTCAGTTAGTTAATGATTTACATGAACAAGGCAAAACAATTATAATTGCTGCTCATGATTATTTAACTGACATTCATTATCAAACTATCTATCAACTTAAAAATGGACAAATCATCCAAGATCAAGACTTTAAAAATCATTATTCTTTATAGTCTATTGATTTTCTTTCTTTATCCACTCTATCAAGACATTCTATCCAAACTTATTTTCCATTATTCTCAAATAGACTTCCGTTATCTCATCTTTATGAGTATTCAAATCTTTTGGTGTTATCTCCTTTATCAAATTGTTTATCAATATATATGTTTATATACTTTTATGAGAATCAGATTATCAAAAAGTGAATGTTATGCTATATTGCTAAAACAAGTAAGCTTATATTTATGTTTCTACATTATTCTACATACTTTGATATTCTTTGTTATTTCTCAACAAATTCCCTTAAATATGCTTATTTTCAACCTCATTATTCAGCTATTTAGCTTCATTATTGTCTTGAATTTACAAAAATTTTGGAATTATAGTTACATTTTTATTATATTTATAATACTTTTGTGTCATTTTATTGTATAATAAAAATAGAAAAGCGAGGAATGAACATGGATAACAATATTGATAAAGCCAATGATTTGGTTTATAGCACTTTAAATCTTTTAAGAACATTAGAAAACCAAGATATTGATTTAAAAGAAAAAGAGGAATTCTTAAAAGCAATGGATACTTTAGAAGAAGTAAGACATCTTTTATATGAATTACGTAATGAAAGAAAGCTAGAGATGGCATAAAACGTACGCTTAGGCGTACGTTTTATTTTGTATATAAATCAATAAAATTAAAAACTGTTGAATAATAAGTTGATTCATCAACTGAACAGCTATTAGCATGTTTTGCTCCTTCAACAATAAGTTTTTGTTTAGGACAAGTTGCAGCTTGATACAATTCATCAAGCATGCTAAAAGGCACAAAATGATCTTCACGCCCATGGATAAAAAGCATTGGCGTTTGACTCTTTTTGACTTGTTCAATAGGTTGAACATCTTCTAAATAATAACCAGCTCGAACTTTTGTCACCAGACTAGCCATATGCATAGCCAACTCACTTTCAATTTCAGGCATATCTATATGTGATTTAAAAATATCCCAAACACTCGTATAACCACAATCCTCAATAATTGCTTTTACTGCCTGAGGGAGTTTTTCTCCAGCCACATTCATCACTGTTGCTCCTCCCATAGAAACACCATATAAAACAATCTTAGCATTTTGATTCTTCAAAAGAATATAATCAATCCACTTTAAAATATCTAAACGATCATCCCAGCCCATCCCAATATAATCACCTTCACTTAAACCATGTCCTCTTAAATCAGGAATCAACAAATTATAACCCTGTTTATAAAATTTTTTAATTGGTGCAATAATACTTGCGCCATCACCGCGATAACCATGTACCATAATCACATAGATGGGATGATCTTGTTCTATAAAATAACCATGAAGCTGTAAATGATCATCACTTTCAATAGAAACATTAACACTTTTTTCATTGAGCCAAAGTCTTGAAGCTTGTTCAACATCTTCATTTGTTTCTATTTTTTCTGAGATATTATGTTTGGCATAGGGATTGAGTGTATAATCATAAAGGTAATTTCCTACATATAAAGCTAAACAGCTTAAAACAATCAAACAAAAAACACTTATAAACACAATAACTTTAACAGCTTTTTTCATAGTATACCTCCCCCTATCGGCTATAATTTTATCTTCTATTATGCTATAATATAAACATAATAGGAGGTTAGAAAAATGGCATTTGTAAAAATTGATATTAAGGATTTAAAAATGAATCCATTTGTAGCCATTGGTAAAGAATGGATGTTGATTACTGCTGGTGATGAAAATCAAGTCAATACAATGACAGCTTCTTGGGGTGGCATGGGTGTACTTTGGAATAAAGATGTTGTTACTGCTTATATCCGTCCACAACGCTATACCAAAGAATTTGTTGATTCTCAAGATTGTTTCTCATTATCTTTTTTTGATGGATATAAAAAAGAACTTTCTTTATTAGGAACAGTTTCAGGACGTGATCAAAATAAGATTGAAGATGTTGATTTTCATATCACATATCTAGATAATGTTCCGACTTTCCAAGAAGCAAAACTTGTCTTTATCGTTGAAAAGCTCTACGCTGATACAATCAAACCAGAATGTTTTATTGATCATACAATTGATGAACAATGTTATCCACAAAAAGATTATCACATCATGTATATTGCTAAAATTAAAAGTGTTTATGTCCAAGAATAAGGCATAAACCTTTTTTATTACTTATTTATTTTATCCATATATGTAAGTTATAGACTATCGAGTTAAGAAAATTTGCATCCCACTTCCTGAAAAATCATCAGGAATCTTATGAAAACCACAATTTTCATAAAAACTTTCTTTTCCCTTTGCGGCAATTAAACAAACAGATGCACGTGATTCCATCATATCATAAGCCAAATGCAATAATTGTTCAATCATGTCATGTCCAATTCCTTGTCTTTGATAATTTGGATGAACAATAACATCAACTATAAAATCATAAGTTCCATCACCAATTAACCTTGCCATAGCAATACACTTATCATAATCATAAACACTTATGATAGCTAAACTATTTTTTAGCATAGTTGATATTTGTTTAGCTTCAAAAGTTTTCCATTTTACACTTTTTCTTAATTCATTAACGTCTTTTATTGTTATATAGTCTCGATACTGATACATAATAAACCTCCAATTAAGAAAAAAATGAAAGCCTAAGCTCCCATCTTCTCTTTATATTCTAAATATTCATCAAATGTAGATAGACGATCAATACATCCATCAGTTGTGAATTCAATAACTCTATTTGCAACTGTTTGAACAAATTGATGGTCATGCGAAGCAAATAAAATATTTTCTTTAAAACGCATAAGACCTTCATTTAAAGCTTGAATTGATTCAAGATCCAAATGGTTTGTTGGTTCATCAAGAATTAAGACATTACAGTTAGCCATCATCATTTTTGCTAACATACATCTGACCTTTTCTCCTCCTGATAAAACATTCGCTTTCTTTAATGCTTCTTCACCAGAGAATAAAACACGTCCTAACCAGCCTCTTAAATCTTGGTCATACACATCACCAACTGCATATTGTCTTAACCAATCAACTAATGTTAAATCACAGTCATCAAAATATTCATTATTATCTTTAGGGAAATAAGATTGAGAAGTTGTCACACCCCATTGGAATGTTCCTTCATAATCCTCAATTTCACCAGTAATAATCTTAAAGAATGTTGTTACTGCTAATTCATTATCAGAAACAAAAGCCACTTTATCTTTAGGTGAAATAGAAAAACTAACATTATTTAAAATCTTTTCCCCATTAAGTTCATAAGATAAACCTTCCACATTTAAAACAATATTTCCCACTTCACGATCAGGGGTAAACCCAATAAAAGGATATCTTCTTAGTGATGGTTTAATATCTACCATTTCTAAGTTATCTAATAATTTTTTACGAGATGTTGCTTGTTTTGCTTTAGAAGCATTGGCACTAAAACGAGCAATAAATTCTTCTAATTCTTTTTTCTTTGCTTCGGCTTTTTTATTAATTTCTTTTGCTTGTTTTAACATCATTTGTGAATATTCATACCAGAAATCATAGTTTCCAACATATAATTGAATTTTACTATAATCAATATCTGCAATATGTGTACAAACTTTATTTAAGAAATGTCTATCATGGGAAACAACAATCACTGTATTTGGGAAGTTTAATAAAAAGTTTTCTAACCAATTGATACTTTTTAAATCTAAGTGGTTTGTTGGTTCGTCCAATAATAAAACATCAGGATTTCCAAATAAAGCTTGAGCAAGTAAAACTTTTACTTTTTGTTGATCCCCTAATTCTTTCATTAATAAATGATGAAATTCACCACTAACCCCTAATCCATTTAATAAGATTTCAGCATCAGTTTCTGCATTCCAGCCATCCATTTCCATGAATTCACCTTCTAATTCAGCTAATTCCAAGCCGTCCTCATCATTAAAATCAGGTTTGCTATATAATTCTTCTTTTCTTTGCATAATTTCATATAAACGCTTATTTCCCATTAAAACCGTTTTAATGACTTCTTCTTCTTCATACGCAAAGTGATCTTGTTTTAATACAGACAATCTTTGTCCAGGCGTCATCACAACTTCACCTTTATTAGGCTCAATTTCACCAGATAATATTTTTAAAAATGTTGATTTCCCAGCTCCATTTGCCCCAATAATTCCATAACAATTTCCTTCTGTAAATTGAATAGAAACATTTTCAAATAAAGCCCGATCACCATATCTTAATGTTACATTTTGTGTTGATATCATGTATATATTTCTCCTTTTTTGCAAGTCCATTCTATTATACATGTTTCTAAGTTTTTTTCAACATATTATAAGATAAAAAGAAGTTGTATTAAAACAACTTCTAACTTTATATAAGGGAGGTTAAAATATTTTATTTATAAAACTTTGGATTCCAATAATCCTTATTTAATTCTAAGAAATCATCTAAAACTTCTTTTCCTTTACGATATGAAGGAACCGTTTTATTTAGTAAAATAGCTTGTAATGCTTTATCATATGAACCTTCTAAACAAGCTTCAACAGCTAATTTTTCATAACCCTTTTGAGCTTCCATTAAAGATTTATGGAATTGAGGAATATATCCAACAGCAACTGGTTCTACCCCTGATGCTCCTACATAACAAGGAACTTCCACAACAGCATCATGATTAAAATTACCAATCGCTCCATTATTCATAACATTTACAATAAATCTTTCACGCTTATCATTAATAATAGAACTTGCTAAATCAACAATATAATTACCATGTACACCTGAAATCAAATATGAATCTTTTGCTGATTGAGTTTCGATAACACGTTTACATTCTTGATAAACTGTTATTTCACGTCCGGCTAATACTGAATCTGCACGAGTAAACTCATGATCAAATTGTTCCATCATTTCATCATGGAAATAATAATATTGTAAATAACATAATGGCATAAAGTCTGGATAAGCCTTAAATCCTTTAATGACATTATTAAATGTTTTAAACCAATAGTCATCTAATTTTCCAGCATCTTGTGAAGCACTTAATCCTGTCACTTTTCCTGATAAAACATCTTCTCTTAATTGTGGTAAAAGATCTTCACCTTTTTTATTATAGATATTTGTATACCAACCAAAATGATTTAAACCAAAATATTTAAAAGTTAAATCTTTTTCATCATATCCTAAATAAGCTGCAACTTGTTCTTGTTGTGAAATTGGCATATCACAAATACACAACATTTTAGCTTGTGGATAAGTACGATAAACTGCTTCTGATACCATTGCTTCTGGATTTGAATAATTTAATAACCAAGCATTAGGACAAACTTCTAAAGCTGTTTTAACAATTTCTAAAATTGCTGGAATTGTTCTTAAGGCAAAAGCAAATCCCCCTAGACCACAAGTTTCTTGTCCAATTAATCCATGTTTATAACATGTATGTTCATCAACTGCTCTTTGTTCATTTCTTCCTGGTCGAATTTGAATAAAGACATAATCAGCCCCAGTTAATGCTTCTTTTAAATCAGTTGTCCAACTTGTTTTAATATCTGGGCGATGTTCACTCATATAAATTCTATTAAATTCACCCATATGATAAACACGATCATATTCAATATCATGTAAACATAATTCTGACATTTTGATTTCATCTGCTTTAGCTGTTAAAGCAGCTAAAATTCCTGGTGTATGTGTTGATCCTGCTCCAATAATAACAAATTTATTTCCCATAATAATATACTCTCCTTCTAATCTTCTAACATTTCTTTAAATTCTTTAGCAACTTTATTAACTTCTGTTCCAATAATAATTTGAATAGAAGTATCACTTAATTTCACAATTCCTTTAGCACCAGTTTTTTTAATATTAACTTCATTAACCAATGCTCCATCTTTTAATTCTAAACGCAATCTTGTTACACAACTTTCAACTTCTTCAATATTTTCTTTTCCACCAACATTTTGTAATAGTTTTTTAGCCATATATTGATAATTTGATGACTCTAATTTAATATTTAATTCTTCTTCAGAAATATCTTCTTCAATAATGAAATCATCTTCTCTACCTGGCGTCTTTAAATCAAATTTTTCAATCATAAACTTAAATCCAAAGTAGTAAATAAAGAAGAATACAATACCTACAGGTATAATAATCCATGCATTTGTTCCCATATTAAAATTCAAGACAAAATCAATAATACAGAAATTAATAGACATCCCCAAATGAACATCTAATAAATATAGAATTGCTCCAGCAGCCCCAGTTAAAATCGCATGGAAAGCATATAAACGAGGTGCCACAAACATAAATGAGAATTCTACTGGTTCAGTAATTCCAGCTACAAATGAAGTTAAAGCACCAGATGTCATTAAAGACTTTGTTTCAGCTTTTTTCTTTTCTTTTGCAGTTTTAGCAATCACAGCACAAGCTCCAGGTAAACCAAACATCATTGGAATAAAGAACATCGCCAAGAACAAACCAGCAGTTGGATCTCCTGCTAAGAAACGAGGAATCTCCCCTTTAACAACTTCACCACTCGCTGTAACAAATGAACCTAATTCATAATAAATATACGTATTCACAACATGATGTAAACCAATTGGAATTAATAAACGGTTTGTTAAACCAAAGACAAAGACTCCTAATGCTCCAGCACCGGCAATCCAAATCCCAAAACTATTTAAACCAGCTTGACAAGGTACCCAAATATAGCTGAAGGCAATTCCTAAAGGTACGGCAACCAATGGTGCCAAAGTTACAACAAACTTTTCACCTGTAAAGAATGAGAACATTTGAGGGGTTTTCCACTCTTTACTATAGTTATAAACAATTGCTGTCATAACCCCAACAACAATCCCAGCAAAAACCCCCATATTAATTGTTTCATTCATGAAAGTTAATACAGATTTAAAAACTGATAATGAAATGACTGCTCCAATAATTGGTATAGCTTTATCTTTTGCTTTGGCATAAGCAATCACAGCCCCCACAGCAAATAATAAATCCATCATTCCAAAAACAACCCATGCCGCATTCTCTAATACTGGCAAATTTAATAAATCGGCTGCACTTAAACGTGCAAGTAACCCTGCAACTGGTGTTGCAGCAATTGGAATCAGCATTGCTTTTCCCAATTTTGATAATTGTTTCATAATTCTGTTAAACATTTTTTTCCTCTCCTTTTGATATATTTTGATAAGTACATAATTCAAAATTGTCTTTCATGTACTTGACCAAGTCTTTTTGTTTAATAGCTTCAGCTTCAATGACTCTTGGATAAGCAAAACTAGACTCTGTTAAAATCTTATAATCTAAATATGCTGGATGCCACATCACTTCAATAATCTCATTTTGTAATGATGCCTCTTGAACCAAAGATATAATTTCTTCTGATAAAACTTTGACTTTATCCTCAATGTTTTCAATCTTATCACCTAAATTTTTCCATGGATCAATGAGTATATCATTACATTGAATATTCTCACTTGTTAAAATTGTTTTATCAGCAAAAGAATTTCTCACAGGTAAGTTATATTCTTTAGCTAACTTCTTAACAATTGATGGATTATTCTTAAATGTATGAATATGGTGATGGGAATCTAAATGCGTTGGTTGAATACCTGCTTGATAAACTTTTTCAATTTGAGCTTTCCATTCTGCATAAACTTCTTCATCACTGATGGATGTTGTTGCATCTTGATAAAATGCAAGTTTTTTAAAATTTCCATTTTCATCCACTAAAGTCTGATGTCCTTTTAAAAGTGGTTTTCCACAAGTTAATGTTAAGTGAACTCCAATTCCAAGTCCCGGATTTGCTTTAGCTAAAGCAATCGCATGATCAAATCCCATCATGGCTGGCATAATTGTTGTTGATGTTAAAACACCTTGTAGATAACTTTCAATAATCCCATAATTGATGGCTGGTGAATAACCAAAATCATCAGCATTGTTAATAATTCTCATGTTTTTCCTCCTTTTTTCCAAACAAAAAACCTAAAATATAAAATACATAAGTATCTCATATCCTAGGTTTTGCCTGCTTATTCAGTTACAATCCTAATTGCCTAATATTTGTGTTATATGAATCATTAAATAAACAATCTCTGCTCTATTCACATCACTCTCCAATTCTTTTTTTACAAATGCTACGATATATCGACTACAATCCAATAGTCTTGGATCATTTGCAACCAATAATTTATAAATATTTTCATTCACAATTGTCTCATCTCTTAATTCTTTATTCATAACACGTCCAATAAAGAATCTTAAATGTGTGACTAAACGCATATAAGCTAAAGAATCTCGGTCAATATTTATTTCAAAAACGGCTTCTATAATCTTAACAATATCTATAACATATTGAAGCATTTCAAGGGAACGATTTTCTCTTTCTTTTTGATCTTCTGGTGTAAAATACAAAGCCATATATCCTGCTTCATCAACTGGTAATCTTACGCCCGTTTTTTCTTCAATATAATCAATCATCTTTAAACTCAAATCAAATTCTTCTTTCCAAATGGTTTTAACTTCCATTAAAACCAAATTTGGTAAAAGGATTCCTTCTTTTGTACGTTGTATGGCTCCAGCAATATGATCTGTAAAATTCATAAAAGTTGATAATGTCATCTTTTTTCCTAAAACAGTTTCTGCTTGTCGAAGTATTTCTTCACTTAAACCAAAATATTCTTTTGGAACCCTTTGAACCAATTGGTTCATTTTCTTTTTCTTTCCATCATCTAAGACAAATTTTTGAGTGACCTTATTCATTTCAACAGAATCACCAATTTTTTTCTTAAAACCAAGTCCTGCCCCTGTCAAAATGATTTCTTCACCTTTTTTATTGAGGCAACTTACAACATTATTGTTATAAATTTTTAGAATTTCCAAATTCTTGACCTCCTTCATACTTTTAATATTCTATCATTGTCGTTGTACCTGACTGACAATTTTCAACTGATAATTTTTTTAAACTCTTACCGTTATCATTTAAAATGATAACTGGTGTAACTAAGGATATTCCTTCTTGATGAAAAAACTCTACATCAACTTTTATAACTGGTGTTCCTTTTTTAACCTTGTCTCCAACTTTGACAAGTGGCTGAAAACCTTGTCCCTTCTTCATAACAGTATCTAAACCAATATGAATCAAAAGTTCTATTCCATCGGTTGATTTTATTCCAAAAGCATGTTTAGTTTCAGGAATCAATACAATCTCACCATCACAAGGAGCTACAAAGATATCATCAGTTGGTTGAATAGCTATGCCGTCTCCCATCATTCCTGATGAAAAGACTTCATCTTTAACATCACTTAAAGGAATCACTTGACCACTGACTGGTGCAACAATTGTTTTCTTTTTCTTTAAAATATTAAACATATCATTTCCTCCAAAAAAATAAAGGCAAAGACATCTTAAAATAAGAAATCTTTGCCTAATTGAATAGTTACAAATCAAATATAGTTTTTGTTTACATCTATACTCTAGCAAAAGATTTCCTTCATGTCAATAGTTTTTTAAGCGTTTTCATTTCAATCTAATAATTCTTTAAATTCCCTTGCTATTTTATTAACATTAGCTCCAATAATAATTTGAATTTCATGTTCGCCAAATCGCATGATTCCTTTTGAACCACATTGTTTTAATTTTTCTTCATTAACTAACTTTGTATTCTTTAATTCTATACGTAATCTTGTTGTACATGCTTCAACATCAATTACATTAGCTTTTCCTCCAACATATTTTAAAATATTCTCTGCAGTATTTTGGTATTGAGATCCATTTAAAATGGCTTCAAGTTCTTTTTCTATATTCTGATTTTCTGCATTATCTTCTCTACCTGGTGTTTTTAAATCAAAATGTTCGATTGCTAATTGAAATGAACAATCATAAAGGAAAAAGAAGAAAATACCCACGGGTATAATAATCCATGCATTTTGTCCCATATTAAAATTCATAATATAATCTATGACACAAAAATTAACCGATATTCCTAAATGAACATTCATTAAATAAAGAATAACTCCAGAAAATCCAGTAAAAAATGCATGTAAAATATACAATTGTGGAGCAACAAACATAAACGAAAATTCAATAGGCTCTGTAATCCCAGAAATAAAACTGGTAATTGCACTTGAAAACATAAATGCTTTTATCTTTTGTTTATTAACCTTTGCCTTTTTATAGATTGCATGACAGACTCCTGGTAAACCAAACATCATCGGAATAAAAAACATTGCTAAAAATAATCCTGCCGTTGGATCGCCGGCGAGAAAACGAGGTAATTCACCTTTCACAACTTCTCCAGAAGCACTTACAAAGGTTCCGAGTTCATAATAAATATATGAATTTAAAACATGGTGTAAACCAGTTGGAATCAATAAACGATTAAGTAGACCATAGATAAATATTCCAATTGCCCCAGCACTTGCTATCCAAACACCAAAATCATTTAAACCAGATTGAATAGGAAGCCAAACATAACTACAAATATTAGCTAAAACAATCGCAACCAAAGGAGCTAAAGTGACAACTAGCTTCTCACCTCTAAAAAAGATAAATATCTCTGGAATTTTCCACTCTTTACTATAGTTAAAAACAATCGCTGTCATAACGCCTACTAAAATTCCAGCAAAAACTCCCATATCAATTGAAGGATCAATAAATGATAATACAGATTTAAAAACTTCTAAAGATACAATCGCTCCAATAATTGGTATAGCTTTATCTTTGACTTTTGCATATGCCATGACAGAGCCTATCGCAAATAATAAATCCATCATTGAAAAAACAACCCAAGAAGCATTTTCTATCATTGGTAAGTTTAACATATCTGATGCACTGATACGCGCTAATAAGCCAGCAATTGGTGTTGCGGCAAGCGGTACAAACATAGCTCTACCTAATTTTGATAACTGATTCATCACCCAACTTAATAACTTTTTCATTTTTTCGCTCCTTAATCATACGTAATTCAATGAAAGAATCTTATTATATAATAAAATACTCTTTTCAGAAAAACAACATGATTTAATAAAAAGAGTTTTCTTTTACTATTCCCTTTTGATAAGCTACAAGTAATTCCTTTAAATCATTGATTTGAGACTTTAAAACATTTCCAATATCACAATCCTTATTTTTAATTCTTAAATATGTTTGAATGATTTCTACTTTTGGTGTCAAACATAATAACCCCTCTTTAGCACTCTTTTGATAAGGAAGATGTTGTGCTAATTTTAAGTGTTGTGAATCAAAGATTAATGTGTAACCAGCATTTCCTGTTTTTTCCTGATATGCTTTAGATATTCCACCATCAATTACATATAATAGACCATTTGCTTTAATTGGCTTTTGACCATCTTTTATTCTTACAGGAACATGACCATTTATAATGTGACCTTTAGTTATACCAAAATGATTAAGAATCATTTGACATGTTGATTCTTTTTCTATCCATTTGTAATAAGGATCCATATTTTCCTGTTGTAAATGTTTATCATCTAAAAAGTGTTTTTCAAAAAGTGTTAATTGACTTTTACCAAATAAAGGAGATGATGATGAACACCATAAAAACCACATCATATCTATATCTTCTTGCTTATGTTCATAATAAGCCCGTTTAGCAATACATTGAAGTTCATCTAATAAAGCTTTTCCTTTTAATATTTTTCCCTGAATCAAAATTTCTTTAAAGTTTCCATTATGATCTAAAGGGATACAACCATGAAACATTAAATTTTGATTCATTGTTTTATACATATGACCGTGTGTATATAAAAAATGAATATGATTTTGTAATCTTTGACTTTTTTGAAATGAATAAATGAGCGTTTCCATTAATTGATTTTCTTTTTTGGTTAATATCAAAGGTGTTACATGTGATACAGTAGGAAGAAAATCATCTTTTAGAGGATAAGTTTTAGTCATAAATTTAACATTTTTACTTTGAAAATCAATCTTTTCTAACCAAATCACTTTATCTTGATAGTCATTTGGATACCGATGAATGAGTTGTCCTTCTAACTTTAATTGAATAATTGTTATTGCTTTATACATTTTTGCAACCAAATCCAAATCTGCTTTATCATATTTATTTTTATCTAAAACATGTGGTTGAAATGATAAACATGAATCAGTTTGATAAACTTCTCTTGCAAAGTCACTTAATGCTCTTAAATTAATACCATAGCCTATTTCCAACAAATCTAAATGATTGTAACTCAAAGCTATCCTTACCACATTAGCAACCAATGCTGGTTGTCCACAGGCTGCACCCATCCATGAAATATCATGATTTCCCCATTGAATGTCAACTTGATCATAAGTCATCAGTTCATCAATAATTAAATCAGGACGTGGTCCTCGATCAAAAATATCACCAATAATATGAATATAATCAATACATATTCTTTGAATAAACTCACAAAGTGAAATCATAAAAATTTCTATACAATTTATTTCAAGTAATGAAACAATTATTTGATGATAATAATCTAACATATATTCACTTTCATAGCAACTTAGCATTTCTTGCATAATATAAGCAAATTCTTTAGGTAATTTTTTATAAACTTTAGAACGTGTATATTTGGTAGAACAAAACTTTGCAAGTTGAATTAAATAAATGATTGTTTTTTCGTACCATCGCTTTCTTAAAGTTCCTTGTAAAGGCAATAATTCTAATTGTTTTTGTGGATAATAAATAAAATGAGCTAATTTTTCTCTTTCTAAGGAACTTAATTGACATTGAAATAATAAATCAATTTTATCTTTAATAACGCCTGAAGCACTCTTTAACAAATGTAAAAAGGCAGAATGTTCTCCATGTAAATCACTAAAAAAGAACTCTGTTCCTTTAGGTAAAGATAAAATTGTTTTCAAATTTATAATTTCACTTATAACTTCTTGTTTATTGACAAAGCGATGAGCCAATAATTCCAAATATCTTTGTTCCATAATATCCTCCTTTAATATGCGAAAATGCCACATATTCGTGACATTTTCAAGTAAGTATGAAATTTTATTATATCCAACCATGTCTCAAACAAGCATGATAGATACCATCTTCAATATTAGCTTCAGTTACTTCTGACGCTATCTTTTTTAAATCATCACAAGCATTTCCCATTGCAATTGTATAATAATCCCCACTAAACATATCTATATCATTGTAGTCATCACCAAAAACGACAACATCATGAATGTCTGCTTGTAAATAATCCATCATTTTGATAATTCCTGCCTTTTTTTGATCTGGTTGAAACATCAAATAATCTTTTTCAAAACGTAAATGTCCTACTTTTTCTTTAGTCGTTAATAGATATTCTTCTGATGATGGAATGGAAACATACAATTTATAGATATTTTCAAATTTTTCAAATTGATAATCTAAATCAAAGAAGTATGTTGTTGGCTCTTTACGAAAACCAGCTTGTTTTAAAAACAACATGTCTTTTCCATAAACTTCCTGATTATCATCAGGAGCAACTAAAACTCCATAGCCAAGTTGTTGACATTGATGAATAATATCAAGACAATATTGAAAATTTAATGGAGCATTTTCAATTAATTGATTATCAATAACTATACCATGACCACCATTACAAACCATATTCGTTAGACCAATATCTTGCATAAAGTGTATTGCTTTATAATGCGCACGACCAGTTGCCAAAGCTACAAAGTGTCCTTTTTCTTGTAAGAGATGTAATGTTTTAAGGGCAGATGGAACAATTTTTTTACTCTTTCGATCAGTTAGTGTTCCATCAATATCAAAGAAAAAATATTTCTTATTCAAAAGGATAAATCATTCCCCATTGTTTTCTAATTTCTGTTAACGTTGCCATAACATCCCTGATATACCCTAAATTTTCTTGACCTTTATGATTGTGGACATAATCCTGCATATCTAAAATTTCATAATCTAAAGCTTTGGCACTTTCTCCAAGTTTAATTGTTTCAACATGACCATCGTTAGTAAAAGTAATTGTTGCTTCATCACCACGTGGATAATTATTAACTTCAATGTATCCTTTTTCACCTGCAACAACACCACGTTTTGGTTGTTTTGCTCGCATTGTAAGTGCCATAACAGCCATTTGTCCCTCAGGATTTCTCAGAATAATTCCAGATGTTTCATCAACACCTGTTTCAAAATAATTTGCCGTTGTTAAAACCGTGTTTGCTTTACTTGTCATAAAGTATCTTGCAAAACTTGTTGCATAAACCCCAATATCCAACAATGCTCCACCAGCCAATTCTTTTGCAAAGAAACGATTTTTAACATCATATTCTTTACAACTTCCAAAATTCACTTGTACCATTTTTACTTCACCAATCACACCACTATCAACAATCTCTTTTAATTTCTTAAATAATGGCATATGAAATAATGTGACACCATCGCAAATCACAAGATTTTTTTCTTCAGCAATTGCGACTGCTTCCTCTAATTGTTGTGAATTAACTGTAATTGCTTTTTCACAAAAAACATGTTTTCCTGCATTTAATGCTTCTATAAGAAATTGATAATGTAAATTATGAGGAGTAGCAATATAAATAATATCAATATTCTCATCCTCAATCATTTCTGAAGCACTCCCATATGCTTTTTTTACATGAAATTCATTAGCATATTTTTGTGCTGCTTCTTTTGTTACATCACAAACTGCATAAATTTCACCATTGACACGATTAAGTGCTTCACCCATTTCATGAGCAATCCATCCAGTTCCTAAAATTCCCCAGTTCAATCTTTCCATTATTTTCTCCTCCTATTTTATAACTCTTACATGGGCATCATCAACTGAAATTACTGATGTAACAAGTCCCACAAATAATGATGTTTCTACAATCCCAACAATATTATTAAGATCATTGTTTAATTTTTTGATATCTTTAACATGTTGAAATGAAGCATCCATAATAAAGTTTCCATGATCACTCATTGTAAATCCATCTTTTGCCTTTGATGAACGCATATGTACTTTTCCACCCAATTGTTCAATTTGTTTTTTCACAATTGACATACTTTCAGGAATGATTTCAAGTGTAACACTATGATGAAAAGGTAAGGTTTCATAGACTTTTGATTCATCTACAAGTAAAACATATTGCTTTGCCATAGCGGCAATAATTTTTTCTTTTGTATGAATAGCGCCACCTGATTTTAAGGCATTTAGCTTTAAATCAACTTCATCGCACCCATCAAAAGCAATATCAATGTTATCAACAGACCATGTTGGAAGTAATGGTAATTGGTATTGTAAACACAATTGAGCTGTTTGATAAGATGGAGTCACAACTTGAATATCTTTTTTTTCTTGAGAAAGATATTCAACTAGATATGCGACTGTACTTCCACCACCCAAACCAATAATCATTCCATCCTGAATGTATTTTAAAGCTTCTAATGCACACTTTCTTTTCATTAACAATTCTCCTCCTTTAATGGTTTTTTAAGCATTGAAAGAACCATACACCCAACAATCATTCCAGCAATGATAGCTAAAGCATACATCAAAGGGTTGCCAATAGTTGGTAAAACAAAGATTCCACCATGAGGAGCACGTAAACTACAACCAAAGAACATTGATAAACCTCCAGCAACAGCTGAACCAGCTATACATGAAGGGATAACTCTTAATGGATCTTTTGCAGCAAATGGTATAGCTCCTTCAGAAATAAAAGCTAAGCCCATAACATAATTAACTAAACCAGAATTTTGTTCATCTTTTGTCCATCTATTTTTAAACAAAGTCGTACTTAAAGCAATAGCCAAAGGCGGAATCATACCACCGGCCATGACAGCGGCCATAATTTCAAAGTTTCCTTCTGCAAGTTGTGAAGTTGCAAAAACATAAGAAGCTTTATTAATTGGACCACCCATATCTGTTGATTGCATTCCTGCCACAACAATACCTAATAAAACTTTACTTGTTCCACCCATACTATTGAGCATATTGCTTAAACCAGTATTTATAGCACCTACAAAAGGATTAATAAATGTTGTTAAAACAGAAACTATTAAAATACCAAGAACTGGATAAATCAAAATAGGTTTAATTCCATCTAATGATTTTGGTAGATGTGAAAAGACTTTCTTTAATCCTAAAACCAGATAACCACCTAAAAATCCTGCTAATAAAGCTCCTAGGAATCCAGCATTCACATCTCCTCCAGCTGGATTAGCAAAAGTACATCCCATTTTCGCAACAATACCACCAATAAATCCAACTGCCAAACCAGGACGATCAGCAATAGACATTGCTATATATCCAGCAAGTATTGGTAACATCAAACCAAAAGCTTGTTCTCCAATCGTTTTTAAATAAGCAGCAAGTGGCGTATTCTTACCAAAATTAGCTGGATTAATTGAGTAATCATCAAATAAAAAAGCTAAAGCAATTAAGATTCCACCACCAATAACAAATGGTAACATATGACTAACACCATTCATTAAATGTTTATAGATAGAATGTCCTACTCCTTCACTAGTTGAATTTTCTACCATTTCTTCTCCATCATGATGATAAATAGGTACTTGATGATCAATGATTTTTTGAATCAATTCCTTTGGTTTTTGGATTCCCTGTGTTACACTTACTGACAAAACAGGTTTGCCATCAAAACGTGACATCTCAACATTTTTATCAGCTGCAATTATAATCCCATCAGATGCATCAATTTCACTTTGAGTTAAGATATTCTGTGCTCCATCAGCTCCATTAGTTTCAGCTTTTAGTGGATATCCCATTTCTTCTCCAGCTTTTGTTAAATTTTCAGCAGCCATAAAAGTATGTGCAATACCGGTTGGACAAGCTGTGACTGCTAAAACTCGATAAAAATTATTCATTTTACCATTTTTTTCTTGAGCATCTTTTAATGCTTCTTGTTTATCAATAATATCAAGAAATTCCCTAGGGGTTTTGGCATCAATTAATTTTTGTCTGAAAGATTCATCCATTAATAGTGTTGATAATTTTGCTAATGCCTGTAAATGAATATTTCCACCATCAACTGGAGCAGCAATCATAAAACACAAATAAACAGGTTGTCCATCTAAAGATTCATAATCTACACCATTTTTAATTGTCATAGCTGCTAGCCCAGGTTTTTTCACTGCTGCAACTTGCGCATGAGGAATCGCTATTCCCTCTCCAATACCAGTTGTACTTAGCGATTCTCTTTTTAGAATTCCTTCTTTATAATCTTTAACATTTGTAATTTTTCCACTAGCATCCATTAAATCAATCAATGTATCAATCGTTTCTAATTTTGATGATACACTTACATTTAAGGCAATTGATCTGATATCTAATAATTCTGTAATTTTCATTTTCATTTCTCCTCTACAATTGTTTTAATAATTCATAAATCTTAGCCTGTGTTGCTAATCCATTACTAAAAGCTGTTGCTCCTCCAGCAGCAGTTGCTAGTTTTAAAGTTTCATGATAATCCAAACGAGATAAATACCCTGCAATAAATCCAGCTACCATTGAATCACCTGCTCCAACAGAATTTTTAACCTCTCCTCGACAAACACCTTGAAGATGTTTTACACCATTTTCATCAATTAATAATGCCCCATCTTTAGCCATTGAAATCAAAACATTTCTTGCTCCCATATCTTGAAGCTTTCTTGCATATTTTTCGATATCTTCAATATTTTTTATCTCTGTATGAAATAATTCTGCTAATTCGTGATTATTTGGTTTGATTAGAAAAGGATGGTAAATAAGTGTGTCTAACAAGAGTTGTCCAGTTGCATCAACTATTGTTTTTATCTTTCGATTAGCTATAACTTCTAATAAGTCACAGTAAACATTTTGTGATAACGAAGAAGGGACACTCCCAGATAGAACCAAAATATCTTCATCATTCATATTTTTTATTTGCTGTAATAATTTTTCAAAATCATCCTTTTCGACAATTGGTCCTAATCCATTGATTTCTGTTTCTTGTTGGCTATGTATTTTCATATTGATTCGTGTCATTCCTTGATTAACTTGAATCATTTGTGACATTAATTTCAGCTCCTCTTTAAGACCTCGTTGTAATTCCTGTCCAGTAAAACCTGCAGTAAATCCTAAACAAGTACTTTCGAAACCTAATTCTTTTAAGACACAGGCAACATTAATGCCTTTTCCCCCAAAAAATATATGTTCATTTTCAACCCGATTGACATCACCAATATTGAAATGAGGTAAATCAACAACATAGTCTAAAGCCGGATTCATTGTAACTGTGTATATCATTTTCTCACATCTCCTTTTCATGAAAATTTATTTCACAAAAGAATCATACCATGATGTTATAATTTCGTCAATACTTTTTATATGAAATTTATTTTCTTTTATAAATATAAAAAAACCAGGAATACCCTGGTTAAAACTTATCTCCAGCAATTGCATTTTCATGTCTTGCAATAGATTTATAAGCATCCTCTTTCATTGATGTTAAAAATAAGTATAGTATTTCAATGACAGTCGTTGCTGAGACTCTTGAAAAACAATAACCATCAAGAAATAATTTTTCACGTGTAGCTGTCGTAATATGATAATCACTAGCTTTAGCTATTGTTGATTGATCATTATTCGTAATTGAAATAGAAATTGCTCCAACTTCTTTCGCTGCTTCCATAGCTGTTATCACACCTCGTGATTCACCTGAATTAGAGATTGCAATCACAACATCATTTTTCTTCATATTATAAATATAACCTATTTGATTTTCCCAAATCGTTGAAGATACAGCCGGGATTCCAATTTGATTGAATTTAAACGTTCCATCAATAGCAACCGGTATAGTGTTTCCTACTGCTACAAATTGAACAGCATGCGCATGATAAATAACATTTAAAATTTCTGAGAGTTGGGTATTATCCATCATAGAAACTGTTTGCTTTAATTCTTCAATCTTATTAGCCAAAATATTTTGCAAAGATTGACTTATATCATCAGCAGAAATATGATTAGAAACTTTGACTTCACTCGTATCTAAATCAACCATTTCTTTTGCCAAAGAAATTTTTAAATGATGAAAACCTTTTACTCCAATTTTTTTACAAAAACGTGACACTGATGCTTCACTTGCTCCACTTGCTAAAGCTAATTCACCAACAGTCATATCCACAACATCTTGATAATGATTTAAAATATATTTTGCAATCTTCTTTTCAGAATCAAAGAAACTGTCAAAGGATGAGCAAATCGTATCCATTACTGTTTTTTCCATAATACCTCCTATAAATATAAATTTTATAATATTTTATTCCATGAATATTTATTTCACAATAATCATAAAGCATATTATAAAAAATCTCAAGATATTCTTTTAGTTTTGAACATTATGATGAAACGTTGGAGACTTATCATCAATAACTTCAAATTGATATCCCTTTTTTATAAGATAATCTATAATATAAGGCAATGCCTTTACAGTATTCTCTTGATTTGCACTATCATGCATTAAAAACATAATATCTTCTCTATCTCCAATTTCTTCTATTGCCTTTTTCTTTAATCCACTTATTGTTTTAATCCCTTCACCATCACCATTGATTGATGTCCAATCATAATATTGATAACCTAAATCAATGACTTTTCTCGTTAATCTTTTCATAATACCCACATTATATTTCTTCGAAACTAAATTACTTGATCCACCTGGAAATCGTATAAATTTTGTATTCACTCCCGTTTGTTCATAAACCACATCTTTAATTTTATTTAAATCACTCAAATAATTTTTTAGTGAACCATAAATATATTCATAATCATGGCTATACGTATGAAGTCCAATGGCATGTCCTTTTTGATAGGCTTCTTTGATATAATGTGCATCTTTAGGAGAAGTTCCAGTGACAAAGAAAGTCGCTTTGATATGATATTTATCTAGAATTTTTAATATTTTGGGTGTATTGACTGAAGGACCATCATCAAATGTTAAATAACAAGTTTTTTGTCCATCGTTTCTTGCTTCTCGATTAGCATATTGGCTTAAAACTTCAATATCTCTGGCATAGGTTTCTTTATTTCCACTTTTATCTTCTACATGATAATAAACTTCATATTCCCCTACTTTACGGATATTTAAATGAGAATCATCTATTGTAAGCTTTGGTGATGTGTCATGGTCATCTTTAACCTTAATTCCTTTTTTTAAGTCTATTTCATCTCCAATTAACATTGTTATGGGGGTTAATCCACTGATAGTTGGAGCTTCATGATCTTTATCTTCAACTAAAACATAAGCATTTTTTTCCGTTTTATTTTCATAAGCATCTTCTACAACAACACAAACTTTATATGTTTTGACTTCATTAAATAAATAATCTTCTTTAAAGTAAACAATTGTTTTCGAATCATCTTGGATATTTTTCACTAAGCTTTTGGGATTGACTTTATCATTTCTTAGTATTTTTGCATTGATGACTTCAAATTGGGGTGCTAACATATCATCAATAAAGACTTTGAGTGTGAATGTTTTCTTTTTATAATGATAATGAATTTGATATTCTCCTAGTTTATTATTATTAACTTGATTATCTATTTTTAATTCTTCTATATCCATATGTGAGACTTCTTCAATATAATCATATGGTTCAACCTTAGCATGTAAAGAAAGATGTATCTCATCTTGAATAAAATGAATATGTGGCTGTTGTGAAAAATAAAATATTCCACCAATCAAAATTATCACTAGTAAAAAAAAGACTTTCTTCATATGTATCACCAAGATACTATATGATTGAAAAGTCTTTTTCAGTCCTATTTTTGAAAATATTCTTCAATAATTTCTTTTTCACTAAATGGTGTTTTCACTTCATCATAAATAATATAATCTTCATGCCCTTTTCCTAAACATAAGATAATATCATCCTTTTTCGCATGAGCCAAAGCATAATGAATCGCTTCTTTACGATCTTCAATAATGATATATTCACCACCAACACGATTAATCCCTGTAACGATATCTTCACAGATTTGTCTTGTACTTTCACCACGTGGATTATCCGCTGTCACAATTGAATACGCATGATGTCTAGCAACCACTTCACCAACATCATAGCGACGCTTTTTATCACGTTTTCCACCAGCCCCATAAACACAATAAATACGATGAGGATGGTATTCTTCCATTGTTTCTAAAATACTCTCAAATGAGAAGGCATTATGAGCATAGTCAATAATTACTGTATAATCTTGCTGAACAGGAACAATTTCAACACGTCCTCTTACTCGTACTTTTGTTAATGCCTCTTGGATATATTTTGTTTCGATTTTCAAAAGATGACAAATCATAATCGCAACTAATGAATTATAAACACTAAAACGTCCTGGGATATCAGTTTGAAATGCTGCATTTATTTCACCAGTTGTTTGGAAAGATACTCCTAAAGTTCCTTGTCCTTGATATAATTGAATATCAGTAGCTTTTAAATCACTGGCTTGATGAATTGAATATGTTTTGATTTGACATGCAGCTTGATCAATCATATCTTGATAATGTTCATCATCTTTATTAAAGATACCGACTTTACACATTTGAAATAACATCTTCTTACATGCCATATAATGTTCAAAAGAAGAATGTTCATTTTTTCCAATATGATCAGGTGATAAATTGGTAAACACACCATAATCAAAATCAATTCCCGCTACACGATTTAACATCAATCCTTGTGAAGAAACTTCCATAACACAATATTCACAACCACTTTCTACCATTTCATTCATTAAACGTTGTAATTCAAATGATTCAGGTGTTGTATTTTTTGTTTTTTGAAATTTTCCATTCACAATTGAACCAATTGTTCCTATAATTCCTACTTTTTTACCAGCATTTTGTAAAATAGATTCAACCATATAAGAAGTTGTTGTTTTTCCTTTAGTTCCAGTTAAACCGATCACTGTCATTTTACGACTAGGATGATCAAAGAAGGCACATGATAAAAAAGCTAAAGCCTTTCTAGCATTTTCAACTTGTAAATAAGTAATTCCTGCTTGATAAGGAACTTCTCTTTCTACAACAATAACTTTTGCTCCTTTATTAATAACTTGATCAATAAAATCATGTCCATCAACATTTGCTCCAGGGATACAGACAAACAAACTGTTATCCACAACTAAACGTGAATCATAGTCTATTTGACTGACTTCTTGTGATAAATCTCCTTGAATGAATTGATAATCTATTTCTTCTAATAATTTTTCTAATTTCATTTTTCTCACCATTTCCATTATAGCTTCTTTTCATCTTGAATAAAAGAAAAAATCATCCAAAGATGATTATAATCTTGTTAATTTCAAATCTCCGCTTTTAATATAATTCAGTTTTCTAAAAGCGCGATACATCCCAAAACAAATAATTATTGGTAAAAGAACATCAACAAGAATCAATGGTAACCAAAATGATGTTCCCATTACTTGGATACATTCTAATAAACCAACCAATCCAGCAGTTCCCATACCTGAACCAACGGCTGTACACTTGATTCCTAATATTGCCGAAGAAATAACCCCAGTGATTAAACTTGCAACAATTGGTGGTAACCATATAAGTGGACGTTTAACAATGTTTTTAAACTGTAACATACTTGTTCCTATGCCAATCGCAATTACATCTCCAATACTATTATCGTCCATCGACATAATTGCTAAACCAACCATTTGAGCACAGCATCCTGCTAGTGCAGCTCCAGCAGCCAAACCGTTGAGTCCAAGCATAATCCCAATCGCAGCCGAAGAAATAGGTGCTGTTAAAGCCATTCCCATTAAAACAGCAACAACCATTCCCATAAAGATCGGTTGCATTTCTACTCCTTGATTAATTAAGTCACCAATCCAAATAATCAATTGACTAATGTATGGTCCTATAAAACGTGTTATAATCCCTGCACATAAAATAGATGTAAAAGGAACTAATAAAATATCTAGTGGTGTCTTATCTTGAACAAGTTTCGTCGCTTCAACTGCCACAATTACAGCTAAATAAGCAGAAATAGGGTTTCCTACTGCAACACTCACATTACCTTGATGAATAGAAAATGTTCCTGCGCCAATAGCTCCAGCAATAACCGCTGAAATCATATTTAAGCCCTTCGCCTCAATAACAATCCCTATTCCAACTCCAATGGCCGGTCCCATTAAATAACTTGCTAAACTTCCCCAAGTCACAAAATCTTGAATATGTAAAGCAATTCCAACCTGTTTTAAAATTGTTCCAATAATTAAACTTGCAAAAAAACCATATGCCATTCCATTTAAAGTTTTAACAATATAATTTTCTTTTGATGCTTTTGCCATTATTTTTCCTCCTATTATGCCGTTGTTATATTCTTTGCCCATCTTCCTTTTTTAAAAAAATAGGTTGCTATAAAAAGTTTCATAATATCACTAGCTTCTACAATCGTAAATAAGTAAACCAATGAAATATTTGTAAACATAGATAATACTGTCGAAATCAAAACCCCAGCACCCCATAAGAATCCTGAATCCATCAACATTGTAGAAAAAGTATCTCCACCAGCCCTTAGAGTAAAGAAAACACAAGCATTATAACAATAAACTGGTAATAAACAAGATTTAATTGTTAATAATGTAACAATCGTCTTTTTAATAATATCTTCAACATTATAAAATGACGCAATAATTGGAGCAATCGATACAAAAATACTTGCAATAACAATAGCTATCATAACTCCAAAAGCAATAAGTTTATAAGCATTATCCCTTGCTTCACTAATCTGATTAGCCCCCAGACGATTGCCAATTAAAATCGAAACAGCACTAGATAAACCACTAAAAATAATATAAGCAATTTGCATAACTGTATCAACAACACTAATTGCTGGAATAAGACTTTCATTGCAACGCATATATGATAAGAATATAATTGATAGTCCTAATGAAAAGAAAATTTCATTTGCTGTTAAAGGGATGGCCTTTTTAATCATTGAACGTATTAATGGAACATCTAAATGCAATAACCCAGAAATTGAAAAAGTAAATAAATATTTTTTTCTTAAAAGTAAAACAAGATAAATTCCTAATTCTAAAAATCTAGCAATAGATGTTGCAATTGCTGCTCCTTGTACTCCTAAAGCAGGAAGTCCTAAATGACCAAAGATTAAAATAAAATTTAATGTTGTATTGGTTAAAACTGTAATACTTCCAATAACCAATTGAATCTTATTAATTCCTACAGCACGCAAAGCCATCATAATACTAAAACTAAAAGCATAAGGAATGTATGTTAAAACAGCAAATTGAATATAACGCATACTTTCATCAATAACTGCCTGAGAAGATGAAAAGATTTCAATCAACTGTCTTGGTATTATCAATAACGCTATAACAAATCCTATTGCTACCAATAACCCACATGCAAGATTGATATCTAAAATCTTTTGACATTTTCGATGATCCTTTGCCCCATAATATTGTGCAATAAAGATTCCTGCTGCCCCACATATTCCAAAAAGTGTTGAATTAAAAATCAAATAAATACGATTTGCTACAGTAACCGATGTTAACGCTAAGCTCCCAACGCTCCCAATCATGATATTATCAATTAAATTAACAAAACTTGTGACAAATTGCTGAGCCATAATTGGCAAAGCAATTGATAGTGTTGTTAAATAAAATGTTTTATTTCCCAAAAACTTTTTCATACAAACTCCCTTTTATTTTTTCTTATTTGTTAAATCCGGAAAGGCTTTAATAATACGATGATACATCAAATTCTTTCCTTTTATAAAATTCTTATAAGCTGGCTTATCATTCATCTTTAATGTTTCTAATACATCATAGAAATTCTTTCTTCCTGACTCAAAACCATCAAATGCCTTTTCAGCATACATTTCTACATCTTTGATAAATCCATCCAAACGTTCTTCTAAATGCGCTAAAGCAATAATTGTCACAATCATATCTAATACAAGTAGTGTTGTTAGTGATGTAGCAACAACAACCAACATCAACATACCATGATTTAAAATACGTTCCATGAGTGCTGGCTGAATAAACTTTACAGCTACTACACTAAATAAACCAAAAACCAAAAAGCCTTCTAAACAAACTCTCCCATTCACATTAAAAGCTTTATCACTATAATCCCACCAACGTCTATGATACAGTTTTTCCATTGCCCATGATGTGAAATATTCAATCACACAAGCAACAAAAGCACCGCCAATAAAAATAGATAAATAAGTTTCATGAACAGAGAACAATAAAGAAACACTCAATGCTCCTACACCATAAATAGGTACAATTGGACCATTTAAAAAACCACTATTTTTTATTTTCCCACCTGTAATCACTGGACAAATAAAAGATTCCCATACCCATCCAGCAAAACCATACACATAAAATGAAATCAACAATGCACTTATATATTTTTCCATTTTTTCTCCTTATATAAATAAAAAGCGTTACATCAGTAACGAGCTACGACTTTTCAACTATCTTGTAGATATCATAGCACAAAGGTCTATCAAATTCAATAAAACTCAAAAATAAAAACTCGTATCAATGATACGAGTTAGATTGCAATTGGTGGAGCTTAGCGGGATCGAACCGCTGACCTCCTGCGTGCAAAGCAGGCGCTCTCCCATCTGAGCTAAAGCCCCAATTCAAATATATATATGGTGGGCCTGAATGGATTTGAACCATCGACCTCACCCTTATCAGGGGTGCGCTCTAACCAACTGAGCTACAGGCCCATATATATTGTGCAGTTTTTAAATGGTGGGCCTGAATGGATTTGAACCATCGACCTCACCCTTATCAGGGGTGCGCTCTAACCAACTGAGCTACAGGCCCATCGCCGACTGCCCTAATATATTATCATAGTCGATTTTTTTCGTCAATACTTTTTTGTATTTTTTTTAAAAAAGATGGACCGTATGATCCATCTTCAACTTATTTATTCAATTCTCTTAAAACCATCAATGCTTCTTCATTAATATCAGGAGGCATTTGTTCTGGTTTAGCAAATAAGAAACCTTGAACATAATCCACCTTCAAATGATAAACAAGTGCTAACTCTAAAACAGTTTCCACTCCTTCAGCAATGACTTTCTTATTTCTTTCATGACAATAAGATACAATATTTTCCACAATCTTTTGTTTATCTGGTTCTTTATCAATATCACGAATAATATCCATATCAATTTTAACATAAGCTGGATCAACCATTAAAAGATTACGTTCACTATTATATCCACTACCATAATCATCTAAAGCAACTTGGGCATGCCAACGTTTTAAAACTGCACTCTTTTTAGAAAAACAATCATCATTATTTTCTTCATCTTCAGTCACTTCTAATACAACTTTATCCAAAATAGAACCATACTGTTCTTCAATTATTGAAACATCAGCATCAGGAATAAACTGATTAGATATAGAATTAATAAAGACTTTATGTTCCTTTTTAACCTGTCCTTTTAAAGAAAGTGTTTGATAACTTTCTAGGGCCTTTTTCCAAGTTAAGATTTCAATATTATTTAATTGTGCTTCCAACTTAGCAATCGATAAAATATCTTTAGGATTCTTTAAAACAGGATGAGTTGAACGCATCAAAGCTTCATAACCAAATACTTTTCCGGTTTTTATATCAACAATTGGTTGGAAATAATAAATTAAACGATTTTGATCAATTAACTCATGGAAATCCATACGTTTCTTCATAATAATTGCATTATTTTCATATTCCTCAAAATCAAATGTTCCAATTTCCCCTTTAACTGTATGTTTTACTGTATACATAGCAAAATCTGAATATCTTTGAAGTTCTTCAAATTGTGTAGAATCTTGAGGATACCAAGCAACTCCCCCAGAAACATGGACTCTTACTCTTTCCCCATTAGGTAAAACAACAGTTGATACAGCGATTGCATTCTTTAATTCTTGTAAATGATGATTAATCTCATCCTTTGAATTATAACCATAATAGAATAAATAGAACTCATCACCAGAAGTACGAGAGACAATGGTATTCTTAGGTGAATATCTTGCAAAAATATCCGCTGTAGCTTTGATATAAGAATCTCCACAATCATGTCCATACTTATCATTAATAGATTTTAAGTTATCTAAATCCATCATAACCAAAGCGGCAATCTTTAAATGTTCCATTTCAATACTAAATAAACGTTTCATTTGTCTTTGGAAAGCTCGACGATTAACTAATCCCGTTAAAACATCATGATCTCTTTCATGTTCAATGACTTGTCTTTCTTTAATCATATCACTAATTTCTTCGACCAAGCCTACACATTTTTCACTTGTTTCATGATATCTTAAACGTAAATAGATTTGTTCGCCCTGTGATGTAATATGATAAATACATTCATTATGCTTTGTTGTTGGTTGACAAACTGAATCAAACATCTTAAATATCTTTTTAAATTGTTCAACTGTTAAATTCTTTGTATCAATATCATGTAATAAGAAGATATCAAAGAATCCATCAGTAATAAATAATTCATTTCTTACATAATCCAATTCAAATCCAGCTAATTTAGTATTAGCTAATTCAATAATATTCGTAAAACGAGAAGCTGATGCTAAAACATCATTTCCCATTTTTTCAATAGCTTCAATCAATTGATCTATTTCAATAATATGTGTTCTTTCTAGATTCACTCTTGAAATAGCACCAGATGTTTGTGAAATATGATTAGCTAAATCTACAATTGGATGCGTAATATAACGGGTTAATATATACGATAACAAGGTTCCTATTCCTAAAATAATAAACATAGCAATAGAAAAGATAGTACCTAAATGCTCAGTAAAACCATAGAGTTGACTTTTATCAACAATTCCCATTAAAACCCACTTTTCATGAGAATAAGGTGTATTTGAGTTATAAAATTTTAATGGATATGGTGAACAATAAACATTTTCCCGAATATATTTAACTTTATCATTAGGTATATCTAAAGTAGAAAACTGTTTAATTGATGATGAATAATATGGTCCACTTACAAATAATGTTTGATAATGTGTATCATCTTGTTGCAGTGCTAAGATATATCCCGCTTTATCATCTTTATCTAATTCATGATAAGGTAAAAGCTTTTGTAAATAGGCAAAAGAAACATCAATCCCTATTGCTCCATAAACATGCTTATTATAAATAAGTGGTAAAATATATGAAATAGAATATGTATCACTTCCATAACGTTGATATGGTGGTATCCAACGACCAACATCACTTATGGCAATATCATCATCTTTTGCTGATAAATCAAAATTCTTAAAAATATCATCATAAAACTCTAAATCATCTTTTTCAAATTCAAAAGATGGCTGCCAATTTGAATCCATTGAAATATCTAAATCATCAACAAGCTCAACTGGACATCTGGTTAATAATAAATCTGAATTTGAAGATTCATATTTGCTTTCAGGATCATTATCAACAATATATATTCCTGGATAATAATGTGTTTTATTACCTGAAAAATCTCCTTGACTTAACATCAAATAAACTCCAGTTGTTCCTCTATTTCTTAGTAAAGTAATTAATTCACTTGAAATCTCTTTTAATAACTTTTGACTATCCTTTGAAGAATGATCAAGCTGTTTTAATGAAACATGATTTTTTTCAATATAATCATGTGTCACTTGATTAATACGTTCAATCTCAAATCCCATATTAGACCATTTTGATACCATTGCATTTTCTAAATAATGAGCACGGTTGGTCACTTCTTGATCAAATAAACTACGACTGTTCCCATTAATTTCACCAAATATATCATAATAACTCGCTATTGAAACAATAAAACAAATAATAAAGCCAACTAATATACACATTGGTATAAAAACACGTCTAAATAAAGATTTTCTTTTATTTAACAATTCATTCATTTGTAATAATCTCTTTTAATGCTTGATATGTTTCTTGATACCAAGCTTCAAAATTTTGATCATTTTCATATTTTTCAAAAACAGCTTTTTCATTTTGACCATTCTTTAGAGATTTAGCAATTGCTTGACGATCTTTTTCACTCTTATCTTTTAAACTTGACTCCAATTTTGATCTAAAACTTGTTCCATTAGGAATAGCCTTTGTTGTATAAAGTTTACTTTCATTAACTGTATCAACAGAAACCTGAATAACTTCTTTCATTAATTCAGATTCAATCTTTGTATTTTTTTCAATTGAATCCATATCATTAGCGGCTTTCTTGACTGGTAAATACCCTGAATCAATAGAGAACTTAATATTTTGATTAACATCCGTAAACCACTTTAAAAATTCTATTGATCCTTCAATATGTGCATCATCACCCTTAGTCACAACCAAACCAGCACCTTGTTGAACAGCATAAGCTTGTCCATCTTTAAAAGTTGGAGCTTTTAAAACTTTAACATCAATAGGATAACTCTTTTCATCATTAATAATGACTTTTTTTGGGAAGAAAGTTGCGCCTGATGAAGAACCGACAAAACTTATAATATTCCCCATCTTTACATCATCACTTCTAAAACGACCTTCTGCTTTATAATAACCATGAATATAAGGCAAATAATAATTATCCCATAACTTTCTTACAATTGTTTTATCAAAATCAAAAACCACTTGATCATCTTTAACACTCACAATATCATGACCAAATTCTTTTAAACCAATAATCATATAATTAGCTAAAGCATCTCGACCAAAGAAAGCTTTTCCATTTGTATATTCATAGTACTTCTTGGCAACTTCATTTAATCCTTCAATTGTTTGTAAATCATCTAAAGTAACTCCTTTAGCCTTTGCAAACGGTTCAAAATCAGTCGTATTAATCATCATAATTTCCGTAGATTTAGCAACTGGAAAGATCTTTAATCCATCATTAAAATGACCTTCATCAATATATCCATCAACATATTCAGCTAATTCATCTTTACTAAAATAATCACTTAAATCAACAACCTTACCTAATTGATCAATTTGATAAGCTGTATCTGCATAAGCGGCAAAAATATCAGGCATTTCTGATGAACCAACTTTTTTATTTGCTGCATCAAGTACATTTTTACCTAAATCATTAACATTTCCAACACTTGTTACTTCTACAACAATACCTTTTTCTTTCCCTACACCTGTATTAAAAGTATCAACAAGTGCATTAAAAGATTCCATCTGTTTACCAGTATAATAATTCCATAAATGAACAGTTACTGGATTATCTGGATCCAAATGAGATTTTGGTGTACACCCTAAACATAACAATAAAACAAAACAGCATGATAATTTTATGATTTTTTTCATATAAAAGACCCCTTTTTATTACTTTAATCATACCATTATTCCTACTTCATTACAATAAAATGTCAACTGGTCCACTCAATGATTTTTCATATTCTTCTATTCCATCACTAATCGCAACAGCTAATTTTTTATGATAACGACTATTTTTTAATTGTCCTCTTTCATTTGCATTAGACAAAAAACCACATTCTATTAATACACCTAATGATTGCGTTGCACGTAAAACATAGAAACCACAAGAAGATATATTTTTACGTGTTCCCGTTACTGGCTTCATTTTTTCATGAATACATTTTGCCAGTCTTTCCCCATCACTACTTTTTTTATAATAAAAAACCTGTGATCCCCAAGCACTTGATGATGCTGAATTTAAATGTATACTTAAAAATAAGTCCGGCTTATATTCATCTATTTTTAAAGCTCGCAAATACATATCATCTTGTTTTGAATAATTATAATCACGTCTTGTCATATCTTGATCATCACTACGCGTTAAATACACAGTTGCTCCTCGAGATTCTAGCTCCTCTTTAATGGCATAACTGATTTTCAAATTAAGCTCATCTTCATTAACATTTCCAACATGTGCGCCATTATCCATTCCACCGTGACCTGGGTCCAAAACGACCACTTTCTTCGCTAGAGTTTGTGATGATGTGGCACTCATTACTGGTTTAAACGTTAAAGAACATAATGCAAATAATAAAATAAAGGGTACTAATTTTTTCATGTCATCACCCTTAAAATTATATGTTTTTTTAATGAAAATATGTTTTTATTAAATTTAAAAATAGCTTATACAATAATCATTTTCATTTTGGTAAATAGATAACTCTAAACTATCATCTTTTATTTATATATCAATTTCGCATTTTTACAGATAGAATGTAAAAAATCAACAATTTGATTATAAGTTTTAAATTCTAAACCATCTTTCCTAATAATTAAACAAGCATTACTTTTAGTAAAAAGTGCTATTGTTCTTTCTGTGATAACTATTCTTGAAATGTAATTGTAATTAATTTCTGCAGATGAATTATTAATTTTTATACCATTTTCAGTTAAACTTATATCACAACAGTATGAGCCAGTATGGATTGCTTCTAAGGTTTGTAACATTCTTTTTTCAGCAATTATTGGCATTCTAATAACTTGAATAATAGAAAAAATAAAAAGTGGGAATCCAAAGGCTGTTATTACTCTTACACTGTCATATGGAGAAGTATGTCCATACAACGCAAAAAAAAGCATAAATATTCCTATAAAAATAGTCATATATTTACGCCATTTTTCAATAAGAAATGGTCTGATTTCATGGATTACACTTTCATCTATTGTATTGTTTTTTATTTCAAAATAATTCATAAATCTATATCTCCTTTTTCATCACATATTCCTTATTAAACAAACAAATAATATTTTATATATAATAATTTATATTCTATTTAAAAATGTCAGATCATTATTTATGGAACCAACATTCTTTATTTTAATGAACATCATACCTACCATTCCCTTGATCATATATTGTATAAGTTGAAAGCTGATTTCCAGAAAATATTTTTTTACCCACTGTAAAATCAATATTATATTCATAAATAGCTTGGTCAGTTCTAATAAACCAGCAATCATCAATTAAATCTATACACCAAATTTCTTTTATATCTTGATCTAAGGGATATTCTATTTTTTGATTGTTTTCTACATCATATTGTATGATTGAAAAACTTTCATCTTCATTTTTATGTCGCATGTATATACTTTCTTTATAAGTATGTTGTTCAAAAGAAATAGGATAATCAGGAAAGGCTTCTTTGATTTGTTGAGCTCTTTCATCAAATATAGAATAATGTTTACTATCTATCTGATTATATGGTTCTTCAAGTGAATAACCAATAAGATTTTCATTTTCCGTACTAGGATTAAAATAGATGATATCATTATATATAAACATATTTATAATATCTAGAGTATTATTTACATCAAATAAATATTCAAAATGTGTTCCATCGGGATTTATTTTTGCAATACCAGGTTTGTGATGAACAGCACTATTAACACTTAAAAGCAATAAATAAATACTGTTATTATAGTATTGTGAATACATTATTAAATATTTATTATTAATAAGCAAATCAGATACAACACTTAGTTTTTGATGATTATTCATCTTATACAATTTTTTCCCAGCTTTAAAATACACATTGTCTTTTTCATCTTTCGAAAAAAAACGATTAAAACAACTATCTGGAAATTCAAATTCAGGAATCTTATTTATTATTTCTTCAGTTTCAGGATTTGTTTCTTCAGATTTCTGAGATGAACATCCAAACAAAACAAAACATAGACATAAAGAAAGAATTATAATTATATTCTTTTTTATCATTTCATTCACCTTTTCCATAATCAATATTCTTATTACATTAAACACACATTATTATATCCTCATTAATTAAATACATCAATGTGTATTCTACATATTGTTTGAAACATTCCTTTTCTTTCATTGTTATATTTCTTTGTTATAATTAAGGCTCTTAAAATAAGAAAATGAGTAACTTACTTTTAGCAAGAAACTCATTTTCTTATTTATCTATTCTATTTCATAAATATCATTAATATTAATTTTTAAACCATTCATAAAAATTAATAGATTCTCATACTCATCTATCTTTTTTAAAGCCTCATTAATAGTTACATACTTTCCTCCAGACTTTTTTTCATCTGCTTGAAAATAGGTTACCTTCATTTGAGGATGTTCCTTAATATGCATACATTTCTCTAATAGTTTTAAATTCAATATTTCTTTTTGATGTTCATCTAAAATTCTTTTCTTTTCAGTCAATCGTTCTTTTTCATTGACAGCTTCTTTATGTCCAGTTAATGCTGCAAAAGGAGCAAATTGAGCAGCTCGGTCATCTAAAGACATCTGAGGATGATGAGATGAAACATGATGAGGTCTATCAATAATATCATCATAATTATGTATATCTTTTGATTTCATGCTTTATGACCTCCTATTGTTCCATTTCTTTCTTTAGCAGTTGCTCCTTCTTCAAAATTCATACCTTTTAATACTGCATTCTTTCCATACTTCTTTTTAATTTGCAATGTTGCCTGTTGAAGCCTTTTTTCTTTTTCCAAATCTTTTTTAAGCTTTTCTTCTTCTTTTTGTAACAACTCATAATCAGTAAATATATCCATTTGTTGAATCATTTCTTTTTCTTTCACAATATTTTCTTCAACAACATGATTTGCCGATATATTTACTCTCCTAATCGTCAAAGTCTTATCGACATACTTATCATACCATTTTAAAACTGCTTCTCTTATCAGCTTAGAAGATGATGTAAATCGATCAAGATTAATCGTTCCATGAGCTTGTTTAGGAATCTTTCGACCATATCTATCAGTTGTGATTTCACCACTATATGATGACGTATTTTCGATATCATAACCCACATTTACAATAATTTGATTTGTTACTAAACCCTTATCCACCAAACTTAAAGCAAGTGAATCTAGCATTTCTTTTAAAACAAGTCTCCCTTTAAAAAAAGGATAAGGACAACTTAAAACCTGTCCTGCTCCAAAACTATTATTTTCTGGTTTATAAGCTTTAATATGTTTCATTGTGCATGGTTCATATCCCCAAGCATGATCAATTAAAAGCTCAGCATTAATCCCAAATAACTTATATAATAATTCTTCATTATAATACTCATCATCTTTACCAACTGAACATTTTGCAATATCTCCCATTGTATATAAACCAACTTCTTTAAGTCGCTTAGCATAACCACGACCTACTCGCCAAAAATCAGTAATTGGTTGATGTTTCCATAAATATTTCCGATATCGCATTTCATCAAGTTGAGCAATGCAGACCCCGTCATGATCTGGCTTCACATGTTTAGCAACAATATCCATTGCTACTTTCGCAAGATATAAATTTGTACCAATTCCAGCAGTTGCACTTAAACCTGTCGTTTGATAAATATCTTGAATAATCATTTTAGCAAATTCTTTTGGTGTTTTGTTTGCTGCTTTTAAATAATTTGTTGCATCAATAAAAACTTCATCAATTGAATAAACATGTAGATCTTGAGGTGATACATATTTCAAATAAATTTCATAAATTCGTGTACTATATTCCATATAAAATGCCATCCGTGGTGGAGCAGCTATGTAAGTTAACTCTAAATAAGGATTTTCTTTTAACTCTGTATCAATATAGGATTCATCTTGAAAAGCTTTTCCTCGAATACTATGCTTTCTATTAGCATTAATTTCTTTAACTTTACTAACAACTTCAAATAACCTTGCCCGCCCTGGAATCCCATATTGCTTTAATGATGGTGAAACAGCTAAACATATTGTTTTTTCTGTTTTACTTGTATCAGCAACAACTAAATTTGTTGTAAGCGGATCAAGATTTCTTTCTACACATTCAACTGAAGCATAAAATGATTTTAAATCAATAGCCATGTAAATACGATTCTTTGTTTGCATACCAACACCTCATTTGATAACAAAATCATATCACATCATGTTGCATAATTCAATAAAATATGCAACTCATTATTTTATTAAATCAACTTCTTTACTCTTTTTCATAAGCTCTTTCCCAATTGTCAATAACATCGTTATATAACAAGCTCCTCCACCAATAAAATTACTAATTGCCTCAGCAATAAAGACTCCATTAATTCCAATAAAACGAGGTAAAATAATTGTTAATGGAGCAACAATAATAACCTTTCTAAAAATTGAAAAGAAAACTGCCTGTTTAGATTTACCTAATCCCACAGCAATAGCTTGTCCTGTCATTTGAAAAGACATCATAAAAAAGCCAAAGAAATAAAGACGAATTGAAACAACCCCATGACTAATAATATCTTGATTATGACTAAAAATACGAATAAATAATTCTGGTAATGATGTCACACACCCCCATAACAACAAACTTGTCACTAAAGAAGCAATCGTTACAAACTTCATACCTTGTAAAACTCTTTGATATTGCTTAGCACCATAATTAAATCCTAAAACAGGTTGTGAAGCATTAGCCAAACCTTGTCCTGGTAAGGAAATCACTTCACGTATAGAATTAATAATTGTCATAATCGCAACATACAAATCTCCCCCATAACTTTGTAAAGTTGAATTACATACAATTGTGACAATTGAATTAGTGATTCCCATCATAAAACCAGCCATTCCTAAAGAAAAAATCCTTTTCACATGACAAGCTTTTAATTTCATCTTTTCTCTTTTAATCTTTAAAATCGTCTTATCCCCAGTTAGAAAATGAAATGTCCAAACAGCCGAAACAAACTGCGAAAAGACAGTCGCAATAGCTGCTCCTTTAACCCCTAAAGATAAACCAAAAATAAAGATAGGATCCAAAATAATATTCGTAACTGCTCCAAGCATAACCGTCATCATCCCAATTTTTGCAAACCCTTGACTATTGATAAAACTATTCATCCCTAATCCAATCAAAACAAAGAAAGTTCCAAACAAATAAATACTCATATAATCATTAGCATAACCAATCGTATTTTCACTTGCTCCAAATAACCATAATAAATCTTCTTTAAAAAGAAAACCAATAACCATAATCAAAATAGAAAAAAGAATCAATAAAGTAAAAGAATTACCCATAATTTCTTCTGCTTCATCAATATCTCCTTTTCCCCTTGCAATCGAACATAGTGGTGAACCACCCATACCAAACAGATTTGCAAAAGCAATAATAATTGATATTAAAGGTAAACATAAACCTAAACCACCCATTGCTAAAGTAGCAACTTCAGGTATTCTTCCAATATAAATACGATCAATGACATTATATAAAACATTAATCAGCTGAGCGACAATCATCGGTCCAGCAAGATGAATAATATGTGATGACATTGTCCCTCTGGCAAAATTATTTTCCTCTACACCCACAAAAACTCCCCCTTAGTGTACACTATTATACATCTTTTTATCCTTGTACAAAAATGAATTTCGTAAAAAGAAAAGAGTTTATCGATGAAACTCTTTTGCAATATCTTGAAATTCTCTTTTTCCTTCAATATAATCCTGAAATACAACTTGTGGTGAAACACCTTTAAAGATTTGACAAACCCCACAATTGTCACAATCTCCATTATGACAATGAAATAACTTTTGAACATAATCTTTTCTTTCTTGTTTGGTTGTTTCAACAATCAATTTTTTCATAATTTAATCTTCAACCAAATCATCTAATTTATGAGCATATTGACTTTCCGATGAGACTTTCTTTTGAGAACTGTTCTTAAATCGATTGACTGCATTTTTAGCTTTGACAATTGACTGTAAAGTTCCCGCTCCAGCAATACATCCACCTGGACAAGCCATACCTTCTAATAAGTATCCATCATAAACACCTTTTTTAGCATCTTGTAACATCTTACGACAGTTACGTAAACTTTCTTCAGCATGAACTTTGACTTCTTTATCAGGATACTTTTCATGAATACAATTGACAACAGCTTGCGCAACACCACCACTCACAGCAAAGCCACGACCATCAGCAGTTGCTTCACTTAATTCATCAATCTCAGTTAAATCTTCAAAATGAATATCCTTAGCTTCAAACATACCCATGATTTCTTCAAAAGTTAATACAAAATCCACATCACTTCTCACTGATTTACGAGAAGCCTCTAGCTTTTTCGCTGCACATGGGCCAACAAAAACAACTTTACAATCAGGATGTTCTTTTTTTATCATACGAGCAGTTAAAACCATTGGGGTTAATGCCATTGAAATATAAGGTTTAAATTCTGGGAATAATTTTTTAGCCATGACTGACCAAGCTGGACAACAAGATGTTCCCATAAATGGTTGCTTTTCTGGAACCTTATCTAAGAAATCTTCAGCTTCTTCAATCGTACATAAATCTGCCCCAACTGCTACTTCAATAGTATCTTCAAAACCTAATGCTTTCATTGCTCCTTTTAGTTTTTCTGGAGTTACTTTTGGTCCTAATTGACCAACAAAAGCTGGCGCAACAGCTGCATAAACTTTATAACCACGTTTCATGGCTGTAATAAGTTGGAAAATCTGTCCTTTATCACTAATTGCCCCAAAAGGACAATTGACTAAACACATACCACAAGATACGCATTTATCATAATCAATATCAGCATGTCCGTTTTCATCTGTTCTAATAGCATCCATACCACAAGCCTTTGCACAAGGTCTTTCTAATTTCATAATAGCATTATATGGACAACTTTTTATACATAATCCACATTTAATGCATTTTTCCTGATCAATAACACTACGACCATTTACAATTTCAATTGCTCCCTTTGGACAAACTTCACGACAAGGATGAGCTAAACATCCTTGACAAGCATCTGTCACTTTCACAATATTATCTGGACAAGCATGACAAGCAAATTTAATAATATTAATAAGTGGAGGTTCATAATACTTTTCAGCAATTGCACTTTCACTAATCCCATTTGATAATAAAGTATGCTGATCTATCTTACGCAAAGGAAGCCCCATTGCTAGTCTTAACCTTTCCCCAACGATTGCACGTTCCAAGAAAATACTTTCACGATAAGTTGCAACTTCACCGGGAATAATCTTAAATGGTAATTCTTCAATAACTGAATAATCTCCATCATAAGCCATTCTAGCAATTTCAGTAAAAATCTTTCTTCTAATATCTGTCACTGATGAATAAATTCCACGCATTTTTTTATTCCTCCTTTTTTCTTATTGTATCACTTTCAAGAAACGAAAAAAATAAAAAGGCACTTTCGCTTATGAAAATACCTATTCACTACAATGATTCATATATTCTTGCAAATCAGCATAAGCTTCCTTTATCCACTGATGAGGATACAATAAACGTCCTTCTTTCCATTGCATCTCAATGAAATCAAAACAAGCCTTTTGTAAAGATATTTCTAAATCCTTTTCCAACATAGCTAAATAAGGTGGTTCTCCTTGTTGATCCCAAGCTATCTTATCAGCCAAAAAAACAATCATATCATAAACACTCGGATGAGCCTTTAAAGTCGTATGACAACCAATTGCACTCAATACATCTTCATCATCAATATTAAAAAATTCTTTAGCAAATATGACTGAAATCCGTTGATGAAGCAAAAAAGGATATTTCTTTTCAGCAGGATCCAATAACAAACCATACTCATTAGCTATCTCAAGCATTTCTAAAGGTGAAACAATTGCACTTATATCATGTAATAAAGCTGCTTCAAAACAAATTCTTTCATCTACATGAAACTGTCTTGCTAAGGCTACACTCTTTTTAGCCACTTGAAAAACATGTTCTTTTGTTTTTTCTTTATGATATCTATCCAACACAATCGAAACATCTTGTTCAAGACATCCACTTAATTCTTCTATCTTTTTCATCTTATCCTCCAATTATAAACCTTATTTTACCCTCTACAAATCATTCATAATCTTAACCTACTGGTGCTGTTATTTCTATACAGTTTCCTTCACTATCTTTTATTTCACATACCCAATTATCGTGAATCTTTGTTAAAGGAAAAACAACTTGATGGTTATCTATAATCTTTTTTAGAAGTTCTAAATTTTCAAACTCAATACTTGGTAAACAATTATTTCCATAAAGATGCTTTTCATTCATCTTACGATAAGCAAACAAACCTAAACGAAAACCATGAATATCAAACACTGAATAAATATCATCTTTCAAAGTCACAGATTGTTCAAATAAATCCTCATAAAAACAAATAGCTCTTTCCATATCTTCCACACATAAATAAAGTGATTTTAAACAACATCTCATACTCTTATTATCCTTTCTATGGCTTAATATAAGCAAATCCTTCACTTTGTTTTGTCACCAATTCAACAACTCCAGCATCAACAACTTGAATATTTTCCATCAATTGTTCTGCTAAAATATGGTGAGCCTCCATAGCATTATGACAAGCTACAAAGATAACTTTCTTTTCTATTAAGGATAGAATCTGTGATTGAAATGTACTCCCTTTAAGATAGTCACAGACAGCTACACTATTCGCTAAAACTTCAATTTGATAATCTATATGATGTGCTTGATAATAAACAATCATATTAGTAACATTCCCTAATGTTAATGACCATTTTTCTCTTTCATCAATATGATAAATCACTTTATACATACTTTCCACTTTCCTTTCTTTGCAATTCTCTTTTTATCCATTCCATAATAACCGCAACTATATAATCAACTTGTTCACTCGTTAAATCTTTTCCTTTTTGAATATAATACCATTTATATAAACATCCTCGACAACATGTTGCCGTAGCATGTTGTGCTATAAAAACTGGATGTCCACGCATCGGTGTTTGTTTTCCATCATTAATTATTTTAGCTGGCGCTAATCGTTTATTGATAAAATCATAGGCATGTTGTTGAATG
This sequence comes from Longibaculum muris, assembly GCF_004343035.1. Taxonomy (GTDB): domain Bacteria; phylum Bacillota_I; class Bacilli_A; order Erysipelotrichales; family Coprobacillaceae; genus Longibaculum; species Longibaculum muris. The sequence goes on from NZ_SMCQ01000003.1 coordinate 217,055, forward strand.
GTTTCTATCCCCTTTTTATCAATATAATCAAAATCTTTTGGTTGAAGATGAAAACGACTTCTAAATTGTGACTTTGATAATCTTAAAAATATATTTTGTAAATCTTTATCCATAATCATCACTTCCTTATTTCCATTATACTCTCATAATAAAATGAAGAAAGTAAAAAGTGTGCTTTCGCACACGAGTCAGTTTTTCTTTTTAGGCATTGGTAATTCATCGTAAATAGATTCGATAAGCTTTTTAAGTAAATATGGATCTTCTACAATATTGACCAATATCATCTTTTTAGCTTTAGGATAAGGAATTTCATAAATAACTTTGGGTAAAATATCTTCTGCTGAAGGAACATCTTTTATTAAGAAACGATTATCATAAATTCCTCCAATCACTTTTAAGCGATAATAAATTAAATATTCTCCCATCATAGGGCGACATTTTATATCTTCTAAAAGTGATAATTGTTGTAAGATATAATCAACATATTCTTTTGTTGAAGCCATTTTATTTTAACATTCTATTTATCACTTTAGGTGATAACATGGTTATTGCAGAAATTTCTTCAACACTCTTTCCTTGAGCTTGGAAACGACGACAAACTTGTGTTAACGTTTCACTGACTTCAATAATATGATAGTCAGGATCATAGAAACGGATTCCCCTTTGTCCCCAATCATGAGTCTTTAATGGATGAACATATTCAATATCATCTCTAGAATGAAGTAAAGTTAAAAATCCATCTAAATCTTCTGTTTCAAAATAAATTTCTGCATCACGACCACGATAATGAATATCTTGACTATCACAATTAATAAACTCTATCCAACTCTCTCTGGTCTGAAAACTTATACCACCTGTCATCGTAAAATTTGCCCCAAAATCAACTGTTACTCTTAAGCCTAAAATCTCTTTATAAAATTGAATTGTTCTTTCACGATTATCAACCACAAACATACTCCCTGAATATTTCATTTATTCATTCCTCCATATCTCACATTGTTGAATTCTTAATCCATTGTCTCCTTGTTTTTCATCATAAGCAAAAGCTTTTAATGTATCACAAGGAAAGTTGTCACATTCACCACAGTGTTGATAACCTCGACTTTCACAAGAATCTTTAATCGAACAAGCTTCACCCCAAAAAGGCTTCACAATGTTTAAACACCCTTGACATCCCAATGATTCTTTGTATTCACATTCACTACATTTTATACCACATCTTGATTCAATCATATAGCTTTCCTCCTTATCTTCTATTTTAATGAAAATTTATATAATTCATTGTAAAAATCGGACATGTTTTGAAGATAATGAGTTGGTGTTGTTTCACAAATCTGTTTAAAAACATGATTAAAATGTGATTGATCAAAATAATCATATTCATATGTTAAATCTAATAAATTCTTTTGATTGATTTCTTGAATCAGATGATTTACATTAACTATTCTTGAATATTTCTTTATTCCCATACCAATATATTGATGAAAATAACGATTTAATTGACGTTCACTTTTATGTAATTGATTGGTTAATTCTAAAATAGAAAGTTGTCCATGATGAGTTTCAATCAATTTTAAAGATTCTAAAATAATTTCAGGAATGTTATTTTTGGCAACTTCACGACATAACAACATATCAATAAAGTCAACCATTTCATCAAATGTATTCATATGTTCAATGGCTTTTGTTATGGTTTGATAAAGCTTTGAGTTCATTATTGAAAGTTCAATCTTTTTATCCAAAAGTGAATCAATAGATTGACCTAAAACCTGATATAATCCTCCTGGTAAAAATTCAACAAAGAAACGACATGGAAACGTATTTAAATCATTTTTAACTGTTACGATTTTAGTCGTAGGACCCCAAACCATAATACTTAAAGGATCATAGAATTTAAAAACAAAACAACCACTTACATCGGGAATAAGATGAAGCACTTGATTTTCACCAATCAAATGATTTGGATTTTGAAAAGTAATTGTATAATGAGCAACAATATCTTTCAAAGCTTCACTTGGTGCAATATAAAGATGATTATTTGTTTTTTGAATATATTTTCCAGTATATGTTTCAACTTGAAATTCCAAAGTCATCATTCCTTCCATGTTTTCATTATATCGAAAGCTTTTATAATTGTCATGATATATCAAAAGGAAAATGACAATAAATATCATAATTACGATATCTATTGTCATTGATAATAGCTTATTTAACAATGATAGAAGAAAGTTTATAGAAATCTATAGTTGCTTCCATATGACTTTTTATAAATTGAATATTATCTTCATTTTCTAGTGAATAGACACGACTTGTTAAAACATAACTTCCATCATTAATATATATTTCTAATGCTGAAGTATCAGAATAAATCCAAATATTGTTTATTGTTTCTAATTCAATATGACGTTCATCTCGACCATATCCACATTCTTCAAATGCTAAAGTTAATAATTTTGATGATTGGTCATATTTTAAATATGCCCCTTTTCTTAATTGTAAGATAAAATCATCTGATTTTTGAATTGCTATACGCATTTCAAAGACATAACCATTCAAGTGACAATCATTGAAGTTTGAAACAGTTGTTTGAGTATGTGATTGACGTAAGGCTTTCATTTCCTCAACTGGACTTTGATGAATTATTCCATTTTGTTGAGTCAATACACGTGGCATTGTCAATGCATGTTGCCATCCTCTTTCACAAGTTGGATTTGTATAATCAATATCTGGTAGTCCCATCCAACCAATTAAAATACGACGTCCTTGTTCATCTTCAAATGTTTGCGGAGCATAGAAATCAAATCCATAATCTAATTCTCTGAAATCTTTTAATGTATATGTTTGATTTTTAAAATCTATTTCAATAGGAAAATATCCTGATTGATAAACATTTTCATAACGATAACCAACATGTGGTAAACCTTGAGGACAAGTGAGTAAGAATTGTTGGTGATCTAAATCAAATAAATCTGGACATTCCCACATATAACCAAATGATTCATTTGTTGTGATACACATTTTATATTGCCAATCTTTTAAATCAGTTCCTTCATAAATTAAAACACAACCTTGATCATCCATTGATCTTGCGCCTAAAACCATATAATAACGATTATCTTTTTCATAAATCTTAGGATCACGAATATGACAGCTCATTTCTTGAGGATAATCATTTTGATTTAATAACCATTCTTTATCAGAAAAATGATAACCATCCTGACTTTCTACATGAACTAAGTTCTGTTCACGTCCAGCATAAATATAATCATATTCTTTATCAATTAATTTCACATTACCTGTATAGAAATAATGAATTGTATCATCTTTGATAAAAGCTGAGCCTGAATAAACTCCTCTTTCATCAACTCGAGAATCAGGGAACAAGACTGGTTCTCCTTGTTTAAAATGAAGCAAATCTGAACTTGTCATATGTCCCCATAACTTTGTTTGGCCTTCAACATCGAAAGGTGAATATTGGTAATAGATGTGGTAGGTTCCTTTGAATTGACATAAGCCATTTGGATCATTCACCCAACCTGTTTCTGGCATCAGATGGTAATGTAAACGCCATGGATCTTGTTTCACTTTTTCTCTTTGAGAAGCATATTCTTGATATTTTTTTTGATATTCTTCTTGATTCATTGATAATTCTTTATTCAGTAATTTTAATTGCTTCACATCCATATTGATTATCACCTTTCACAAGCATTTCTAATTTCTTATCTGCTGGTAAATTTGTTACAAGAACTGGTGTTTCAATTGAATAACCAGATTTTTGAATTTCATCAATATCAAACTCTAACATTAATGTTCCTTTTTTAACCATATCCCCTTGTTCAACATGTGTAACAAATGGTTTTCCTTCTAATTGAACTGTATCAATTCCACAATGGATAAGCATTGCGATTCCTTGTGTAGTTGTTAATCCAATCGCATGTTTTGTTGGAAATACAAATTCAATACGACAATCATCAGGAGCATATACTTTTCCATCACTAGGAATAACAAGAATTCCGTCACCCATTGTTTTTGCAGCAAAGACACCATCACTACTTTCACTAATTTCTTTAACTTCACCACTTAATGGTAAAGCAACAGTTGCATCATTTTCAATATTTTCAGCAATTTCAATAACTTCTTGATTGTCTTGAGTTGTTTCAACAGCTTCTTTAGCTAATTGACGTTTTCCTAAAATAATTGTAAAGGCAAAAGCTACAACCATTGAGATTACTAATCCAATCGCAAAATCTAAATAATGACTTGGTAATACTGAGATAAATCCAGGAATCCCTGCTGCTCCTAAAGATTGAGCTAATGTTTTTGTAAATGCAATCCAAGCTGACCCACATGCACTACCAATACATGCTGCAATAAATGGATAACGTAATTTTAAGTTCACACCAAACATTGCTGGTTCAGTAATTCCAAGTAATGCTGAAATTCCTGAAGCACTACATAATGATTTGATCTTTTCATTTTGAGTTAATAATAATACAGCTAAGACCGCAGCCCCTTGTGCCACGTTACTCATTGAAGCAGTGACAAAGATAAAACTTCCACCTGTTGTTGCAGCATCAGCAATTAATTGTGTTTCAATCGCAATAAAGCTATGATGCATACCAGTAATAACAATTGGTGCATAGAATCCACCAAAGATTGCTCCACCAACAAATCCTAAAGTGTTATAAATCCATGAAATTCCCATTGACATCCAATCACCTAAAGTACGCATTGCTGGACCAACGAATAAGAATGTTAAAAATGCTGTAACCATAATAGAAAGTAATGGTGTTGTTAAGTTATCTAACCAACTTGGTGTCACTTTATGCAATTTCTTTTCGATTGTTGCAAGAATAAATGAAACTAGTAAGATTGGTAAAACTGTTCCTTGATATCCAACTGCTGGAATAGCTAAACCAAATAAATTCCAAGCAGGAATCTCAGCCCCAGTCCCTAAAGAATAAGCATTTAATAAATCAGGGTGAACCATAATCATCCCCATTGCTGCCCCTAAGAAAGGATTTCCACCAAATTTCTTCGTTGCACTAAAACCAATTAAGACTGGTAAAAAAGTAAATGGTGCATTAGAAAATGTATTTAACATTGAGGCAATACCACTTAATTGTGGATACATTGTCATAATAGATTGACCATCACCAAAGAATGGTGCACTTAAGACATTATATAATCCCATCAATAACCCACCAGCAACGATAGCTGGAATAATTGGAACAAAAATATCACTTAATAATTTAACGGCTCTTTGAACATAATGACCTTCTTGTTTTTGTGGTTGCTTGTCACTAGATTCATTCACTTGATTCCCCAAAATCTTTAAGATTTCATCACAAACCATATTGACTGTTCCTGCTCCAATAATAATTTGATATTGACCATTTGTTGAAAAAGTTCCTTTTGCAACTTCAATTGCATCAATTGCTTTTTCATCAACCTTCGCTTCATCATTTAAGACAAAACGTAAACGTGTTGCACAGTGCGCAACTGACTGAATGTTTTCTTTACCACCGACTGCTTTAACAATTTGTTTCGCATCTTGACTATAATCCATATGTTTTCTCCTCCATTTTCATTATGGTACCGGTTCCTTGATTGTAGTATAGCGCTTTACAATATAATTGTCAATAGATTTTATTAAAAATATGATATCGGTTCCACATTTTTTTTATAAATCATTAAAAAAAGAAAAAACAACCTCTCGGTTGCCTTCTATTTATCAATAGTTTTCCACTTTGCTTCAATGATATGATCTGCATCATAATCTTTTACAAAGCGTGAAATACAAAAGATAAAATATAAACTTTGAATACTATGAATCATTAAAGAAATCCCTAATAAGATAATTAAAGCTATTGATCCTTCCATTGGATTCATCAATAATAAAATTGCAACAATAATCCCAATTAATCCTAAAACCAATGATAACCACCAATCTCGCATTTGATAATCCTTCATTTCTACTGCTAATTGTATATCAAAAACACTTTCAATTAACATTGATAAAGCAATAGCAATAGGTAGAAAAATCAATACACCATGAGGATGAATCAATAATAAGAGACCAATTAATAAATTACATAGACCTAAGCCTAAATCAAATCGAAAAAACAACCCCATAACACCCAATTTAAAATAACGAATAATTTCATAAATACCACTCACTAACATCAAAAAAGCTAAAATATAACAAATCAAAAGTGCTGAAACATCTGGTTTGATGATCATAATTATTCCTAATATTAATGTACAAAGACTCACAATGATTGAGCATATTCGCATATGTTTATAAAATTCTTTCATCTTTCCCTCACCTTTTATTTAATAGTTTTTGTAATGGTTTCACTAAATCCGTTTGTTCCCAAGGCATTGTCGATGCATTGTTGCCAAAGTGACCATAACAAGCGACTCTAGAGTAAATTGGTTTATTTAATTGAAAACGTTTAATAATAGCTGCTGGTCGTAAATCTACAAGATTTAAAATTGATTGATAAATTTCAGATTGAGGAACCTTTTCACTTTGATATGTATCAATATAAAGTGAGACAGGTTGAGCTAATCCAATCGCATAACTTAATTGAACTTCACATTCATCAGCCAATCCACTTGCCACAATATTTTTAGCAATATATCTAGCCATATAAGCCCCACTTCGATCAACCTTCGTTGCATCTTTACCAGAAAAAGCTCCACCACCATGACGTGCATATCCACCATAACTATCAACAATTAACTTTCTTCCCGTTAATCCTGAATCCCCAGCTGGTCCACCAACGACGAATCGTCCTGTAGGATTGATAAAAATCTGGGTTTGATGATCAAGCATATCTTGTGGTAATGTAGGTAAAATCACATGACTGGTAATATCTTCACGTAAAGTCGCAATATCTACATCTTCTCGATGCTGACTAGAAACAACGACTGTGGAAATACGTACTGGCTGATTATTTTCATATTCAACTGTGACCTGAGTTTTTCCATCTGGCAAAAGATAAGCAAGTTCACCCGTCTTTCTAACGAGTTCCAGACGTTTAGCAAGCGCATGAGCAAGTTCAATTGGTAAAGGCATATAATGTTGTGTCTGACAGCAAGCATAGCCAAACATCATTCCTTGATCACCTGCCCCATTATCCAATTCTTCTGATGAATAACAACGATTGACTCCTAAAGCAATATCTGGAGATTGTTCATCTAAATCAACAATAATCTGGCAATTCGTTCCATCAAAACCTCTATTCATTGCAGTATAACCAATTTCATTAATGACTTCTTTTGTAACCTCAACATAATCTACTTTTGCAGTTGTTGTGACTTCTCCAAAAATATGAACTTGATTAGTTGTACATGTTACTTCACAGGCTACTCTTGCATTTGGATCTTGAAGTAAAATTTCATCCAGTATTTTATCAGCAATTTGATCACACACTTTATCTGGATGACCACAAGTCACTGATTCAGATGTAAAATACTTTTTCATATTTGACCTCCTTTAAGGTTTATTATTTTTCTATTGCTTGACTGATTCCCATACCAAATGCACATGGACCAACATGAGCACTCACACTCATTGTGAGTGGATTATATTCTACATCATATTGATCAAATGATTTTCTCACTAAATCAACCCATTTGTCTGTATCTTCTTGATTTTCATAACTACCTGTCACACTTATTCTTAAACGTGCACCATCTTTTGATAGTTCTTGAACAGCCAAGTGCATAGCCTCAATAAGTTTTCTTTGACAATTCAATGTCCCTCTTACTTTTGCATAAGCATCTAATCGTTCACCTTTAATGATTAATAATGGTTTGATACTTAAAATCGTTCCAATCGCTGCCCCAGCAGGTGTCACTCTCCCACTCGCTTTTAAATATTCTAATGTACTCACACCAACATAAACAATTGAATTATATGCAGTTTCCTCCAACCTCTTTTTAATTTGATGAGCATTATATCCTAATTTTCTTAATCCAATAGCATCTTCAACAGAATGCTTTAAAGTTATTGAAATACGATGATTATTAACAACTTCAACACGACCATGATAATCCTGAGCTAAAGCAAGGGCTGTTTCACATGAGCCACTTAAACCACTGGACATAGGAATATATACAATTTCATCATAACCAAGTTCAAAAATATGATTCCATAGATTTTCAACTTCAAAAGGTGACGGCTGAGATGTTGAAACCTTGCGATGATTTGCTAAAACCTGAAAAAACTGAATATGATCAAGATTCACACCTTCATAATAAGTCTTTCCTTCAATAATAATTGGCATTGCCACAACAAAAACATTTTTTTCACTTGCTTCTTTTTCAAAGATTCCACTATTACTATCAGTTACAATCGCGGTTTGCATGATTTCACTTCCTCTTTATTAAAAAATCACCACAACCTTTATTCAGTGGTGGTGATTTGAGATGATTAATCATCACTGTCTTTATCATTTTGACTCTTTTGCCATAATTCATCAGCTACAGGTTTCCAGTTTTGAGCATATTGATCACATTTTGAACATAAATGCTCACTTGATTCTGGAGATTGTAAATCTGTTGAATGGGCTCCTGATTCTTTGACTATCGCACGTAAAAATTCAGGATTTTCTAACATTGGACATGGCCTTAACATATTTTCATTAAAAGGCTGCGCATTATGATAAGCCATCATAATTGGTGATTGTAAGATTTCTAACAAAGTCTTTTCTCTAATGTTTGAATCTGAATAGTGAATAAAGACACATGGATCAACATCACCATTTGCATTAATATGTAAATAACGTCGACCACCAGCAACACAGCCACCAACATATTCACCATCATTTTGAAAATCAATCGCAAATAATGGTTTTTCCACACGATATTTTCTGATTCTATGATATATTTCTTCACGCTGTTTAGGGGTTGGCATTAATGCTGGAACAGCATCATTTCCAACTGGCATATAATGAAAATACCAAATAAAATAAACTCCCATTTCAATTAATTTATCATAAAATTCTTCAGAAGTAATTGAATCAAAATTCGCACTTGTATAACAAGCAGAAATCCCATAAATCAATTTTTTACGATGCAGCAATTCAATCGCATGAATAACTTTTTGATAAACCCCTTCACCACGACGACCATCAGTTGCATCTTCAAAACCTTCTAGTGAAATAGCTGGAACAAAGTTTCCAACTTCTAACATCTGATCAGCAAAAGCTTCATCAATCAATGTTGCATTCGTAAAACATAAAAAGACACAATCAGAATGCTTCTTACATAGACGAATTAAATCATCTTTACGTACAAGTGGTTCTCCACCAGTATATATATACATATAAATTCCTAATTCTTTTCCTTGTGAAATAATATTATCAATTTCATCATAAGTTAAATTAAGTTTATTTCCATATTCAGCAGCCCAACATCCTGTACAATGTAAATTACAAGCTGATGTTGGATCTAATAAAATAGTCCAAGGTATATTGCATTGATATTTTTCACGATTGGCTTCTTGTTTTGGCCAACCTGCTAAAGCCGCATTAATAAAGAAGTTAACGGCTGTTGTTTGCATAACATGTGGATCAATATCATTAATAATACGATGAATAAAAGGATAGTAAGGATGATTTGGATCTGTCATTGCCTCTCTTACAAGTTTACGTTGTGGTATAAATTCATCTCCTGCAAATTTATCCGCCCAATCCATAAGTTTTAACATGTTTGTATCTGGATCTTTATAAAGGTAATGAAATGCCTGTTCAAGTCCAAATTTTTTTAGTGTTTTTGAAATATCCATAATAAACCCTCCTTGTTTGTTTATGAATTTTATGTAGGTTCATCTATCTAAAAAATATTTGATATCTACGTTTTTTTCATAATTCAAGTATAGAAGATAAACAAAACACTTACCACTGTGAAAAAAAACGATTTCTACTATTTTAGTAGAAATCATTTAAATTCATCAAAATTTAGACAAAACCCTTTATTTATCTATTTTCTTTTTTTCTTTATTAATAATATGTTCAATTGTTCCTTCAAAAATATCATTTAATTCTTCAATTGATTCATCAACATCATCCTTCATGCCATTCCAAATAAACTTAATCAAGAAACCTAATAACATATAACAACATGCACTCGCAATCATATGTTGATTATCTTCACTTAATACTTTATCCACATCTTTTTTTTGAACCAAATGAAAAGCAATAACATCTAAAGTATCAAAAACATACTTTTCTATACGATCTCTAGAAATCGAATTAAATATATGATTAACAATATCAGGATTATCTTGAACATCATGAAAAATCATCTTTAAAGCATCTTTCCAATAAAGATTCAAATCTTTTTCTTCAAAATATTTAATTTCTCTAATATGTAGCCATGTATCTAACAAATCATAAATGTCATGATAATGATAATAAAACGTATTAGAACTAATATCACATCTAGCAACAATAGCTGATACAGTTATTTTATCAAATGGCATTTCTTTAAGCATATCTTGAAATGTTTGGATAATTGCTCGTTGTGTATAATTTGCCATAATCTGTCCTCTTTCATATTCCCTATCCAAAAACAATCCCCATATTTCTCAAAATCAATCATTCCTATTTGTCGTCTCCATTATATAAAATTCAAGACAAAAAAGCAATAAAACTACCCTCTAATCAAAAAAGGGCAACTGCCCTATTCATTACTTTTCTTTAAACCTGCTTTAACATTGAACAAGCTGTATAAATAACCACTACAACAACTCCCCATCGAAGAACTTGTAAAGGTAATGACTTCACAATAAAAGCTGCTAACAGTACCCCAACTGACCCAGCAATTGTAGATGACAAAGCTGCTTTACGATTATACATCCCACTTTGAATAAATTTCACACCACAGACAGGCATCAAAAAAGCACATGAACCCATCATTATAGGAAAAGCAATCGTTGGTGACATTCCCAATAAAGAAACCAATGCCATACATGGTGAATAAAGTCCTACCCCAACTGTCATTAAGGCTCCTAAGATAAAATTAATCACAATAGCTACAAAAAGCTTTATACCTGTTAGTCCCATGGCATTGCCACCAATATCCATCACTCCAATGGCACTTAAAAACATAAACAAAGCAGTTATCAATAAAGCAATTCCCATACTTAAACGAATCTTACGTTCATCCATTTTTGCTACAATAGAAGCACCTAAATAAGAACCAATTACAGATGACAATAGCATTGTAACAAGTGTTAATGTATCGACTTTCACTAATTGTATAAAAATTAAAGCTTGAATAATTGTTGGAATGGCATTACCAACATTAAGCGTTCCTGGTATTAAATAATCATCAACTTGATGAAAACGATGATAAAGTGTTGTATGTGGAGCAAATGCTCCAATCCCTAAAACATCAAAAAACAAACAAATAAAACCAAAAGCTCCTGTTTTAACACAAGAGGTATGTTTTTCTAAACAATCACGATGTTGATAAATATCATAAAGATAATAAATGAGATAAAATCCCATAACGACAACTAATAAAAATAAAATCACTGTTGCTACCATACACAAACTCCTTTGTCCCCATAGATATTATCTTATCATAAGATGAATATTTTCCAAAACAATCAATAATTATTTATCTATGTGATAATGTTTATTCGTTTTTATAAGTAATATTTGATTAATTTCTTGCTTTCG
>NZ_SMCQ01000004.1 GCF_004343035.1 Longibaculum muris
TTTACGCATATTCGTTACAGAACCAAAAAGTCCTGAAACCGTTTATACACATTGGGTTCAGGACTTTTATTGCTTATAAATTGTCAAAGATGGGAATATATTATTTTGTCAATAAATCAACAAATACATTATTTTTTATTTGTTTTTCTGTATATTTTCTTCATATTAATTCTGTTAATTTTTTTACTTAAATCCATATTTTCCCTCTTTATTATCTGTCCATTGTTGTTAATACGTTTCAAATACAGAAAATGTATGTATCCTTGATGAATATTACCATAAAAGAAATAACTTATAAAAAAATTCATATATAGTTTCTTCATAACATTTCATCTTCTCTTATGATTATACACATTATATATTTTATAACTTTTTACAGATTATGTTTACATTTTTGGCACAACTGACATCCTTCATTTTTTTAGCATAAGTATTAAAAATATATTAACAGAAATAAATTATGATTCTATATTAGAGAAACATAGATAGACATATCTTTACTGTCATATATTTAATATTTCACTAATTAGTTATAGTTATAACATTAGTCGGCCTTTCCAATGACTTACTGCCAATTATCTAATTATCCTTAGCATACTTAAACTAATATCACTTGTTACAGTTTTAAAAAGTTTTATTATGAATGATTTCCTGTTTTCATTAAAATGAAATGCCTTTTATACATACTTTTAAGCTCGTCAACAATTATTTATAGCGATTGTGATATAGCATTTTTCTCCTTGCTTATTGATACACCAAGAACAATTTTATTTTCTAGATTTTCACTCGTTATTTTTGTTAATTGAATCACTATTCCGCATAGTGCCAATTTCATCTAAAAAATGAATAATAATATAAAGAACCAAAAAAAGCTCACGGATTCAGATACTTTAAAAACTTACAAAAAAGAATATTCATGCACTTAGATTATAGTTATATATTCAAATACAATAAAGCTCAAAAAGAGTAGTTATCACTACGTGATAGCTACTCTTTTAATTCTTCACTCTTGACACAGAGTTATCAATTCATTTATCGTTTTCCTTTATCAAAAGGTTCTCCTTCTGCACGTGGTGCAGCAGAATTTTTTGAAGTAAAGGCTAATAAAATCAAAGTTGCAACATAAGGAATTAATTTATAAGTTGTAGCTGGTAATGATAACGCTGCTAAAAATGGAACAGAGTTATATGTATAAGCAATCGTCTTTGTTGCACCAAAGAAGAAAGCTGCACCAGCAATCCGCCAAGGTTTCCAGTTACCAAAAATCAATACAGCTAAAGCTAAGAATCCATATCCAGCCACATTACAGTTGAATTCTGTACTGATTGGTAAAATATAAATCAATCCACCCATTCCAGCTAATACACCTGAAATAACAACTCCTAAATAACGCATTTTATAAACACTAATCCCAGCTGCATCAGATGCTTGTGGATTTTCGCCACATGATCTTAAACGCAAACCAGTTCTTGTTTTCATTAAGAAAATATAAGAAACAATTAAAAGACCAATTCCAATAAAAGTTGTTAAATAACAATTATTAAAGAACAAATCACCAATCACTGGAATCTTTGATAACAAAGGAACTTCAGCAATTCTAAATTGATTTTCAAACATAACACTTTGCACACCATCTTGAACAGTCTTAGCAATAAACAATCCTAAAGCAGGAGCAAATAAGTTTAACGCTGTCCCACTGATTGTTTGATCTGCTTTTAAATGAATTGAAGCAAAAGCATGTAATAATGAAAACAATCCACCAATAAGCCCAGCTACAAGAAGCGCTACAATTAATAAAACTTGTCCACTTAAAATTTGATTTGCTTGCATAAAATTAATAAAGAAAACACCAGCAAACCCACCTAAAATCATAATCCCTTCCAAAGCAATATTAATAACACCACTTCGTTCTGAAAACATCCCACCTAATGCAACAACCATCAAAGGGATAGCAAATAATAAAGTTTGGGCAAACAAGAAATAAATAATACTCATTATTCATGCCCTCCTTCCTCAATTTTTACTTTTTTACTTTTACGTTTATTTAAGAACATCTTAATCAACAAAGTAAATGAACTAAAGTAAATAATTGCTGCCACAATAATATCAATAACTTCAATTGCAATATTTAATGATTGCATATAATTTCCACCAACATTAATATATCCAATAAATAATGCCGCAAAAACAACCCCAATTGGATTATTAAATCCTAACAAAGCAACTGGAATCCCATTAAATCCTTCATTAGGTAAGACCTCAGAAATTGGTAAAGTCTTTCCAGTTCCTGACATATAAGCAATAGCTCCCCCTACACCAGCAAAGAATCCAGCAATTGCCATTGATAAAATAATACATTTTTTCTCATTCATCCCTGCATATTTAGCAGCATCAGAATTATAACCACAAGCTTTTAATTCATAACCAAAAGTTGTCTTGTTCATAATAATATAAGCCAAAACACATAATCCAATTGCAATAACAATCCCAAAATTAATATGTGATTCTGGGAAAAGAACATCTAATCCAAAAGTTGGAATCGCTTTAGATGCAGGTACAGCATAAGATTCAGCACCAGTTGGATTATAAATTGTTGCTTTAATTCCTTCAATCACCAATAACATACCAATATAGTTACACATAATACATGAAATAACCACATTAACATTTTTAAATGCTTTTAAAACACCTGGAATAACAGCCCATAAAGCCCCAGCTAATCCTGCCGCTAAAATACAGAAAATCCATAAAATAGAATCAGGAATAAAAGTACACTTCAAAGCTACAAAAACAGCAGTAAAAGCTCCAACAATATATTGTCCGGGTGTCCCAATGTTAAACTCACCACATTTAAAAGCAAAAGCTACAGAAAGTCCTGTCATCATGATAGGAACAGCTAAATAGAAAACTTGTCCTAAACTTTTAGCACCTTTATAAAAACCACCAGTTAATAAAAGTTTAAAACCAGATAATGCATCACCAGGATTGGCAATCAAAATAATAATCAATCCAAAAATTAGCCCCATTCCAATAGCAACCAAAGAAGAAATGACAGATTTACTTCCCTCTTTCTTAAATAAAGACACAACTTTATTCTTAAAACTATTCATATCCCTCACCTCTCTTTGAACCAGCCATATAAAGACCTAATTCCTTCACATCGATTGTTTTTGGATCAAGATTAGCAACAATTTCACCTTCATACATTACTAAAATTCTATCACTTACATTCATAACCTCATCTAATTCTAATGAAACAAGTAAGACTGCCTTATTTTCATCACGATGAGCAACAAGTTGTGAATGTATAAACTCAATTGCTCCAACATCCAATCCACGTGTTGGTTGAACAGCAATCAATAAATCAGAATCACTATCCACTTCTCTGGCGATAATTGCCTTTTGTTGATTTCCTCCTGACATCCCTCTAGCAATTGATTTTCTACCTTCACCAGAACGCACATCAAACTTATCAATCAAATAATCAGCATATTTATTCATTTCATCAAAACGAATAAATCCATTCTTTTCAAAACGAGGTTTATAATAACTCTTTAAAATTAAATTTTCTGCTAAAGAATAATCCAAAACCAAACCATGTTTATGACGGTCTTCAGGAATATGAGCCATTCCATGATCACTACGATGACGAATTGACATCTTTGTAATATCTTCATTATTTAAATAAACATGTCCACTCGTAGTTGGAACCATTCCTGTTAAAGCATAAACAAGTTCACTTTGTCCATTCCCATCAATTCCCGCAATACAAACAATTTCACCTCTTTTGACTTCAAAAGAAATGTTTTTCAAAACTTCTTTATGTCCACTCTTAGGATGATAAGTTAAATTCTCTACTTTTAAAACAGTTTCACCAACATGAGCTTCACCTTTTTCAACATTAAAATTAACTTTTCTTCCAACCATCTTTTCTGATAATTCTTCTTTTGAAACACTTGCAACATCAACTGTATCAATGTATTTTCCTTTACGCAAAATTGTACAACGGTCAGCAACTGCTTTAATTTCATTCAACTTATGCGTAATGAAAATAATTGATTTTCCTTCTTTAACTAAACCTTTCATAATATGCATAAGTTCATCAATTTCTTGTGGAGTTAAAACCGCAGTTGGTTCATCAAAAATTAAAATGTCATTATCTCTAAATAACATTTTTAAAATTTCAACACGTTGTTGCATACCAACTGTAATATCTTCAATATAAGCATCTGGATCAACATTTAAATGATACTTTTCTGATAATGCGACAACTTTCTTACGCGCATCAGCAGTCTTAATAAAGCCCATAGATGTATCTTCTACACCCAAAATAATATTTTCCAAAACTGTAAAGTTATGAACCAATTTAAAGTGTTGGTGCACCATACCAATCGCATATTTATTCGCATCATTAGGATCATTGATTTGAACTTCTTTGCCATTGATTTTAATCATTCCTTCATCAGGTTGATATAACCCGAAAAGAATACTCATCAGTGTCGATTTACCAGCACCATTTTCACCTAATAATGCATGGATTTCACCTTGTCTCACCTGTAGAGTAATCTGGTCATTCGCCTTAATACCAGGAAATTCTTTTGTGATATTAAGCATTTCAATTGCATATTCCAATATACTCACCTCTGCTTCATTATACTATAAATTTCTCACTTGGAAAATAATTTTATTCATCTGATTTGACATTTATTTAACAAATTGATATGAATTTGACAAGATTTATCATATTTCATCTTATTAAGTATAAACAAAATCCATCATTCCATTCAAAAATAGAAAAAGTAGGCATTTGCCTACTTCATCTTATTTTTCATATGTAACTGTTACATTACTTAAAGCATCCTTTAATACTTTTGTATTTGGATCGCCATTAGCTTTTTTATCAACATCAGCGTTAGAAATAATCTTTACACTACCATCTTTAACAGTCTTGAATACTTTATCATAATCTTCTTTAGTGAATTTTTTAAATCTTGAGAAATCAGGAGATAATCCAACATAATCACCAGCAGCATCTAGTGTGTAGATTCCACCTTTGAAGCTCTTATCAAATGCAGCTTTAATTTGATCATAAACTGTTTTGTTAACACCTTTCATAGCAGAAGTTAAAACAGTCTTGCTAGCATCTTTTTGATCACTATCGACACCGATTGATAATTTCTTAGTTTCATCAGCAGCAGCGAATACTGAGTTACAGATTTGTCCACCACAAGAGAAAATAACTTCAGTTCCAGAATTATACCATCCAGCAGATTTAGATTTAATATCTGGAGATTCATTAAATGTACCTGTATAAGCATATTTTACTTCAACTTTTACATTTAATTCTTTAGCAGCATCATTAGCTCCTTGTAAATAACCATATCCATAGTTAATAACTGCAGGTAAAGCAATACCACCCATAAATCCTAATTTTGTATAACCTTCTTTAACAGCTGCATAACCAGCTAAATAACCAGGTTGAGTTTCTTTGTATAATGCACAATAAACATTTTCTGTTGGTTCAACAGCATTGTCACCTTTTGCAGGTGTTGCATCAATCAAGATAAATTTAACATCTTTGTATTTTTCTTGGATATTTGCAATTGTTTCAGAAAATTTAAATCCAGGACATACAATAACTTTGGCACCATTGTCAACTGCATTTTCAATTTGAGCAGTATATCCAGCAGTATCAAAAGTTGCAGGTTTATAATACTTATAACCTATCTTCTTTTCATCACCATACTTTTCTACAGCTTCCCATGCAGATTGGTTAAATGATTTGTCACTGATTGTACCTTGATCAGTTACAAGCGCGATAACTGGTGTTTTATCTTTTGCTTCTTCTTTTTCTCCACCTTTACCGCCACCGCATCCAACTAACATTAAAGATAATGCTAAAAGCGACGCAAATACTTTTTTCATATTCAGTTTTCCTCCTTTGAAATTCTACACATATTCTACCATTATTTTTACAAAATGAAAAGAGTGATTGCATATAACTCGACATTTTTTTGAATTATCTGAATCACTCTTATTCTATAAATCTTCTTCATGATATTGACGAATAAAAACTTCACGAGGTTTGCTCCCCAATTGTGGACCAATAACCCCTTCTTCTTCTAATCGATCAATAATACGCGCAGCTTTATTATAACCAATTCTAAATTTTCTTTGTAATAATGAAGTACTGGCTTTTTGCGCTTGAATAACAAATTCGCGACACATTTCATATTCTTCATCTTCATCATCATAGCTATCACCATTCGAAGATGAACCAGAGGAAATTGCCTTAGCATTGACATAACGATCTTCATAAATTGCTTCTTGTTGTGAAGAAACATAATGCACAATTGATGCAACTTCTTCATCTGAAACAAAACATCCTTGGACACGTACTGGTGAAGAAGCCCCCATTGGAGAAAATAACATATCCCCTTTCCCAAGCAACTTTTCAGCTCCTGAAGTATCTAAAATAGTACGGGAATCAATGCTTGAAGAAACTGCAAAAGCAATACGTGAAGGAATATTGGCCTTAATAACACCTGTAATAATATCAGTTGAAGGACGTTGGGTTGCAACAATTAAGTGAATCCCTGCTGCACGTGCCATTTGTGAAATACGCATAATACAATCTTCAACTTCTTTACTTGCGACCATCATTAAATCCGCAACTTCATCTAAAATAATAACATGATATGATAAAATCTCTTTTTGTTCTGATTCATCCTTATCAGCATTATATTCCTTAGCAAACTCATTATAACTTTTAATATTTCTTGCATTTACACTTGCAAAAACATCATAACGTCTTTCCATCTCAACAACAACTTCTCTTAAAACCGCAGCGGCTTTTTTAGGGTCAGTAACAACCGGTGCTAATAAATGTGGGATACCATTATAAATTGACAACTCAACTTTCTTAGGATCCACCAAAATCAATTTCACTTCATCCGGCTTTGCTCGCATTAAAATTGATGAAATAATGGTATTGACACAAACAGATTTTCCTGAACCCGTTGCTCCAGCAATTAATAGATGGGGCATTTTATCTAATTCAGCATAAATAGGTTGACCCGAAACATCTTTTCCTAAAGCCACAACTAATTTATTGCTTGCTAACTTTTTATTGTTAGATAAAGTCTTAAATACATCTTTAAAAGCAACCATTGAAGATGATTGGTTAGGTACTTCAATACCAACATAGGGTTTTCCTGGAATAGGTGCTTCAATACGAATATCAGCTGTTGCAAGCGCCAATTTAATATCATCTTGTAATTGTAAAATTTTATTAACTCTTGTTCCCGTTTCTAATTTTAATTCATATTTGGTAATTGTTGGACCAATAAAAGCATTTTCAATAGTAGCATTGACACCAAATTGTTTTAAAACAGTTGTTAATCTTGAGGCATTTTTATTTGCGGTGCTTCTTTCTTTAGCTGCATTATTTGTTGATTTCGTTGATAATAAAGAAAGTGGTGGCAATTGATAAGATGATGATGTATGAATAATTGGTTTTTGAACTTTTTCTTCAACCTCACTCGTTTCTTCTTTAACTGGACTCATTTCTTTAATATCTAGTTTCATTTTTTGATCATCAAATTCAAAAGCACTTGTTATTTCAGAATCAAGCGGTACATCTTTTGGTTCATCTTCAAAAACTTCATCAGGAAACAACGGAATTTCTTCATCCTTAGAAAGAAAATCAAAGAAATGAGATTTCTTTTTTAAAATAATTGTTTGAACTGGTGGCTCCTCAGCAACCTCTTTAACTTTCTTAACAGATTTCTTCTTTTTCTTTTGAGCCTTCTGATGTTCAATATAAAGCTTACTAAAAAGCAATGCACTTCCAATCAATAAAACAATGATAGATAAAATCAATGTCCCTAAATTATCAAATAAACTACTTAATATACCATAAAAGAAAACCCCAATCATTCCACCTTTATTAAAAGCATGACTTTGGATATATGTATTCATAACTCCCATTCCTTTGATATTTGGATCAGAAGGAATAGAAGCAATCGTTAAAACACTTAAAAATATCAAATAAAGACCAAGCGCTTCAGGTCCAGTAAAATGAGGAAGTTTTGCCTTATATAATACATAAAGACAAACAATCATCATCACCAAATAAACAACTCCATATAAATTACCAACTAAAAAGGCAAAACATTGATGAAGCATAGCTCCTATAAAGCCTAATTTCAATGCGGCAATAATCACAACAAAAATAACCAACAAAACAATAATTCTAAGTCTTAACGTTTCTTCAATAACTTGATTCTTAGACTTTTTAGAACGTTTTGATTTAGCCATGACTTTCACCTTCTTTCGCTTTCCTCATTATACCAAAATATTCCTCTCTTGAAAAGAAAAAGCAAGATTTTCTCTTGCTTAGATTTCTACAACAACACCTATAAAAACTGGTTTTTTTCCTGTTTCTTTCACAATATACTTCATTGACTGATCTTTCATCATTGATCTAATTTCAGCAATTTCCATATCTGGATCTTCTTTCAATTTACCAACAACATTTTCACAGATTTCAATCACATGCTTAATAACATATTCAGAATCTTTCAAATAAACAAATCCTCTTGTTTGACAATCTGTCTGGGCAATAATTTCCTTTGTTTCTCGAGAAATTGTCAATCCAACAATAACAACTCCATCATTAGCTAATTGAATACGATCATCAATAACCTTTTCGCCAACATCACCAATTCCAATACCATCAATCATCACATCTTCTATTTCATAAAGATCTCTAGCCTTCACTAGTTCACCTTTTTCAAAAGTAATACGTTCTCCATTGTCCAAAATAATAATATTTTCACTTGGAATCCCCATTTCTTCAGCAATATGCTGATTAAAGATAAAATGTTGGTATTCCCCTTTCATTGGAATATAATACTTTGGATTAAAGATTTGAATAATAACTTTTATATCTTCTTCAGATGCATGCATTGAAAATAAATCTTTATTTTTCAATAAATAAACATGTGCATCAGTTTTATACAAACCATTATGTGCCTTATTAGCAATCTTTTCAGTTCCAGGTAAAACTGGTGAAGCCACAATGAAAGTATCACCTTTTCTTAATTTTAGCAAATCATCGCCACCATCAATAATATCACAAATATCATGATAGATACGGCGTGGACTTCCACTCAATAAAATAACATAATTGCTATCATATTGTGGTTTCCCAATATTTTCTTTTTGACCTAATAAACTATCAGGGACATCAATAATCGGTTCTTTTGATTTTTTCCCAATACGCAACAAACTATTTGTATTATCATATTTATCACGCCCATAGAAAACAATTTGTCGTTTATATTTTTTAGTTAATTCGATAATTTCCTTTGTTCTAAAAACATTTTGAGCATAACTAGAAATAATAATTCTTTCATTACTATCTTCAAAAATATGATCAATTCGATTTGTTAATTTATGATTAGGTGATGTATAACCTTCATGTTTTGCGCTTGATGATTCAACCAATAAAGCCAAAACACCTTTTTTACCAATCTCCATCATCTTTTGAATATCGCATCTAAATCCATCAGGTGCTCCAAAATCAATAATGAACTCTCCACTATAAACAAGATAACCTTGATCAGTCCATAAAGCAACCCCTACACTTCCTGGAATAGAATGTGTCACTGGGAAAAACTCAACTGGAACTCCTGCTATATCAAGTGAAGCATTACGTTTCACACGTCTTAAATCATAAGCAATCTTTACTCGATTATGACGTTGGAAACGTTCCATCATTTGTTCAATTAAATCCGCTGTTAAATTTGGTGCATAGATAGGCACATTGACACTTTGTAATAAATAAGGCAATGCTGCCATTGCATCATCATGACCATGTGTAATAATAATCGCCACAATTTGATCTAGTCTTTCTTCTAAGTATGTAAAGCTAGGAATAATCACATCAACACCTAGCTTATCTGAATCAGGAAAACGGAAACCTGAGTCTATTATAAATATTTTTTCG
Organism: Longibaculum muris; assembly: GCF_004343035.1. Taxonomy (GTDB): domain Bacteria; phylum Bacillota_I; class Bacilli_A; order Erysipelotrichales; family Coprobacillaceae; genus Longibaculum; species Longibaculum muris. The sequence continues at coordinate 10,013 of NZ_SMCQ01000004.1, forward strand.
TTGATTTCAAAGCAGTACATGCTTTTACCCATTTCTGCTTGTCCACCCATAGGTATAAACCTAATGATATCGTTTTTCATCTTTCCACCCTTTCTCTTTTGTTACATATATTATACATGTGTTTTTCTTTTGTGTATAGCTTTTTCAAAAGTATGATAATCATATCATAAACTTATTCATCGTTCAAATTGTTTTCTTATATTTTTCAATTAATGGCGCAAGTTTAACCTCAGATTCTTCACTAATCGGAGTTAATGGACACCTTAATATATTTTGAATATACCCAAGTTGACTTAAGATATACTTGATAGGCGCAGGAGAAGGCTCAATAAAAACATACTCACTAATTAATTTTAAATAACGATCATCAAAAATATTTTCATTTTTACAAATTTCTTCAATTAAAGGATAATCAAGATGACTGGTTACTGAAATAATTCCATCAGCATGTTGTTTTAATCCTTCTAACAATAAATGATCATCGCCAATATAAACTTTAAATTGTGGTAAATTTTCCTTAAGAATATGAATTTCATCCAATGGTCCACATTGCTTCATACCAATAATATTTTTATGTTTATTAGCTAAACGAATAACCGTTGAAACATCTATCGCGACTCCACAGCGACTAGGAATATTATAAATCATAATATTTTTATCAGTTGAAGAAGCAATCAAATCAAAATGTTTAAAAATACCACTTTGACTTGGTTTAATATAATAAGGAACAATGACTAAAAAAGCATAAATACGTGGATTATCTTTATACATTTGAATATGTCTAATAACTTGAGAAGTACTATTAGAACAAATTCCCACAATCACCCGAATAGTTGGATATTTCTCCAATATATTTTCTACAAGCATCCGTCTTTCATCCAATTTTAATGTTGAAGTTTCACCAGTTGTTCCACAAAGCAAAAATGATTTATTCCCTTCTTCAATCAAATGATCCATCACTCTATAAAGACCTGGATAATCGATTGATTGATCTTGATTAAATGGTGTTAATAAAGCTGTAAATATCTCTTTCATTTTATACCTCCTTGTATCCTAATATGAAAGGTTGATATTGTTGATGTTTCAATGCCGCTTCTAATGTTGGAATAACTTTTTGATGGCAAGCAATCATACTGTTTGGTTTTTTAATATACTCATCTTGATACATTGGAACAAAGTAAAAATTCTTCTTCCCCATTAATTCAATCAGATTCTTGCCACTGTGGGTCAACACATCATTAGAGAACACCCCTAAAACAATTGGTACCTGATTTCTTAAAGACGACTTAACAAGCATTGTCACTGCATTATCATTAATTCCGTAATTGAGTTTAGCTAGTGTTGCTCCATCACAAGGATAAACCAATACGATATCTAATTTTTTAATAGGTCCATAAATTTCAGCTTCTTGAATTGTTGTATGAATCTTTTTAGGAACAATCGCTTGTATTTTTTCAACGAGTTCATCACGGCTATGAAACCTCGTATCCATTGTATTCACACGCTCAGTTAAAAAGACCTCAATATCATAAAGTTTGACAAGTTTTTCTAAAACCATCAACATATCATCCATACTACAAAATGACCCTGTTATACAAAATCCTAATTTAAGCATTTTCAAGCTTCCTTTCTATTTCATCCGCAATCATTTTTCCAGCATATCCATAAGCATATTTACAAGGAATAGATGGCAATATTTGACAATTTATCCCTTTTGATAAAGCATAATGATGATCAATTCCATAAGGATATGAAGCAATATCAACAATCATAAGATTCTTTTTAATATGATCTAATTGTTCTTTTTCAATAACAACATGTGGTATCGTATTGATTAAAATATCACACTGTGATAAATCAACTTGATCAATAGCTATATATTGAGCATTCTTCTTTTCAATCTCTTTTTGATATTTTCTTTTTCTAACTGCAACTTTTACATTTGCTTTTAAGCCTATCAGATCATCAATGATTGGTTTGGCACAATGTCCATAACCTAAAACAATCACTTGACTATCATACAAAGGCATTCGCCGATGTGAAATCAAATAACTCATTAATCCCTCAGCAGTTAAAATACTATTTTTTTCAACAAAGTTTTCTTGATCTAACAAGGCAATATATTGAAAATGATACTCTTTAGATAATTCAATAAGATATTCATTATGAATTAATGTAAATACTAAACAATTCTCTTTTAAATGCTTGATAATCTCCTCATCTACAACAATCGTTTCATGTTCTAATATCAAACGATTCTTTCGATCCATTCCCTTTGCTCCCAAATAAATCACATCAGCATATTTCATATCTTTCAAACGATCACTGACATAATATCCCCTTCTCATCAACTCCTCCATCAGCTCTAACGAACGCATATCATCATGATTAATAAACACTAACAATTTTCCCACCTCAATCTAAAATATGTCAAAACACCTAAAGTGTGAAGGAAAGAAAGGTCTTATGACCCTTCTTGAATAATTGAATCAAATGCTAGTAATAAAGTTGAAAGTTGTGGAACAACATAATAAATTCCATCATTAACAATTTCCTGACGATCTTTTGGAAGTCCTTCTTCAAATTCCATTAAATATATAATTTTTAAATAGTATCTAAAATCATCATCAGAAATATATCCAGCATAAACTGACAAATAAAATTTCACCTCCCTTTGTGACAACTGTTCCATATAAAAATGAACTTGTACATCTCGACATGTGTTTTCTAAATTACCTCTTTCAAAACTTAAATCATCTAAAATCAACTTCATAAAAAATACCTCCTCACTTCTATATACCGGATTTTTTTCGTTTTTTCTTTTTATTTTTGTAAAAAAGTATATAATTTTTTTGAGGTGAGAAAATGCTTTATTTATTGATTTGTTCTTTTACAATTTTTATTGCCAGTCGTGCAGATTTAATGTATGAAAATATTACTGGTGTATCAACAATGCCACAATATCATTTACTTGTCATTATATATACCTTTCTTTGTGCAATGATATTTGGTTATAAAACAAAAAAGGTTTTCCAATGCTTAACACATTATCAACCTTTTTGTTTAATAACTATTTATTTATCGAGTTTACTTATGGTGATTGGTTCATTATTTATCTATACAACAAATGGACAAGATCTTTCATCAAAAATTCATGTCTATTGTTCAATGCTACCAAGTTTATTTTTCATTATTTTATTATTTATTTATAATCGTTATTTACTTTATCAATTTCCTGAAATTTACCAACGTATTCATTGGTATTTTGAATCAGGGGTTTCTTTTTTAGGTATTTTGTTGGTCGTTTTTACAAGAGTTAACGGATATATTGAAATTCTTTTTGCGATTTTAATGAGTAGTTATCTGTTTATCATTGAAAAACAATTTCAAAAAATCTCGGTACAAAAATCATCAAGCCAATAATAGCCGCAAAAATAGCACTCACTAAAACAGCGCCTGCTGCTGTGTCTTTGGCAATTTTAGCCAAAGGATGATAAGTAGGACTACATAAATCCACAACTGCCTCAATTGCTGTATTTACTAGTTCAAGACCAATAACAAGGGCAAATAACAACAAACAAATCATCCATTGGATAATGCTAATCTTTAATAAAAAACCACAAACAATGACACATCCCATCACAAACAAATGAATTTTTATATTTCTTTCTTTTTGAATACATGTTTTTATTCCATTTATTGCATACCCTAAACTTTTATAAAATGGATCTTTCATCGCAATCAACTCCCCTATTCATTATAACATAAAAGGACATTGACAAGAAAATAGAAATGTCCTTTTCAATATAATTGTACAAAAAAACTACTCCTTAGAGTAGTTATCTTTTAGATGGCGTCCACGGAGGGATTCGAACCCCCGACCGCACGCTTAGAAGGCGTGTGCTCTATCCAGCTGAGCTACGTAGACATCTCGTTCCCGACTGCTCATATATAATAGCATAATCACAAATAGGATGCAAGACTTTTCGTTAATTTTTTTAAAAAAATTTTAAAGGATAGAAATTACTCTATCCTTCTATGCCTTATAAAGTAAGATGACTATTAAACCACTTATAAGACAAATGTGTTTTTCCTTTATAAGAATATAAAGGGCAATGTTTTGAAAAATGAGGAGAAGGAAATTTTGTCATTGGTAATATTTGTTGAACTTCATAACTTTGATTACTTTGTTCAACCATTGGTGTAACATTTAAAAAAGATGGTTCAGTAACAAAACCTATTGCAATTCTTTCCATATTGAGGCCTCCAATTCTTTTTTTATCCCTCATCTTTCGCTATCTCTATTATAGCATATTTTTAAAAAAATTGATATTTGAAGCATTTTTCATTTTCTCGCTGTATAATAAAATAAAGGAGTTGGTAGAATGAAAGCTTATCATATGAGTATTGATGATTTATCAAAACAATTACAAACAAATTTAGAAACAGGTTTAAATGCTTCTCAAGTTGAAAAAAGACAAAAACAAGATGGTGAAAATAAACTTGAAGAAGCAAAAAAGAAAACAAATTTAGAAAAGTTTATCGATCAATTTAAAGATGCAATGATTATTATTCTTTTAATTGCTGCTGCAATTTCTTTTGGATTAGCCTTTCAAGAAAAAGAAAGTTCTGCTTTTTTTGAGCCTCTTTTGATTTTATTTATTGTTATTGTTAATGCTATCATGGGCGTCTTTCAAGAAAATAAAGCTGAAAAATCATTAGCCGCTTTAATGTCGCTATCATCACCTAAAGCAAGAGTCATTCGTGATGGTCAAGAGAGTCTCATTGATGCAAAAGAACTTGTTGTTGGAGACTTAATTCAACTAGAAGCTGGTGATTTTATTCCTGCTGATGCCAGAATCATTTCTTCATCAAGTTTAAAATCAGAGGAGTCAGCATTAACTGGTGAATCTGTACCTGTTGATAAAAGCCCTGAAATCGTTGAAGAAAATGCTACGATTGGTGATCGTAAAAATATGCTTTATTCTGGATGTAGCATCACTTATGGAACTGCCAAAGCAATTGTAACAGATATTGGTATGCAAACAGAAATGGGTAAAATTGCACACTTATTAAATAATGAAGAAGATGATAAAACACCCCTTCAAGAAAAATTGGCTGAACTGGGTAGAAAACTTGGTATGATGGCGATTGCTATTTGTATTGTTATTTTTGCGATTGGTCTATGGTATGGAATGCCTATAATTGAAATCTTTATGACTTCTGTGTCTTTAGCTGTTTCAGCCATTCCTGAAGGATTGCCTGTTATTGTAACAATTGTCTTATCGATTGGGGTAGGTAAAATGGCCCAAAGAAATGCTATTGTTAAAAAATTACCTGCGGTTGAAACTTTAGGAAGTACTAGTATCATTTGTTCAGATAAGACAGGAACATTAACCCAAAATAAAATGACACTTATTAAGGCCTATATTCCTAAGCTTGGTTTAGAAGATATAAGCAATCACAATAGTCCTTTGGTTTTAAAGCTTTTAAAATATGGGACACTATGTTCTAATGGAAGTGTCACTATTGACAATGAAAAAGAAGAACATATTGGAGATCCAACGGAAACCAGCATTATTGCAGCAACAATCAAAAATCATATTTCATTAGATGAACTTCATCAACAATATCCTCGTCTTTTCGAATTACCATTTGATTCCAATAGAAAACTGATGAGCGTTATTGTTAAAGAAGGTGACCATTATTTAGTTATTACAAAAGGCGCATGTGATGAACTTATTAAAAGATGTATAGAATCACAAGATGAAATCTTATCAATAACCGAACAGCTCAGTCAACAAGCATTAAGAGTTCTTGCTGTTGCTTATAAAAGATTAGATACATTCCCTGATAATCCAACTATCGAATCATTAGAATGTGATTTAACTTTCTTAGGACTTGTTGGGATGATTGATCCTCCTCGTCAAGAAGCAAAAGAAGCTGTTGCTACATGTTTAAAAGCTGGTATCAAACCCATTATGATTACTGGTGATCATATTACAACAGCGAGTGCCATTGCTAAAGAATTGGGCATTATGCAAGAAAATGATGAAGCGATTACTGGAAGTGAATTAGCTACTTTAAGTGATGAACAATTTCAACAACGCATTCAAAATATTTCAGTTTATGCACGTGTATCTCCTGAAGATAAAATTCGTGTTGTTAAAGCCTGGCAAAAACAAAACGCCATTGTTTCCATGACTGGGGATGGTGTTAATGACGCTCCTGCTTTAAAAGCCAGTGATATTGGTTGTGCAATGGGAATTACAGGTACTGACGTAGCCAAAGGTGCTGCTGATTTAACTTTAATGGATGATAATTTTGCCACAATCGTTGCTGCTGTGAAACAAGGACGTGGAATTTATCAGAACATTAGAAAAACTGTTGGTTATTTATTAGGAACAAACATTGGTGAAGTTTTGCTAGTCTTTGTTGCTATGCTTGTCTTTAAACAAGCACCTCTGCTTTCTATGCAATTACTCTGGGTCAATCTTGTCACAGATGGTATGCCAGCAATTGCACTTGGTATGGAAGCTATTGAAAATGATGTCATGGATGAATCACCTCGACCTAAAGATGAAAGTATATTCGCTCATCATTTAGGAGAAAGAATTATTTTGCAAGGATTCTTATTTGGTGGTCTTTCATTATTTGCCTTCTGGTTTGCCCAAACCACTCTCCATTCATTAACGGCTGGAAGAACATTATGTTTTATGGTACTATCATTATCACAAGTCTTTCAATCATATAATATGCGTTCTCATTTGTCTTTATTTAAAATAGGCGTTTTTACGAATCATTATCTTAACAAAGCAGCTCTTGTTTCCTTTGCATTAATGGCTATCGTATTATTCATTCCACCACTTGCTACAATCTTTGGTTTAACATTCCTGCCTTTTTCTTATTACCTCATTGGATTAGGTTTAAGTATGTCACCTATTCTTATCATCGAGATTTTTAAATTTTTCCATATACTGCATTAAAAAAAATCGAGCATTTACTCGATTTTTTTAAATTCACAACTAATTTTTTCACCATCAATTGTAACCACTGCATAACTTCTTTCGCTACCCCCACGAGGCAAAGAAGTCGAACCAGGATTAATATAGTAATAATTGCCATCTTGTAAAAACATTGGCGTATGTGTATGACCACATAAAAGCACACGACACTGATTTCTTGTCAAAAGATCATTCATTGCTAATTCACGATTAAAATAACCAAAATATTGTCCATGGGTTATCAAAATAGGTATTCCTTCCACTTCAAAACGTGCTTCCATTGGTAGATCCAATGACCAGTCATTGTTTCCCTTAACACATATATACCCCGTTAACATTTCTTTATAAGCAGCTTCACTATCCCCACAGTGTACATAATAATCTGCCTGGGGTTCTTTTTCTTTCACATATTCAAGCATATCATGTTGTCCATGATTATCTGACATCACTACAATTTTTTTCATTTCTATCACCAGTCGATATTATATCATAAAGACTGATTTTAAGCTATTATATCTTGATATAATTATATTCAATTTGTGAAGATTGTTTTGTTCTTACATCTTCTCCATTGATTTTAATTTCTACATCTTTAACATTTTTTAATGAAGATAAAGATAAAACAATTAAATCTTCTAAACTTTGATCAATTCGTTCATTATCTAATAAAATATTAGAATCCAAATCAATTGTTAAAATCCCATCTTTCATTTGAGCATCCAATAAATGAATCTTACTTTGAACATAACTTAAAATCGTTTGAACTTGACTTTTTAATGATTCATTTTCATCAATTCTAAATGTTGTAGGAACATAATATGAAAATTGTTCAATGGTTTTTTGATTATAAACCATAACTGGTATTGTTTCATGAAGCAATGAAGATGTTTCTTCAAAATTATTCAATCCTAAATCATGATGAAGTGAAGATAATGGTATAGTACTATTAGGAAGATACGAAACATCTTTTCCATTAATCTGTAACTTTAATTCATCAACATCTTCATAATCAGTCATTGTATATGTCAATGTTTCAATAATATCCATTGCATCCTTATTCGCATAAAGTTGATCATTAAAATTAATTGTTAAAACCTTATCTTTTAAATCAACTGATTCAACTTGTAAATCATGACTCAATACTGGATACAATCCATAATTCAAAAACTCATCAGACTTCATCAATTCAATCCGATTTCTAACATCCTGTTCCAATTCAACTTCACTATGAAAATTCACTGTAATCGGAATCAAATCATTATCACTATCCTTAAAAACAACTGTCTTTAAATAAACATCCTGATTTTCTTCAATACTTTCATCTTTTAAATAAATATAAGACACAAAAGTTAAACATATGATTAATATGGAAATAACACCTATTCTTCTTTTCATACTTCCACCTCAACATAACATATGTTTCTATTTAAAAATTAGAACAAGAAAAAGACATAGCTATAAAACTATGCCTTATTTTTCAAATGATAGATGTTGAACTTGTAACCCTTGATAATCAAAAAATCCTTCTGAAGAATAACAAAATTCTTTTGGTTCCCCAGTTGTATAAATTTGAATAATTCCTTGACTTTCCTTTAAATTCAATAAATCATGAACACGTAAATATGAGCTGACCTCATGACTAATTGAGGCACTACTAGAAATATAGACTTTATCAGAAAATACTTCTTTCACTTGATCAAGAATAATTGGATAATGAGTACACCCTAAGATTAAAGAATCCACTTTATCTTGATAAGATGATAAATAATTTGAAATCACATCAGCTATCCCTTTTTTATATTCACCAGACTCAATAAGAGGAACTAGCTGTGGTGTGGCAAGTTCATAAACTTGAATTGAAGAATCATAATGATGAATTGTTTCCTGATATTTATGTGATTGAATTGTTGCCTGAGTTGCAATAACTAAAACACTTCTTTGGTGTTGACTTAAAAAGTCATGGACAGTTGAATGGATTACACCCACAATAGGAACTTGTGGATATAATGCCTGTAATTCATCTAAGACATTGGCACTTGTTGTATTACATGCCAAAACAATCATTTTTACATTTTTTGAAATAAAGAAATCACAGATTTCTTTTGTATATGACAACAATTGTTCTTTTGTTTTATCACCATAAGGACAATGTAAATTATCACCAATATAAATCATATCTTCATGTGGTAATTCGTTTTTAAGATGGGTAAGAACAGTTAATCCCCCTACCCCTGAATCAAATATACCAATTGGTTTCACCATATAAAATCTCCTAACTTGTTTGTGATTGATATTCTTCTAATGTCATCTGACTATCATGTAAAGATTTGGCCAATGATTTTCCTACATAACGATAAATATGAGCATCATAAGTATGATTTGTAATGGATGCTTTTCTTTGTGGATATCGTAAAATAAAACCATATTCATATGCATGTTCTTCTAACCATTGTGACATTTCTGTTTGACTAAAACTGTTATAAGTTGTTTGTGATTGGGTTACAGTAATAGTCAGTCCCAACTGAGATTCATCATACCCCACTTTCTTAGCTGATAAATCTTGATGAGAAACATATGCTTCTTTTAATAAAAAGCCATTAAACTTTTGACTTAAATCTTGATACATCTTTAATAAAGCATGATATGCATCACTTTGTAAATACATTGCATATCTCATTCTTGGAATATCTTGGACCAGCAATAAACCTTTTGGTTCATAATTACCAATATAATGCATATTATCAACTAATGTTGATAATTCATAAGGATTATAAACAATATGAACATTCTCTGGTAAAGTCGTCGTTAATAATTGATGTAAAGATTTTTGATTATAAGCCGTTGTTAACATATTCATTGTATCATTTAAATCATCAATTGTTTGAATTCCCATTTGATTCAAACGTAAGACATATTCAGCTCCATCTTGAATATAAGAATAATCTTTTTGCGCATATAATGGTGCTAATGTTGAATATATATCTATGTAATCAAAATTAAAATTTTCTTCATTTAAAAAAGCCAATTCTAAATCTCGGTCTATCAAAAGCTTAGCTTTTTGAAAAGATTGATTATTAAATAAATAGCCTAAACGCGTTGCTAAACTATTTCCAGTTTCTAATATATTTTCGATTTGACGATAACGATTGGTCGCTTTTAAGGCATTGTAATATTGATAATTTTCTAAATGAAAATCATTATACTCAATATAATCAATAAATAAATCAATTGAAATCTGATTATCAATCAAATAGCTTTGTTCCTTTTCATCCAAATACTTTTCAATTAAAACACGATTATCATTATTAATTCCATTAACACGATAAAACTTATCAAACTTCAAATTCACAATATAAAAAGAGCAACCAAATAATATGATAATCACCAAAAACAAATACCACGTTTTTAATTTCATATCATCACCCTTTCTTGACCATTATAATACATATTCATCTATTTGGAAAGAAAAGAAATTGATTTACAAATCAATTTCCTTCATCTTAATCAATTCCAAAACTGCTTGTATACGAGATTCCACACCAAGCTTTTGAATCACATTAGAAATATGATTACGAACAGTCTTTTCACTAATACACAATTCACTAGCAATCTGTTTTGTTGATTTATTCAACGTCAACAAACTAAATATCTCTTTTTCTCTTTTGGTCAATAAGGAATGCATAATCACCCTCCTTAACATAACATATGAGAAAAATAAGAATGCGTGCTACTCAAGGTGTAAAGATTCAAAAAGTTCTTCAGCAACCTTTTCTGGCAATAATTCTTTTAATTCCTCTAAAGATGCTTCTTTCATTTTCTTTACACTTTTAAAATGATTAAGTAATTGTTTTTTTCGTTTTGGTCCAATTCCTTCAACATTATCTAACAATGAAGCAAAGAGTGACTTTGAACGAACGTTTTTATGAAAACTAATGGCATAGCGATGAACTTCATCTTGCATACGTGTCAACAAGAAAAAGAGTTCACTTTTAGGATGGATAGGGATGGTTTTCCCCTCACTATCCAATAACATGGCCGTAGAATGCTTATCATCCTTAGCTAAACCACAAATTTGAATAGGCAAATTAAGTGATTCAATAACTTCCTTAGCAACATGAATTTGTCCTAAACCACCGTCGACAATGACCATATCAGGTGGTGTTAATCCTTCCATTAAAACTCGATAATAACGTCGATAAATGACTTCTCGCATACTGCCATAATCATCAGGACCTTCTACAGTTTTTATTTTATACTTACGATAATCTTTCTTAGAAGGTACACCATCTTTAAAGCATACCATTCCCGCTACTGCATAAGCTCCTTGAATATTAGAGTTGTCAAATAATTCAATGACATGGGGTGTAGGAATATTTAATAACTCTCCTAATTGCTTCATAGCCCCAATTGTGGCAGCTTCATTTTTTTGCATCAACTGGAATTTCTTTTCCAATGATTCTTTCGCATTTTCAATTGCCATTTGAACCAATGAATGTTTATTTCCTTTTTGTGGTTTTAAAATCTTACAATCTAAAATTTCTTTTAATAATTCATCATCCACATCTTGTGGTAAAAGAATTTCTTTTGGTAAGGTATTACTTTGATAAAAACTCACAATAAACTGTTGTAAATCATCTTGTACATTCTCACTAATTGGAACCAAATTCAAATCACGCGATAACAATTTTCCATTACGCATGAAAAACAATTGAATACTCAAATAGCCATGATCAACATAATAACCTAAAATATCACGATCAACCTGATCATTAAACTGAACATGTTGCTTTGCTGTCACATAGCGAATATGCGAAATCAAATCACGATATTCCTTAGCTTGTTCAAAGTTTAATTCCTCACTTGCTTTATTCATTTTTTCAGTTAATTCATTCACCTTATCTTTAATATCACCATTCAATAATTTGACAATGGACTTTTTAATATCTGTATAAACATCTTCATCAACTTCCTGAATACATGGTGCTAAACATTGATTTAATGAATAATATAAACATGGCTTTTTAGGAATGTGATTACATTTTCTAAGTGGATAAAGACGATCTAAAAGCTTATATGTTTCTCTAGCTGCTGTTGCATCAGGAAATGGCCCAAAATGCTTGGCTTTTTTTTCTTTGGCATTACGGACAATCTTTAAACGTGGATGTCTTTCATTAGTCATCTGAATATAAGGATAATAAGTATTATCCATAAACATGATGTTATATTTAGGTGCATAATCTTTAATTAAATTAATTTCTAGGAGTAAAGCTTCTTTTTCACTATCAGTAACAATATATTCAAAATCAACAATTTCACTCACTAATTTTGTTGTTTTATAATTATGGACTCCTACAAAATAAGAATGAACACGATTTTTTAATTTCTTTGCTTTACCAACATAAATAATTGTACCTTCTTTGTCTTTCATTAAATAACATCCTGGCGAAGATGGCAACAAAGAAAGTTTGTTTTTAATCAAATCATTCATTATTCAAAATAAACCAACGTTGCACCTAATCCGCCTTCATTAGGTCCACCATCACGATAAGAAACAACATGCTTGTTTTTTTCCAACATCTTTCTTACTCCTTTTCGCAATACCCCCGTTCCCATACCATGAACAATACGGACATGAGGATATCCTAAAACCAATGCATCATCTAAGAATTTATCCGTTAAAGCCATTGCTTCTTCATAACGTTTCCCAATAATATTAATTTCATAAGTTCCCGTTTTCGCAACAGTTGTCTTTTTCACACTAGCTTTTTTCACTTTCTTAACTTTCGTTTTTGGATGCATAAAGACAACTTCATCTTCATGTAATTTTACATTTAAACCAGATAAAGAAACCATAATCATATGATTTTTTAAAATTTCAACAATATCTCCTTCACGATTCATCTTACTTACCAAGACATGATCACCCACTTGTAAATCATGATCTTGTTTTTGAACAGCTGCCTTTTCAATAAACTTCATTTCATCTAAATCATGTTTTGCTTGAATGATTTCGTGTTGTTTAAGTGAAGATGCATTTAATGTTTCAACAATTATATCAATATTTTCTTTGGCTTCTTCTAATAATTGATTTGCTTCATCTTTGGCCTTTTTTAACCATTGATCTTTTTGCATTTCTAATTGATGAAGCTGATGTTGATATTGTTTTTCTAACTTTTGATTCGTTAACATCAATTGTTTTAATTCAGCTTCTTTTAAATCCAATTGTTCTTGTTTCTTTTCTAAAGCTTCCATTAATTTTTCATGTTCACTCATCGCTTCGGCTTTTAAAATCTTAGCCTTATTAACTAACGCATCATCCAATCCTAACAATTGAGCAATTTCAATCGCATAAGATTGACCAACACTATCTAATTTCAATTGATACGTTGGACGCATTGCTTCTAAATCAAAAGAAACGGATGCCATTAAGATTTCAGGATGTTCTTTAGCAAAAGTTTTCAACTTCCCATAATGGGTAGAAGCCAAAACAAAAGGTCCCATTTCAATAAAACGTGATAAAATAGCTTCAGCCAAACTCGCTCCCTCTTGTGGATCAGTCCCTGAACCAATTTCATCTAAAATAACTAAACTATGACGAGTTGCTGATTTTAAAATATCAATAATTTTCATCATATGACTTGAAAAAGTAGATAAAGATTGTTCAATCGATTGTTCATCACCTAAATCAACATAAATTTGATCAAACAAAGGAATTGTTGCTTCTAGACATGGTATAGCCATCCCACATAATGCCATAAAAGAAAGCAAACCTGTCATCTTTAAAGTTACAGTTTTTCCACCTGTATTACTTCCACTAATCAATAACATACGATGATCTTTTAAAATCACTGTATTAGCAACAACTTTCTTTTCATCAATCAAAGGATGACGTCCTTCTTTTAAAATCAATTGATCTTGTAAACTCATTTGTGGACGACAACATTGATGAATATACCCATATTGTCCTTTAGCGAATACAAAATCTAATTCTTCTAAAATTTCTAAGTTAAAATGAAAATGATAATAATGTCCTTTTACCATTTGCGATAAAGCATATAAAATACGTTCAATTTCTTCACGTTCAGCAACTTGACATAAACTCAATTGATTATTCATACTAACAACCACTTCCGGTTCAATATAAGTTGTTTGTCCAGTTGCACTTTGAGCATGAATCAATCCTTGAATCTGTCCTTTATAACCAGATTTTACTGGTAAAACCAGACGATCATTCTTCGTTGTGATTTGATCAATTGATAACATATCTTTAGATTCTTTAACCAAGGAATCCATTTTATGGCGAATTTGCGATTGAATTTGACGCATTTGTTTTCTTAAATGACTTAAAGTCGAACTGGCTTGATCACTCATTGTCCCATCTGGTAAAATACAGCGCCCTATCTCTTGTAATAAATGAGGATTGTCTACTAATCCATCCGCTAATTCTTGTAAATAATGAGTTTTCAACTCACTTGATTGAAAATAGTTTTTAACACTTTGTAAGCATTCTAAATGATGAGCAACCTTTAACAATTCATCACCTTGTAAAGTTCCATCACGATTTGCTTTTTCCAATAATAAAGAAATATCACTCAAACCACCTAATGGTAGTCGTCCTTGTAGATTAATCAGTTTCATTGCTTCTTCAACTTTATCCAGTGCTTCATTAAGATCATCGATATCATCAAAAAGCGCCATTTCACTGACTCTTTTTTTCCCTAAACTAGAAGCACAATAAGTTTGTACTTGTCTTTGAATTTCATTCATTTCTAATGTTTCATATATTGTTTTCATTATTCACCACTCACATTAATATTTGATAAGATTGATTGAATCTGTTGTTTTGTATAACCAGATTCTTGTAGTAAGTCTTCTATTTGTTGTTTTTGTTTTGTTGTTAATGAGATGTTATGCTGATTTAATTCATTAAGAATATTTTCTGAGAAAATTTGATGTGCTTGATTTGTATCAATTAATCCCATATCCATCGCTGTTAACATTAATTTTGTTAAGTTTTCAGGCTGCATAGCATCCTTATTGTCAAATTCCAATAAACTTCCCATATTCATCATTGATTCACTCACTTGTGGAACAATATTTAAAATTCGTGGAGCAAGTATTGAATCTTGAATCATAGTTTTACCATTTTCGACAAAGGGAATGACAATAAAAGCCAAAGCTAGATATCCAATCACGATACCTTCAATTAAACTTAATAATAACCCTAATACTTTATCAACAAATGAAGTCAATGCGAAAGTTTCCATTATGCCTTTTAAAACAGGTTTAATGGCTAACCCTAATAATTTTTTAATAATTGTTAAACCTATCAATAAAATAACAAAGATAATCATTTGATTAATCAATTCACCAATCATTGATGCTAATTGATCTTGATGATCATATTGATAGATTGTTAAAATTGAAGATAATGGTTTTGTTAAAAAATAAGACAAACATAAGACAACAATCATTCCTAAGAAGTCATAAAGTCTTGTAACAAAACCTTTTATATATCCAATAATTGCCATTATAAATAAAAATATGACAAAAATAATATCAATCATTTGAAAATTCAATTTAAAAACCTCCTTATAAACTCAAATATTATAACATTTGAAAATTGTTCTGTCAAAATTGACAAAATTATGTTAAAATAATATAGAGGTGATTAACGTGGAACCAATTATACTCAAAGTAGAAGACAGTACATTGGAGAAAATGAAAAAATATTATGATAGCCAAATGGTTCCAGTTGATGACACTAACCTTATATTTAAAGCACATGCGATTGGTTGCGATATTGTTGCGAGAGTGGATAAGACGATTGAATTTAGTGGACAAAACGCTGTTCAGGAAGCAAAACACTGGTCAAAGAAAATTGCTAAGGAATTAGCAAAAATAACATCTACCATTGATGATGTTTTTTCGTATCATCATATTGGTTGTGCTGAAACGGGTTCTTCTGATTATTTGGGACCAATTTGTATCGTCGCTTGTTATGTTTCTGAAGATGACGTTCGTTTATTAAAAGAATTGAAAATAAATGACATTTCTACCCTCTCTAATCAAGATATTGTGAATTGCGCAAAATTAATTAAGGATAGGTTGATTTATAGTTTATTGATTTTGGACAATTCGCATTATAACAAAATGGTTCAAGAAGGCTTTAATCAAGCAAACATCAAAGCAAAGCTCTACAACCAAGCAACTGTTAACGTCATGCAAAAAGTAAAGCAAAATGTAAAGGTAAAGGTGATCAACCAATTTGTTTCTCCAAAAACATATTTCAACTACTTAAAAAACGAAGTGATTGTTGTCAAAGATTTAATGTTTGAAACAAACGCTGAGGAGAAATATATGGCTGTCCTTGCTGCTGAGATTTTATCACGCTATGCTTACTTGCAATATTATGCAAATATGACAAAGAGTTTAAAGATGAATCTTTGCCGAGGAACAAGTGCAAATGTTGATGCTGTTGCAGCAAAAATTGCAATGAAGTATGGTGAGAAAATGTTAACTAAAGTCGCGAAGTTAAATTTCACAAACACAAAAAGAGTAAAAGCTTTAATCAGCGATAAGTAAGAATGGCTATGATCCATTCTTTTTTTATAAAAAACCACCTGTTTAAAGGATAGACAATTTCAAATGATCTATTCTATCAGGTGGTTTTTATTATAAGATATCAATTTCAAAAGCATCCATTTTAGTATACTTGACTTTAGCTGCATCCAACATACGTTTGGCTGCTTTATCACTTGGTGTATTACTATATTTATCATCTTCGTATACAATTTCTTTGATTCCACTTTGAATAATTGCTTTCACACATTCATGACAAGGGAATAAAGAAACATAAATACGACAACCATGTAAATTTTGGATACTATTTAAAATAGCATTCAATTCAGCATGAACAACATAAGGATATTTTGTATCATACATATCTCCTTCACGATTTGCCCAAGGAAATTCATCATCTTCACAACCCCAAGGTAAACCATTATACCCAACACCAACAATTTTATTTTCTGGTGTCACAATACATGCCCCTACTTGGGTATTTGGATCTTTTGAACGATAAGCGGAAAGCTTAGCAACACCCATAAAATATTGATCCCAACTAATGACTTTTGACATAACGATTCCTCCTAATTCATTTCATTTCTTAATTCATCTAATTTAGCTTTAAAGAAATCAGGCAACTCACTTTCAAAATACATATCTTCACCAGTGCGAGGATGAACAAACCCTAAAATCTTGGCATGTAAATATTGACCATAAGTTGTATCATCTCTTTTTAATCCATATTGTGGATCACCATAAACAGGATGACCAATATATTGCATATGAACACGAATCTGATGTGTTCTTCCAGTCTCTAAACGACATTCTACCAGCGTCATATCTTTAAAACGTTCAAGTACTTTAAAATTCGTAATCGCATCTTTTGCATTCTTATCAGTACATGTCATCTTTTGACGATCTTTAGGATCTCGCCCAATTGGTGCTTCAATACGTCCAAACTCATGTGGAATTAAACCATGAACTAATGCTAAATAACGACGTGTTACAGTATGTTCCTGTAATTGTTCACTTAAGCTAGCATGTGCCATATCATTTTTAACAACCATCAATAATCCACTTGTTTCTTTATCAATACGATGCACAATTCCTGGACGCATAACACCATTGATACCTGATAAATCATGACAATGATATAATAAAGCATTAACCAATGTCCCTTTGTAAATACCTGCTGAAGGATGAACAATCATCCCTGTTGGCTTATTAACCACAATGACATCCTGATCTTCATAGACAATATCTAAAGGAATATCTTCAGCTAAAATATCTGTTGATTCAGGTTCAGGAATATGAACCATAACTTCATCATTCACTTCTACCTTATAACTTGCTTTTATCGCTTTACCATTCACCAAGACATGTCCATCTTGAATCAACATTTGAATTTGTGTACGAGAAAAGTCAGTTAAGGCTTTAACTAATATTTTATCAATTCTTTGCCCTGCTTCTTCTACAACTGTGATTTTGATATCTTCCATGCTTTATACTCCTCTATTCCAACTTCTAAAATAACCAAGAAAATCCCTATTGTAATAGCCATATCCGCAACATTAAAAATAGGAAAATCATAACCAAAAATAATAAAATCAATAAAATCTCTCACATATCCAAAAACAACACGATCAATTAAATTGCCAATCATTCCACAAAAAACCAGAACCAAACCAAAACGTGTTATCTTTTGATAAGTTTCAGATTGCAAGAAAAAATAAACAATGCCAATCGTAGCTACGATAGAAACAATAAAAAATAAATTCATTTTACCTGAGAAAATACCCCAAGCTCCACCATCATTATGAGAATATGTAAAATAGAAAAAATTATCAATAATTGAATAACTTCCTCCTAATGCTAAAGTATGATCAACAATTAACTTTGTCACTTGATCACCCACAACAATCACAATAAATGTTAATAAATACATGAATAAATTCTTGTATGTTAAACCTAATTTTTTCACTTTCATCACCTTTTCCTATTATAACAACTTTCCTACACATTGCAAAGAAAAAAAGCACATTGTGTGCTTTTATAAAATAAAGAGAATAATTGCAAAATAATGCAACAATGAACCTAACATCACAAAGATATGAAATAATTCATGAAAACCAAATGCTTCACTTATATTAGGCTTTTTAAAGATATAGATAAAAGCTCCAATAGAATAAGCAATTCCCCCTGCAGCAATCATCATTAAACAATTCATCGGAATTCCCTGGAACGAATGAAAATCAAAGACAATTGCCCAACCTAAAATCAAATAAATCGCTGTCGCAATACTTCGAGGTGCATTTAACCAACAAATCTTAATAATAATTCCTAAAATGGCTACACTCCATAAAATTCCAAGAAAATAATAAACATGGGGAATACTCATACAATAAACTGCAACTGGTGTATAAGTACCAACAATTAAAATATATATCATGGAATGATCTAATTTTCTTAAAATAGTCTTAATCTTTTGACTTCCCTTAAAAAAATGATAAATACTGCTTGCACTATATAATGCAATTAATGAAATACCAAAAACAATCGCAGCAATCATTAAACTTGAATCTGTTTGATTCTTAATTCCAATGACAATCATCACCAATAATCCAAGCAATGATAAACATGCTCCAATAAAATGGGTTTCACTACTAATCGGGTCCATTGCTTTTGCAAATAACTTGTTCATATTACCAACTCCTTTTTATGTAGTATTAATAACTACTTTATATATTTATTATATTTATTTTTTATCAAATGTCAACGAGATGTTGTTATTTTGTAAAAAATCATGTATGATATGAATGAGGTGACATTATGAACAGTGAAACATTTAATGAAATATTGAAAGACGTAGAACAAATGAGTGACTTAAAATCAGAAGATATTCCTGCTTTAGATTTATATATGGATCAAATCATGACTTTATTTGATATCCATTTAGCAGATAACAAAAGATATGATGATGATAAACTTTTAACCAAGACAATGATTAATAATTATTCCAAAGAAGGTCTGTTAAAACCTATCAAAGGAAAGAAATATTCTAAAGATCATATATTACAGATGTTATTGATTTATTCACTTAAAAATACAATATCCATTCAAGAAATAAAAAAAGTCTTACAACCTTATCACGATCAAACTGAAAAAATCGAACCCATTTATAACGAATTTTTAAATACAAAAAAAGAACTTTCACATTATGTAACAAGTTCAATGCAAAAGTTTATTGAAGAAAAAAATCTAGATTTAAATAATCCAGATCAATTAACAATGTTATTGTTATTCATTTGTGCTTTAAGTAATCAATATAAAATGCTTGCTGAAAAAATACTTGATACATTTTATCCAGATGAAAAAGAATAGTCATAAAAACTATTCTTTTTCTTTTAAGATAACCAAAATATCATATTGTTTTTCAATTTCTTTTTTTATATTTTTCATCATTTTTGTAGTACTATTATAATATTGTTTTCTTACAACATATTCTCCTAAAAAATCCATGATTTCTTCATCTTTTAAAGGAAATTGATATTGTTGATAATATTGCATATCTTCAACCTGTTCTTTTTTTAAAGTATCAAAACCAATCAATGGATTTAACATTTTACAACCATATGCAACATATTCAATCATGATTGTTTTCACATCAAAATCAAGCTGTTTGATCATTTGATGAAGATAATTTAATATCTCATTTTGATAGACAGCTTTAGCTTCTTGATAGCTCCATGGGGTTTGATTCTTTAAATAAATTAAATGACAAAAATAAATGTCATTATCAATATTGACTTCAAAACATTCTGTAGAATTCATATCTTCATTTAGAATATTAGCATAAGTTATATTCATTGATGAATGTTTAATTGTTTTTCTTTTTGTTGTTTGATAATTATTTAAATCAATCCATGATTTTGTATTATAACAATAAAGGTAATTGGGTTGTTTTTGACGCCATAGACAAAAACAGCCTAAAACATTCTTTCCATCTTTAATCAATATCCATTGATCAAATTTATTAGTAATGAAAGCCAGATTATCATGTATCCATTGATAAATTTCAATATGTATTCCACCCAAGACAAAGTTAAAAATAAACAGTGGTCGATTTTTTTCATCCTTACGATAAATTTCATAAATATCTATGTTTTTTAAGTTATATTCTTCAATTTCGTGACTCCATTTTTGAATAAAGTCACTAGATAGATAGGATTTTATATACCAATCACCAAGACAATAAGTGATTTCATTCATTGTAACATAATAATTAAGAATATTAAGTTTTCCCTGTTCATCACGAATGCCACTATACAAGATTTGATTTTTATCATTAAACCCATATTCCGTATGGTCTTTTTGTTTTGAAAGCTTTCCCCTTTTAACATTAGAGATATATGGTGTCATCTCGCTTGGATTAGCCGGCGATAAAAAATTTCCTGATTTCATATATCTTACATAAGCTGGCGAAAGATATTCATCTAAATGGGTAATGATATACTCAACCAACATCCAGATTGTTTCTTTTTTCCAAATTTTAACCAGTTTTTCTTCCTCTTGACTTTGTTGATACATTTTTTCAATCTTTTTTGTTATATCTTGTAGATCCATAATAAGTCCCTTCCTTCCAATTACATAAAAAAGACAATTGCAATAAAATGTAAAATACTAGCGACATTGATAAATAGATGCCAAACAAAATGAAAATATTTTTTATGTTTTGAATAGAAAAAGACACCTGCTGAATACATGACTCCTCCAGCAACAATCAAAGCAAGAAATAATAAAGAAGCATGATGCCACAAAGCGGGAATGAAAAAAACTGCAGTCCATCCCATGACTAAATAAATCGTTGTTGATAAGATAGGATATGATTTTTCAGAAATGGACTTGAGCAGAATTCCAGCAATCACAGCTCCCCATTCCAAAACCAAAATCAAGATACCTAACCAGCCTTTTACAACGCATAAGGCAATAGGTGTATAACTTCCTGCGATGGCTAAGTAAATACAAATATGATCAAGTTTTCTAAAGACATATTTTTGTTGGGTTTCATAAGCCATACTATGATAAATTGTTGAAATTAAAAACATTAAAAATAAACAAATCACAAAAATAGAAACACCAATTGCTCGCGTTACACCACCAATTATATAAGAATAAACAGCACTAAAAGGTAATAAACATAAACATGCTAAGGCCATGACTCCATGACTAATTGCATTTGAAACTTCTTCGCCAAATGTTAAATGTAACATATCACGCATTGTTTTTTCTTCCATTTTCTATTCCCCCTACTCTATTCAAGAATTCCTAATTGTTTTAATAAGAATTGACCATTTGTAGACTTAGATGGCCCTTTTTTAATCTGATAATCAAAATAGATTTGTCCATCTTGATAATATTCATCAAAATGATAATTCATTTGTTGGATACGACTTAATTCTAAATCATGGGTAGTTAAAAAAGTATAACTATATGGTAAAGATAATTTTTCAATTGTTGCTTTTGCTCCAGCAATACGATCCAATGAATTTGTTCCTTTAAATATTTCATCAATTAAACAAAGCATTGGTTCTTTTTTCTTGGCATACTGAATCATATCTTTAATTCGTAGCAGTTCTCCATAAAAAGTAGAAACGCCTTCTTCTACATTATCTTTAACCCGCATCGACGTCATTATATGCAGACATGAACATTGTAATGACTCACCAAACACATAACCCCCTGCATAAGCTAAAATTAAATTCAGACCAATTGTTCGCATAAAAGTTGTTTTTCCAGACATATTAGATCCCGTAATAATGCACAATGGTTTTTCCATTGAAAAATCATTACCAACAACTTGTTTTTGATCAATCAATGGATGACATAATTCTTGAAAAGAAAGTGTTTTTTCTTCAGTGATTTGTGGTAAAGTTACTTTAAAATCATCAATTTTTAATACACTTAAACTCATTAATGCTTCAATTTCTGCTAAACCATCAAACCAACAGGCAACCAATTGCCCATATTCATTCAACCATTTCGCATATTGATTTCTTAGATAAAAATCAAACAACCCTAAACCATTAAGAAAAAGAAAAGCAAAAATATTATGACGATAAATAACCCGTTGAGCAAGTTTAGATAATTCTAAAATACCTTCTACTGCTTTCCCTTCAATACACATTTTATTTTTTAAATAACGAAGATATTCACAATGATATTCACAATTGTGAATATGTGCATAACATTGTGCATAACTTTCTAAACCTTGAGATAAATCTTCTATTTGAGCAAATAATTCTTGATGTTTTTTAAGATTTAAAATAACAAAGCCTAATTGAAAAACAACTCCAACTTCAAATAAAACTTGAGAATAAGGTGTACCAATTTGAAAACAAAGACCTAATAGACCCAGAATTGTTAAAAAAGAAACAATAAAGATAGCAGGTGTTATAGTTGATACTTTTTGTTGATGCACAAGAGCAATCCATTGATCGATTGTTTTTGTTTTCTTTGTTGGAATCAAATATCCTAAAGTTTCTAATTGAAAAACAAAATCTTCATTTTCAGCAAGTTCTTTAACTGCTGCCTGTCTTTGTAATATCTCATCTCTTTGACTATCTTTGATAAGTAATTCAGCCAAACGTTTTTGACCTTTTTGACTAAAAGCAATATTTATCATTTGAAACAAAGAATTCTTTGAAAAAACATCTAAATCTAAAGACTTATAATCCTTTTCATCCAAATACTCATCTCCAGTATGAAGAAACTCTCGCCATCTTCCTGCGATTCTATCAAGATGCTTTTGATAAACTTTCTCTGTTGCCTTTAATTGTTGATATTCATTTTTAATTCGATTATGAATAACTACCAAAATAACAAATAAAATCAAACTCATAAGACTCATGATATAAAGCCATGTTATTGTTTGAAAATAAGCAATCAATAAGGATAATATTGCAATAAACATACAAATGAAACGAATAATTGCTAGTTGATTAGATTGCTGATGATGATGTTTACATTCTTGTTGGGTTTGTTGATATACTTTTTCAAACTGTTCCTTTGTCATTTGATTTCTTCCTTTCTAAAACAATAATTTCTCTTTTTGGTGGGCAAGTATGATCAATTTCATAAAATCCAAGGTGTTTCCAAAAAGCTAAACCTTTAGGAGTATTCTTTAAACAGCCAAGTTGAATCAAAGAGATATCTGAAATCATTTCTAATAAATCCAAAAAGATTTGTTGTCCATAATGTTTTCTTTGATCACTTTCATTCACTAAAAATAAACCTATCCATAAACAGTGATCATCATGAATACAACTATAACGATAACCTTTCATACAATCAACATATCCTATCATACGTTGATTTTCAAAAACTTTATAATAATAATGTTCATGATTTTCAAACCCTGGTGGTGGTAACATATCATCCACTACATCTTGAAAGCTTAATGATTCATTTTTTTCAATATGAAAAAAATATTCTTTTTGTTGTAAATAAAATAAATAAAGTTGTTGATCAACTTCTTGTATTCTTATATATTCTAACATTTTATATCTCCTCTATGTTTCTATGACTATGTTCTTATTTTACACGTTTTTTATAAGAAAAGATAGAATCTTTATAAGACTTCATCTTATGTAAGGCTATTTTCTTTATATTATAACAACATAAACAAAAAGAATTTTATCAATTTATAAATGATTTTCTCTTTATTTCAAATATAATAAACAAAAGAAAAACACGATTTTCATCGTGTCTATCCAATAAACATAAAATATGCTAACACTAAAATACCTAAAACAATACGATACCATCCAAAGACTTTAAAGTCATGTTTTTTAATATACCCCATTAAAAATTGAATAACCAATATAGAAACAACAAAAGCCACAATCATTCCAATAATCAATAAGATAGCTTCTTGAGCTGTAAAGACCAAACCAAATTTTACTAACTTTAATAAAGATGCTCCAAACATAACTGGAATTGCTAAAAAGAAAGTAAATTCAGCAGCAACTGTTCTTGAAACCCCTAAAAGTAACGCCCCAACAATTGTTGCACCAGAGCGTGATGTTCCAGGGAAGATAGCAGCTATTAATTGAAAGATTCCAATTAAGAAAGCTGTATTAAAAGTGATATCTGTTAAAGTATTGATTTTAGAATAACTCCCTTTATTTCTATTTTCAATAATAATAAAGGCAATCCCAAAGACAATTAAAGCAATGGCAACTGTTTGATAGTTATAAAACAATGCTTCTAATTGTTCATCAAATAAAATACCTACAATAGCCGCTGGAACACAAGCAACTAAAATCTTAAACCAAAGAATAATCTTATCCATTTTTACATAAGATAGGATGCCTGTCGTTGTCATAGGTTGTTTATTATTTTTACGTCCAAAAGGAAAGAAATCATTCCAAAACAAAACAACAACTGCTAAAATAGCTCCCAATTGAATAACAACTTGAAACATACTATAAAATTCACTACTAACATCTAATTTTATAAATTCATCTAATAAAATCATATGTCCAGTACTACTAATTGGTAACCATTCAGTAATTCCTTCGACTATTCCAAATAAAATAACTTTTAATATTTCAATCATATTTTAACCTCCGATTGATTTTTGTAATACTTGTATTACTATATAACAAATTCCATTTTATGTATAGAACTTTTTAAAAAATCCTTGATTATCTCACTTCTATTTGTTGATTCTTCACTAGTTCAATAAAAATATGGGCCAATTGAGGATCAAATTGATATCCAGCTTCCTCATCAATAATTTTTAAAGCTGTTTGTACATCCATTTCTTGCTTATAAGAACGCTTAGATACCATTGCATCAAAAGAATCAGCAATACATAAAATACGTGCCATCAAAGGAATCCCCTCACCTTTTAAACGACGTGGATATCCTTTTCCATCATAACGTTCATGGTGCCCAATAACAGCTGGAATGACATAATCAAGTGAAGGCAAGTGACGAATAATTCCCACTGCCAGTTCCACATGACCTTTAATTGTTTCATATTCCTGATCAGTTAACTTACCAGGCTTATTGATAATACTCTCATCAATACCAATTTTTCCAATATCATGTAATAAACCAGCCTCATAGATAATTTTAACCGCTTCTTCATCCATTCCATAAGCTTTAGCTAGTTCTTGAGCATAATAAGCTACGTTTTCTGAATGACTAAAAGTATAATGATCTTTGGCATCAATCGCTGCCATTAAGGCATAAATGGTTGACACATAAGAAGATGCTGCCCCTTTCACATCGGTTAAATGTGAAGGAGTTTGTCCTTTTTTATAAACTTTAATTTGATTTTTTCCAGCTTGTTTTGCATAATACAATGCTTCATCTGCTTGTTGCATCACTTCTTCAAAGCCATCTTTTGTACAACTTCCAGAAGCAATTCCACAACTTACAGTTAAAGCCTTCATAGCATTTTGACCAGTTTGTTCATTTAATAATAGAATTTTCTTAGAAAATTGTTCAGCCACTTGATAAGCATAATGTCCACCTTTTCCTGGTAATATAACCGCAAAAACTTTACCTGTATAACGAGCTACCATTTCTTCATCAACTAAACACGACCTAATTGCATGAGCTATTTGAACAAGTGCTAGATTACCTTCAGCAGTTCCATAGAGTTGATTATAGAGTTTAAAATCATCAATGCTTACCATGATAAAAGAACCATATTCAAATCTTTTTTCATATTGACATTTTTGTAAAACTTCATAAAGATAGCGACGATTAGCTACACCTGTTAAATAATCTTTTCTAGCTTCCTGATATGCTTCTTCATAAAGAATAGCATTTTCAATTGCTATGGAAGTAACAGAACTTACTGATTTTAAGAAATTAAGATCAATTTTGGTATATCTTTCTTTTGATAATTTATGTGGTAAAGCAATCAACCCTAAAATCTTATCTCCATTTTGTAATAAAGCTAAACATTCAATATTCTTTTCTTCTATTTTTTGTCTTAACAAAGGTTCAATCTTTTGATAATTCAAACTTTTTTGTAATGCTTTTACTAACAAACAAGATTTTTCTTGATACAAGGAAGCAAGTAATATTTCATCCATTTGAAAAGTAAAATCACTATCATTATTTTGAATCTTATACAAATCATCTTGAATGTAAAACAAATAAACATTCTCTACTTGAAGTCCTTTTTTTAAACAATCTTCTAATTTTTCAAAAATTTCCTGATGTCTTTTTAACTGACTTAAAAATTCACCTAGTTCTTGAATACATTGACTTTGAATGACTTCTTTTTTTCCAAAAACAAGATTTAATAAATATTCAAGTATAATACAAACCACAACCATTGATAAAACAACAACAAAAATCAAAATCATTGCTATTTGATATGGTTTTAATAAATACTTTTCTTTCATAACTATATCTATATATGGAAAGATACGATAATAAATCAAAATAACAATAATCATTGCAACATAATAACAATTCACTCTTGAAATCAATAAATTCATTTCAAATAATTGATTTTTATATAATGCATAAAATAAACAAATCGCCATTGGTATTCCACTTAAAACATCAATTGGAAAACCTTTAAAAGAAGGACATAACAAACAAAGATGTCCTAAAATTAAGATATTGGCTCCTAAAAAGATTGGAATAAGTTGTTTATAAATTGTTAAATCTTTCTTTTGAGCTTTATGAATCGTATAAATCATATCTATCAAAACACATAACAAAATAAAAAATAAGAAAACTATTGTCCATGAAAAATCATAAACATATCCTTGATCAATTAATTGTGGGGCTTCAATAAAAATTGGAACAAAACAATTAATTGCCCAAATTCCTAACATTAGTAATGTCCAAAATTGTTGATTTATTCGTTTTTCAATTCTTAAATATTTAATAATAAAATTATATAATGTTGGTAAAAACAAAAGTATTCCTACTAATGAAAAATAAAACCAAAAATTTACGAATGGGAAAACATTTAAGCGCATAAAAAAAGACCCCATTGTCCATGCTATCATAGCTAGTAAAACTTCCATAAATGCATATATTGTTTCATTTTTCTTAATCATGATTAGTGATAAAAACATTAATAAATATAACAATAAAGCAATAATTGGAATAATAGCATAGTGGGTCATTTGAATAATCCTCCTAACAAAATACAGTATTTATTTTAACAAAAATTGCTAAAATTAACAATCTAATTTTTATATAAATTGTCTTAATAAAGAAAATATTTTTTATACTAAAATATCAAAAAAGCAAAAAAATATTGATAAAATTAAGATTTATCCCAATTTATCAATATTTTTTATTTAACTCCAACTTTTATCTTTTAAAATTTCAGATAATTCATCTACTTTAGGAATTTCTTCTGTACCGAGAATCTGAGTCAAATCAAAAACTCGTGTTCCCATTGGTGCTTTAGGTGTTATTTTTTTAAAATCTGTTTCATAGAATTTTTCCACAAAGAAATATCTATGTTCTATTGTTCTTAGATTATATCCATAAGTATCGCCGTCAATCATAGCCTCGATAATCTTTTGTTTTCTCTCCTCAGTTAATTCACCAGATTCTGTAGTATATTTTATACCATCTTCTGTTTCAACAGCAGTAATTATCGCACACACTTTTCCAATTGCTCGAACACTTTTATTTTTATAAAGTCCTAAATAATCATGGGCCCTAAATCCACGTTCTGCATTATCATAATATAATCCATTTTTTATATTAAAATCAAATGTTATACCTGCTAACTGCACACGTAAATATTTCCATGCATCAGATATAGCAATTAGTCCATCATTATAACAATAATTTAGATAATCATCGATAACTTCCTGCATTTCAAAATCCCTATCATCCACAACTTCTTGAATTGCATTCGCTAAGCATTCAAATGTAGTGTTGATATGAATAACAGGATATTTTTGCGTTTCATTGTAGTTTTTTAATTGTTCTTCAAAATATTTCTTTTTATCATCATTCATTAACTCAGAAGATAAAGTAATCATTATCTTATGTTTTTCATCACCAAATGATTTAAGATGATTCATTAATTGCTTAGAATAAAACCAATCAGTTAGCTTAGTCTCAACAACAATCTTAAATCCTTCTTGAGTAATTGTAGCATCTGGAATACTATCAATACTTTTTTCTTGCAATGTAAATACAAGTTCTGGCTCAAATGCTTCAGAAAAATATTCTGATTTTAAAAATCTAAAAAACTTATCTGATGAATATGAATATAAACGTGATAAAAGTAGCATAGTATTAGCTGTAGCTACATTTTCTTTTTCATGATATCTTTGAAAATAATGTACTTTCATAATTAAAATCTCCTTAATTCTTCCATATTATATTAAAAATATATCTTGCTTAATATACAAAATAATCATACTCATATAAAATTGAGCCCATGATTGAAACACAAGAGAAATCCAAGTTACAAAAGACATGGCAATATCATTTTACATAGATTATGTCTTTTAACTATCCTCTTTTTTACATCAATTTGACTATCTAATATCTTGTGAAACAAAAAGCATAATACTTTCTACATGGCTCGATTCTCCAACGAGTAACGCATTTCGTACCCACTGTATAAGGGAATGGTGGAACACCTATTTTCGCCTTAAAATGGGTATGTCGAACCGATACAAGTTTTGAATTGTCTTATTGCTCGTATAGGCAAATATTATAAAAGAATCTCCTTCAATGCTTTACTCATCAATTCTTGACGCTTCTCCATAAACTCTTCAAAGTTAGATAGTTCATAAGAAATATCACCAGGAAGGTACTTAGCATTTTCACTGTTTTCAGTAACCTTCAGCCAATCAACGAGTGGTGTGGCATTCTTGGATTCATTCTCTCTACCTTCTAGTAACTGAAGGTTAGCTAATGTATTTCTTCTTCTACGCCAATCTTCTTTAGTATCATCGTCAATCACTGTTCCATCCGGCAATACCAAACCTTTAATTTTACTTTCTTCAAATCCTGTATGTGGATGCATATGGTCTTGATGGAATCCCTTCTGACTATACTTCAAATTTGGATACAGAAGAGATAACAACATAAATGTATAGGCACCAATCTCATAGGTATCAAACATCGAATCAATCTCTTCAGCTGTGTAACGAAGAGATCTGTCACCCGTAAATCTGACAGCATTAAGGTTTGTCATGCTAAATGAATTAGCGGGAGCTGCCTTCAATGCTTCACGAATACTTGTAAGTGCAGAGTTTGATGCAGTACCAAAAATCTGTCTAACCTGTGCGATTACAATGTATTTTCTCAATTCAGCTTTACTGCTTGAATCGAAATTACCACCTTTGTATCTGTAGTAAACCATAGGAGAAACAGCCACATAAGAAATCATGTTCTCTGAATTGAATCCGAACTCATTTAACAAATCAACTGTGTCCTTGATGGCTTTTCGGATTGAATCCCAATTTTCTTTGATTTTTAGTACACTTTCTTTTTTGAATGTTTCTACTTTTAATGCTACGGACATATCTAAAAGATACAAACAGGTACGCATAATAAAGTCATTAGAAAACTTAAATCCTTCGCCTTTTTTATTTATTTCAGATAGCAGCTTATCAATTTCATCTCTTGCCTTATCCCAATGAGAAACAATAGTCGAGAATAACAAGTCACTCTTTGAAAGAACGGTTCCACCTGAATTTACTCTAACGAAGATATCCAATACGCTGTCAATCGAATCTTTTTCTACTTCAAAGTAGTTGATGATTTCATCCGTAACAAGTCTTGTATGCAAAAGAGAAATATTCTTTGTTGCAACTTTATCGGTTGCCCAACCATTTGGAATAATGACTTCTGTTAACAAATCTTCAGCCGAATACTTGAGAATATCTTTTACTAAATACCAAATCTTATCATCTTTATTTTTAGCATCCTCATTCGCTGTTAAAAATTTGAACTCATAAGAGATGTCTTCATCATCGGTTTTTTCACTATGGAGATCAAAATACAGTTCCTTCTTTGGAAATGCCTCATCATTCTTCCATCTCTTATTCGGAAGTTTTCTGCTCATACTTCCTTGCAATGCTATGTACAAAGAAGTCAATCTCTGCTGACCATCTAAAACTGCCCAGATGGTTTCATCTCCACTTCCAATTGGAAATGGTTGTGGTGCAGCCGGATTTTTATACATATCTCGATCATGGTAGTCCTTTATAAATTCATACATTGAATACTCTTTTTGGTTAACAATGGTCTTTTTAACTTTCCAGAACAAGAATGTACCAATCGGATACCCAAGCATAATTGAATCTAACAGCCTGGTTATCTGCGAATCTCCCCACACATATTTTCTCTGAATAGCCGGAAGATAAATTCTCCTACTATTCACATCATCTATTATTGCCCTTATACTTTTCTTTTCGTATGCCATGATGTACCTCACTCATTACTCGTTTTTATCTGTTCTCCATCTGGGAAGATAAATGACTGTTCAAAGGTCACTTCCATGACATCAGCTATCAACTTTAATTCCTCAAGAGTTACAGTATCTCTTTTCAGTTTCTTACCAAAGTTCTGCGGAGTCTGTCCTATTCGTCTAGCAAGTTCTGAAAGACTTATATTCTTTTTATTACATAATTCTTTAATCATATCGGATGTCTTCATCATAATCCTCCATGTCTAAAACGCACCTCAACTTATTATATTATAAACCATTTGGTTGATATTTTCAATCCTGGCACAGTTCTGCTCTGTAAATTTTCTATGAATGACAAAAACACCCTGCATTGCTGCAAGGTGTCCGTATCATATTCCATATTCAACTATCTCTTAAGTTCGAGTGTCATGCCAGATTTGAATTCAAATATAAGCTTGTCATCAAAAACCGTAATCTTCTCAATAAGCCTTCTGACCATCTGCTCATCATACTCTGTAACTCGATTTGTCTGCGTCTGCAGGAACTGTCGCATCTCATCGATTCGTTTTCTTAACATTTCCTGTTCAGCATCCCTGGTAACAACCGCTGCCTTCTTTTCCCTTAAGGCATCAATCTCATTTGCAATCACATCGTACTCGGCATTCTTGTTCACGCACATTACAAGCTTTTCCTGAAGTTCTGCCATCCTTTGGTCAATGTACTCAAGTGTTGCAGTAGAGTCCCCATTCAGTACATCTTCGATATTGTGCTGCAACTGTACCAGGAACTGTTCTCGTCCGCCAAGGGTCTTATTGATGGCTCTTACCGCTGCATTCTGAAGTTCAACTTCACTGATGGCATCGGCATCGCATCCTTCTTTTGGACCCTTTTCAATTCGGCTGGCGCATCTCCATTTGTTGTAGGATGCACCCCTAGCCTTCCAAGCCACTCTTCTAAAAAGATCTCCACATTTACCACAGTAGACAATGCTCGATAACGCATACTTGCTACTGTAGACTCTCTTGGTCTTTCCACCTTCTGTTTTAAGGTGTGCCCTGCGAAAGAGTTCTTCCTGCACCTGCATGAACAGCTGTCTTGGAATAATTGCCTCGTGGTTGTTCTCAACATAATACTGTGGAACAATGCCGTTGTTGGATACTCGCTTTTTTGTAAGAACATCAACCGTGTAGGTCTTCTGCAAAAGGGCATCACCCATGTACTTCTCGTTGGTAAGTATCTTTCTGATGCCGTCCCCACGCCACTTCTTGTTCCCGGTTGCTGTAGGAATGCCATCTGCCATAAGTCCGTCCGCTATGGTCTTAAGGCTTGCTCCTTGCAGATACTCTCGAAAGATTCGTCTTACAATGATTGCCTGGTCTTCATCAATGATGAGGTGTCCGTTCTCGTCCTTTGTGTATCCCAAGAACCAGTTATGATTTACCTGAACTTCTCCGTTCTGGTATCGGAACTGAAGTCCCATCTTAACATTCTTGGAAAGGGATTCTGATTCCTGCTGTGCAAGGGAGGCCATAATGGTAAGCAGTACCTCACCCTTGGAATCCATCGTATTGATGTTTTCCTTTTCAAAGAATACTGGCACGTTCTTTTCCTTCAGCTGTCTTATGTACTTAAGGCAGTCGAGGGTGTTTCTTGCAAATCGGCTGATCGATTTTGTGATAATCATGTCGATTTTGCCTGCCATCGTATCTTCAATCATTCGATTAAATTCTTCACGCTTTTTGGTGTTTGTACCGCTGATACCGTCATCAGCATATATCCCGGCAAACTCCCATTCAGGGTTCTTCCTTATGAATTCTGTGTAATGCTCAACCTGTGCATCATAGCTTGTAGCCTGTTCCTCGCTGTCTGTACTTACTCGGCAGTACGCTGCGACTTTTAATTTTGGCTTGTTATCAGCAGTGGCTGTATTACCTACACGCTTTCTTGCCGGGATAACTGTTATGTTCTTTGCTCCTGCCATGTGTTATTCCTCGCTCTCTATCAAACTGTAAATGTATTCTGCCTGCTCAAAGGGATCGGCAAAGGTAAGTTCTGCAGGCTTGAATTGAAATGATGTAGGTATCGTAATATTTCTCTCCTTGCACTTTCTGTCAAGCCTTCCAAGGTTGCCTGCCCTTCGTGTCAGTTCTTTCAGAAACCTTTCTATGGTTTCTTCATCAATAATCTGCGGGTAATAGTCAGTCCCCAGATACTTCTTATTGGAAAGCATTCTCTTGACCGTTGCATGGTTCATTTTAAAGCCTGCTTCCTTGGCAGCATCAACCAGTGATTTGCCTTCAAAGTAGTATCTGTAGGTTGCCTTGATCTGCTCGACAGTCGGTTCATCGACTACAGCACAACCTTCAACTATTTTGTACCCAAGTGGTATGTGTGCCATATCAATCTATCCTTTCCTTCAGCCTTAAGCCGAATTTTAATTCAAACTCAACTTCATCCCTGGACAGCACCTTTACCTTTTCCACAAACCTTTCAAACAAGGAATCGTCCCATTCGGTAAACGGCTCTGCTCCGTTAAGAAAGTCCACCAGTTCTTTTAATTTTTGCTCTATCGTATATCCGGCATCGTCCATTCTGTATAACATATCTCGCTTTGCTATCAAGTGTTCGTATTCCGTAACCAGCTTATTATGTGCCTCGGCAAATACTGGTCTTTCAAGATATCCTTTCGTGAGAAGTGTGTTCAGCTGCTTTCGCTGTTCTTCATTGGCAGCTATCTCTTTTTTGATTTCTTCCATACTATGGATGTTCTTTTTTGAATTGCCTGTTGTGATGGCTATAAGAAGCGGTTTCAGCACCAGGTCACTTCCAAAACGCAACTTGTTAAGCATCGTAAGGAAAACTCTCTTCATATCATCATCACGGATGTACTTCATAGAGCAGGACTTTGAATCTTCCAAATGCCCACCGCAGCACCATGCATTGTAGCTTCTCCCGTGTGAAGTGTAATGGTATCTTCGCTTGAAAGACCTGCCACACTCTCCGCATTTGATTTTGCCGGACATCACATATCGGTTCTGATATTTTGATGTATCCTCACAACAATTTCCTTTCTCAAGACCTCGTTGCCTTATTGCTTCCTTAGCCTTCTCAAAGGTGTCTCGGTCAATGATTGCCTCATGGTGGTCTTCACAGTAGTACTGTTCTTCTTCGCCATAGTTTCTTTTTCTCTTGAAGGCTGCATCTGTGATGGTCTTCTGGAAAAGTGCATCTCCTATGTACTTTTCGTTTGTAAGGATGCCGTTGATTGTGCCACCTGTCCACTTGCCACCTTTCTTGGTAGGAACACATTTTTCATTCAGTTCCTTTGCAATGATGTGTGTACTCTTTCCGGCAAGGCAGCCAGCAAAAATCTTTTTTACAACTTCTGCCTGTTCAGGCACAATTACCATCTCACCATCAACATTAGCATAACCATAAGGTGGGTAGGAAATCACATAAGTGCCGTTCTGGAATCTTTTCTTAATGCTCCACTTTTCGTTCTCGGAAATGGAACGTGACTCGCTCTCTGCCATACTGGCCAAGATTGCAAGCATCAGTTCGCTCTCCATTGAGCCTGTATGAATATTCTCTTTTTCAAAAATGATGTAAACATCGTAGTTCAAAAGTTTCCTTACAAGAGCCAGGCAGTCGGTAGTGTTTCTGCTGAATCTGCTGATGGACTTTGTAATAACAAGATCGATAAGACCCTTTTCGCAGTCGTCAACAAGTCTTAACAAGCCATCACGCTTTGTTGTCTTTGTACCGCTGATACCGTCATCGTAGTAAATGCCTGCGTACTCCCATTCGCTATTCGCTTTGATGTAACTTTCATAGTGGTTCTTTTGCGTATCCAGGCTGAGTTCCTGTTCATTGCTGTCGGTAGATACTCGGCAGTATGCAGCAACTCTCAACTTCTTAAAAATCGAAAGGTCTACCTGGTTTATTTTCGTTACATTCTTCACATCAATCACCTCGCTTTCGCATGGACATATTCCCGTAAATACCGATATATATCAAGTCAATTACTGATAAATCTCGCTTAAATACGGAGAGAAAATAAGTCGATTTTTCTCCGAGATTTTGTGCAATTCATCATCAGAAATAAGACCCTTTTCTGCCATCTTACGGACTATCTTTTCAGCAAGAATGAAGTCGAATTCCTGCTGCAGTTCTTCCTGTGTGAACATCTTTGTGTCCGGTTTTGGTGCTACGGCACCTTCTTCTAACTTTGTAATCTGCATAAAAAAGCACCTCCTACCAGGTAGCCTTGGCAGGAGGTAAAAAAGGACGTTTTCCATTAATCTTTCTTATAAAACTGACATTCATAGCCATCGGCACGAAGAAGAAGTCCTTCTGCCCAAGGTGGTGTTCTTCCCATCTGCTCACATACGGCATCAAGGGACATATCCTTTCTGCACTCAATGATGACCTCATCATGCACATGAGCAACGATTCTGCAGCACCTTAATGTCTGCATGGCATACATCAGAACATCTCTTGCGATAGCCTGCGTAATGTTCTCACAGAACTTTGGACCATAGCTTTCGAGCCTTTCCCACTTCTTAGTTCCGCCTACACCTTCATAGGTAACGGACTCGCCACCGAACTGATTCACACCCATCTTAGGTTTTACATACGCAAGCCTTCTGCCGGACGGAAGAACGATAAAAAGGAATCCACTCTCATACTCAAAACGGATACCGTGGGTCTGAGTTGCGATTCTTTTCTTGACGGTTTCCTTTACACAGTTATCAATATCCCACCACAACATTGTGATTGCAGAATTAGAATTTCGCCAGGCATACACAAGTGGCTGCAACTCTTCTTCGGTAAGACCCATTTCAATAGCACCCATAGCTTTCAATGCGCCGACCGAACCACCATAACCGAGTGCCAATTCAGCAATCTTACCTTTCTGTCTTAAGTGACCGTTGATGCCGTGCTTTTCAACAGGTACTCCAAACATCTGTGATGCACTGCTGCAATAAATGTCTTTACCTTCTTCAAACACCTTGATTCTCCATCTTTCGCCAGCAAGCCACGCAAGAACCCTCGCTTCAATAGCAGAAAAGTCAGCAACGATGAACTTGTTATCACCCTGTGGCACAAAGGCAGTACGGATAAGCTGTGACAGGGTATCTGGGATATCATCGTATAAAAGTTCAAGTGCATCAAAGTTTCCAGTTCTTACAAGACCTCTTGCCTCTGCAAGATCTGGCATATGGTTCTGGGGCAGGTTTTGGAGCTGCACCAGTCTTCCAGCAAACCTGCCTGTTCTGTTGGCACCGTAAAATTGAAACATTCCTCTTGCTCTGTTATCCTCGCACACGGCATTTTCCATAGCCGTATACTTCTTCACACTGCTCTTGGCAAGCTGCTGACGAAGAGATAAGACATCAACAAGATGTTCAGGAGCATCTTTCATCATCTCTGCCACCACCTTCTTGCCAAGGCTGTCTGTTTCAAGTCCATTCTTTGAAAGCCAGTTCTTCATCTGCTGTACGGAGTTCGGATTCTCAAGACTGGTAAGTTCCTGCATCTGCTTTGTAAGTGCAGCTTTGCTTTTTTCATCAAAGGCTATTGCATTCTCCACAAAGGTCATATCCACACCGATTCCTCGGTCATTGATTTCCTGGTCTAAGTGATACTCATCCCAGATGGTTTCGCTGACAGGGAATCTTGAAAGTTTCTGCTGGATACCCATTTCCGTTTCAACATCTCGAAGGTTGTATGCCTTGAACTGTGTCCACTTCTCCAAATCGTGATATGGCATATTTCTTGTCCTGCCACCATTGACCTTTGTAGGAGAACATGGAACACAGAAGTATTTGATGAGATTCTTACCTTCTGACAGCTTCTGCTTTTCAAGACCAAGAACGGCTCCCACACCTTCCAGGGATAATGGAAGACCGAGAGTTGCAGCCCATACCATCGTGCAATGCCACGACACAGGATCAAGACAATATCCCTTAAGAGATACACCATTCTCACGCAGATACCTGGATAAGCAGACTCTTTCAAACTGTGCATTGAAAGCCCATTTGATAACTTCATCGTCTGTAAGAGCATCAATAATATCGTCTGGTATCTTTTCTCCCATTGCCAGATCTACAACCTTGACCTCACCACCATCAACGGAATATCCGAAAAGCAGAATCTCGAAGTCATCACTCTCTGCATAACGGTAGACCCCGGACTTCTGCAGACTCACACTTGAAAAGGTCTCAATATCTATACTGATTGATTTCACATTCTCACTTCCTTCCAAAGTAAAACAGACGGCAGAGCATATTCCTCCACCGCCTGCATACTTTTATTCTTCAGTTGTTTCTTCAGCAGATTTTTTCTTTGCCTTATGCTTCTTGATGGAATCTTTGATAAGCCAGATACCATTCATGATGGTACTTACGATTCCGTAGATTCCTGCTCCCATAAAGAAGTAGAAAATGATAATCACATCAATCTGCTTTGCTAATTCATATAATTCGTTCATATCGTTTACCTCATATATTTGTAATAGTTGCAGACGGTGGTGTTTCACACCGCCTGCAGGAAGTTAAAAGGTCAGTTCAGATTAAGATAAGAAATCGTCATCTTCCTCTGTGCTGAAGTCATCAGTTGCAGAGCTACGACCACCAAGGGATTCTCCATCTCTGATCTTCTGAATGTTTCCAAGGCCACAGGCAATACCCTTATTGCCGTTGGAGTTGAATGCATAGAAGTTAAGAGATACTCTTGCATAGCAACCGCTGTAGACCTCATCACGGTCAAGGATAGGCTTTACGGCCTTATCAACAATCTGAGGTGCTGTCTTACTGTTGGCATTGATGAACCAATGTCCGGCATAAGCCTCGTCCTCACG
Source organism: Longibaculum muris (assembly GCF_004343035.1). GTDB lineage: Bacteria > Bacillota_I > Bacilli_A > Erysipelotrichales > Coprobacillaceae > Longibaculum > Longibaculum muris. Next base: position 47,874 of record NZ_SMCQ01000004.1, read on the forward strand.
CTCTGTGTCACCATCACGAAGAGGAAGCTTGATAGCTGCCTTGTTAGGTTTCTTGCCACCGAACTTTGCAATGCCTTCTTCAATAGCTGCATCAATTGCATCATTGATAGCCTTTACTGTTTCCTTGTCGTCCTTTGGAATAAGAACAGATACGCTGTATCTTTCAGGTCCACCATTGATAGATGTAGGTTCCCATCCGTGGAAATAAGAAAGTCTTGTGTTCTTGCCTGTGATAACTTTTGTTTTACTTACATTCGCCATAATCGTTAATCCTCCATTTTAAATTCGTTTTTAGCGTCTGATATATTCATTGCCTCTCTCTTATCCGAGTTCGGTACAAGAGTCGGCTTTCCGGGTGGTTTGTAGATAAGGTCACCCAGTACCTTTTCAAATGTTGCTTTACCCATCAGTTTCTGCATCTCTGTAAGAGTAATAAGACTCTGACGGTAAATATCCTTATAGCCTGCTTCCTTGGCTGCTTTGGCAACTGCATCTTCGTCCGTGTACTTACGGACAGAGCGTCCTTCAACAACCTTGAATCCGTTCCACTGCTTGCCGTGGCTCACAGCTGATTCGGTAGCATAAGCCATAATCTCATTTGCCCACTTTGTAAGATCAGGAATGACCGATAAGATTTCTTCGATTTCCCCATCTGTAAGAAGTGGAGGAAGTTTGAATTCTTCCTGTGCAAGCTTCAGCTTTTCTTCTGCTCTTGCTCTGCATCTGACTGCTGCCCTGCAGAATGTACACCACTCGCCGGGACAGTATTCGCCTTCGCCATTCATGGCCATTTCAGCCTTTGGCTTTAATACTTCTTCTGCCCAGGTCTTCAATTCATCAACCGAAATTGTCCAGGTACTCACATTCTCCCTGCGTGGCTGGAAGATGGACATTGACACTTCCTTGATGTCATATAAGCTGTCATAGATTGCAAGGGCACCGAGTGCATAGCATTTCATCTGTGGATTATCTGTTGCGTCTACCAGAACTCCCATGCCGTACTTGAAATCAATGATGTGAAGCTTATCGTCCGAAACAATCACACAGTCTGCTGTACCATAACCATCCGGGACATATTCAGAGAAGTCTACGTGTTGCTCTATCAGCACCAATGGGTCCTTGCAGTTCTGCTTTGCAAGGTCAAGCTGTTCTAAGACAAAGTCCACATATGCATCTGTGTGTTCCTGCATCTCATCACTGTCATAGGATGAAACAGGTCTTTTACTTCTTCTGCGGAGAGCCTTCTTAAGCTTGTGTTCGCACCATGCGTGAGCAGCTGTTCCTTCTTCTGCTGCTTGGCTTGTTTTGTTCTCGAACTCTGACTCAAGGCTTGCACTAGGTGTACAGTTGAGCCATCTGTGAGAACTCGAAGGTGAAAGGAATGCGTGTTTACTCATCTCCAAGCACCTCCGCCTCTTTGATAATTGCTGCATACTGACTAGGGTCGATGTCTGATAACTTGCTACCACCATACTTAGTGATAAGACCCTTTACTTCTGCAGTAAGTCCGTTTTGGCTCTTTTCGGCTAGAACTCCTCTGACATCTTCCAATGTGTAAGTCTTGGCTTTTTCCTTCTTCGGCTTTGATTCCTTTTCAGGAATCTGTGCTACAGGTTCTTCTTTTACTTCAATTGCCTGAACATCGATTGCTTTAATCTCTGTCAATGCATCTGCAAATACCTGCAAGCTGTCAGCCAAAGCACGAACATTTGAAATAACATCAATAAGTGCATCAAGTACTACGGTTACTTTGCTCATGGTCTACCTCCTTCCGTAATCTTTGTTATGGCAAGTTCCTGGATACAGTCACCCAGCACAAGAATTGTGATCTTCTGCTTTTTGCCAAACAGCATCCGCAGAAATCGTTCTCTTAAGGTGATGCTTTTGCAGGAAACCATACCGTTTCTCTGTGGCTTGTCAGAAACACTGATGTGCAGATTGTGTTTCATCGTTAACACCTCCATTTTCGAGAGTTTTTTGTTACCCTCTATCTATTAGCCTTGGGAAGATAGGGAAAAGGACGTTTTTCAAAAAATCTTTTTTTCTTTCGTTCTTTCAATTGCTCTTCCTATCTAGTAGCCTTGAACGAACTGTCAAAAGGACGTAAAAATAAAAAAAGACCTGCCCACATTCAAAAAAGAATGCAAGCAGGTCAAAGCCTTGTTAGTTATTCCGTTTTAAGATAAGATTTCATTTACTCTTTTCTGTACGGCATAGTAATCATAGCCAGCATTTGTAAGTCTGTTCTTACGTTCTGTTCCGTTGCCCCATTTACCATTGATGACTTCTCTTGCAAGTTCATCAACAGTCTTTTTAGCATTCTGTACCGGATAGATTGTTTTTCCGTTTTCGTCAAAGACATAATATCCCTTATTAGAATCAGCACATTTCTTGGCATTGGCAAGTACAGTAAATGCACCTTTCTGTGACTTGGCATCGTTCCAGCTCTTTCTCACACGATAGTAAACCTTCTTTGAAGGTGTCTGTGGAGCAGGTGTATTGTCTGATGCACCAAGTCCTGCTGTAACCTTTGCAGCCAAATCTCCAAGTCTTGAATAAAGCCAGTCACCCGGACATGACTTATTGGCAAACCATCTGTGTACAGTGATTACCATCTCATCTGACTTTGGTGTGTAGTTAAGGGTCTTGTCCTTATCACCAAGCCAGATAAGTTTCTTCTTTCCATTACGCTTGCAGATGTCGATACAAAGCTTAATCAAAGTATCGTAGACCTTGCTGTTCATAGCATATGGAGAATATGTATCACTCGCACATTCGATAGTGACTGCTCTCTGGTCATTGGCATTACTTGAAGAACACCAGGAACGGTTCTTTTCTTCACAGTACATACCAACACGGCCATCAACTCCGATACCATACTGGCAGCTTGCCTGTCTTGATGTAGGGTAGAAAACATTACCTAATGTTTCTACACTGCACTGACCTACAACACAGTGAGGTGTGATACGGTCAATAGAATGTGTTCGCTGTCCTGAATGGTTAGGACTTAATTTGGTATATGAAACCATTGAACTATTTGTGTAACCCATAGATTATTCCTCCTTATCATCTTCTGCACGATCATGCAGCTGTTGTAATACGATTTTTAATTTAGCCGGGATTGGCAATCCAAGATGTCCTGCATTCTCAAGAAGGGATACACCTTCGTTTGAGATATAAAAAAAGATGATCGCTGTACGAAGAACACTTCCCGTACCAATCACCTGAACATCCAGAATGTTTCCTATGCCTACAAGGATAAAAATTAAAACCTTACGGCAGATACCTTTGAATCCAACCTCGCTGGATAATGTCTTATCTGCAATGGCACACATGACTCCTGTGATGTAATCCATCACTACGAAGAGAACCAATGCGATAAGAAGTCCATCACAGCCACCAAGGAAGTATCCAAGCCAGCCACCAATCATAGTGAATACAAACTGTATTCCGTTCCAGAATTCCTTCATGTTAAAAACCTCCGTTTCCTTATAAATTGGTATAAAAAAAAGCACCTCTTTCGAGATACTGAATAACAAAGCTATGCTGTTCGTTTCCACATATAAACAACTAAATAAGGTGGCATATTGTTATGAGCCGTATTTCCACCTTTTGATGAAGTAAGATAACTCCATTCATTTCCTTCAGCAGTATTCGTCTGATTAATCCACCACATTTCCATAGTAGATGATGCACCCATCTCTTTGATAGCTGCACTCGCAGTCATACCTTTTCCAAATACACCAATAAAGTCACTTTTCATTTCACCGTTATTTGTCATGTTATTAAAAAACGGTGTATCGTGAGCATGGCTCGGCATCTCCGCTACAGTCAATTTATGTGTCGCAGCTCCTCCTGTTGCACCGTTTGAGTAAGTAGTTCCTGCACCTAAAAGGAATCTATCCTTTAACTGTGTCCATGTGCCACCAAATAAAGTAGCCGGACTAGTAGAATTAACACTCATATAAATACTTCCGACAGGATAAATACTATCAACCACATAAGCCTTTAGTAGCTTTCCGTAAACCTTCAAATCCCACTTATCTGATAATTCCAAAGTATTGTCATATTCAGAAACCTTTCCAATGGCAATACCTTTTCCACCAGCTTTAAAGTCCATAAGAACTGATGCTGTAGACACAGTGTCTAATACTGTAATCGTTGCAAAAGCATCGGTGATTGTATATTTAATATCATACGATGACTCTGTAGATATTGAACCACCAAAAGTAAAGGCCGTACCCGAAGTAAATGTCTTACTTGCATTCGTCCAGGATGTTGCAGACGATTTCTTGTAGTAGGTTGCTGTTGTTACTGTATTCTTGCTACTGCATGATGAATATCTGAACGAAAGTAGACCTTTAATATATGTTCCTGCATCCTGAACAGTACCGGAACTGTTGCATCTCTGCGAACTGTGACTTGATACTACTGGCAAACTGTAAGCAACAACTGAAATAGAAACTGTCTTTTCATCTGATGTTCGACCTCTTGAATCAGTAACCTTTGCTGTAAAAGTAATCGTTCCAGAAGTAGTTAAAAATCCCGTTGTAAAGGATGATGCCGTAGATGAAAAACCACCACCGGAAATACTGTAGGAACTGATAGTCGAACCCTGTGCTCCTGCTGCACCATTTATCTTAAGTGTAGCCTTTGATTTTCCCTGAATATAAATACCCCAATCAGATGGTACATCACCATCAACTCTTGTTGCTGTAACACTCGTTAAAGTAGGTTTGACTGAATCAGGAACTTTTAGAGTAGCCGTAATACTCTTTGAGCCAATCTTCGTACTTCCGTTATAGGTATCACAGGTAATTATCACTGTACCAGAAGTCGAACTCGGTATCTGCTGTGCAAGGGTTAATGAAGGCGTCCATGATACAGATGTAGAGGTAGTCTTACTTGTAATCGTTCCTGTAGCAGAACCAAAGGCATATGAAAGTGTATGAGTAAAAGAACTGGATGCCCTTGAAATAGTAATAGTTGACGCACTTCCCATAGTGCCTGTGCTCATACTGATTGATGATGCTCTTGGAATTGTTGTAAGTGTATGCGTTCCACTAGCTGTTACGCTGACAGCATAAGTATAAACACCTGCTTCACAGCTTAGACCAAATGATTTAGTACCATCTGCATTATGCGTAATCTTTATCGTCCCTGATGCAACTACCGTACCGTTATATAGAGAGATACGAGAATCTGTTGAGGTGGAATAAACTGTTGTACCATTTATAACCGCCTTAAATCCTCCGGCCTTTACCCATCCTGATGCAGAGCCTGAACCTTTTAGTGTCCATGATAACGTTGAAGTATTATCAGCAATACTTTGGCTTGAAATCGACCACGATAGAGTAACCGAACGGCCTTGATTTTCATTTGTGGTAATACTTCCGCTTGATGCCATAGGCTATTCCTCCTTAACTTGTACCTCTCCATACGATAGAAAGGTTACCTGATGATCTTGGTATAAAATCAAACCATCCCCTGGATGCATTTCCAAGGGACAGCTTGTTTCTTATTTCTGCATTTGTGATAACCAGACTGTTGTTTGAAATATATGCAATCTTCTGTCCGTTTTCCTTGAAAGCAAGTTCTTCATTGGATAGTTCTGCAGTAAAAGCATTACCAACCCTTCCAAGTTCAATAAGGGCTCCCTTGAATCGTATATACTCTTCAAGCAGTTCCTGATTGGTTGCCACGTTATTTTTTATTTCATCCGTCACGGCAGTGAAGTCCATTCGTATTTCACTACTATTCTGCGTGATGCTTGACTGAAAGTCCTTCTGTATGGATTCCAATTCTGATTTCTCAATGTAGGTATCGTGAACGGTACTTAAAATCTCGCTTGATGTCTTTGTGATTTCTGAATAGCATTCATGAACCTGCACCTTAAGAGTTGAGATATCATCTAAAGCATCTTCATAAGCCACAACACTCTGAAACGTATTCTGACACGAAGTTAAAAGTGCCATCATTAACACCTCCCATCAGTTAGAAACATCGCACTGTAAAGTAAGCAAACTATCAATATCTGCTGCCGAGAGATAGATAACCTTTCCTGTCTTTGAAAATGTAACTTCCTTGCCATCCTTGTTCTGTGCATACCAGGTATAGGTAAGGCTCTGCTTTTCAGTTGCATTTGCCCATGCTGTTCCGTTATATTTCATCAAAGTCACTGTCTTGGCAGAATGGTCTACCTTATACCAGAAGTCACCACTCTTAGGACTCGATGGTGCTGTTTCACTGATATTGCCTAAAAGAGAATCAACTTCCTGCTGATTTGTTCTTACAATGATGTAGGGAACAAGACCACCAAGATTGTTCTTGACTGTAAATCCACCGATGGAAAGCATCTCCGAAACATACGGATCTGATTTATCTTCGACCGTAATGACATCAACATAATTCTTGCTTGCATAAGTCATCGTACATCTGTAAGACTGGATATTCACGATATCAGAACCTGATACCTCAAGTGTTGCTGCTGTTGCACCACTGATATTTGTCCATGTACCACTTACATATTTTGCCCACTGATAGGTTGCGCTTGTAATAGCTGTTGCACCTACAAATGCAGATGTAGCAAGTGTAAGCTTGCCTGACTGATTCATCACGATTGTTCCATTAGGTGCATAAACAGAAAAGACAACAGCAGATGAGCCGTTACTTCCTGCCTTTGATTTTGTCCAGGTAAAAACTTTTGTAACGGTCTTGCCTGAAATCGTAAATGTAAGTGTGATATCTCCCGTAAGTGTTGTTGCATTTCCAAGGTCAGAAGATGCTGCCACTGATAACACAACCGAGCCTCCTGCAGTAGCCGTTGCAACTGTATTTGATTTAAGGGTAATTCCTGTAGGTAAAGTTCCTACAGCACAGGTACAGGCCGTCTGCGTAATACCAACATAGCCGACAAATGGAATCGTAATAGTTGATGCTGCCGATGTCTTTCCGGCAGATGTACAGGCAATTGTCTGTGTTTCATTTCCAAGAATGACCGAAAGTCCACCACTTCCAGTTGAACCCGTTGACCCTTTATCTCCCTTTGCACCATCATAGATTTTTGAAATCGAAATCGTATCAAAGACATCTGTGTCCGAAGTTGTAACTCTGATCTGTGCCACATTGTTGTTAAATACAGAGTGGGTTGGCTTTACAACCAAAGTACCACCTGCAATGTTTGCATTATCTGATGTGGTTGGATAATCAGTCCAAGCACCAGAACTGTTCTTGTACTGCCATTTGCTGATTGTAACACCCTGAACCTGTGCAGTAAGGGTTGCCTGGTTTGGCCCCACCAATGCAGAAGTCGTATCATACTTAAATACATACGAATCCGATATCACATAGCAAAGCTTGGCATTGCTAGCATTCTTTACAAGTGTGTAGGTTATATCCGCTGAAATATTGACCGTATTCTTTGTTTCAGAATCGTAGTAACTGATATAGCAGATATAGGTAATCATTCCTGAGTCAGAGTCTGCAAGCTTATTATCATTGACTGTAAGAATTCCCTTGTTGACACTTTCACCACTCACAAGACTAGTTTCTGTAGAAACACCATCTTTTCTTTTCCATGAAATCGTTACTCCTGTAGCAGAAAGCGAAATGCTTGTCTGGTCAAGAAAGATAACCGGAGTAAGCACAAGGTTTGTACTTGTCCAGCTTGGAGCATATTCATGTGGCAGTGTATTAGGGTTTTCACTCTGCGTCTTTGGAAGATTTGATGTGATATATGCAGACAGTTTTCGCTGATCAGTGATATCAACAAAGGTCTGCTGACTTGAAGTTAAAATCGTAGCCATGTAATCTCCTCCTATAAAATGACTTCACAATAAAAGGATGCGTTATCACTCACATCCTCAGTTGAAATCGTAATTTGTTTTTTACCGATATGGTTTTTATCCCATTCCTTATCCATCTCCTCGTTGGAAGATTTCCTGTGCCAGACGAACTGTGATGCATCAAGTGTATCTGTAATCTCCTTATCCCAGGAAAACACCCTGCATCGCATTGTGCTTGTCTGACCCTTATCTTTGAAAATACTGACACCATCAACCACAAGTTCAGTTCGATACATCTTCTGTGAATTGATATCATCAACCTTGCCGGATATAATTTCTATCTTTGAAGTCTGCCCAAGAATATCATCTTCAAGTGCTGTAATGTTCTTATCCTGCTTGACTGTGGCAGCAGAAAGACTGACACCACTTGCACCAATTGTGATGGTGTTCCCGGAAGGATTGAGATAATCTCTTGTCCTGCTCATACACAGATAAGTTCCATTGATACCATGAGGTTTCGAGATGCACTCGACATACATCCTTGCATGAATATCTCCGATATCTGCTCCCGTATCAGATTCATCAACAATCGTCAGTTGTATGCTTGTAACACCCTTTACAAGATCAGCAAGTCTTGTCTTTGCCTTCTTAAGAAGATTACCCGGAACAGTCACATCGTCCCAGACTTCCGAAGTCCAAATCCAGCCGATTTCATCCACAGCACTCTGGTCAAAGATATAATTCTTTCCACCATTAACCGATGTGATATCCACTCGTTCATTTGTCTGCTTGTCATTACCGTTCTCGTCCTTTTCGGTCTTTCTTGCACCAAGAGGAACTAACACAGTAACTCGTTCCGTATGATCTCTTGTAATCTTCACGTCAGTCAGGTTCTTTCCAAACTCGACTCTCTGTGTGGATTTGCTTTTGAAGTCCGAAAGATAATCCAGGTACTTACCGCTATCGGTGTATCTGACCTGCAGATATCCTCCGTGCGTATTAATCAGCTTGTTCTTGATAGCATTAAGTGTAGTGGAGTAATCAGAGCTGGAATATGAAATATAATCATTTCCATCTGCTACTGTTACATTGCCAACAGTAAACTTCTTCTGCTCTTCAACCGAACTGTTATGCACCGAAATGAACTGCTCCAAAAGTCCTCGTAACGGCCCCTTATATTCAAATGGTGGCTGTAAGGTGTCTTTCAGATAAGCAAGACAGGACTCACAAGTCCAGGTATGTGTGTTGTAGAAATCACTGCCATTATCCAATGCTCTGCCTTCAAATACAGTTTCATCACCTTTCTTGCAGATGATGACTGATGCCATAGGTTTGATTGTTTCAAGATACGGATGATTGTATGGAGCAGACAGTTTAAGGCTGTCTATGTTTTCTGCCTCTTCTTTTATCTGTGCTGTTGTAATAGCAAGCTTTGAAAGATTCGGATGATAAAACAGATTCCCGTCAATAAATATTCTAAAAAGACTCATAGGCAACCCTCCCTGTATCGGAAGGTAACCGTTCCTGTTGTCTTAACTGTGATGGAGTTATTACCGTGTGCAAGTTCCATTTCAGGGAACTCCCAAGTACCTGCACTGACAGTCTTATGGAATGAATCCGTGCCAATCTTCCAGCTTAAGGTCGTATCGGCGGTCGTTACTACTACCGGAACTACAGGCATATAATCATTTGCGAGAATAACTATTTTATTACCTGAAACAACAAGGTTCGTTTCATCAACATGATATCTGTAGGAATCGGCATCGGAACAGCTGATTACAAGTTCGCCCTTTCCTTCAAGAGGATCATAGGATGTTTCAATTTCCAATGTTCCGATACAGTATAAATCCGGTTCTTCACTTGTAATAACCTTTGCAAGTCTGCCTGCAAACTGATTACTTGTTTCCCTTACAAGTTCATTGAATCTTTCTCTTGTACCAAGCATAGACAAAGAAATAGTAAAGGCTCTGGGCTGGAATGAAACCGAGCCAAGAGCCTCTGTAAATCTTATTGGAGAATTGCGTCCGGGAACTACCACTGTTTCTGACTGAGACTGCGGAGTAGGAAAATCAATGTTTTCTCTAATCCATCCCATACCGGATAACGAAATATTATTGATTTTAATATCCTTTATCATAGTGCAAGCCTCCTTGTTAATTTCTGCTGTTTACCAAGACCATCATCAATAGCAGGAAGTAAATGTCCCACAAGTGTTCCATCTTCAAGATAGATACCCTTGCTGCTGTTGTCTGCTATGACTGCAAGGTATTTTTCCATGCTCGACATATTAAGTCTGCTGTCAAGCATTGCCTCAAGCTGTTTATAGAAAGCAGAAAGAGGAAGGATAGCCTCTGCTCCTGCCTCACCACCAGCCATCAATGAACTGCCATTCATACCAAATGCAGTCGGTTTGGTCATAATACCACCATTCTTATACCAGTCGATAGAAAGCTTAGGAACAGATGGTGGAGCAATGGAAAGTGAACCAGAAACCTTAAAGTGTGGAAGTTTGATGTGGGGCAGAGATATCTTCATACCGGAGAAGAATCCCTTTATTGCATCAACCACAGATTTCACTTTATTCTTTGCTGCCTCAATCGGTGTAGTGATTGCCGACTTGATACCATTCCATACTGATGTAGCCGTACTTTTTATACTATTGAATACGGAACTAATCGTACTCTTCACAGCATTGAACACAGTTGTAACTGTATTCTGGATAGCATTTATCGGAGTTGTCACAGCAGTCTTGATTGCATTCCATACTGTTGTTGCTGTTGAATAAATCGCATTAAACACAGTTGTAACAGTAGTTTTAATTGCATTGATAACAGTTGTAACAACAGTCTTTATTGCGTTCCACACTGTTGAAAACACCGTCTTGATAGCTGTAAGTACTGTATTTAATACTGTAGCCACGGCGTTAATAACAGTAGTTATCTTTTCTTTTATCGCATTGAAAACTGTAATAATGATTTCCTTACAGTTCTCCCATATAAACCTGAACGGCAATGTGATGATTTCAAATGCTGCCTGGAATATTGATGAAATGAACATAATTGCTGTCTGTACGATATTCTTGATGGTTTCCCACAAGTTCGTAAAGAAAGTAACAATTCCCGTCCATAGATTTACAAAGAAATCTCGGATGCCTGTCCACACTTCATTCCAGCTCGTACCGAACCATCCAAGCACCACATTTGCAACGTTCTGAATAACATTCATGTAGTTTGTAAACGTATTCTTGATAAAGTCCCAAACTGAACCGAAGATGCCTTTGACACCTTCCCATACCTGTGACCAGTTTCCTGTAAAGATGCCGATAAATACATCAACAATTCCCAAGATAACACCAAGCACACCTTCAAGGATATTTGCTATCTGCGTGAACACGCCTTCAAATACCGGAGCAAGTACACTGCAGAAAGCATTCCATACAGCCTTTACCACTTCTCCGAAATTCTCGAAATTAAAGCCTAGTGCATTTAATCGATCAGTAATACCCTTTGCGAAGTTCTCAAATACAGCCTTGATTCTATTCCAAATAGCAATGATGTTATTTCTGAAATCTTCGTTGGTTCTCCAAAGATGTACAAACGCACCTACCAGAAGTGCTATCGCAGCCACAACGGCAAGAACCACCGGATTAACACCCATAATAGCCGTACCTAATTTCCCCATCACACCAGACAAGCCACCAGCATTTGCAACTGCTCCAGAAATCTTGAGTCCAAGTTTACTGAAAGCCTGCATGGTGACTCCGACCTTCGATATGACCGTTCCCAGAATGACTAGCACGGGGCCAAGTGCAGCAACAAATAATCCAATCTTTACAATGACCTGCCTTGTACCCTCGTCCAGGTTATTAAGCCAGTCAACAAAGGACTGTAGCTTTGCCACGATATTCTTGATCATCGGCATAAGAGTCTCACCGATAGAAATTGCAAAACCCTCTACTGCAGATTTCAGAATCGTAAGCTGACCTGAAAGGTTATCAAGCTGTGTGTCTGCCATCTGCTGTGCTGCACCACCACTGTTTTCAATGGAAGTCTGCAGTTCATCCCAGGTATCTCCCGTATTAGCTAACAGAGCATTTACAGAAGAAAGATCTGTCTTATTGAAAATCTTACTGATGATATTGGCTTTTTCTTCAGCAGTCATTCCTTCCATACTTGTATTAAGGTCACCAAGTATATCATTCAGACTTCTCATATTACCTTCGGAGTCAAATACAGATACACCAAGTGCATCTATCGTATCCGCTGCCTTATCGGTTGGATTCTGTAATGAAAGAATGACATTTCGAAGATGCGTACCACCTTCAGCACCCTTGATACCGTTGTTGGCAAGAATACCGAGTGCTGTATTAAGTTCTGCTGTACCACCCTTGATGGACTTTGCCGTAGCACCGATAGTAAGAATACCTTCTCCCAACTGACCTACAGAGGTGTTTGTAGAAGAAGCCGTCTTTGCCATCTGATCGACCATCTTGTCAGCATCCTTGGTTTCCATTCCAAGGGCAGACATAGCATCTGTAACCATGTCCGATGCCGATGCAAGGTCAAGTCCACCTGCAGCTGCCAGGTTAAGAACCGTAGGAAGTGTATCTGCCATCTCCTGGGTATCATATCCGGCAAGTGCAAGGTAGTTTAATGCCTCGGCACACTCGCTGGCAGAGAAAGCTGTCTTAGAGCCCATTTCCTTTGCAAGGTCAGATAAGGCATCCATTGTATTAACAGACTGCCCATCAAGTGTTGACATGGAATCCTTGGTAATTCCCATAGTAGCCTGAACCTGGCTCATGGAACTTTCAAAGTCGGCAGCAGTCTTTACGGCAGCACCACCCATTGCAGTAACAGCCGTGGATACTACTGTAACTTTCTTACCGACATTGGTAATCTTCTGTCCGGCATTTTCAAGTTTCTCTCCGACCTCACCAATCTTTGCAAGAGTCTGATTTGCTTTTGACGCCTGTGATTCAAGCTTTTTAAGTTCAGCCTCTGTTTCAGCTATCTCTCTTTGAAGAGCATCATACTGCTCCTGAGTAATCTCACCCTTCTGCAGCTGTTCATTTGCCTGCTGTGCTGCCGTCTTTAAGGTAGCAAGCTTTTCTTTTGTTTCTCCGATTGCCTGTGTAAGAAGTTTCTGTTTCTGGGCAAGCAGAGTTGTATTTGTAGGGTCAAGTTTCAGAAGTTTTTCAACATCCTTAAGAGCAGACTGTGTACTCTTAATCTGTCCGTTGACACCTTTTAATGCTGTTTGTAGTTTAGTGGTATCTCCGCCAATCTCAACGGTTATACCTTTGATTCTATTTGCCATTGGCAGATACCTCCTTTAACGCAAAAAGGACTCCTGCTATAAGCAAAAGTCCCATTGCAATATTATTAGAATTTGTCAAAGTCCTCCTGGGTTGCAACATTGTCATACTTGTAGGAATCATTTCCTTTTTCAGTCCAGATATCCATCACCATACCAATGGTAAGATAATCAAGGTCTTTGATGGAAATTCCTATCTCAAGGCAACGAAGGAGGAACAGCGGGGTTGTCATCTCCCTGCTACTGCGTTTAAGTTTTTTTTAGACTCGATATCAGTAATAAGGTTCGTACCCCAAAGTGCAAGGATTTCAGGCAATACCTCATAGATGGAAAACATCTCGAACTGGTCAAGCCAGTCATCAATATTTGCCGGAATCGTATGGTCTGCATGGTAGGCCATGATGTAGGCTACGTTCTCGAAGATTTCAAGATCATCGATTGCGAACTCCTCACCATCTTCCTTGCTGCCCTTATACGAACTCTCAAGTTTCGCTAAATCCTTGAAAATATCTCTCTTGAATTTGGCACGATAAAGACGAGGCACCGTTGCAGAAGAACGGAATGCCACTTCTTTACCACCGACATTAATAACCTTTTTAAGCATATGCTACTCCTCCTTAACCTACAGTATCCTTGGCAACAGGAATGTACACGTTCTTATACCAGTTGTTGTATGTTGCCTCATCAGTTGCATCCCCGGTTCTTGACTTCACAAGACCATCTTCTCTAGGATCAGCTGTAAGAGATAACTTCTCTGTACCAGGCTCTATTGCATCTTCCTTTGTTTCAGACTCAATAGAAGGACGAGATGCACTGCAGTTATAAAGGACGTGACGGATGCATCTCACATCACCATCAAATTCAAATAACAGTGCGAACTTCTCCATCTCTGTGACAGTAGCACTCTCAACAAGAACACCATTCTTATCAAGTGCCTCTTTCAAGATTTCAGTTCTGAACCATTCAGGAATAAGAGCAATCTCAAGGTCACCGCTGTAACCGTTGTTTGCTGTAGAACGGAAGTACACGATACCGTCTGCATAGAACGGACTGGAATCACCCTCGGCATCCAAACTGATACTTACTGCACCAGGGATTGCCTTTGGAGTTTCATAGGTATACTCGCCATCTGCAGTTTTTGTAAGCTTTGCAGCATGAACATTTTTAAGGTTGTATTTTACTTTATTACCCATAGCTTTTATGCCTCCATTTCAAATGAATATAGGACTTCATACATCTTTTCGCTTTCAATCCATGTTTCCAATCGGTCATAAAAAATGCCGTGACTGTCAAGCACGGATTCAACTTTCTGTTCTACCGACAAGTCCTTCAAATCGGTATACAGTTCTATATGGACTTCGTTTACCTTCAGATACACTCTTCCGTCAGCTGCGAAGTTATCACTGCCGGGCAAGAGATAACAGATAAACGGTGGATCTGGACTTTCTCCCTCTGCAAAATGGTCATATGCAAACGGAATATCCATTTCCTTAATGATTTGTAACAGTTCTTCCATCACATACCTCCAAGTGCTCTTGCGATTTCTGTTTCCAATGTTTCAATCGCATTCTCTTCTGCCTGGGCAATGTGGGGTCTTGCAGCCACTCTTCCGCCACCACGTTTTGCGTGACCGTGTTCAAGAAGGTGGGCAAGCTGATATCGGTTCTTGGAATGCACCGTCAGTTCAAGTGAATTTGAAGTTTCCTTCGTTTTCTTGACCGACCAGCTCTTCGCATAGGCACCCGTATCCTTTGGAGCAGATGCAGCGATATCTTTCCTTACTGTATTTCCTGCCTTCCTTACAGACTTCTTCAAGTCATCTGTGGCCAGATCAGCATACTCCTTGAGGCCGTTCATGATTTCATCTGCAAGGTTATCAATCTTTACATTTGCCATCACTATCTCCTCACTTTCTCACATTTCAGTTTCAGGCATTTCTTCTTGTAGTTCATGTGGTCAACAGACACGATATTATATAAAGAGCCTTCAAAAAGAACTCTGTGCTTTGTAATATCCAGGTCTGCGAGTGCCCTGCAGTATCTGACCGTAAATGAAATATCGGAATCATCAACGATAAGACCTGCCACACTCTTTTCAGAACCACCCTCGCCACTTACGGTTGCAAAGCAGGTGTGATAGTCAGTCCAGGTATTCTTATGATTGCCGATGGCATCTACAACAGTTTCATTCTTCTGTACCGTAATCTTCACATTCAAAAGTGCAATATCCATCAGAACACACTCCTTCTTACACCTTCAAGCAGGGAGCGAAGGGAAATGGTCAGCTGATGATGATCTGCATCTTCTCTGTGTTCATACAGATAGGCAACTGCGTACATGACAGCAATCTTGGATGATGGAATCGCACCCAGTTCATCCACGGATAACCTTGCTATATCTGCACAGAGATTCTGCCCGGTTGTGATGAAACTTTCGATAAGCGTATCATCGTCATCAAAGTCCACTCGAAGGTAACCCTTCATCTCATCAAGATTTACAATCATATCTATCACCACCTAATAATCAGTGACACGTTATGACTGGCATTCCCTATATCTATATATAGGCTTTATTTTTTTATCCCTATAGAAAAGGATAGTAAATAGCCGTCATAGGGTGTCACACTTAATTATTCTTAACCCTTAGTAGTTGCAGTTTCTTCCTTAAGCTTTAAGATCTGTACTGCTTCAGGAAGGATAAGCTTACCATCGACTCTTTCCTTGGCTACATAACCAACCATGCCGTTACCAGCGAAAAGTTCACGAAGTTCTGCAAAAGAACGAGAACCACGGTCACCGATGTTGTAGTAGCTGTAATCACCGAATGCAATCGCATTTGTAGGTGCAAAAGCAGAAGTGTGAACAGCATAGCCAAGCACTCTGTCAGGTTCTCCCTCTTTGTAGGAAGGCTGCCAGATGTAGGCACCATTGTTGTCCTTAAGCTTTCTGATAGAAGCAAGTGTTGCATCATTCATGATGAAAGATGCGTTCTTACGATAAGGTCTCTTAAGACCATATACCAAATCGATAAGGTCATCGGACTTGATAGCTGCAGTAAGAGTAGCTGCAATCTGACCACCACCGTTTGCTGCAAAGATACCAGTAGGCTTTCCAGTTCCGTTACCGTTAAGGAACGCATCCTCTTCGGCATTTGCTAAAGCCTTACCGAACTGAGTGATGATGTAGTTTTCAAGACCGAAGGCATTGTCATAAAGCAACTCTTCAGTAACCTTGATTGCTACATGAAGCTTGTAGGCATCAAGATAGATCTGGTCGAATGTTGCATCACCGAAAGATAATGCTCCACCTTCCTCAATCCATGCAGCTGCAGGCTTGGTAGCTGCGATGTTAATCTTATGCTGACCTGCAGTAGTAATCTTTGTAGCAAGACTACGCATGATGTTCTCACCATCAAGCACATCGATAAGTCTGCGGTCATACTCTTCCGGCACAAGGTAACCACCATCGGCATCCACACCTTCCTGTAACACATTGCTTACATTACGGAAATTAGAACGCATTGCAGAAAGCATCGCATCCTTATAAGCATCGGAAGCACGACCCTTCTTCACTTCCTTGGCATCACCCATAAAAGGCTTACCAGTAATCGGAGAATTAACAGGCTTTGCAAGTTCCGCCTCTCTGCGTTCTGCTCTCTGCTGACGGTCGATGGCAGCAGTCAAATCCTCGATTTCCTTCTCCATCTTGTTGTAGGTTGCTGTATCCTCATCGGAAAGCACACCGTTCTTGTCTTCGTGAGTCTCCACAAAGTTCTTTGCAGTTTCCCACACCTTTGCTCTCTTTTCGATTAAATCCTTAATAGTCATAATAGAATTCCTCCTTAAATGAATTTCTTGATAAAGTCCAGACGCTCCTTGATTTCTTTTGCAGGAGTGCCTTTGTTTGCAGGTGCAGAAATCTCTGCCTGCTTTGTTACGGTTTCTTTAGGCTGGACATAGTGTTTTTCCAGCTTGTTCATAAGAGCGTTGTTTACTGCCTTGCGTGAAAAAAGCATCGAATCGGAAGGTTTCTTTTCCTTCTCTTCGGTGCTTTCTTCATCTTCGTCCTCTTCTTCGGGATCAGTATTCGGTTTTGTTTCTGCTCTTGTAATGATGTCATCAGCAAAGCCAAGTTCAACGGCCTTGTTGGCATCCATCCAGGTCTCGGCATCCATCAAGTGACTAAGCTTTGATCTGGAAAGACCAGTCTTAATCACATAGGCATTGATGATGGACTCTTTCACTTCTGCAAGCATATCGATAGCCTTCTGCATTTCTGCATGGTCACCGAATGCTACAGTTGCAGGGTTATGAATCATCATCATGGAAACAGGGGACATAAGCACTGTGTTTCCTGCCATCGCAATGACCGATGCTGCTGATGCTGCAATACCATCAATCTTCACTGTGACATTTCCTTTGTACTGTGTGAGCATATTGTAGATCTGAGCCGCAGCCACACAGTCACCGCCCGGAGAATTAATCCATACGGTAATATCTCCACTTCCGGCATTTAGCTCATCCTTGAAAAGCTGTGGTGTGACATCATCATCAAACCAGCTTTCTTCGGCAATGGTGCCGTGTAACTCAAGGACTCGTTCTGCGACTTCTTCGTTTGCCTGGTTTAGAGTCTTGTGGCTCTTCCAGTTCCAGAACTTCTTGTTCTTCATCTGCTTTCTCCTCTCCGTCTGATGTATCCGGGCTTGCAGCAAAAATACCTGCATCTTCAAGCTTGGTCATGTTGCCGTTGATAAGATAAAGGTCACCACCGAGTTCTGCAGGAATTCTGTCGAGATTCTCAAGTTCCCTTATGTCATTGGCAGACATCCAGCCATTCTGTCTTGCAGTGGCATAACCGTTCATACGGCTCTGATAGTCACCACGAAGAAGTCCGTCCACATTAAACTTGATAAAATAAGATTGTTTTTCTTCTGCTGTTAACAGAGATCGAGCCATATTCTGCTCCCACCTTGAAACCCAGGGGTCAAGAGTATATTTCACAAATTCAAGTGACTGCTGCTCAATATTAGAAAAGCTCGACTTCTCAAGGTCACCTACCATGTGCGGAGGCACTCTGAAAATTCGAGCAATCTCATCTATCTGAAATTTTCTTGTTTCTAAAAACTGTGCTTCATTCGGAGAAATGGAAATTGGTGTGTACTTCATTCCTTCTTCCAAAACAGCCACCTTATGCGAATTTGCACTACCACCAAAAGTCTGCGACCATGAGTCCCTTACTTTTGATGGGTCTTTTAATGTTCCAGGGTGTTCAAGCACACCACTCGGTGCAGCACCATTGGCATAAAACTTGCTTCCATACTCCTCGGCTGCAATTGCAAGACCGATAGCATTCTTGGCCATTGCAATAGGCGAGTAACCTACAAGACCGTCAAAGCCAAGTCCCGGAATATGCATCACTTCATCAGGTGCAAGCTTAACAGAAGAGCCTTTATTGGTTGGGACATCATCTGAATTTACCTGGTACTCATAATAAAGACGTCCGTGTTCATCTCTGTCCACCTTCATCCTATCCGGCATGAGTGGATACAGTGCGATTATCTCTCCCTTGCCATTCCTGATAATCTGTGCGTAAGCATTGCCCCACAAAAGAAGATGCGTCATTAGAGTTTCCCTGAAAACAAAACTTGTCATTTCAGGATTCGGCTCGTCATGGAGCAGTATATAAAGTGGATGCTCTGTAGCTTTTACCTTACTTCCGTTCTCATCATATTTATAAAAATGTAATGGCAGGCTTGCCACTGCTTCTGACAAGATACGGACACAACTGTAAACGGCAGTCATCTGCATGGCAGAGCGTTCATTTACTCTTTTTCCACTCGTGCTATTGCCCATAAAAAAGCTATAGGCACTGCCACTTGTTCTGTTTGTGGGAGCATCTCTTGTCCTAAACAAGCCTTTTAGAATTCCCATGCCAATCACCTTACCTTTCTAAATTAAAAGACCAATAAGCCTCGTGTATCGTAGACCGATTCAGTCACTTCATTACCACATCGGATTGCTCTATCAAGTGCCATGATTGTTGCAATGGCACCGTCAATCTTCTCCGTTGATTTTTCCTTATCTGCCTTGATGTTTCCTGCGGGGTCAGTACGGATAAAGATGTTATCCATATTCCATCTTAAAACCGGATGACCACCGTGTGCGATTCTTTGCTCAAGCACAAGTTTCATCAGTTCCTTGGTCGGTGGACTCATATCCTTAAATCCCTGTCCGAAAGGCACTACGGTAAATCCCATGCCTTCCAGGTTCTGCACCATCTGTATTGCTCCCCATCGGTCAAAAGCAATCTCTCTTATGTTGAACCTCTCACCAAGACTTTCTATGAAACTCTCGATGTATCCATAATGAACAACATTTCCTTCGGTTGTCTGCAGATAGCCTTTTCGCTCCCACAGATCATAGGGAACATGATCTCTTCTCACTCGAAGTTCAAGGGTATCTTCCGGCACCCAGAAGTAAGGAAGGACTGCAAATTTGTCATCCTCATCAAGTGGTGGAAACACAAGTACAAATGCCGTGATATCAGTTGTACTGGATAAGTCCAGACCTCCGTAACATACACGGCCTTCCAGGTCGTCTTCATTAACGGCAAAGTTGCAGGCATCCCACTTTTCCATTGGCATCCATCGTACCGACTGTTTTACCCACTGATTAAGTCTTAGCTGTCTGAAGGAGTTTTCTTCTCCGGGATTCTGTTTTGCAGAGTCACAGGCAGCTTTAACTTTTTCAATGGCAACTGTGATGCCAAGTGATGGATTTGCTTTCTTCCATACTTTAGGGTCTGTCCAGTCTTCCGATTCATCTGCACCGTAGATAACGGAATAAAAGGTAGGGTCAACTTTTCTGCCTGCCTCAATATCTAAAGCCTTCTGGTGTATCTCATAGCAGATGGAGTTCGTATCATTCCCGGCTGTTGTAATAAGAAAATACAACGGCTGCATACGGGCATCACCCGAACCCTGGGTCATTACATCATAGAGTTTTCGATTTGGCTGGGTGTGCAGCTCATCAAAGATTACTCCGTGTGTATTAAAGCCATGCTTGTTTGCAACATCCGCCGACAGAACCTGGTAGGAACTGTTGGTCGGCTTATAGATGATCTTCTTCTGCGATTCCAATATCTTCACTCTTTTCATAAGAGCCGGGCAGAACCTTATCATGTCAACGGCAACATCAAATACGATTTTTGCCTGGTTTCTGTCTGCTGCACATCCGTACACTTCTGCTCTTTCTTCTCCATCACCACATAAAAGAAGAAGTGCAACGGCAGCTGCAAGTTCCGATTTTCCCTGTTTCTTGGGAATTTCAATATAGGCTGTATTGAACTGTCTGTATCCGTTTGGTTTCAGCACACCGAACAGATCCCTTATAATCTGTTCCTGCCAGTCTATCAGTTCAAATTTCTTTCCTGCCCACGTTCCTTTGGTATGGCATAGTTCCTCAATAAAGCTGACGGCATAATCCGCCATCTGCTCATCGTAATGAGAAGACTTCGCCATAAGCTTCGTGGGTTTATACTTTTTCAGTTTTCTCATTCGCCATCACCTCCACGAAAAAAGGACCCCTGGTGGAGTCCCGAAAAGTATTCTTTTTCAGTTGTTACTGTCCCATGCAGCTATGAATGGTGTTCAGGATTTCTTCCTGCTCATCCTTGTCCACACCGATGCTTTCAAGAGCCTCTCTTGTTCCACAGTCGGGGCAGATATAGGTTTCGTTATCCACTCTTGAAAGAGCCGGACTTCCGTGATATTCCTTGCCACATTTAGGGCAGATTGCAATTCTTCTTACTTCAGTCTTCATGTGTATCCCTCCTGCTAATTCTGATTGCATCAAACAGGTACTTCTCATCAAATCCAAAGGCTCGGTATCCGTCAAGGCAGGTGTTCACATAGTACCAGCTTGGAATTCCAAGTTCTCTTTCTTCATGCATGATGTAGACAAAAGCATCTCGTCTTCGCACCTTTCCCGTTCTGATGCCTTTGATATCCAGGGTCATTTCCTTTTTGTAATAGAAGTTTGGATATCCTTCGTAACGGTCAAGTGCTTTCTCATCGGTCTCGGTAACTTCCCATATTACAACAGGAACTTCAGCACCTTCCATCGGTTCAATGGTAAGGTAAGAACCTGTCTTGCTGCCTTTGAATAAAAGCTGATAGTCTTCAATGACCGATGTTCCAATAATCCTTGCACCCGGACATCGCATTCTCATCTGTGGGATGTTCAGGTTGCTGCCATAGGCAATGTAGTATCGTTTACTCATGTGGTTTCCATCCTTTCTGAAGGGGACACCCTTCTACCACCTTAAGACCACCGAAGTGGTCGACTCTTTTTATTAAGGTGTTACAAGGCTATCTCCTTGCAGTTCTGAATGCTGTATCTCCTGCAAGTCTTCTTGTAAGAAGGTCTCTTGCTGTCTTGAATTCGTCTCCGATGAACCCAAGTCTTAAGAGCCATGTTCTCATTGCGTATTTTGGATTTTCGTTCTGCTGTGGCTTTGGACTTGCTGTTCTTACTTCCTTTGCCATCTGGCTGAGTGCCAAGCAAAGCTGAATGTAGCTTTTAAGCTGTCCGGCATGAAGTCCGTTCTGCTTTCCATCGGCAGGTGCGTCAAACTGGAAAAGTCTGAACTCGATGGTTCCCTTTGTGAAGGTTGCGTGGTAGTTGAGCATATGGTATCGGCTGTCATTGTAGTGTTGGCTGCGTCCGTAGTTGCAACCCTGTGTGCCATACCAGATGTCTGCAAGCTTGCTCATGGTCTTTGGTTTCTTCTTATTGAGCTGCTCTAAAAATCTTGGGTCAACCGTTCTGCAGTATCTGTTCATTCTGCCTCGGTCAAGGTCAAGTGCCTCGGCTATCAAACTTTCGTGGCTTGCCATGATGTTTGCAAGGTTTCTCATGGTTTGTGGTGTGTGGTCATTTGCTCCGATGTGGATGTGAACTCCGCATCCCCTTGTTGCATCGCTCTTGGCTCCTGCCTTGCGAAGCTTTCTGATCAGTTCCTGCAAGGTTTCCATGTCCTCGTATTTAAGGATTGGGGTTACCATTTCGCATTTGTGTGCATCGTCTCCGGCAATGCTTACGTCCTTTTGAAATTTCCATTCTCTGCCTTGTCCATCCCATGCTGACCAGGTCATGTAGCCGTTCCTTGATGCTGTATTCTCGTAGCGTCCTGTTCCGAAGTATTCGGCTGCAAGCTTTGCTGCTCGCTCTCTTGTGATGCTGTTCATCTCGACCTCAACTCCGATGGTCTGCTTTTTCATTTCTTCAATCTGATGTGTGATTTTTTCGTTCATTCTATGTACCTCCGTTTGGTGTGTTTTCCCTTTTGGTAGTACTATATATCACTCTAAAAGCACACTATATCAAGTTAATTAGCACCATATACTACACAATCTTTTGGCAGAAAAACTGTGTATTTCTGACCTTTATTCTTCAGTGATCTTACGGCATTTATCCTCACCGTAGACCACATTAAGACTGCTGCCGTTGTCCCATGCAACCATAATGCTTGCAGTATCATCAACACCTCTGACCGTACCCTTCGTACCAATCGGTGGTGCCTGGAAATCATCCATTCTTACAAGTTCAACTCTTGTGCCAGCCGGATATTCCTTTTTCACTCTTTCAACGATATCTCTGCTTGGAAAGGACATTATTCTTCGCCTCCCTTCGCACCGTTCTTGAAAGCTGCAGAGCCTTCAAGGTTCTTAAGAAGAAGTTTTCTGTCTGCCTTGTATTCCGCTCCGATGAATCCGAGTCTTAAAAGGAAACATCTGAATGCGTATTTCTCGTTGTCGACTTCCTTCTCCTTAGCCTGGATTCTTTTCTGATTCACACTCATCTCGCAAAGTGCTGCAATGAATCGTGTGTAGGTCTGAATGCTATCTGCATCCAGGTCTTCTGAAAACCAAGGGAAGGAAACCTTGTCTTCCTCTATCTCGATGCCAAGGTCTGTAATGCCAAGAGCCTTCTTGATGAGTCCGGCTTTGGAATCAATAAGTGCCGTAAGGTTTCCCACCTTCACTTTCTCAATTGGGATTGATACCGTAAGTCCTGTGGTTTCGCCCGTTGTTGCCCCCTTATTCGGCTCACAGTCGGCTTCTTTTGCCCCCATTTGATTGTTATCCCATTCTTCTGGGGAAGTGCCTGTGGCCATTACGCAGGCATCAATGATCTTTGCTGTTTCTTCCATACTCTCTCCATCTGCAAACTCAAGTTCTCCGTTTCTTCCTACCGTGTAGTTTCCAACCTCGTATGAGCAGCTTGGAACTCCAAGGTATCTGGCTTTAACACCGAGTTCCTTTTCGATTGCCTTTACCATTGCTTTTCGGCTTTCGCCCTTTACATTAAAATGCAGTACCATGTTATGTACCTCCTTCGTTTTTGGTAGTACCATATATCACTCTAAAAGGCACATATATCAAGTTGTTTGTGTGTAGAATAAGCAGATATTATTCGGTCGGAAACTGTGAGTAGTACACAATGCCTGAAAGCACGAATACCACATTAGGAAGTGCCACACCGTTGCCCCACATCTTATATTCAGCAGAATCAGAATGGGGATTGATGAGCCATTTCCTTATCTGTGCATCGGTCTTCGGCTTTGTTTCCTTACCGAGAGCCTTTGCATGGGTATCAAAGATTTCTCTCCACTCTGCAATATCTGCATCGGTAGGTTCAGGAATACCAAGGTCATCACACCACCAGTCGGGAAATCCCTGCAGTCTTGCACATTCGGTTGGTGTAAGCCTTCTTACGATATAGTCAGCTTCAAGTACTCCATTCTGAAATCCCGGATTTGTACCATTCACAAGGCATCCACTCTTTTCTTCCGTAAAGGTAATGCATTCTGCTTTCATCTGTGGATAGAATCCATAGCTTGGACTGTCATTTACGATTGGCGGGTCCTTGTAGTCGGTTGCTACAAGTGTGTTTGCAAGTTCCTCTTCAGCTGACGTAAAGAACGATGCCTTTGAAGAACTGAACACAGGATGAGCCACTCCACTTGCTCCTGCTGCAACAAGTGTAGGTTCGACTTCCTCTTCCACCTGGAAAGAAAACTGTGCGTTGTAACCCTGGTTCATTGCAGGTCTTCCGATTCCATACGCAACTCCATGCTGTTCTGTCGCATTAAGCGTGTACATCACATCGGATTCCTTATAGCCATCACCCTTATGAGAAGGTCTAGTTCCGTTTCCTTCGATAACAGCCATACCGCCCTGATTGCATGATGGATTGCCACCATTCCCATCAAGGCATCTGCTGGTAGTTGCCTCATAGAATCCACTGTTAGGATTTGATGACTTCATCGCATTACTGTCCTTGGCACAGATGCCATAGACCTTTGGTACGAACAAAGTCTGATCATTGCTGCATCCAAGGGTCGCTGACTTGTCTTCCTGAATCAAGGCACCCTTGCCACCACCTTCGCAGCCACTTCTGATTTTGAGAGTCTTTGGTGTCTGCACCACAAAAGGCTGATTATTGCCACCCGTTCCAAATGTGGAAAGAACGGTCTGTGCCACTTCAAGCGGACCCGTATATCTTGAGTCCTGTCCGTGGTTTTCAAACATTAAGCTGTTGCTGCCTGTTTCTCCAATGCTCTCTGCAGAACCGTTGGCAGTTTCTTGCCACGAACGGAAGCCCTGCGGAGAATACCCAGACAAGCCTTCTGACTCAAATAGTATTTTTCCGGCACTCCAGCCTGCAAAATCTGCGACAAGGTAGATACGTTTTCTTCTCTGGGGTACTCCCCAAAATTGAGCATCAAGCTGTCTCCATGCGACTGAGTAACCGTCTCCCAGGATTTTTCCTGCACTCTGCCATTTTGAAGGTTTAGGCACTGACACACATTCATCTTTGATTTTGCAGACCTCTTCGAGGACGGCTCGGAAGTCTTCTCCCTTATTGCTTGAGAAGGCTCCTGGGACATTTTCCCAGACGATAAATCTTGGATATCTGCCATCTGTCTTACACCTCATTTCTTTTATGATTCTTACCGCCTCATAAAACAGACTGGAACGAGAGCCACCAAGTCCGTCCCTCTTTCCGGCAACAGACATATCCTGGCATGGACTTCCAAATGTAATGATGTCAACGGGAGGAATCTCCCCACCATTCATCTTGGAAATGTCACCGTAGTGTTTCATCTGCGGTAGTCTTTTCGTTGTTACACGAATAGGAAAAGGCTCGATTTCCGATGCCCACAAAGGGGTAACACCAGAAAGCAAGCCTCCTAAAGGAAACCCGGCAGAACCATCAAAAAGGCTGCCAAGGGTCAAATTATTCTGTTTCTCCATCCGTACCCTCCACTTCTTTTACCAGTGCAGAGTATGGGATTTTCTCACCATCTCTGATTACAAATACACCTTCTGCATCACCGGTATCCTCAACATATCTGCGAAGGATGACGGATGCGTATTTCTCATCAAGTTCCATCGTATGACATACACGGTTCGTCTGCTCACAGGTCATGAGTGTTGAACCACTGCCACCGAATGTATCAATGACGATTGCGTTTTCCTGACTTGAATTTCCAATCGGATAGGCAAGCAGGTCAAGTGGCTTTGAAGTCGGATGGTTCTTATTCTTCTTCGGCTTATCGAAGTTCCAGATGGTAGTCTGACTTCTGCCTGCATTCTTGCTCCAGTAGTGCTTTCCATTCTGTAAAAAGCCGTAAAGGACTGGTTCATGCTGCCACTGATAATCCGAACGGCCAAGCACAAGGGAGTTCTTTACCCAGATGCAACAGCCGGATAAGTGAAAACCTGCATCCATGAAAGCCTTTCTGAAATTAAGACCTTCTGTATCTGCATGAAATACATAAGCCGAGCCACCCTTTTCAAGATGCTCGGCCATGTTCTTAAATGCTAAAAGCAGGAATTCATAGAATTTATCATTTGCCATCTTATCATTTTTGATGGATAAGCCATCGGAACTTTCAAATGCCACATTGTAAGGTGGGTCAGTAATGATAAGGTTGGCTTTCTTACCATCCATAAGTGCAGCTACATCTTCCGAAGAAGTCGCATCACCACACATCAGTCTGTGTCTTCCGACTGTCCAGATATCACCACGCTTTACAAAGGCTGCTTTCTCAAGTGCAGCTGACAAATCGTAGTCATCATCCTTGACCCCGGAAGTATCATCCGAACCAAAGAGATCTGCAATCTCGCTTTCGTCAAATCCCGTAAGTCCGATATCGAAGTCCTCACCCTGGAGAGCCTCAATCTCAATACGAAGTAACTCTTCGTCCCATCCTGCATCCATTGCCATACGGTTGTCTGCCAGGATATATGCTTTCTTCTGTGCCTCTGTAAGGTAGTCCACAAATACACAAGGCACTTCAAGTATTCCTTCTTCCTTTGCAGCAAGGATTCTTCCGTGACCTGCGATAACATTAAACTCTCGGTCAATAATAACAGGATTGATGAAACCGAACTCACGAAGGGAAGAACGAAGTTTCATAACCTGCTCGGCAGAATGGGTTCTTGCATTATTCACATAAGGAATAAGTTTTGATACAGCTACAAGCTGCATTTCTGTAGTTGTCTTTCCCATAATGCCTCCTTAATAAAGTCCCCACTCGGCAAACTTCTCAAAGCCACCGATGGAACGAATAAACTCTCTTGCTTCTTCCACAATTTCCTTATATGGAATACCATCAACAGCATCATCACCAATGGCACATACAAGTTCTACTGGCTTGCCAGTTCTCTGTGCCTTAAGGAATGCGTGGATATTTACAGAAACATCTGCCTTGGATAAGTCCTTGCCATGAAGACCACCGCCTGTTACGGAGTCTGCCATATCAGAACCAAGCTTACGATTAGTTGCCCCAGTATCTACATCCGTGCCACCAGTCCAGTCACCCAGGGGATTGATTTCTGCTGCAGGGCAGATTTCCTTTAAGTGTACTTTTTTCGCATTGCTCTGGCAGATGATGAGTCTTGCCTGATCAAGAATGTACTTTCCATCAAACGGATACACCCTATAGATGTCTCTTGCTATCTGGGATAATGCTTTCTGCTCTTCAGTAAGTGGCATTCCCTTGAAGATACCATTGTCACCACAATGGATGCTTTCTTCCTGGTTCTTTGCAAGGTGTGTATCCTGGGGAACTATCACAATATTTGCTCTGACATCTCCGGCAATTCTATGAATGGCTGCAGCGATGTCAAACTTATCAAGTTCAGCTGATGTTTCAATAATTACATGAGCCTGCCCATGACCGATAAGCACCTCAACGGCAACCTTCGGATTTTCTTCTTTTGCATAAGCCAAATCAACAATGGCACCTGCTATTCTGTCAGCCACCTTATCAGGATGGCATGGATTTACTTTTTCAATCATATTATTTTCCTTCCCTTGCTCTTAGGAGTCTTTCCATCAAATCATTCTGTGGAGCAGCATCATCATAATCTGTGCTGCAGTTCTCCTTCACAATCTGAAATATTTCGTTCCAGAGCCTTACTGCCTGGTTCATATAGTTGATGCCAATGTTAATGAACGGAGATGGGATTGGTTTCTGTGTTGTTGGATGCTTTGAAAGAAATCCCAGCTTGTTGGTCATTTCTTCGCACTGAATCCATCTTGCAGAACACATCGCATATCTTTCCAACAGCTGTGGGGATACCTTCGATGAGCATCCGATCTTGTTAAGCCAGTTCCATGTTTCCGTATATATTTCGTGAGCCTGCAGTTCACTTCCGTCTCTCTGTTCTGCAGACAGGAAGTCGTGTGGCTTTGGCATCTCCACACCTTCCACTTCAGGAATATCTAGGACTTCTAATTTTCTGCCACCCGGATTTCCGTTCTTTGCTTTCTCGGATACAGCCGTTTTCTTGCGACCTGCACCAGGTCTTGCACCACCACGGCCACCGATGTTATTCGATTTTGTAGGCACGTCTGTACACCCTCCTTTAATTACCCTTTTGATTTCGCATTTTTCACACGCAAGACCCCACGCCGTTCCCCGGGATCTTGATGCGTTTGGGATTTGAACCGCCCCTGGGGTCACTTATCGTAGCTGTACACACGATGTTTTTTACTTCCTTGATAGTCACCACGCTCGGCATGAATCTTTGCATGACATGACTTACATAAAGCAATGAGGTTAGACCTCTCATGTGTTCCACCTTCTGACAGTGGCAGCTTGTGATGAACCTCATCAACAGGCACAAGGATTCCTTTCTCAAAACACACTTCACAGAAAGGATGCTGTGATACATACTTGTCACGGATACGTTTCCATGCTCTTCCGTACCTACGGCGTACAGCTGGATCTCTGCCATACTTCTCGTAGGAACGAGCCGCCTGTTTCTCGTGTTCCTTGCAGTACCTTCCATCAGTAAGGTTTGGACAGCCGGGGTAACCACACGGTTTCTTCGGTAGTTTCGGCAACTTCTCCACCTCCTTATGGGCATAAGAAAAGCCCTGCAGGTTTCCCCACAAGGCTGTAACTCATTCTATTTTGCTATTATAAGTATAGCACATCCCTTATGCGACTTATAGATGAACTCGGAGTGAACTAGGGTGAACTGGGGTGAACTCTTTCAAAGTTTTCTATTGCTCTGTTATGAATTCGCTGTGTCCACCTTAATGTGTAATGCACCTTTGTTGCTATCTGGTTCATTGGCATAAACATCAGGTATCTGTAACGAAGGATAAGCTGTTCATACGGGTCTTCCAGTTTATCGATTTCTGCATCGATTTCCTTCTTCATATCTTCAAGCTGTTCATAGTCAGCTTTTATCTCCTCTTCCAGATCACTGATTTTGCCAAGATATCTTACAAAGGGAGGTTCAAGATTTCTTGTTCCTGAAAACTTCTCTTCAAAGCTTGGGGAAGAAACACTTGTTGATAATTCCTTATAGCATTCCAGCTTGATAAGCTTATCGTTAATCTTGTTATTTAGAATGAACGGTCTGTTCAGATAATCTTTAGCCGTCATAAGCACCACCTCCGATTCTCGCCTTAACCGCATCGATAAGATCTGTCTGTGTTTTCTCTTTGAGCCTTAATGCATTCATCACATCTTCATCAATGGTATCCTTTGAAATAATGTGATGTATGACAACCGTGGATTTCTGCCCCTGTCTCCATAACCTTGCATTGGTCTGCTGATAGAGTTCCAATGACCAGGTAAGACCGAACCATATAAGGGTCGAACCACCACTTTGCAAATTCAAGCCGTGTCCGGCACTCGCAGGGTGGATTACAGCAATCGGTATCTCGCCATTATTCCAATCCCTGATATCCTTTGAAGTCTTGATTTCACGGATCTTGAATCTTTCCTTGATTCGCTCCAGATCGTGGTTATACCAGTAAGCTACAAGTACAGGCTTGCCATTTGCACCTTCAATCAAGTCCTCAAGTGCATCAAGCTTACGGTCATGAATATGAAAGACCTCTTTTTCTTCGTTATAGATAGCACCATTGGCCATCTGCAGAAGTTTGCCTGAAAGAGCAGCTGCATTTGCAGCATCAATCTCTTCATCTTCTAAAGACACAACCATTTCCTGCCTTAATTCGTCATATACAGACCATTCCTTTTCTGAAAGCTTTACTTCCACTTCGTTCATAATGCATTCAGGCATTTTAAGGAAATCTGCTGACTTCATAGAAATCGTTATATCCGATATCAGTCTGTAGATAGCATCTTCCGCACCTGGTCTTGGTTTGTAGGAAAATATCATCTGTTGATTTCGTTTATCCGGCACAAAGAAATTCATACGATAATGTGTGATGTATCTTCCGAGCCTTTCTCCCATGTCAAGGATTCTGAACTCTGCCCATAAATCCATAAGTCCATTACTGCTTGGAGTTCCTGTAAGACCCACGATTCTTTTTACCTTTGGTCTTACTTTAAGAAGGCTCTTGAATCGTTTAGCCGATGCAGACTTGAATGACGATAATTCATCAATGACAACCATATCAAAATCGAATGGAAAGCCACTTTTGTTGATAAGCCAGTCCACATTTTCTCTATTGATCAGGTAGATTCCTGCACTTTTTCTTAGTGCCTCTTTTCGCTCCGACTCTGTACCTATGACCACCGAATAGGTCAGTCTCTTTAAGTGATCCCACTTTTCTATTTCAGCAGGCCATGTATCTCTTGCTACTCGAAGAGGTGCGATAACCAGAACCTTTCCAACTTCAAATCTGTTATAGAGAAGTTCAAATATTGCCGTTAAGGTAATCACACTCTTTCCGAGTCCCATTTCTAAAAGGACTGCTGCCACGGGACGTTCCAATACAAAGTTTGTTGCATAAGTCTGATAATCATGAGGATTGTATTTCATCAATGACACCCCCAATCACATCAGTGTTATCAACCACATAGCAGGGAAACCCTAAAGCTGATAACTGTTTCATTCTTCTTTTCTGTAAGGCTCTTGGTTTCTTGCCAGGAGCCTTGAGTTCTATAAAAGCCATTCTCCCTTTTGGAAGAAGAACCAGTCTATCCGGCACTCCGTCAAATCCGGGAGATGTAAATTTAATGCAGAAACCACCTGCAAGCTTTACAGCCTTTACAAGCTTCTGCTCTACTTCTTTTTCACGCATTCGTGCCACCTCCATCAATGCTGAATTTGATGGTGTGACAGGGTAAGACTGTCATTTCCTATACTTTATATATATAGACTTAATTTTTTTACTCTATAGAAAAGGATAGTAAATAGCCGTCATTAACTGTCACACCTACTGTCATTACTCTTCTTCCATAAAGTCCGTCTTGAGTCTTAAGCCTTTAATGTATCTGCCCTTACGGTCACGGTATCTTTCAAATCCGACTGTTTCCAAGGCTGTGTAGAAATCTGTTGTACTTCTTGTAAACTCACCCACCTGGGTACAGAAGATTCGATACTCGTTATATACCTCGCTCGACTTTGCCACATAGGCAGGGTCAAGTTCGCAGCGTTCACTTAAGAAGTAGGAAAGCCAATCATTACTTTCCTTATAATGCTCAATGGCATCACGCACCTTCTGTGGCGGGTCAATCTTGTAGTTGTCTGCGATTACCTTTCTTGCACCTTCGATTACCCATGTAAGGATTGCTCCACCTGCCTTTTCAAACAGATAGTCCGCATAGTTCTTGATATCAGCACTTCCTTCAATCTTGGCATC
Source organism: Longibaculum muris (assembly GCF_004343035.1). GTDB lineage: Bacteria > Bacillota_I > Bacilli_A > Erysipelotrichales > Coprobacillaceae > Longibaculum > Longibaculum muris. Next base: position 79,118 of record NZ_SMCQ01000004.1, read on the forward strand.
AAACGGAATAACGATAAGTCTTCTCCATGTACCCTTATCAATCGCACCGACCTTTGGCAGATGGTTGGTATAAAGTACAAGTGTATGTGTCGGAGTATATGAGAACGGATCTTTATACTTCTTTTCAGCATAGATTTCATCGGTAGAGCAAAGCTGTTTAACATTGGCAGTATTCAGTCTCATGCCTTCTTCCAGCTCTGCTGCAATGAGCATTCTCTTACCCTTTGCCTCGGCAAGTTCCGGCTTGACATTTCTTCTGCATCCAACGGTAAGCATATCTGCAGAGATGTTTCCTGAGTATGTACCAAGAACTCTTGCGATAACATTCCAGAAGGTTGACTTACCATTGCGGCCTTCTCCATATGCGATAATGAGTGCCTCAACATACACCTTGCCGATTGCTGAAAGACCAACCATTCTCTGAACATAATCGATAAGGTCGGTATCCTTTAAAAAGAAGGTATCAAGTGCGGCTGCCCAGATATCTGCTCCATCACTTGATGGGTCAACGGTTGTCTGCTTTGTGATGAAATGCTCTGGTCTGTGTTCCATCGGAAACTTGGTGCCCTGTCTTAAATCATAGGTAAGAGTCGGTGTGTTCAGCATGAACTCATCAGCATCAAGGTTTCTCTGTTCTACTTCAAGCATCGGACGAGCCTCTTTTAATGTGGCAGCAATATTCTTTGTATCTCTTCGCTTAATGGCATATTTCTTATATGCCACAGCATCTTCATACATCTCGTAGGCATGAGCCTGCTGTTTATTGAACATCTGCACTGCCTTCTTCGGACCCACGGATACAAGAATCTCCATACCGCCATTCTTTACAAGTTCATCCATAGCTTTCTTCATTTCGGTTTCAGCCTCTGCAAGCTGTCTTTCTGTCAAATCCTGGGAAACCCCCTGGGACTTTGGTTTTGACTCTTCCCAGAAACTGCCGTTGTAAACCATGTAATCAGTCGATGGGGAATAGCGAAGGATGTCCTTATACTCGGTTGCAAGAACCGTAGCTTGCCCCACATCGGAGAAGTCTTCCGGCTTTAATCTGCAGTCAGAGTTGTACTGTTCAGGTGGAATGTATCCTTCCTGGTTCGACACCTTGTTACCGAACTTTGATGCACTTCTCCATATCACCTTGAGTTCACTTTCAGGAAGTGGTGGATTACAGAGTTCTGCCTTCTTAAGGAAGATCTGATAAGCCTCTTCTGTATTTCCGTATCTCTTGATAATCTTCCCGGCAATGTGGCTCATGGTACTGTTACGCTGACCTTCCGGCACCTGCTCAAGGCTTGCATCGAAATCTGAAAAATCATCCTCTTCCAGATAATCAAGAATGGTCTTGTCACCTTCATAGAACTCCACTTCATCAGAGTCATTGCCATAAAGGAATCTTGCAGAGTCTAATGCGTTGGTATCGTAATAAGGGAAAGCATCAGCTATCTTGCGTTTCATGGCTGCATACTCTTCTCCGTCCGTTACCTTTGGTATAGGGAAGAATACATGAAATCTTGGTCTTGCCGATTTATCACCCTTTGGAAGGTTGTGGTGTCTGCTGTAAGATGCAGCGAAAACAACTCCCGGAATTGATAATGCGATATCAAAAGGAGCAAGCCAGTCATCCGGGTTCTCTGAATGGTCATTGTCACAGTCAAGAGGAATACAGTCGGAGGATTCAAAGTTATCCTTACTGCGATAGTTTCCTTTATACTTTGCAGTGACATGATCCATCTTGGTTGCTGCGATAAAGGACTCTTTATCCGTTACAACATTCTTATTGGGATACAGACAGTTACCGCTGTTGCCGACACAGTCTGCTGAATAAACAGTAAAATTAATCATATTCTCCGACCTCCTTCAAATCCTGGGTAAACCATCTGATCTTCATTCTTCTTTTCTTGGCAACACCAATCTCACGAGCCATGCCACGGCTTATCACACCACCGAAGACCCAGACCTCTGTGCATTTGCCAAGAAGTACATAATTGAAATGCATAGCCATCTCTCTTTCAGCCTCATTACCGTCATCCATGAACTGCGGATATAAAAGATGAGGTGTTACCGGGATAGCATTTTCATCAACAGCGAATCTGCTGTATCGTTTTGCATTCTTTACATTGGTTTCAACATCACCTGCATATGGACTGCACACATACACCAAAGGAAGATAGGCAGCCTTTTTATCAGCTGCCATTTCCTCACGGTGGATGTTGGTAAGAGCCTCATATGTGGTCGGGTCAAAGTACCCTTCGTGATTAAACTTATCAACACCCATATCTCTTAATCCTCCTGTTCGATAACTGGTAAGATGCCTTCACTCTTCAAAAGGTCATAAAGGAAAAGTCTGCCCTTCTGAGTCCAGTAGGTATGCATCACACTTCTGCTCTCATCGATTGCATAGGTACGGGACTGTGTGTATCCACACTCTGCATAGTGCTGATATAAAAGCCAGGTCTTTCTGAACTTGTACTGAACCCCAAGTTCGTGAAGAAGTTCATTGAACTTGCGACCGCTCATACCGTAATCCTTTGCAATCTGTGTAATAGGTACTGTGTTCTTGTTCTGTAAAATAAGGTCATAGTAGCTTGCCTTAGGCTGAAGTTCTGCAATCTGCTGACGCTGAACAAGTGCCAGACATTCAAGCTGCTTTCTTCTCTCACGCTCTTCCTTAAGCTGTGTGAGTGCTGCAATCGCAAGATCAGGATTTTCCAAGATCTCATCGATGGCATACATTCCATGCTTACGGATAGCCGGAAGAACTTCTGATGTAACCCAGTGCTTGAACTTCTTCGCATTCGGCATCTTGCTTGAAAGGATAAGACTGTAAAGTCCAGACTCATTGATGATGATGGTTTCCTTATCCTGGTTTCCATCAAAAATCATGACCTTGTGTCTGTCCTCTTCCTCTACATGGCGGTTGATATCTCGACTACCGTTCTGGTACCCGAGAATGTCTGCTACATCCTTGCCGACAAACATAACCTCACCGTTTACAGTTGCTGTTCTTACAGAGCCAAACTCTGTGCTGTTAAATACTTGTAATTCCATACGAATTACCTCCTTAAATTAATTTCTCGGAGGTGTCACCCTCCTACCTGGTAGCCTTGGGAGAAGGGTTAAAAGGACGTTTTTGAAAAAACTTTTTTTAATTTGTTGATAGCACGTCTGTAACGATGGCTGACAGTGTTGGCATCCTCACCGATTTCTGCTGCGTACTCACCAACGGTGTAACCATCAAGTGCAATTGCAATGACCATATCTGCCACTGCAGGCTTAAGAAGACTTCTCAAAGTTTCACAGCAATCTTCGTATTCAAGCTGGTTATGTACTCCATCAATTGAACTGTTAAAGGCTGACTTATCAGCTGCTCTGTACATGATTGCTTCTTCGGTGTTGACCTCAACTGTTCCGTCCTTGCTCTTCATATAAGCATTGCCAGTATGACGGTCATGCTTGTGCCAGCTGTTGTAATCGGGTCTGTTGAATCTCTCTTCGATTACATCCTGGATTCTCTGTTCGTAGTCTTCCTGGCTTTCATTTTCTGAAATGGAGATATTAAGCCATCTCTCCAATTCCACGTTTTCGACCTCAAGGGTCTGGTACTCGTTCTCGTAACGAATCTTGATTTTCATAAAGTTCCTGCCTTTCTGCCTGGTTCTTGCAGAAGGGCAATGGGAACAAATAAAGGCCGGTGCCTATAGAAGTACCGACCCATAAAGCCTGAAAAAGGGCATAAGGAAATAAGGGTACCTCTATCACACCTTCCACAGGTTGTCCTGTGGTTGATGTCGATATCTGTATCCCAATGCCCTTATAGCTAATCAGGCCTTGTGATATTTATTTTTTAAGTGCCTCTGGCACTTAGTTGAATCCACCTAATGAACTCAACTAAAGGTCAGAGAGGTAAAATAACTGCATTTGTAAATTTTCTCTGCGAACGCATATTAACAAACTGTGAAAGTGTAGATTTTTGCGTTCTTTTCTGATATACTATTGGGTAGAACAATTTCCCAATACAGCCTTACAAGTAGCAAGCACTCGCTGTTTGCTTTTTACACTTCTCATTATAGATAACTGGCTCGGTAGAACTTGGTAGTGGCTGGTAGGCTTCGGTAGTCTTGGGTGTAATGAAGAAAGAGGTGGATTATGGAATTCACAGAATTTGCACAAAAAATAAAACCCATCATCGGTGGTTCATACAGCACTCATGTCTTTACCAGAACACTGTTTGAATCAATCATCACCGAAGAAGGGTTATTACAAATTGAAGATATAAGTGAAAACACTTTTAAGGCCTATTACAACGGTCAAACCAAAATAACGAAAATTTCTCAACGTATTTTGCCTCACATAGATCCAGAACAATTTATCGCATATTTGGATGGTTTCCCAGAAGCTACAACGCAAAGACTGTGCGACACATTTGAGTCTGATATCGAGGGGATTGACCTATATAATGCAGCTGAGAAAATTGCATATTATTTTGAAAAAATTCTTACAACAGCTGCCACACAAAAAAGAAAAAGCACTCCTAAGAGTGCTGATAAAACCCCACATGATATTCTTGAAGAAAAGATACTGGCATCTGGACAGGCAGTAGCCGATGCGTGGGGTAACGCAGTAAGCAACCTGGTAAATGGATTAGATGGAAACGATAATGCCGGAATAACAAGTGTTCAGCTTCCAGAAGAACAGCCAAATGAATCCCTCTATTCTTCTGAAGACAATTTACTGCTTGAAGAATTCACAGCAGATTATGACGAAATCATGGTTATTCTCATTGGAGAAAACTATGCTGCGTCATTAATCGACATGACTCTGCCATGTAAAATAAAAGACTTGTATGAAACCAAATGGATGTCAAAAGCAGATACATTTGCTGATCCATCTTTAAAATCATATGTTTTTGGTTTGCTTGGCGAATTAAACAATATAAGTAGCAGCTTTTTAGTCAGTGGCTCTGCAACTCCTTTTTTAGGAAGTTCCAGAACCAAAATACGCAATTTGTATGTAAAGCTTCATCCCGACCAGTTTGCTGGGACATTTCCGTATGATGCATTTATCGATGATTGGGATGATGGAGAATATTATTAATCGGAAAGGAGGATGTTGATGCCATCGATTGATGAATCCATCCGTAAAATAGACAACGTCATATGTAGGCATTTAGATGAAATAGAAAACAATTCTCGTGGTGCTATTTCTCAAGACATTTTAGAGCAGCTGACAAAGTTCGTAAATCATGTCATGCTCAAGTTTTATGCCAACGGGAGAGAAATACCTATCACTGCCGAAAACATAGCAAAGGCCACAGAGTTTGCACAGATAAGCAGTGAACTGTACACTTTATATAAATTCCATAATTACCTGGAAGTAGTCACCACACAATATACATTGGATGAAGACGGCTCCGAACGACTAATGCTTAAGTATTACCAGTACCTGTTAGAAGCGAAGAATCTTATCTGGCACTACTTTGGTATTGAGGTACTACATAATTTAGATAAGTTCCCTCTTCATCTAGATGATACCTTACAGGAATACTATAAAAAGATTTCTGAAAAAATAGAACGATATCCAGTGGAATTCCATACCGACAGCAAAGACAAATACTATATTCAGAAAATCAAACCGCTGTTTGTAAACAGAAGAATATATTATGAAATCACATTTACACCTGTAGATGATAGAAAAAACAAATCCAAGTCTAACAGAGTAATTGCTTTTACTAAACTTCCAATTAAAAGCAATTACGCATCAAAGTTTCATCTCGTACATGAAACTATCGAGATATTAGGAAAAACAATGCCTATCATCATTATTGACGGCTGGGAGGTATCCATTCGTGACTGTGAATTTCAAAATTTTATTAAACTGATAAAAGGAGAGAAAAAAAGAGTACCATATCCAGAGCAACGCTTAATCTGTGAGTTCCTTACTAGAACAAAGTACACTTTGACTGCCATAATGGACTTCCCGGATAAAGCATATGATAGGCTTACTCTTGAATGGAAAAACAACCTTAAATCTACGGTGTTTATTCCTATTTTAGATTACTGCAGAGAACTTATTCGAAATGGTCGTAATGGAAAGAATGTGCTGCGATACCTTCTCTATAACATGAACAATGTTATTATTAAAGGTCAATATTCAGACGGATACTATAGCAAATACTATGAAGAATGGATACACGCCGGAAACAGTTATCTTTCTAATTTGTACTTATCAAACGGTTGCAGGCAGTTTGATTCTTTACCATTTAACAGATCTCCTGTTGGTCACAATCCAAAATTAGGTGCTGTTTTTGATTGTATTCCGTGTAAAGACAAACGCCCGGAATTGTTCGCAAGGTTTATAAGGAATAACACTGAAGGCAGAGGACAACTCTTTACTGATGTTGATGAACTAGGTAATTTTCCTGATTACCCAAGACTCATCGAACAGTATAACGACAGTCTTTATTCAGGGCACAGACCTGAAAGTGATTTAATGCTTGAACATAATCAAGTATTTATAAACGATTACAAACTCGATACTTGCACTGTAATTGAAAAATTACAAGAGTTGTCAGAATCCGGTATCGAAAATTACAGTGACGATGTTGAATTTTGGCTACTATTCGGCGATTACGAAATTGACTGCGATGAAAAGAAAGACATCATCACCCGTATATTTTCGGAATCAAAGGTTGGTGTGATATACGGTTCAGCAGGTGTAGGAAAATCTACGCTAATAAACCATGTTTCTCACTACTTAAATGATGATTCCAAACTATACCTTACACAAACGAATCCTGCCAAAGAGAACTTGATGCGAAAGATCGATGCTGAAAATACTACTTTTTCAACAATTGAAAGTTTCAAACATCAAGGCTCTGCTTTTATGAAATATAAATTATTGGTTATCGATGAGTGTAGTACCGTAAGCAATAAAGATATGGTTGAGGTTCTTCAAAAGGCAAATTTTGAAATGCTTTTATTGGTTGGAGATACTTATCAGATTGACGCCATTCAATTTGGAAATTGGTTCTCGGTATTAAAAGCATTTTTACCAGAAAGTGCTGTATTTGAACTCACCCAGCCCCATCGAACCAAGGATGAACGATTACTTGAACTGTGGGATAAGGTCAGACAGATGGATGATACTGCAAAAGAAGTCATCGAAAGAGAAAGCTACTCCTTAAAAGTAGATGAATCCCTTCTCTCTTCTCTTGAACCTGGAGAGGCTATCCTCTGCCTAAACTACGATGGTTTATATGGAATAAACAACATCAATAGATTCCTACAGGAAAGCAATCCTAATCCTGCTGTTCAATGGGACATTCAACAGTATAAAGTTGGAGACCCGATTCTCTTCCTTGATTCAGATAGGTTCTTCCCTGTCATACACAATAATATGAAGGGAATAATCAAGGGAATAGAAATCTTAGACCCCGGCACTCATGAAGAACGCATTCAGTTTGATGTTGAGATACCTAAAGCAGTAGATGAAAGTGATCTCAGGCGTATTAATCTCGAACTACTTGAATGTTGGGAAAGCGAAGGAAAATCGTTAGTTAGATTTTGTGTACACAAATTAAAGAGTGCTGACGAAGATGGAGATGAAAGTACCTCATTCACTGTTGTTCCATTCCAAATTGCTTATGCTGTATCAATACACAAAGCACAAGGTCTGGAATATGACTCTGTAAAAATAGTTATTACCGATGAGGTGGAAGAATTAGTAACTCACAATATCTTCTACACTGCTATCACAAGAGCCAGAGAAAAATTAAAAATCTACTGGACTCCTGAAGTCGAGGAAAAGGTTATTAACCGAATCAGACCACGAGATATCAGTAAAGATGTCGAACTCTTGAAAAACTATCTCACAGAAAAACAGCAAGAAGAATCATTCGATTTTTGGTTGTAAAACAAGGAGGTTGATTATGCGAATCAGTTACAACAAATTATGGAAGATGTTGATTGACAAAGAAATGAACAGAAATGACCTTAAGGAGGCTGCCGGAATCAGTGCAGCTTCCATTGCCAAACTTGGCAAGGGTGCAAACATCACAACTGATGTTCTTCTCAAAATCTGTGAGGCTATGGATTGTAAGTTGGAAGACATCATGGAAACAATAAAGGATTGAGGTGGAACGGATGAATCGTAAAACCCCGGTCGAACTCACGAATATGTGTATGATTTATGATGACCAAGGAAATGTACTTGTCGAAGAAAAGCTTGTACATAACTCCAAAGGATTAATTTTCCCAGGCGGTCACGTAGAAAGCAACGAATCGGTAGCTGAGTCTATGATTCGAGAGATCAAAGAGGAAACAGGACTCACGATTAGTAATCTTCAGTTCTGTGGCATCAAAGATTGGATTGAATTAGATGGTTCTCGTTACATGGTTTTCCTTTATAAAACCAGCACATATTCTGGCAGCATTCAATCCTCATCAGAGGGAGAAATATTCTGGATGCCACTTAAAGAATTAAAAGCAAAGGAAACCCTATGGCATTTAGATATGATGCTAGAGATTTTTGAAGGCAATGGAGTAACAGAATTATATTTCAATCGAAATCTCAATACTCCTAACCCAGAACTAAAATAGGAGGTTCTATGTCGACAATAGTATTAGACGAAACATCTCCAGCCATACAGCACTTATGCAAGAAAGATAAACGCCTAGCAAAAGTCATTAAAATGGTCGGACCCATCACTTATGAAGTAGAATCCAAGAACCCGTATGCTTTTTTAGTTCATGAGATCATAGAACAAATGCTCTCTGTTAAAGCTGGAGCAAAGATTTACGGTCGACTAAAAGATTTGTGCAATGGAGAAGTTCTTCCTGAAAAAATTGCTCAGTTGACCAATGAACAAATAAAAAGTATTGGCACTTCTTCTTCCAAAGTTTCTTTTATTCGTTCTCTAACCGACAAAGTAATATCTGGAGAACTCAATTTAGAAACTTTTGAACACCTCGATGACGAAGAAGTGTATAAAAAACTATTATCCTTACGAGGAATTGGAAGTTGGACAGCAAAAATGTATCTGATATTCGTATTGGATAGGCAGGACATACTTCCCTATGAAGATGTCGCATTTCTACAATCATATGAATGGATATACAAAACTAAAGATAGGTCAAAAGAATCTATCACCAAAAGATGTAAAAAATGGAAACCTTACTCTTCTATCGCATCGAGATACTTATATCGTGCATTAGATATGGGATTTACCAAAAGCGAGTTCCATTTATACAAATAATAAACAACACATAATAGCTGTACGTTTTTTGGTACATCAAAGATGATACAGTTAAATAAGTAAAGATTAAAGGAGAATAATTATGGCTTATTTATCATTTATTTCAGACGAGGATTTATTGCAGTGTATTGCTGAATTACACAATACTTACGAACAGTGTCAGAGAGCCTTTACTACCGCTGACTTTTACAAGAATAAAGTTGATCCCATTAAATTCCAGTTTGATATGGCTTTCAATGGTATCAATGATAATGACTACATTAAAGCAGAGATTACACGTCAGGTTGATAAAACAATTTCAAATGCAATCGGTGACTTCCATCAAAGATTATTAGGCTGTATTGATGGCCTCAATGATTTAGGTGTTGGTAACGGTTGTGATTTGGTGAATGACCAAAAGACAATTTTTGCCGGACTGAAAAACAAACACAATACCATGAACAGCAGCTCTTCGGAAGCTACAATTCAGAAGTTGATTCATTTTGCTGAAGAATATCCAAATGCTACTTGTTATTGGATTCAGATTATTGCCAAAAGAAGCATTGATGAATTATGGGAAGGATCTTTCAACGGTAAGCACTATGCTCATCCTAGAGTAAGAAAAATCTCCGCAGATAGATTTTATGCATTAGTTACTGGTATTCCAGATGCGTTTTATCATCTGTGTGCCGTTCTTCCTCAGGCTACAAAGGATTATCTCGATAGCCTAAACAACAACTCACAAGGAAAAACTGAGTCTGCGTCAGTTTATTCTGAATTAAATACAAAGGCTCAACAAAACGGTAAAACTCTAATCGAGCAGATTATGGCTGACAACTTTGAAACCTATACGGGATTTAATCAGTAATGACTTGACTTTATGAAAATTAAGAGTGATATATAGAAATACCGTTTTAGGATACTACGATAAGAAATGGAGGTAGCCTTATATGGCTTTTAAATCAATTGAACTGTTTGCTGGTGCCGGAGGTTTAGCCCTTGGACTAGAGCAAGCTGGTTTTGAACATATCGGTCTTGTTGAATTCGATCGTTCTGCAGCTGATACCCTTATTCATAATCGTCCATCATGGAACGTTTTATGTGAGGATGTAGAGATTGTTGCTGCACGAGACCTTGAAACAGAATTCGGCATAAAAAAGGGAGAACTTGACCTGTTAAGCGGCGGAGCGCCTTGCCAATCTTTCAGTTATGCGGGTAAAAGATTAGGACTCGATGATGTTCGAGGAACAATGTTCTATCACTATGCTACTTTTTTACATAAGTTGCAGCCAAAAATGTTTTTATTTGAAAATGTTAGAGGCTTGTTAACCCACGATAAAGGTCGCACATATGAAACGATTCGAAATATCTTCAACGATGAAGGTTATACAATTCAATATCAAGTTCTTAACGCATGGGATTATGGTGTTCCTCAAAAAAGAGAACGATTGATTACTATTGGAATCAGAAATGACTTAGTAGAAAAATGCTCTTTCAACTATCCAGCTAAACACGATTATAAACCTTTGCTAAAAGATATCGAGTTAGAAACAAATCCTACCGAATGTGGCAAATATTCTGAATACAAAGCAAATATATTTGCCTTAGTTCCTCCGGGTGGATACTGGAGGGATATCGACCCTGATATTGCAAAAGAGTATATGAAAACTTGCTGGTTCATGGGTGGTGGAAGAACTGGAATACTTAGAAGGTTAAGTCTTGAAGAACCTTCACTAACCGTATTAACAACCCCTCAAATGAAACAAACTGATAGATGTCATCCTTTGGAGGTTAGACCTTTCAGCGTTAGAGAAAATGCACGTATACAGACCTTCCCAGACGATTGGGAATTTCAGGGAACAATCGGTGCTAAATATCGACAGGTAGGAAATGCAGTTCCTTGTAATTTAGCAAAAGAAATCGGATTGGAATGTATTAAGACTTTAGAAATGTTATAACCCCAAATATACAAAAAACAGAGCCATCGATGTAATCAACCTCGATGGCTCTATTATTTTATACATCATGCTTTACATATCATGCTGCTATCTATAAATTCGTATTCATGCGTCACTACAAAACCATCCGCATCTAATTTCTCTTCTAAATAATCAAGCAATTCTGTGTTTTCTATATAGTAATACATTTGCGGAACTACAAATTTACTCAAATCAGCTCTAAGCTGTTCCAAATCTATGGAGTTAGTTCTTTCAAATTTGTTTATTTCCATTGCATAATTATGATGCGACAAATATTCGTTGATTCGCTTTACGCACTCCGCGTCATCTTTATATTGTTCTTTCCACTTAAGTAAGGATGTTCTATTACTTAGATACATAATTCCACAGATAGCCTTTGTTGGAGCACTGACATAAATATAAGCCTTTACAGGTTCATCCGGGAATACCTTACGATGCTCATATATCTTTTCTCCTGATAACACTTTACGATAAACATCGTCCCTTAAACTCATTAACATTGTTCGCATTTCCTTATCACCTACCATTCAATATTTTTGTCTGCCCAACCTAATCTCAATACTTTTATCTACCCAACTATAAAATTTAGATAAATTTTCCTGGGGGTTTCCTGCTTTTTCATCAATAGATTTTCAACACCCAAAACACTGAAAAAGCCTTATATTTCAGGCATTCTCACACTATCCATTATGTACTTTAGTCAACAGCACCACGCACTCAACATGTCCGGTGTGTGGAAACATATCATACAAATAAACATCACTTGCTTGATAGCCAATTTCCTTGAACCATTTCAAATCTCTCGCCTGAGTTGTAGGATCACATGAAACATACACAACTTTCTTAGGTTGAAGAACTTTTACACTATGAATAAATTCTTTGGTACTTCCAGCACGTGGTGGATCCATAATAATACTGTCGACACTTTGATGTTTGTTTGCCATTTGAATCATAAATTCTGTAGCATCATCATTGATAAAACGAACATTATCAATATGATTCATTTTCGCATTATTTAAAGCATCTTTATATGCATCTTTATTTAATTCAACTCCTATAACCTCTTGACACTTATCAGCCACACTCATACCAATTGTTCCAATTCCACAATATGTATCCAAGATAATTTCATCTTTTTGTGAATTTAACAACTCTTTTACCTTAGCATAAAGTTTAACACATTGTTCATGATTGATTTGATAAAAAGAACGTGCTGATATTTTAAAAGTTAAACCACATAGTTCATCAACAATAAAACCCTTTCCATACAGAACTTTTTCATTATCTGATAAAACAACACTTGTTTGTCTTTTATTAACATTTAAAACAATACTTTTCACAGTTGGACAGGCTTTGACTAACTCTTGACAAAAATTTTTAGAGCCTTTAAACATTCCATCCGTAGCAACCAAAACAACTAATGTTTGATTTGTTGAAACAGCCCTTCTGATTAGCACATGTTTCATAAAACCTCTATTTTTCTTTTCATCATAAATAGACATTCTATATTTTCTAAATAACGATTGGATTTTAGATAAAATCTTATGTGTTTCTTCGTCATGTAACAAACACTTTTGAGTTGGAACGATTTTATGACTTGATTCTTCGTATAATCCATATTCGTATTTCTGATTAAAAGCAACTATAACTTTATTTCTATATTCATATGGATGGTCCATTCCCTCAACTGAATGAACATTCAAATGCGGAAATAGTTTCTGACATTCTTCTTGTTTTTTTACAAGTTGTTGATGATAATCCATATTGATATATTGACAACTTCCACAACGTTTACTTATATCACATTTCATAAAAAAATCTCCTTTCAAATGAGAAAAGGTAAAAGCAAATGCTTTTACCTTACTTTCATACACATGACAGAAAGGGATTTGTCAATACATGAATATCAATATATTCGGTATGAAAGCTCATATGTAAATGAACATGTAAAACATGCTGACTCCAATAAAAAAGATTGGCAACTGGCTGTCTTATCTTACGACTTAGACCCTATAGCTTTGCGTCACTATTTTTCAATAGTTTAGCCATTTACATATCTGTTTATATTATAACAGTCTTTTTCTTAAAAGTATATAAACTCTTATAAAGTTTCAATTATTGAAATAAATTTTATATAAGAAAAAGACAAGCTATAACTTGTCTTTATGCTAAATCCTCACCATTACTTTCAATGACTTTTTTATACCAATAGAATGAATCTTTAGGACTACGTTTCATTGTTCCAGTTCCATCATCATGTTTATCGACATAGATAAATCCATAACGTTTTCTCATTTCTCCTGTACCAGCTGAAACTAAATCAATACATCCCCACGTCGTATATGCTCTTAAATCTACACCATTATCAATGGCTTTTTTCATTGCTTCAATATGATCACGATAGTAATCAATACGATATGAATCATGGATAGAACCATCTTCTTCAACAGTATCAAAGGCTCCTAAACCATTTTCAACAACCATTAATGGTCTTTGATAACGATCATAAATCATTTCTAAGTAATATTGTAACCCATCAGGATCAAATGCCCAACCCCAATCAGAATACTTCAAATATTCATTTTTAGCACCAGTTGTAAAATTTCCACCAACTTGATCTTTAATTTCATGAGTTGTAACTAATGAAGACATGTAATAAGAGAATGTATACATATCAACTGTCCCTTCTTTTAAATCAATAAGATCTTGCTCAGTGATGTCTAATTTTACCTGATGTTCATCCCATAAACGTTTTGCATAAGTTGGATATTTTCCAAAACATTGAACATCTCCACAATAGAAAATAGATTTTTCCCATTGATGACGATTAGCAATAATATCTTTAGGATCACATGTTGCAGGATAACTTGTAATTCCACAGATCATACAACCAATCATATTTTCAGGATCAATTTCATGTCCCATCTTCACAGCATGAGCACTAGCAACAAATTGATGATGTAAATGTTGATAAGCTCTTTGATAATCTTCTTCTTTAGCTTCATAGAACAAGCCTAATCCCATAATTGTATTATTAATTTCATTAAATGTTAACCAATATTTAACCAATCCCTTAAATTCTTCAAAACAAGTTCTTGCATAACGATCAAAGAACTCAATTAATTTTCGATTTGACCATCCACCATATTTTTCAATCAAATATAAAGGTGTATCAAAATGCCATATTGTCACCAATGGTTCAATCCCATATTTTCTTAATTCCTTAAAAACATTACGATAAAATTCAATTCCTTTTTGATTAGGTTGTTCTTCATCACCATTTGGATAAAGTCTTGACCAAGAAATAGACATTCTAAATGTTTTATATCCCATTTCAGCAAACATTTTAATATCTTCCTTATAATGATGATAAAAATCAATACCATCATGATTTGGATATAAACACTCATCTAAACAAGCAAAATGTGCACCTTCAGGCAATTGTACTTGTCCTTCTGAAGTCACCATACGACAATGATTACCATCCTTGTCAATATAAGTCACTTGTCTACTTTCTTTGACTGAGCCACCAGTCGTTACATCTGTCAAGGCAGGTCCACGTCCGTCCTCGTTCCATGCTCCTTCACATTGGTTAGCAGCCGTTGCGCCACCCCATAAAAAATCTTTAGGAAATCCCATAATTTATTTACCTCCTTTTTCCTATTGATTACAATGTTTCTAAAAATGCCACTAAAAATTGATAAGTCTGATAAAATGATTTTAATTCTAATCTTTCATCAGGTGTATGAATATCTGCCATATTTGGGCCTAATGTGACAATATCCAATTCAGGAATTTTTCCTTTAAAAACTCCCGTTTCTAAGCCACCATGAGTGGCAACTTCACGTAATGCTTGACCTGTTTGTTTATGATAAAAAGCTTTTAATTGTTCTCTTAACACAGAATGAGGATCATAATCCCAACCAGGATAATCATTAGAAACCTCTACATAACCATCATAAAGAGAAGCAACCAATTCCAATTGAAGGGATAATTCCTGTCTAATACTTTGTAATGGTGAACGAATAGAATATTCAATTTGAATACAATCGTCCAATGTTCTTACAACCCCCATATTTAATGAAACAGTTGTCAAACCAGGAATCACCTGTGATTTTTCAATCAATCCATTAATCGCAAGATACATCATTGAAATAATAGCTTCACTATCTTGGAAACGAATACAAACATCACATTCATCTTCATAAATATCAAGTTTAAAATCCGGATCACTATTAGCTAACTCTTGACGAATGTCATTTTCATATGCATCAAGTAATTGACAAATAAGATCATACGAACTAGAACTTGCAAAAGCAACGCGACATTCACGAGGAATAGCATTGTTTTTTAGTCCACCAGTCATTTCTACCAAACGAATATCAATACCTTCTTTTAATAAATGATACATAATTCTAGCTGCAAGCTTATTCGCATTCCCTCTTGCTTTATCAATACATTCTCCAGAATGTCCACCTAACAATCCTTTCACTTCTAAAACATAGACAGGTGAATCATTATCTTCACCAATAATTTGTTTAACCATTGTTAAATCATTACCCCCAGAAGATGAAGTACATGTTTCTCCTTCTGTCTCACTATCTAAACCAATCATTCTTTTTGCCTTAAGAATACTTGTATCTAATCCTAAGGCTCCACATAATCCAACTTCTTCTTGAACTGTAAAAACACATTCAAGAGGTGGATGTTTTAGTGCCTTGTCAGTTAAAATAGCTAACATATAACAAACTCCATACCCATCATCAGCCCCTAAAGTTGTCATAGCAGCATGTAAATAACCATCTTCAACATATAAAGCCAAAGGATCATGATCAAAATCATGATCACTATCATTATTCTTTTCATTCACCATATCCATATGAGCCTGTAACATCAAAGGTTCATGTTTTTCATATCCTTTTGAAGCCTCTTTAAAAATAACAATATTGTTCATTTCATCTCTATAGTATTTTAATTCATGTTCAATTGCCAATTGTTCAATATAATCAGCAATTCCCTCCTCATGATAAGAACCATGGGGAATCTGAGCAATCTCCTCAAAATAACGATTAATCAAAATACTTTCATCTAAAACAGCCATAATCATTCTCCTTCCATTAAAAATCTCGCAAAATAAGTTCGGTTATTCCTGGATTCATTGATAACTCAACACGCTTTACCAAAGGATGCTTTCGATACGTTTTTCTAATCATATCCTTTAAAGCCGTTCCTCCATGATATCCATGAATAATACGAATCATATATGTTGCTGAAGATGCTTTCTTTAATGCTGCATCTATTCTTGTCCTGGCTTGAAACTGATTCATACCATGAACATCTATTTCAATTATTCCTGCATTCATATTTTCACCACTATTCATTATAACAATTCTTAAATTAATTGTCTATTCATCCATTTACCACTCAAATATCTCCATACAAAGAAAATCACACGAACAATCCAATCAACAAACATCGCAATCCAAACACCAATTAACCCTAATCCCATATATTGTCCTAAAACATAGCTTAAACAAAATCTAAAAATCCACATTGATGAAGCTGATACAATCATTGTATATTTAGCATCATTAGAAGCTCTTAAAGCGTTAGGGAAAGTAAAGGATAGTGGCCAAACAGTTGCAGCAAAGAAACCATGCATAAAGATACATTGATAAGCTAAATCAATAGTTTCTTTTGATAAAGAATAAAAAGTTAAAATTGTTGGTGTTGCTAATAAAATAATAGCAATTAAAACAAGCATTGAAAGATAAGTGATTTTCATAATTTTCTTAATATAATAACGCGCCTGTTGATAATCATTAGCGCCAACACATTGCCCAACTACTGTAACCATCGCAAGTCCCATCGCCATACCAGGAATAATTTGCATTTGTGCAATATTATTAGAAACTGCATTTGCCGCAATTGAATAAGTTCCAAACGTAGCAATTAAACTTTGAACCAATATCTTTCCAAATTGAAACATCCCATTTTCTAATCCTGAAGGAACACCAATTGATAAAATCTTCTTAATATAAGTAAAATCAAATGACCAATGTTTCATATCATCAATTCTTAACTCATTATCACTATGAATAAGCATATACAAAATCACAATACATGCCACTGCCCTCGCAATCAAAGTTGCTAAAACAGCCCCAAATACACCCCATTGAAAACCAAAGATAAAAATTGCATTCAAGACAATATTAATCGCATTCATAATTGCACTATTAATCATTGAAATCTTAGAATTTCCTACTGCCCTAAACAAAGCTGCTCCAGAATTATACAAAGCAATAAAAGGATAAGAAAGCGCTGAAAATAAAAAATAAATTTCAGCATTTTTCATCACATCTACTTCAACATTACCAAAAATCAAATGTAACAGTGAAGCATTAAAAAAGACCACAATAACCATCATTATCGCTGATAATAAAGCCGTAATCAAAATCAATTGTTTAGCTGAATATCGTGCTTTTTCATGGGCTTGCTGGCCAATAAACTGTGCTGCCACAACGGCTCCTCCGGTTCCCAACGCAGCAAAAATATTAATTAATAAAATATTAATTCCATCAACCAATGAAACTGCTGAAACAGCAGCTTCGCCAACATTTGATACCATAATTGTATCTGCAAAACCAACTGTCACGGCTAATAATTGTTCAATGACTAATGGAATCATTAATTTCTTTAAATCACGATTAGAAAATAACATATTCGTTCACCCCACGAACCTATTATAATCCTAAAAATATTTCTTTTGTACTTCTTTCATTTTTTGAAATTCTCGTTTTGTCAATTGACGAAATTGTCCCTCTTTTAATTGCTCATCTAATAAAATTCCAGCAAAACTCATTCGCTTTAAGGCAGTCACTTGATTATCACAAGATAAAAACATCTTCTTTACTTGATGATATCTTCCCTCATGAATCGTTACATAACAATGAAAATCATCAATAATCTCTAACCTTGCACTTTGACACCTTATTTTTTGATCAATCACAATACCTTCTTTAAAAAGATCAATTAATTGTTCTTTTAATGGTTTCAAAACAGTGACCAAATATGTTTTTTCAACATGATAATCTGGTAATAATAATGCTTTAGATAAAGAAGCATCATTGGTTAATAATAAAAAACCTGTCGTATCTTTATCTAATCTTCCCACACAATAACAATCTTTTCTATCAATCAAATCAATAACACAAGGATACTTTTTATCATGATTAGCACAAATATATCCTTTAGGCTTATTCATCATATAATAAACAAAAACATTTGTATCAATAACTTGTCCATCGACTTTTATCACATCATCTTCATTCACTTGAAAATCAATATCACTGATAATATCTTCATTAACGTGTACACGACCATGTTTTATCAATGTCCGACATTGTTTGACATTTCCTAATTGATTTTTCATTAAAATAAGATATAAAGGTTTAATGAGTATTTCTTCCTCTCCAACAATCATTTGAACGAATGTTATCATTATTTTTAATAACGATACAAACCTCTCGTCCACGTTTATAATGAGGATTGTCTTTAAGAATATCAGTTAATGCTGATAAGCGTTTATGACCATCAACACATTGGTAATAATCACCATTTTGATAAACCGCAATCGGAAATGAAAAACCAATACGAACAATCGAATCATAAAGTTCTTTTGAATAAGAACAATAGTTAAATTCAATGGATGATAAATCTATTTTATGAATACGCACAAAATCACCTCTTTAAAATTATATCATTTTTTTCATAAAATCAAAATGATTATCTTTTTACTTTATATCATGATATAATAAAAAACAAGGGAGGTAACTATATGAATATCTTATTAAGTCGTATCCTCACATATTTAAATGGGACATTATTTCATGATTTTCATTATAAGATTTGTACTTTTGTTATTTTTCATTATTTAGAAATGGAAGATATGAGTGAAGAAAAGTTCTTAGAGTTGGGAAGTTTTAAAAAAGAAGAACTCTATGCTTTTATAGCTTTATTAGGATTTAATCAATATGAGGAATTTAGAGAAACATTAGTGAATCATCATCAGACACGTTTAAATCAAATTAGAGTAAGAATGCTTGGTGTTGATAGTCGAGATTTTATTGAAAAAATGGATAAAGATTGTAGTGATGATGAAATGGAAACTATTATTAGTGATATTTGTGCTAAATTATATAAAGCGAAAAGAATTGTTGTTTTTGGTGCTTTATACCCTATTTCTATTGCGATTGAACTACAAACTGATATGATTACTTTTGGGAAACCTTTTATTCAATATCATAGCTATGACCCAATTGTTATGGATGAAAAAGATGTTGCGATTGTAATTAGTGCAACTGGTAGATATCTAGAAGGATTTAAGAAATCTAAAGAAGATGTTCATATTGAAAATGCTCAACAAATCTTAATTACACAAAATAAGAAATATTTAAGAACTGAAACAAGTCCAAATTGTAAAGTTATTTATGTTCCAGGTAAATTTGATAGTATTAACTTTAATTATCAGATTATGACGATTTGTGATTTAATACGTCTCCATTATTTCCAACAATACTATTTATAAAAGAGTTGATTGATATCAACTTTTTTTGTGCACGAATAGATAGTTATGCACATTTTATTGTGCATAACTAAAAAGATAGCAACAATTAGTTACTATCTCTCAACAATAGACGATCATTATAATCATGTGTAGAAGTAGAATACAAATGAATCAATTCATCAACAGTCATATTCTTTCTTCTCTCTCCTTCAATTAAAGCAATAATTTCTCCATCTTTCATAATCATTGTTTTATTTCCATATCGAAGTGCATCTTCCATGTTATGGGTTATCATAAGGGTTGTAATATGGTTTTCTTCAACAAGCTTTGAAGATATAGATAACACTTTTTGAGCTGTTTTGGGATCTAAAGCTGCAGTATGTTCATCTAATAAAAGTAACTGTGGTGTAACATAAGTCGCCATCAATAAAGTCAGTGCTTGTCTTTGTCCTCCAGATAAAGTTCCAACTTTGACATCAAGCCTTTCATCTAAACCAAGATTCAATTCTTTTAAAGCTTGTTTCATTTCTTGTTTATGAGTGTGAGAAAATAATTTAAGACTAAAATGTTTACCCCTTTGTGATGCTAATGAAAGATTTTCTTCAATTGTCATAGATGGAGCGGTTCCTTTTAAAGGATCTTGAAATAATCGTCCGATGAAACGTGAACGTTGATATTCTGGCATATCACTTAAATCTTTTTGATTTAAAATAATCTGCCCCTGACTGGCTTCAACTGCCCCAGCAATCGTTTGAAATAAAGTTGATTTCCCAGCCCCATTGCTGCCAATAATAGTGACAAAATCACCATCTTCTAAAAGGAGATTAATATGATTTAAAGCTACTTTTTCATTCACAGTTCCTGGATTAAAGACAACCTTGACATCTTTTAACTCTAACATCTTTTCTTCCTCCTTTTCATTTGTGTTGATGCAATTGCTAAGACAACTAATAATGCAGATAATAACTTCAAATCACCTGAAGGTAGTCCTAACTGCAATGCTACAGTTAAAATACCTCGATAAAAGATTGCTCCTATAATAACCGCAAGCAGCTGAAATATAATCTTATCTTTTTTAATAAAAGTCATACCAACAATAATACTTGCAAGACCAATGACCATCATTCCAGTCCCACTATTAATATCAGCAAATGTTTGATGTTGTGTAAAAACCGCTCCTGACATAGCGACAAAACCATTCGCTAAAGAAAGACCTAGAATTTTCATCTTATCTGTATCAATCGAACTTGCTCGAACCATATCTTCATTATCCCCACAAGCACGAAGCGCTAAGCCAAGTTGTGTTCTTAAAAAATAGTGCAAAAATAATGCGATTAAGAAAACAATGAGACCAATAAGAATCAATTTATCATAAGGCTGTAAAAATGATAATGAAGAAAAGATTGTTGATTCTTCAAATAAAGAAATACTTGGAGAATCATTCATGATTCTTAAATTAATGGAATATAAGCCAGTCATTGTTAAAATCCCAGCAAGCAAAGGCATGATTTTAATTTTAGTAATCAATAATGCTGTCACAAGACCAGCAAAACACCCTGCTAAAAATGATACAATAATCCCTAAATAAGGGTAAGAGTGAACAGTGAAGATTGCACTCACTGCACACCCTAAGGTAAAACTTCCATCAACTGTTAAATCAGGAAGATTTAAAATCTTATAGCTGATATATAAACCAAGTGATAATATAGCAAATATTCCACCTAATTCTAATGCGCCTAAAATGATTGTCATATTCATAAAATCAACCCCTATTTCATCATTGATAATGACTTGTCATTTGATATACTATCTGGTAATTGTATTCCTAATTGTTGATAAATCTTCTCATTAACATAAATATTTAAATGATCTTTAAAGACTTTGACAGGAATATCTTTAACATTCTTTCCCTTTAAAATCTGATCAACCATATTTGCTGTTTCTTTCCCTAAATCCTCATAATTAATACCAACATTTAAGAAACCACCATCTTGAACCATTGAATCAGCCCCAACATATAAAGGAATCTTCGCTTTCACACAAGCCTTAGAAACCACATTCATAGCACTTGCTACAGTGTTATCATTCGGTGCAAAGATAGCATCTGATTTTGCTGTTAAAACATCAATTGCACTTTGAACTTCATTAACCCCTGTCACTGTTGCTTCAACAATTTCAATTCCTTTTTCCTTAGCAAAAGCTTTTGCTTTATTAATATTTGTCACTGAATTCGCTTCACCTTTGTTATAAATCACACCAAGTTTCTTTAATTGTGGATTCACTTGCATTGCTTTTTCTAAAATCAATTCCACTTGAATCTCATCACTTGTTCCTGTTATATTCTTATCTGGTTTTTCTAAAGATGAAGTTAATTTTGCTCCAATTGGATCACTGACTGCGGCAAAGACAACTGGTGTGTCAGTCGCTAATTTTGCTGCTGATTGAGCCACTGGTGTGGCAATTGCCATGACAACATCTGGATTCTTTCCTTTAAAATCCTGAATAATACTTGCTGCAGTGTTGTTATCACCTTGAGCATTCTTAAATAAATACTCAACATTTTCACCATCTTTATAACCTAATGTTTGCATTTGTTTGTCAAATGCATTTTTAATTGTATTCAATGATGTATGTTCAACATACTGAATAACTGCAACCTTCTTAACATCTTGGGAAGCTTTTTCACTTCCACACCCCACTAATAAACTTGTAGCTAACGCTGCTACCATCATACCCTTAACTAATTTTTTCATTTTTCTTTCTCTCCTTTTCATTTATTTTTTTATTAAATCAAAAGAAGCTACACCATCGTTTTCTATTCATTACAATTCCCCCCCTCTTGTTAGCATAAAACAAAAAACACCTGTCCTATCAAAGGACAGATGTAATAATCTGCGGTACCACCTTTATTGGTTACAATGAACCCACTCTGTAAAATGCTAACACATTTTTGCTTTATAACGTAAGCTCACGTCGCAGGATACTCGTTACCTTTCCCCTTTGCCCTCGTAGGTCCATTTACTTAACTGCCACTATCTAGCTTCCACCACCCTAGACTCTCTAAAAGTACATCTTTAAGTTTTATCTCCTACTCATTGGTTTGTTGTATACAATTTAACATAGAATTTATAGTGTGTCAATAAAAAATATATTTTTTTGTTATTTAGATAAAAAAGCATATTATATTTATGATTTTTCCATTTATATTATGGTATTTGTAAAATTGGATAAGTATAACCCTGTGTTGTTTGCATAATAACTTTACACTTTATAGTTGAACCAAAAGAATCATCTAAATTATAAACACAACCATCAGCATAAAATTTATAAACACAAACTTCTAATTCTTTACCAACCATTGCTTTAGTGATTTTCTCATTACAAATATACATTGCATATACATAACGAAATTTATGTTCACACATACGATTATCCGTTTCTTTCTTTTCAAAAATTATTTTCCAGCTAAAATAATCAGAATTAATTCCAGAATCATTTAGCCACCTAGAAATTGCACTTCCAATCCCATGCAATTTACCTCCAGTTGCCTCTTTACTAGGCGCTTCAGAATCTGCAACACTTCCTACTGCTTTTGTATTAAAATAATCTTTAATTTGACTCATCGGTTCTTCAGATGTCATAATTATTTCAGCTATTGTACTCAAATCTGGATTCGTTTCAATAACAAATTCATTTGATTCTTTTGTATACAACACATATGTTGTTTCATCATATTTATATCTAAAATAACTGATTTTATCATTTTCAAATCTTAAATCTTTTATTGTTCCACTACCATTTGCTTTAGAAACATAGGATTGAAGTATATCATTATTAACTTCATAATATGTCCCTGAACTAGAGTGATATGTCCCATTCAAAGAAGCACGATTAGATCTTGAACCACTTTCAGCAACGTGAAAAACAGATTGGGCTTCATTTATAATTCTTTTTTCATGTACATCATCAAAATAACTCATTGATACTGGCACTGCTACAGCCATTAAAATAGCTAAAATAACAACTGTTACAATAATTTCTACTAATGTAAAACCTTTTTGATTATTCAAGGTTATCACCTCTAAATCATTTGCTGTAATTCAGCAATATTATCTGTATATTGGATAGCACTTTCTCTTGAAATCTTACCTTGTCTTAAAAGAGAAACCAAACACATATTTAACGATTGCATACCAAATTGTGAGCCAGTTTGAATCATACTATTAATTTGATGACCTTTATTTTCTCTAATTAAATTTGCAACTGCTGGTGTTGCAAGCATAACTTCTAATGCAGCTACACGCGATTTTCCATCTGCTGTAGGTATTAATTGTTGTGTAACAACAGCATTTAAAACTCCCGAAAGTTGTGTACGAATCTGCTCTTGTTTATGAGGAGGGAATACATCCACAATACGATCAATTGTTTTTGCTGCTCCAATTGTATGAAGTGTTGAAAAGACTAAATGTCCAGTTTCAGCTAAAGTCATAACGGCTTGAATAGTTTCATAGTCACGCATTTCTCCAACTAATATAACATCTGGATCTTCTCTTAATGCACTTTTTAAGGCTGTATCAAAAGACTCAACATCGAACTCTACTTCTCTTTGATGAATTAGTGCTAAATCTTGTCTATAAACATATTCAATAGGATCCTCAATTGTTAAAATATGACATTTACGATGATGATTGATTTCGTTAATCATTGCAGCTAAAGTCGTAGACTTTCCAGAACCAGTAGGTCCTGTTAATAAAACCAATCCTCTATTGTCTTTTGTTAATTTATTAAGAATTGGAGGTAATTGTAGTTCTTCTAAAGAACGTATACGTTCATAGATAACTCTTAATGCCGCACATAATTGCCCTCTTTCTTTATAAACATTGACTCTGTAACGATTTATATTTTCCACATAAACTAAATCAATATCTTTACCAGCATTTAATCTTTCTTTTTGATTTTCATCCAACATTGATAAAATCATTTCAACTACATCTTCAGTAGTATATGAATGTTCATAAGGAAAAAGTATCCCATTATTACGCATCATAATATGATTTTCCCCACCTAAATGAACATCAGAATATCCATTATTACGGGCAAGATGTAAAATATCATCAAGTCTTTGCATATGACTACCTCCTATCTTTCATAATATGAAATCTTTAACAATTCGTTAACTGTTGTTTTACCTTCTTCAACTAGTTTTAATGTTTCTTCAAATAATGAATGATAATTTTGATTAACCTTTACATAATCAAAAATATCACTAATATCATTTTTATCACTAATCATTCGACGAATACGTTTATCAATCAAAATCATTTCATGAACAGCAATACGTCCTTTATATCCAGTATGATGGCATGCCGGACATCCAACACTTTGATAAACATATTCAATATCTTTTCCCATTATACGTTTATCATCATCATTAGCCTTTACTTTTTTAGCACAATGTGGACATACTTTTTTAACTAAACGTTGAGCCACAATCCCAACAACACTATTAGAAACCATATAAGGTTCAATCCCCATATCTTCAAGTCTAACAATCGTACTAATCGCATCATTCGTATGTAATGTAGATACAACTAAGTGGCCAGTAATAGCAGCTCTTACGGAAATAGAAGCAGTTTCAGCATCACGTGTTTCACCAACCATAATAATATCTGGATCCTGACGCAAAATAGCCCTTAAACCACTTTCAAAAGTCAATCCTGCTACATTATTGACTTGCATTTGATTAATTCTATCTAATGTTTTTTCAACTGGATCTTCAATCGTCAATATGTTCACATCGCGTTTAGCTAACTTTTCCATAATCATATATAATGTCGTAGTTTTCCCAGAACCAGTCGGACCAGTTACATAAATGATACCATTAGGATTATCCATCATTTTCATCATTTTTTCATAATTTTCATCATTCATACCAAAATGATTAGCATAATCAATAGGTGTATTAGAATTTAAATATCTTAAAACAATTTTCTCTCCATGAACAGTTGGAACAATAGATACACGAAGATTCATTCTTTCTCCATTAATCGTTATAACAAAATGTCCATCTTGAGGAATTCTTTTTTCAGAAATATCAAGATTCGCAAGAATCTTTGTACGAACAACCAAAGCATTGTGAATATTTTTTTGTAATTTCATGGATTCAATCAACATTCCATCAATTCTCATTCGCACTAATGTTTCATTATCAAATGGCTCAATATGAATATCTGAAACATTACTATTAAAACCATTTGTTAATAAAGAATTTAATAATTTAACAACAGGTGTATCATCAGCTTCACTATCAAAAATTTCCTCATCAGACATTTGAAATTGATTCGTTTGTTGATTTGCAACATCCGCAGCATTTCTAGCACGAACCTCAGAATAATAATATGAAATAGCATTTTTTACTGCTTCTGTTGTCGCTAAAGAAATAGCTAAATCCATTCCAGTTACTAAACGAATATCTTCAAAACCGTAGAAATTCATTGGATCACTTGTTACAACACCTAAGGTATTTCCTTTAATCTCAGTAGATAAAATATTATATTTTTTAGCTAATGTTTCAGGAATTCTACTTACTGCTTCCACATCAATATTAACACTATTCATATCTACAAAAGGTTCCCCTAATTTAACTGATAAAGCCTGCAATGTTTGTTCTTCTGTTACAAAACCTAAATCAATTAAATGCTGACCTAATCTCTTACTTCTATCATTCTTTTGAGCATCTAATGCCAATTGTAACTGTTCTTCATTAATATATCCTTGTTCTTTTAATACCTCACCTATTGGTATCATTTTCATATATCTCTCACCAACCTTTTCAATATAATTTCTTCCAAACTAAACCATAACTAGTATTATACTCACCTCCTGGATTTAAATAGTTGCTATATAATTGTCCTTCATAATATCCTGTATTAGCGATATTAGTTGTATAATTTTTAATGACATCTAATGTTTCATCCGTCAATATATCACATTGTGCTTCAAAATGACTCTTAACACTTCCATTGTTTGCCACTGATAATATACTATCTCCCTTAACATAAGCACTATTCTCATCATAATCTAATTTAATCTCTTGCCAACCAAATTTTCCATTAGATTTTTCTCCTGGCTTAGCATCATTATTAAATACACGATAATAATAATGATAAAATGTACCTGTTACTGAAGTATCAAGAATTCTTACAAAGCCACTAGGATCTGTTGGAGGATCGCTAAAAAATACTGGATATTGACTATTTTTTTTAGGATCATAATCAACAATTTTTGAAAGATCTATTTTATCAAGCTTTGATATAATTGTTTTTTCATCATAATTAGCATATTCATTAGGTTTTATTTCATATTTCGTACTTTTAGCTTCTTCTTCAGAAATTTCTTCCCAGTTTTTATTCCAAATATTATCAGGTACAGGGTTATAAGGAAGTAAACCTAAATTACGATAATATTTACCATTATAAATAATAACATCCCCTAAAGAATATTTACTATTTAATGTCCATTCTGATGTCAATCTTTTCCAGAAAGAAGATGAAACCCCTGGCTCATCACATCCAGAATTAGTTGTATTATTGTATAACCACCAGTAACCATTATGAAAGACTCTATCTCCTTCCCTATAAAAATATGATGATGAATAAAACCATCTATTTGTCCCTAAATCCATAGATAATAATTGGTCAGCAACTGTCCCATCACCTTCAATTGTATTATCATTATCAGACTGATCAATTATTCCTTTATCCTTATTTGCATAAAATAACCAATAGCCATCATTTGATAATTGTTTATAATCAGATGTATAAAAAGTTTGTTCTAAAATTTGCTTATTTGTAGATAAATTAAGAAATATAACCGTATCTCGATTCGTATATGTTACTTCATTTTTATTATTTACTAAATTATATTTAATATCTAACCGTTGATTTGATTGGGAAGTACCATCACCTTTCATAGCAATAGAGAGATTCTTCTTATTTGTAAAATTTTTATCAAACACTCTCGCTCCATCATGATATAATTCATTATCTTTAATATAGAAATAATGCCAGTCAGAATCTTCTAAATAATTAGGCACCATACTATTATCTTGTTCTATAAATCTTACATCAGTCGAATATTTAATTTCGTCTCTAACATAATCAGTTATAGAATCTATACATCTTTTATCTAAATCCATTTCTGTTGTTGTTGTTAAAAAATTAGAAGATGATAAAATAATTCCTCCAGCTATAAGCAAAACAATTGACCCTATAGCAATTGAAACAATAATTTCCACTAAAGTAAATCCTTTACTTTTTTTCATTATTTCATCTCTCCTTTACGTTATATAAAACTTACGCAATATCGTTATTTATCATTTTCATTCAGATAAAATAACCAATATTCAGTATTTAATAATTCTTTATATTCTGCAGTATAAAGTCCCTGTTTAAGTATTTTTTGATCTACAGATAGATTAATAAACAAAATTGTATCCCTACTTGAATATACTAAATCATTATTATTGTCTAACAATTTATATTTTATATCCAAACGATGATTCGATTGGGTTGTTCCATTTCCTTTCATCATGATAGAAAGACTTTTCTTATTAGTAAAATTTTTATCAAAAACCCTTTCACCATCATGATATAATTCTCCATTTTTAACATAGAAATAATGCCAATTTAAGTCATCATCAGAATAATCAGGTACAAGTTTACTATCTTTTGGAATAAATCTAACATCTGTAGAATACTCTATTTCTCCTCTAACAAAATCAATAATTGAATCTAAAGATTGTTTTTCAATATCAATATTAACCGGTTTTGATGAAGACAAAGTAAATCCAACTATTATAAATATCATTATTAATCCAACAGTAATTGAAAAAATCATTTCAATTAAAGTAAAACCTTTACTCGTTTTCATTATCTTATCTCCATCCATTATTTTTCAATCATATATATGTTAAATCTATATTTATTACGGTTATCATAAATTTCTTCTGGTGTATAGGCCTTTCCATCACGAATACTAATCGCTTTTGCATCTTGATAACCATTTTTAGAAAAGGCGCTTTGCAAATTCCCGCGGGCCCAATTATCTCTTTCATCAAACAAAGTCCCTCCATTAGGACCCAATAAAACTGTTCTATTTTGATAATCTCCATATGGGGTTTCAAAACCAATAACATCATATGATGAATCAGCTTGTTTTTGAATCTGATACCATATGATATCTCCCTTTATATTTAAATAAGCGGAAATAGAACTTTTTATTTGAGATTGAGTTGCGACTCTGCTTAAGCAACTTAAAACATATTTTTCATTATAATATGTCTCAGTAGCAGACTTTTTTATTTTAATGCTTTCGTCAGAATAATATTGATAAGTAACACCACCATCATAATTATGATTTATGTTAACTTTTATATATGATGGGAAAGAAGCTTGAGTGCTTGCCATAGGCCAACGCATACGAAATCTTATAGTTGCTTCTACCATTTCATCATCAGATGGAGTTTCATTGTCAACCCATTCATTTAATTGATTAGATGATATAAACTTAGAAAATTTGATATCAAACATATCTGAAGAACTGCCAACCATTTTTTCTTGAGATACTGTAGAACACTTAAACGATGTAGATGTTCCATCATCAAAAGTGAAAATCATTGAGTCAGAATAAAGACTTATATCATCATTGTCAGTCGCAACAATTGAATTATATAATGTATTCGTTTCTGTTTTTATGATAGAACCTTCACTCGCAATAACTGATACATTATAAAAACCTACTAAAAACATTCCTCCTGCAATAGCAAGTATAGCAAAAGTAATTATCGATTCAATTAAAGTAAATCCCTTTTTATTCATTTTCATGGTTGTATTCATCCCCAATCTTAGAATAAGTTACTTTTTTCCATTGACCGCTTTGTTTCATCAATGTTAATTGTATTTCTTCAGTTTGATGATTATATATAGATGTTACTTGAATATAAATTATATTTTTGTCATTGTTATCATATTTAATAACTGCAGATATTTCACCTGCATGACCATTCGGTAATTGAACATCAGTTATTTTTCTATCAGTATAGTTATTTGAAGGTAAAAATAATTCCTCACTATTATTTATTTGACCAGCAATAGTCTCTATGACAGAAATACCATTTAAATATGCCTGTTTTCTTGCATGTTCATTAATTGCTCTTTTTTGGTAAGATGTTGCAATAGCAAGTGCAGTCCCTAATATGATGAAAATAATTAGAACTATAACTATTCCTGTTACAATTGTAGAACCACGTTCATTCATCTTTTTCATCATTGACACCTCACTTTACTGTTCTGCCATATAAATAACAATTTCTAATGATACTGTTGCAGGTTTTGTTGGATCAGTAGATTCACTAAAATTAAATTTAGAAATTTCTACCCCTTTCATCTTATTAAATTCATCAATTGTTTTTGTTATTTGATTTAATGTTCCCGTTACTGAAACATTAACTTTTGCTTGAAAGACATAATCCTTTTCTTCTTGTTTTTTCTTTTTCTCATCAGTTTTATCTTTGCTCGTTTCATCATCTTTGTCTTTTTCATCTGTTTTATCTTTTTCATTAGTTTTATCTTTTTCATCAGTTTTTGTTAATTCTTTTATTTTTTCATCTGTTTCATTAGTCGTTGTTTCTTTTTTATCATCTTTAGCTTTTTTTATTTTCACTGCTGTAACATCAGATAATGTTAATGATGTAGGAGTCAATCCTTGCGATAAAAAAGTTGTTGTTATTAATTTATCTATTTTTTAAGTAGATAAAATAGGATTATAATTTTCTATAACTTGTTTCAAATTATCTTGTTCAACTTTTAACTGATCTGGTGCTCCAAGATAATCTGTTAACTCTATTTGTAAAGCAGTATTTTCCATCAAAATATCTTGATATTCTTTATTTAATACAGTATTTTTATCCAAAGCTGGAACAATAACAAAAAACCATCCTCCTACAACTATTAAAAAACAAACAAGAAAATACAATAATTTTTTCTCTCGACTAGATAATTGGTCTACAATTTCTTTCATATTATTGTGCACCTCCATCTAACAAAATAACTATGCTAAATGAATAAAATGTTGTTTCACTGGTTGTTGTTATCTCTTGACCAGTCAAAGCATCAAATTCACCAGTACCAACAGTGTTTGTTTTTTTCGTTTGCTGATAACCATTATAAGAAATATTAGTCATTTGATATTTTGTTTTTAAATTAGAAATATATTTTTCAATATTTTGAACATTCATTGAAGTAAATGAAGCTGCAATTGTTTTTGCTTCTTGATCAAAGCTTAATGAATTTAATGTCATATTTGATAATAATGAATTTTTTAATGTTAAAACTTGTTTTTTTGTAAGTTCTGGTAAACTTGCAATAGTGTTATCAACAGATTGTAATGATGAATAAGTTGCTTTTAATGTTGCTAGCTTATAATATGGTTCTTTATCAGTAGCATCTATTTTCAATTGAATTTCTTCATTTAATAATTGAACATCATCAATTTTATTTTGAACTGTTCTATTCATCACAAATATAAAAATAAATGCCATTGCAAAAACAAGAAATAATCCTAAAGGAATACTTACATATTTTAATACTTTTGATGACTTTGAAGGACCTTCTTTTCGATTATAGGCCGCAAGTAAGTCTAATTCTTTATTTTGAATTCTAAACATTATTAACGACCTCACTTTCTCTTAAAATATCCAACACAATAGGCATAATCATTAATATCAAAAGATACTTCATTATTATTGACAGCATATATCGCCTTTGATTTAGGCAATCGATTAGCAATAATGCCTAAAGAAGTTCTTATTCTATCAAATAACTTTTGCTCTTTTTCTTGATCTAATCCAAAGAAATAAATATCTGTTAATGGATGATCTTGCTGACTTGATGAAGCAAATTGTTTCAATTGAGAAATAACTCCTATAACTTCATTTTCAAATTCTAAAGTCCCCTTAGTAGAAAAAATTCTTGAACGATTTGTCAAAATATATTCATTGTTAATAAACAAAACACTGATTACATTTTGACCATCTATTTGGGTGATTGCATATGACTTATCAAGAAATCCTGCTAATTGTTTGACAAGACTCATTAAAACATTAATAGCATAATCAATTGCAACAATAGCAATTCCAGATTCATTAAAGACTTCCAAATAACTATCAATAAATTGTCTTTCTACTCCTACACAAAAGATTTTACTTGCACCTTTAACAGTTTCATCATCTCCTATATAAGAATAATCATATACAACATCCTCACTATTACTATCAACAGTAGATAATTCATCTTTAACAAACTGTAAAATTTCTTTTTCTCGCATTTTTGGAATACTAGCAGATTTAGCCAAAATCTTTGCACTATCTACGACCAAAACAGCCTCAGTAATTCCCTTATCATATACAACTTTTAATTTCTGTTTCAAATCATAATCATCAATAATGACCCCATTTAACATTGTTCCCTCATTAAGAGGAAGTTGAAAATAATCATTAACTCTTAAAACATCTCTTTTAGATTCAGCAGTCACAACAGATATATTCTCACTTGAAATATATATCACTGTTCCATTTTTCATAGTTATACCCCCTCTTAGCTTGATCCAATGCTTCCATATAAAGAATAAAGAGGAAGCATGACTGATATAATAATTGTACCTATAATAACACCCAAAATAATAATCATTAATGGTTGCAATAATGTCACCATTTTTTCAGTTGCCAGTTCTGCTTCATAATCAAAATCATCCGCAACATTTAACAAAGTTTGATCCAATTTACCACTTTCCTCACCAATATAAACTGAACTTGCAAGTTTAGGATCAAACCCATCAATAATTGAAATTGCTTGACTTAAATTTGTTCCATCACGCACCTGTTTAATGACTTCATCAAATTGACTGGCTATATAAACATTATTAATTGTTCCTCTTGCCAAAGCTAATGAATTTAACATGGATACTCCACTTGTGTAAAGTGAACTCATACTTCTAGCAAAACGAGCAGTATAGATAATTTTTGTTAGATATCCTACTTTAGGACAATGTACCTTAAATTTATCCCAAGCAAATCGTATCTTAGTCACTCTCATACTCATTGTAATAATACATATTATAATTAAAACTCCAATTAAAAACCATTCCCAATTAGCTATCATTGCTTTAGAAATCCCAAACATAACTTGAGTAATCAAAGGAATTGGCGCATCACCAAACATATCAAAGAAATTAGGCAAAATAAGTGTAAATACCGCAATGACTACAAAAATCGTTACAACAACCAAAATCATCGGATACATCATTGCACTCTTTACTTTATTTTGTAATTTATTATCTTTATCGAATTGTGTTGCGAGTTTCATAGATGTCTTATCTAACATTCCCGTTGATTCACTAGCCCTAAACATATTAATCATAAGTGAAGGAAACATTTCTCCTTGTGCAGCCAAAGCATCTGATAACGACAACCCTTGTTGAAGCTTAACATAAATATCTTTATATAGGGCCTGTAACTTTGGATTAGGTGTTCTTTTTGCTATGATATTCATTGCCATGATCAAAGAAATACCAGAAGAAACCATCGTTCCTAATTCTCTACAAAACTCTGATAAATCATTTAACTTCATTTTTTTACGATCTTCTTCTTTTACAATCTCTTTACATTTCAAAAGATATAAATTCTCAGAACGCAATAAAGTGACAAGTTCTTCACGAGAATTGACCTCTCTCTTGCCATGATATTTCTTAGAATTTATATCCTTTGCAATATACTTAAACGTTGCCATAAACGTTCCATCCTCTCATATTATAATCCAAACAAAGCTAAATACCAGCTTAACAATTCATTCCCATACAACAACGATACAAACATTCCAAAACAAATATACGGACCAAAAGCAATATGACCTTTCTTATCAACCTTATGTGTTAACATTAAATATCCTGCATAACATCCAGCAATAATAACAGCTATAAACATGCCAACCAATACCAATTTCCAACCTAACATTAACCCACATACGGCAATCAATTTGATATCTCCTCCACCAAAACAATCAGGAATAATCAAGTTCATTAAATACATTGGTCCACTAACAATAAAAAATCCAATAAGACATTCCCACAAACTATTATGATTAAAAGGATAATACAAAACACAAACAACTAAACAAGCAATCACTAAAGAATTAGGAATTGTCATTGTATCAAAATCAATCATTGTAATAGCCACTAAAATCATTGCAAACACAAATGAAATCAATGTCATCCAATGGATTCCATAACGATAAAAACACAACATTCCTAGCATTCCACCAATAAACTCCAATATTGTATCCCTCATAGGAATAGGTGAACGACAATATCGACATTTTCCACCTAAACACAAATAACTAACAATTGGAATTAAATCAATAGCTTTTAATTGATGTTGACAACTTGGACAAAAACTTCTTCCTTTTGCCACACTGATTCCTAAAGGCAAGCGATAAATAACAACATTTATAAAACTTGCAACACAAGTTCCAATAACAAACATATAAATATACAAGAATATAAGTATTGTTTCCATCATTTATCACCCTTCTATTATTATAACTGATTTGCTTAAAGAATGAAACCCTCTCTCAAAAAGAGAGAGGGTTTAAAAACTTATTCAAATTCGTCACCTACATAAACTTTTCCATTTAATTCGATAGCAATTCCTTTACCATCCAAATTAAAAGTCATTACTTTAAAATCAGGACTAGACAATGTTGTAGTACCAGATGGAGCTGTAATTTCAGACTGATCAGTAACAGTTATCACATCACCTTTTTGAGTAATTTTAGCACTAGTATACAACTTAATGTTAGTTGCGTTCTTACCATCACCTATAGCCGTATTGATAGTTCCTTCTGCCTTTGCTGTATCGCTTATCATTGCTGCCCATTCCTCTGCATCGATTTTCTTATCACCAGCATAAGCTTTAGCCATTTCAGCTTGAGCAGTTGTCATGACAGTTCTTGCTTGTGCCATGTATTTAGCATTATCAGCTTCGCTTAAGTATTTCATAACTGAAGGTACTGCAACAGCCATTAATACAGCCAAAATAACAACGACTACTATGATTTCAATTAATGTAAAACCTTTCTTATTCTTTTTTAATTCTCTAAGTTTTTTGATATTCATTTCAAAAACCTCCCTTTCATACTTAGATTATAATACCAAAAAAAGGATTCATCAAGAAAAATCACAAAAAAATAACAAATAAATTGTAAAAATATCACAACTTATGAGTTTTCTCGCTGATTTTGTAAATACATGTAGAATGTCACCATAAAAATCACAAAATATCCGATAATAGAAAGGTAATCTGGGATTTGTCCAAAGGCAATAAATCCTAATAATGCTGCAAAAATAACTTGTGAATAATCATAAATAGAGATGTCGCGACCAGCAGAATGTGAGTACGCAGATGTTACTGCAAATTGTCCACCTGCAGCAGCAATTCCAGCTAATAATAAGTAAGCGATTTGCTGAAAAGTCATAGGTTGAAAGTTAAATATTAAATACGGAATAACACTCAAACATGAAAAAAGTGAAAAGTAAAAGACAATTTGTGGTCCTTTGACTCCTCTTTGTGACAACATTCTTACTAGTGTATAAGCCATTCCTGCACTCATAGCACCTATCATAGCTATTAAAGATGCAAATAGCTCACTATTTGCAAAGCTTGGTTTAACAACAAATAACATTCCTATAAAAGCAATAATAATAGAAAGAATTTGTTGTTTGGATACTTTTTCTTTTAATAATAGAAAAGAAAAGATAATAACAAAAAATGGGGCTAATTTTTGAATGATGGATGCATCTGATAATAATAAATGATCAACGGCATAGAAATTAGCAATAATTCCAATTGTCCCTAAAATAGCGCGTAAAAGCAAGAGCGGAACATTTTTCTTTTCAATATGAAAACCTACCCCACTTTTCTTTAAGATTGCTAAGGCGATAAACGCAGCAATAAAATTTCTAAAGAAACTCTTTTGAATAGCCGGTAAATCACCAGATAATTTAACAAATAAATTCATTACAGCAAAACATAATGCTGATATAACAATAAACATAATTCCTTTGTTTTTCATACTCTCACCTCAATGTTCATTAATATATCTTATTTTACTCTATTTGTAAAAGGAAATACTTTTTTAATTCCACTAAATAACCATAGCATTCTATTTTGAAAAACTATATAATAATGACAAGGGAGTGATATTGTGGACTTAAAAAATGGGAAATATCTTCTAGAAATTTATCAGCATTGTAAAGACTTTCGACGTTTCTTTTTAGGAAGTCATTATGATCATATTTTTCAATCTTTATTAAATATATTAAATAATATTATGGAAGTAGATAATATTTGTGGTTTCTTTTATAAAAATGATCATTATCCTTATCATTATTACAGTGTTATTTCTCATGATCATGATGAAGAATTTGATCAATATTATCAACAACTTAATCAACACTATCATTTAAAAGAAATCAAACCACAATTAGAATCATATTTAGAAAATTATACTTTTGTTTATGGATTACCATTGGATTGTGAAGATAAATTTTATGGTTATCTCTTTTTCTGTCGTGATGAAAAAGATTTTAATAAAGAAGAACGTGAATTTTTAAATACTTTAAGTCAAATTTATGCTGATATTTTTAATAATAAAGAAACCTATCAAAGAAGAATTTTTGATCAATCAGTTTTTGGAAAGATTTTAAATAGTGTTCATGCGAATATTGCTATTACGAATCCATTAACTGATGAAATTCTTTATATCAATGATACTGCTAAAAAAACATATCAAATCAAAGATAATGTAATTGGTTTAAAATGTTATGAAGTTTTTAAAAAAGATCAAAAAGAAAGATGTCGTGTTTGTCCTTTAAATCGTTTATTAAAGAACCCTAATGAATCTCATACTTGGGAAGAATATAGTGATTATAAACATAAATATTTTCAAAATCATGATTCTTTAATTGAATGGTTTGATCATACGATTGTTCATTTTCAATATTCTATTGATATTACTGATCTAAAAGAAATTCAAAGAGAAGCACATTATGATAGTTTAACTGAAATCTTTAATCGAAGAACTGGTAAAAAAGCTTTAAATGAACAATTATTAAAAGCTAAAAAAGAAAATAAGAATTTAATTGTTTGTTTATTTGATTTAGATCATTTAAAAACAACAAATGATGCTTTTGGACATCAACAAGGAGATTTCTTTTTACGTACTGTAAGTAAAGAAGTCACTACAATATTAAATCATGATGATATTTTCTTTAGATTAAGTGGTGATGAATTTGTTGTATCTTTCTACGATAATACGATATCCAATGTTCATAATTTAATGATTCAGGTTTTAAATGTTTTAAAACAAATCAAAAAACAAGATAATATTCCTTTTGATTTAAGTTTTTGTTTTGGTTTATATGAAGTTGGTCCTCAAACATCTTTATCTATTAATGATATTATCAGTGAAGCTGATGAAAAGATGTATAACTTTAAAGTCAAAAGTCATCTTAAAAAAGCCATGCGTGAATTAGACTTATCAAAAGTTAATGTCAATGAATTTACTTATAACCAAGAATTACTTTATAATGCTTTAGCCAAAAGTACAGATGATTATATTTTTATATGTAATATGAAAACTGGGGTTTTTAAATATACTCCAGAAATGGTTAAAGAATTTGATTTTCCTAGTGAAGTGCTTACGAATGCAGCTGCTGTTTTTGGCAGCAAGATTCATAAAGATGATAAATATGAATTTTTAAATAGTAATCAACAAATTATTGATGGAAGAACGGATAGTCATATTGTTGAATATCGGGCTTTAAATAAGAATAATGAATATGTTTGGTTACGTTGTCGTGGACATGTGGAATATGATGAAAATGGTGAACCATGTTTATTTGCCGGATTTATTTCTAACCTTGGAAGAAAGAATTATCGTGATAATTTGACCGGTTTATATAATGGTTTTGAATTAGAAAAAAGAATTCAAGAAACAACGAGTCATTTTGCGATGATGATTTTAAATATTGCAAACTTTAAAAATATTAATCAATTCTATAATCGGCACTTTGGTGATCAAGTCTTGAGGATTGTTGCTCAAAACTTACAAACCTTATTACATAAGCAAACAACTATCTATAAATTAGATGGTGATGAATTTGCTCTTATACTAAAAGATGCAACACCACAGGATTTATGCCAAGTTTATGAAAAGATTCAAAAGTATGCGAAACAAGAACATTCTTATGAAGGCAAATCTTATTCATGTCATTTTAATGCTGGAGCAGCTTTTTCACCACATGATGGAACAACTTATTCTAAGCTTCGTCGTAACTGTGAAATCGCCCTGCAGCATAGTAAACACTATGCCTATGGAAAATTAACCCTCTATAATCAAGATATTGCTGATAAAAGAAATCAGACCTTACGTGTCTTACATGCTTTAAAAGAATCTATCAACAATAACTTTGAAAATTTCTGTTTAGTATTCCAACCAAAAGTCACTTCTTCTTATCATGCTTTAACCGGTTTTGAAGCCTTGATTCGTTGGAATCACCAAGATTTCCCTCACATCGGCCCTGGTTTCTTTATTCCAATGCTAGAAGAAAGTGGCGATATTATACAACTTGGTGATTGGATTTTTGAACAAGCTATCATTAAACTCAAAGATTTTTCACGCTATGATAAAGATATCAATATGAGTATTAATGTTTCTTATTTACAATTAATGGATGATAAATTCGTTGATTTTATAAAAGAAAAAGCAACTTTACATCAAGTGAATCCTTATCATATCATTATTGAATTAACAGAAACATCAATTGCTAAAAATAATGAATTAATTGTTAATAAAATTCAACAATTACGTCAATTTGGTATGCGAATTGCAATGGATGATTTTGGTACTGGTTATTCATCCCTATCTTTATTAAAGAATGAACCTTTGGATATCATTAAAATTGATCAATCTTTTGTAAGAAATATTACTGAAGATTCTTTCAATTATGCATTTATGAATGCTATTATTGATTTATGTCATCAAATTGATTTAAAGGTCATTGTTGAAGGGGTTGAAACAAAAGATGAATTAGATGTTATTGAAAAATTTAATCCTGATTATATTCAAGGATATTATACTGGTAAGCCAATGGATTATAATCATGCTATTTGTCTTTTAAAGAAAAATATTGACAATAAGTGATAAAACATTTAGAATAGTCATGCACTAAAAGCTATAGATTTCTCTATTTCTGATTATAAATAGAATATCTATAGCTTTTTTTATGAAAGGAGTATCTATTATGGAAAATAAAAATCCGATGGGTTATAAACCGATCTTTCCACTTTTGATGTCAATGGCTTTTCCCCCAATGATATCAATGCTTATTCAATCACTTTATAATATTATTGATAGTATCTTTGTTGCTCAATTGGGAGAATCAGCTTTAACTGCAGTTTCTTTAATTTATCCTTTACAAAATCTATCTTTAGCTTTTTCTTGTGGAATTGGGATTGCAATGAATGCTATTATTGCTAGACATTTAGGGGCTCACAATGATCAAGAAGCTTCCGATGTTGCAAGTCAAGGGATTGTGATGAGCTTATTACATTCCTTATTATTTGTTGTGATTGGTTTGTTTTTTATCCGTCCTTTTGTTTCAATGTTTTCATCTCATCAAGAAGTGATTCAGTATGGTATTCAATATGGAACAATTGTTATTACTTTTACATTTTTTTCTTTTGTTCATTTGGCTATTGAAAAGATGTTTCAGGCAAGTGGGGATATGATTATTCCTATGATTATGCAAATCGTTGGTGCTGTTGTCAATATTGTTTTAGATCCTATTTTAATCTTTGGTTACTTTGGTTTTCCTGCTTTAGGTGTTAATGGAGCTGCGATTGCAACAATCTTAGGACAAATGAGTGCTTGTTTTTTATCTATCTATCTTTTTTATAAACATAGTCAACATATTCATGTTTCTTTCAAACATTTCAAAATTAATTTTCAAACTTTTAAAAATCTCTATAGTATTGCCATTCCTTCTGGTGTCATGTTATGTATGCCATCATTACTTGTTTCCGTTTTAAATGGTATTTTAGCTTCAATTTCACAAAGTGCTGTTGCTTTCTTTGGAATTTACTTTAAACTCCAGACATTCATCTATATGCCTTCTAATGGGGTAATTCAAGGAATGCGTCCAATTATTAGTTATAACTATGGAGCTAAAGAGAAAAAGCGAATGGATGAAACGATTAAAATGGCTGGATTATCAATCAGTGTCATTTTATTACTTGGAACCTTATTGTTCTTTTTCTTCCCTCAAACAATCTTAAAAATGTTTAATGCTAATCAAGCTATGTTAGATATCGGAATCAGTGGTTTACGTATTTTATCCTTAGCCTTTATTCTTTCAACAATTGGGATTGTGATGGCTGGTGTTTTTGAATCATTAGGAAAAGGATCACTTTCTTTAATCATTTCCTTATTAAGACAATTCATTATTATCATTCCAGCTTCTTTATTACTAATTCCATTTCTAGGACTTAATGGTGTTTGGTTAACCTTCCCACTTTCTGAAATTATCGCTTCTCTTGTTGCCTTTATTTTATTTATAAAAGTATATAAAGGGATTAATCCAAAACAGGATTAATCCCTTATTTGTTTAACAAATTGACTACTACGATGTAAGATCAACAAGTTGAGCAAGCCATCATAAACGAGACATATTCCAATCATCATTACTGAAACCAAGGCGGCATCAAATGGATTGACAACAATAATCATTCCCAAAATCAACAATAAAACTGATAACACAAAATCATATAACCATCTTTCAAAACCCCATTGACGTAATTGAAAAGACCTCACAATATTCAAAATCCCTTCAACCACAATAAACATTCCAATTACAAAAGGAATCATCATAATCACAATATCACTTCTTAAAATCATAAAAATTCCTACTGCACACAACAAAAATCCAGTCAATAAATCATAACCAAAACGATAAGAGAAATCATTTGAAAAATATCTAATCATATCCATGATTCCACAAATCAAAATCACTCCAGCAATTCCATAACAAACAATCAAACTGGTTGTATCTGGAAAAAGAATCAGAATAATTCCCATTATTATGGTTATAATAGAATACATAACAACACCTTTTTTTAATCCTTGTAGTAAATCTAACATTTTACCACCCTCTCTTTAGTTCTATTATTATCCCAGCTTATTAACAATATATGAACACATTCATTGATTTTTTTTATTTTTTGTATACAATAGATAAAAGGCAGGTGAAGATATGGACATACTTATCGATACAATCAAAGATACAATACTCATTATTCCTATTCTTTTTGTTATGTATCTTTGTTTAGAATATTTTGAACATCGACAAACCAATCAAAGAGTAGAATATTATTTAACTCACTATGGTCCTCTGCTTGGTGCTGTCTTAGGAATTATTCCACAATGTGGATTTGGAGTTTTGGCTAGTCTCCTTTTTATTGAAGGAAAAATGACATTAGGAAGTTTGATTAGTGTCTTTATTGCAACAAGTGATGAAGCTATCCCCATTCTTTTAACCAATCCTGAGATGTATACATCTTTAATTGGTATTATTTTTATTAAATTTATATTTGCTATTATTGTGGGTTATGCAGTTGATTTTCTTTTTAAAAATCAATCTTTTGAACATTTTCATACCCATATTGAACATACTCATGAACATTCTATTATTATTGAAGCCCTTTTTAGAACATTTAAGATTTACGCTTTTATCTTTGCCGTAAATTTTGTTTTATCATTGGCTATCGAAACGATTGGTTCAACAACTCTTTCTTATCTGCTTCTTGATCGTTCGATGGTTCAACCAATCGTAGCTGCAATCTTTGGCTTTATTCCTAATTGTGCAGCAAGTGTTATTTTAACTCAGCTCTACATTAGCCAAGTTCTCAGCTTTGCATCATTAGTTGCTGGTTTAATAACCAATGCAGGTTTAGGTTTACTCGTCTTATTACAAAACAAAATAGATATGCGTATCTTTATTAGAATATGTATGATTCTTCTTTTAAGTGCTTTGCTTTTGACTTTACCTATACAGTGGTTCTATCTTCACTAGATGGAACCATTTTTGCATAATAAACTTGTGATGGTAAATAAAACAGCCAAATCAAAGGTATATTAATTTGTAATATAAATTGTAAAGCAACACAAATATCACATAATGCTAGCAATATCAAAGTCACTCTTAAAAAATGATGTTTTTTGATTGCTGTTATTATATTTACAAGACTCATTAAAGCATAGACAAACGCTAATAAATAGATATTTGGATATAAAAAACTTAATAATCCCAAATAGAAAAGATAATCATTTGCTAGCTGACGATGATAAAGACATTGCACAAGCATAAACAAGGCAATCCCTAACTTATAATAATCACCCCACAACAAAATATAATCCGCTAACAAAATCAGAAAAAATATATGATATCCTCTTTGTTTATACAAACAATAGAAAAAACAAACAACAATACTGAAATATTTAATCCAACTCAATTGACTTATTACAATAAGAAAATAAAGAAAACCTTCAATAATCAGAAACATATCTTTATTTTTCCCTATTTTTTATAATTTATGAAAAATAGGTTGCATTTTTTCAAAAGTACAAAACTCCTTAAATCCAATTTTCTTTAGTTCTTCTTTAACATAAGCTATCTGATAGCCAACATGCCCTTCTTCATGAGTATCAGAACCAATCGTTATTATTTTCCCTCCCAACTCATAATACCATTTTAAAATCGTTCTTGAAGGCGTTAAATCATTCAAGCCATATCGAAAACATGATGTATTGACTTCAATCCCTTTACCATGCTCAATTGCATATTTTAAAATATCAACAATGATATCTTTCA
This sequence comes from Longibaculum muris, assembly GCF_004343035.1. Lineage (GTDB taxonomy): Bacteria > Bacillota_I > Bacilli_A > Erysipelotrichales > Coprobacillaceae > Longibaculum > Longibaculum muris. Next base: position 121,932 of record NZ_SMCQ01000004.1, read on the forward strand.
TCAACTCATCAGGATAAACACCCAATTGATCATACCTTTTTATCATATCCAAATGACCTAAAACACTATAATCATCAAATGCCTTCATCACATCATAAATAGCCTGATAATAACCACGATTATACATCTCTTGACTCTTATCCTTTTGATATTGATAAGTCCAAAATTCAATATCATCAATCTGATGATTTGATAAAATAATAAAATCAAAAGGATACTCTTTAAAATCATTTTGATAATCTTTGATTGTATGTTTTTGAACCCCAAATTCACAACCAAATTTAATTGTTAATTGATCCTTATACACTTCCTTTAACTGTAAATATCTTTGATAATATTTCTCATAATCAACAACATAATCTCCCATCGTCCCATAATCACTATGCTCAGTTATACAAATCTCATCCAACCCCAACTCAATAGATTTTAAAATCAAATCTTCCATATGATATTTCGAATCATTGCTTAAACTTGTGTGCATATGATAATCTGCTAACATTGTCATCACCTCATCATTAGTATACATCTTTTCTAATATCAAAAAAAATTATAATCAAATTATGAAAATAAAATTTCATTTCTATCTTTTTGTATTATAATAGTTTTAACAAAACAAAGGAGGAATTTTTCATGTTAACAATTGGATTTATTGGTAATGGAAAAAGTGCAAATAGATATCATATGCCTTTTATCCTACAAAGACCTGATAAAATAAAAGTAAAAAAAATTTACACTCGTCATCACGCAACAGACAAATGGGATGAAGTTCCTGGAGTCATTTATACTGAAAGCTTAGATGATTTATTAAACGATGAAGATATTCAAGTTGTAGTGATTTCAACCCCTTCCGCTTTCCATTATGATTATGCTAAAAAAGTTTTGAATGCAAATAAACATTGTGTTGTTGAAAAACCTTTCGCAGATACATATGAACAAGCCAAAGAAATCTTTGATTTAGCTAAAGAAAAAGGGTTGATTGTAGAGTGTTATCAAAATAGAAGATTTGATAGTGATTTCTTAACTGTTCAAAAAGTTATCGAATCTGGTAAACTTGGTGACTTATTAGAACTTGAAATGCATTTTGATTACTATCGTCCTGAAGTTCCTGAATCTGTTCATGAGTTCAGTACCATCAACTCGTATCTCTATGGTCATGGTTGCCATACACTTGATCAAGTCATTTCTTACTTTGGTAAACCTGATGATATTCATTATGATGTAAGACAACTCTTAGGTGAAGGTCGAATGAATGATTACTTTGATTTAGACTTATACTATGGAACATTAAAAGTATCTGTTAAATCAAGTTATTTTAGAATTAAAGAAAGACCAAGCTTTGTCGTTTATGGTAAAAAGGGGATGTTTGTCAAAGCAAAGAAAGATAAACAGGAAGAACACTTAAAATTATTCTATATGCCTACACATGATGATTTTGGAGTAGACTTACCAAGTGAATATGGAACATTAACTTACTATGATGATGAAGGACATTATCATGAAGAAAAAGTTATTTCTGTCAATGGAGATTATGGTCGTTATTATGACGCGTTATATGAAACAATTATCAATCATGCTAAACCATTAGTAACACCAGAACAAACTTTATTACAAATTGAAATCCTAGAAAAAGGGATTCAAGGATTAAAATAAAACAATGAGCATGGAGCTCATTGTTTTTTCTATACAACTTCCTTTGACAATTGGATAGTTTTCAATTCCGTGCGTACTCGTTTCATATCTAATAAAAAAACTAAATAGGAAATACCAAAAAACTCTTTAATTGAAAATAGAATCATCAAAAATATATTACATTCATTGTAATATAATAGCTACATCCAACAAATTAAACAGATAAATTGATGACCTTAATAATTTCTTTTATCTCATCACTCCATCCCCTACTCTTATTATTAAGAATACATTTTACAAAAAACAAGCAAAGCTACCTAAATGAAAAGGACGTTTTCACGTCCATTTTCAAATTATTTTTATAGCTATAAAGAAAACTTCGAATCAATATAAAGATGAGTTGAATCATCGACTGCATAAGATGCAACAAGCCATTTACTCGCTAGAAACTCATTAATGATACTAAGGAGATCACTCTCATCATACTTCTTTCCGTTTCTTTGTAGTCGCAAACCACAAGAGGCACAACCGGCAATTGTATGTAAAGAATATTCAATTCCCTGTTGTTTGAAAAATTGATTGATTTGTTCAACCATCATAACATCTACCATACTTTTCATAATTTATCACCCATTAAGAGTATACCAACTCTTTTAGATAAATCCTAGTCAAATACTGTTTTAATGAATATCTCTTAGTGACAAACCAACTTCTAAGCCCCTTTTAAATTGAACAAAACCATATTCAAAATAAAATTCATTAAATTTATCTTCTAATTCATATAATTCATTCTCTGACAAAACAACTTTTTCATTTTCTTTACGTTCATGAAATTCTTCCATCATATTTAAATAAGAATCATCCACCTCGGCTAACATTTCTGCTTCCATATCAGCTAAAATAATATCTGATGTATAAATCTCACGAATAATATCTTCTTGATTCATCTTTCATTCCTCCCTCATTTTTATTATAACAAGATATCAAATAATTTGCTATAAGAAAATATATTTAAGGGTGATAACTTTCAATAAACCAGCGATTTCTTTCATAAAATAAATTTCTTATCTTTCCATCAATCATGCATTCATATAAGAGCCCACATCCTCCAACCTGTGAACTTGCTTTTCGAATATCAAGAATTTTATCAATCCGAAAACTCTCTTTGCCCTCACGACTTTCCCAAATCATATAAAGTGGTTTAAGCTTGCCTTCTTTATTTGTCATCACAATCATATCTACATAACGTTTATATAATCTCACAATGATTTAAACCACCCTTCAGGATGAATAACATGATCTTCTTTAGGATTAAAGTTTGTCAATTCTCTATGAATTTCCATACAACAGCGCTTAATTTTTTCAAAGCCAAATTTATTTCTAATTTCATCAATAGCTCTATCAATTTTCTTTTCCTTTTGACGTTGATTTTCATCAACAAAAAGACTTAATTGAACATGAGAAGAATCATCAGCTAATTGACTTACACAAACACTTACACTTCGATAGGGACGATCTAAATACCCATAACAAGACCCTAAACAATTTTCCTGTAAAAGTTGTTCAACAACCAGCATGATTTCACTAGAAATATTCGTTGCTATATCAATCTTCTTTTGCCTTGTATAACTGTTCAATTCATTATCACGTAAATGAATCGATATCACTGAACCTTTAAGATTTCTGTCCTTTAAACGTGATGCCACTGATTCTACCAAAACTCTAAAAACATCTTTAGCTTCTTCAAAAGTAGAAAGATCATGCATAGCAGTTATTCCATTTCCTATCGATTTTGGCATTCTTTCATTATCAGATAATGCAACCTCACTCACATCCATCCCATTGGCAAAATACCAAATCATTTCGCCATTTTTTCCTAAAAATGATTTCAAATATTCTTTATGACTTCTTGCAATATCACCAATTGTATAAATTCCTTTATCTTTTAATTTATTGGTTGTAGCCTTACCAACATAAAACAAATCTTCCACTGGTAAAGGATAAACAACATCTTTAAAATTCTTTTTAGAAATCACTGTAAAGCCCATTTTTTTATCAAAATCACTACCCAATTTAGCAAATATTTTATTATAGCTTACTCCCATTGAAACAGATAATCCTAATTCATGATAAACACGCATTTGAATTTCTTTAGCAATCGCAATCGGATCACCTCCAAATAATCTTTGTGACGATGTTAAATCAATCCAAGCTTCATCAATCCCAAAACTTTCAACCTTATCTGTATATTCACGATAAATATTTTTAACTTCTTCACTATAATACTTATAATCTTCATAATGTGGTTGAATCACTAATAGATGCGGACATTTTTCATAAGCCTCACGTAATGATTCACCCGTTTGAATATGAAATTCTTTAGCTAAGTCATTCTTAGCCAAAACAATTCCATGACGTGACTTTTCATTTCCACCAACAACCATTGGTACCTTTCTCAATTCTGGATACAACATTTCCTCAATTTGTGCATAACAATGATTTAAATCTGCATGAACAATAACTCTATCCCACATATGCCTCACTCCTTGCTTCTATTATAACGAGTGATGTTGCAAATTTCAATAGTTTATGCAACTTATTTTTTATTTTTTTAAAAATACTTTATTTTTGTTGTATGATTAGTTATAATATGCATAAGGAGGGATTTTATGGAACTCAAAGACATTATTAAAGATTATAAATATCGTCATCAATTAACAAATGATGAAATTGCCAAAAAATTGGGTGTTACAAAATCAACTGTTGGTCGCTGGATTTCAGGTGATGTAAAACGAATCCAAGATGAAACTTTACAACGTCTAAATGAAATATTAGGTTATGATGTTGAACCTATCATTAAAGGCTCATCAGTTCATTTAAAACGTCCTATTCTTGGCTATGCAAAAGCCGGTTATAATATGTTTGCCCAAGAAAACTATATGGGCGAAGAAGAAATTACTGAGGAGGATTTTTATAAAGGTGATTACTTTTTGGAAATTCAAGGTGATTCTATGACCGGTTCAGGAATCATGGATGGTGATTTAGCTTTGATTAAGCAATGTCAAAGTGTTGCTTCTGGAGAGATTGCTGTGGTAATGATTGGTGATGATGAAGTTACAGTTAAAAAAATCATTAAAAAACCTGATATGTTGATTTTAGAAGCAACCAATCCACAGGTTGAAAATCGTTATTTTACTAAAGAAGAAGTTGAATATTTACCTGTTCGTATTATTGGAAAAGTCGTTTATACAAAAACATATTTTTAAAAAAGTGGTTTAGATTGTATCTAAAACCACTTTTTTTTAATCAAAATAAGTTTGCCATAGAGGATTATGATACGCCTCAAAACACATTTGAATCTGTTCAAAGTTATTGCGATCAAGGGAAAGTTCTGGTAAATGTTCTAAATCAAAATAATCAGCTGCCACAGTTTCTAGATTTTTTGTAAATGTACCTGATATCTTTTCACATAAAACAAAAACTTTAATAATCTTATAGAGATAACGTGGTAAATTATGTTTATCACGATCTTCAATCGCAATAATTCTTGTCGCTTTGACATCCAATCCTGATTCTTCCTTTGCTTCCTTTTCTGTGTTTTCTTTAATAGATGTATCAATATCAACCCAACCACCAGGTAATGCCCATAATCCTTTAGGATCTTGAACAAGCAAAATCTTTCCTTCATCATTAAAAATGGCAGCCCTTGTATCTAATTTTGGGGTTTGATAACCAACTTCATGACAAAAGACATCTTGAATATGATGAACAGGTTGATTTAAATACAAAGCCATTAGTTCAGCACTGATTTCTCTAATTCGTTCATATCTTTCTTTATCATACGCATCATGACCATAATATAGCCCACTCTGTGCTAAACTTTGAAGCTCAATAATATAATCAAAAAGCTCTTTTTTCACCATCATCTTCTCCTATTTTTTATCTAATTGATGAATCAAACAAACTGAAGATTCATCTTCATCAAATCCCATCTTATAATAAAAACCATGACTTAATTTTCCTCTTTTTGTGACCAAACAAATACGTTCAATATGTTCATTCAAACAAATTTCTTTTAGCTTGTCCATCAAAGCAGAACCTGTGCTTTTTCCCTGATAATTTGGATCAACACATATTTCGTCAATCCATAATTCATAACTCTCTAAATAAGTCATCTTTCTTGAAAAAATAAAACCAACCAATCTTTGTTCAACAAAAATTCCAAGATGTAACCCCATCTTTGTCTCCATATAATCTATCAAACGATTATATGCCTGCTGTTTTGTCCATTCTTCATTCCAAGGCGCTTGTAAAAATGCTGCTTGAAAAATAACAACAGCATCATTTAAATCCGCTTTATCTAACCTTTTAAACACATAATCCATTACAATTCCTCAAATTCCAATAACATATCATTCCATTTTGCTCCACCATGACAAGAGACGGATACTCCTTGATGAACAAAACCAAATTTTTGATAATAATGAATTAAATGATCTTTACATGTTAAAATCATTCCTTTTTTATGACGCTTCTTAGCTAAATCTATAAAAGCATTAAGCAAAGCAGCAGCCACTCCTTGTCTTTGATATTGAGGTAAAACATCTAAACCAAAGACGGTTTGATAAGCACCATCTTTTTGATGTAATGATGAATCATGATACAATTCATCAGGTAAACAAGGTTGATTGGTTGTACAACCATTAATAAAACCAATAATTTGATGATCTTGACAAGCAACTAAAAAACATTCTTTGAAACTTTGATATCTTGCTAAAAATTCTTGATAAGTTGCAGCTTCTTCTTTAGGAAAACAAGCCTTTTCAATCATCGCAATCTTCTCTATATCTTTTTCATTCACTTCTCTTATTTCCATAAATCATACTCCTTATCTTTTATTCTACCATAAATAAAAGAAGGCTTCATTAGCCTTCTTCCATTTTATTTAAAAACTTTTCAATAAATTCTTCTTCATTCACTGCTTTAGATACATAATATCCTTGTCCTAAAGGACATTTTAATCTGGTGAGTAACTCTAAATCTTGTTTTGTTTCTACACCCTCACAAATCACTTTCATATTTAAAGCCTTTGCTATATCAATAATCAAACCAATAATCTTTACTTTCTTTTCATCTTGTTTTAATAAAAAGACACGATCAATCTTTAAAACATCCACACTCATAGTATTTAATAAATTCAAAGAAGAATAACCACTTCCAAAATCATCCATGGAAACAACAAAACCATCATTTCTTAATCTCATCAACATATTCAATATAGTTGAAGATAAATCATTAAAAGCACTTTCAGTAATTTCTATCTCTAAACATTTCACTGGAATCTGATAACGCTCAATAATCCCTTTAAAACGTTCATAAAAGTCTTTATGATGAATTGTCACTCTTGAAAAATTCACAGCAATAATAAAATGATATAATTGACGTTCATGAATAAATTGACAAGCTTGTTCTAGAATTGAAAAATCTAAATCATAAATAAAACCATTACTTTCAAATAAAGGAATAAATTCATCTGGATAAAGAATCTTTCCATCACTCATATGCCATCTCACCAGTGCTTCAGCTCCAACAATCTCTAATGAAGGAATTTTAAATTTAGGCTGTAAAAACATTTGAAATTCACCATCAATTAAAGCACGATGCATCTGATTAATAATCAGTCCCTCTTGATAAATCTTATCCAAAAGATTTTGATCATACCAAACAACATTTCCCTTTCCTCTTGTTTTTGCATTTTTATGAGCCAATAAAGCATTCTCCATCATATCTTGAATTGAAATATCTTTTTGAATACGATAAGCTCCAAAAGTAAACGTAATATCATCACTAATATCAAATTCAATTTCATTTTTTATTGATTGAATAATACATGTTTTTAAATCATTAATCACATTTTTATGATAATGGGTAAACACAAAGAAACAATCATTACTATTTCTTGCACACGACCCCCTACCATCAACAAACTCACGCAATGCTTTAGCAATCGCAATTAACATCTGATTTCCAAATAAATAACCATATGTTGCATTTAAATATTTAAAATCATCTAAATCAAAATAAATCAAGACTGATTCATTCATAGCACTTTCACTATGTTTTTGAACTTCAATTTCAAAAGCTGCTCCATTATATAATCCCGTTAATTTATCCGTATACATGACTTGTTGAATTTGTTTTTGTTTATAACGATACCAAAAAGCAAAAACACCACCTGTAATTATTAAGTAAATAAAAAACATTGCTATTGAATTAAAAAGATGTTGATCTGAAACTGATTGAGCTGTTGCCACCATTTTATCAGCTTGAGTAAAAAAATCTTGTGATAAAGCATAGAGTTCATCACGTGCTTGTTGCTGATCTAAATGATTGATTTTATCTTTCATCAAATGCCATGTCACTTGCATATCATCTAATTGTTTTTGATAAGAATCATCATCAATACGAATAAGGTCGTATTCACCCTCTCCAGTTTGTAATTCACGCAAAATATTATCTAATTTTAAAATGAGTTGTTCATCATGTTCTCCGTTTAATTCTTCTTTAACAGCTAACTGTGCTCCTCCTCTTACAATTCCACTATAATTAATGACTTTTGAATACCCCATATTTTGAAATAGTGAAAAAATAAGAATGACAATTGCTACAATCCAAATACACGTATAAACACTCATGCTTTGCTTTTGCTTCATAAAAAATTCCTCAATCATTCTTTTATATTCTATAGATATTTTACATCTTTTTGTTCATAAAGTATAGGTATTTCGCCATTTGTAAAATAAAAAGTGAAGATTTTTAAATATCTTCACTACATTTGATTTTGTGACATTGTTAAGACAATTCCAGCTGTATCTTCTAATCTTTGTTTTGCCACTTTTATATTTTCAAATTCTTCATCACTACATGTTTCAAAATTAACCTTCTTTGTTAACTTTTTAAAACTTGAAAGCTCATCTTTGATTTGTGATTTAACAGTTTTTTCTAATTGTTTACCATTTTGTGATAAAGCCCCTTCAACTTGCATAATTAAACTTTCTACTTCATTTTTGAAAACCAATCTTTCTTTTAATAAAGCATCCTGACTAGCAAATTGTTGAGCCTCATGAATTGCTCTTTCAATATCATCATCAGACATATGCGAACCATTTTCAATTGTAATACTTTGCATATTGCCACTTGCTAAATCTTTAGCTGAAACACTGACAATTCCATTGGCATCAATATCAAAAGTTACTTCAATTTGAGGAACTCCACGCATAGCACGTTTGATCTTCTTTAATTTGAATTTTCCTAAGCTCTTATTATCTTTTGCTAAAGGTCTTTCACCTTGTAAGACATTGATTTCCACTTGTGTTTGAAAATTCGAAGATGTCGTAAAAATTTGACTATGACTTGTCGGAATCGTTGTATTACGATCAATCAACGGTGTAGCGACTCCACCCACTGTTTCAATCGATAAGGTTAAAGGTATTACATCCAACAACAAAACATCATAACTTCCCATTGCTGAAACATCACCAGAAAGCTTTCCTCCTTGAATCCCTGCACCCATTGCAACACACTCATCAGGATTCAATGATTTACTTGGAATAATTCCTGTCACTTCTTTAATTTTTTCTTGAACTACAGGAATACGTGATGAACCTCCTACTAAGATGATTTTATCTAATTCAGCTGGTAATAAACGAGCATCATTTAAAGCATTTTGCATTGGTAAGATTGTTTGTTCAACAAGTTTTTGTGTTAAACGATTAAAGAGTTCTCTTGTGATTGTCATTTCAAGATTAATTGGACCAGCTGAAGATGTTGCAATAAATGGTAATGAGACAATTGTTGAAGTCATTGATGAAAGTTCAATCTTGGCTTTTTCAGCTGCTTCATTAATACGTTGTTTAGCCATTAAATCATTGGATAAATCAACTTGATACATTCTTTTGATTTCACTTAAAATATATTGAGCTAAGCATTCATTAAAGTCATCTCCACCTAAATGATTATCTCCTGATGTTGATAAAACTTCAATTACTCCATTACCAATTTCAATAATCGAAACATCAAATGTTCCCCCACCTAAATCAAAAACCATAATTTTTTGACCATAACTATTTTCTAATCCATAAGCCAAAGCCGCAGCAGTTGGTTCATTAATAATTCTTAACACTTCAAGTCCAGCAATTCTTCCAGCATCTTTTGTTGCTTGACGTTGTGCATCATTAAAATAAGCTGGTACCGTAATAACTGCTTGTTTTACTTCTTCACCTAAATAATTTTGTGCATCAATCTTTAATTTTTGTAAGATCATTGCTGATAACTCTTGAGGGGTATAATCTTTTTGATTGATTCTTTTTGTATAATTTGTTCCCATTACACGCTTAATAGAAGCAATGGTTTGCGTTGGATTTGTAACTGCTTGACGTCTTGCACTCTCACCAACTAATCGTTGACCATCTTTTGTAAAAGCAATCACACTAGGTGTTGTCTTTGCTCCTTCACTATTAGGGATAATTGTTGTTTTCCCATTTTCAATAAAAGCCATACAGCTATTTGTTGTTCCTAAATCAATACCAATAATTTTACTCATCTTTCTTCTCCTTTATTAACATCTACAACAACAAGACATAAATAATTGCAACATCATAAAGCTATAGCAACAATTGATTGCCGAATAAGGTGAACCATAGCTTTGTTGAGTTGAACGATATTGACCAGATCCAGCCTGTAATTGTTGAACTAAAAATATATATTGAATATTCCCTGGTTCCATTTGCGCAGCTGTTTGAGCATATTCTAAAGCTGTAACATTGTTTCCAATACCATTCATTGCTAGTGCGCTATAATAAAACCAAATTGAATTTCTTGTACGAATTTGTTCTAAGACATTTAAAGCATCCTGGAAACGTCCAGCATTGATATAAGCCGCAGCATCATTAAAAGCTGCTTGTTCATTTCCATTATATTGATAAGTCGATTGACTTTGACCTTGTCCCCCAAAATTCTGCTGAGTAAAGCCTTTCTTTCGACTATCCATAATTGTTTTATAAGCATTTTGTACCTGTTTAAATTTTTCAGTATATTCTGCTTGATGTTCACTATTAATATTCGCATCAGGATGATATTTTTTACTTAATGTACGATAAGCTTGTTTAACTTCGTCATCTGATGCACTAGGAGAAACCCCCAATATTTGATATGGATCCATTATTTCTTATCCTCCGATCTTTTCATCTTACGTAGTTCATATTTACTCCAAACACCACTATAAAGGATATTGCGCAAAATTTCAACATTCTCTGTAATAGGTAGGCATTCAAAAGCATTTGCACTTCTCGCAATCATCATCTCTAATAAGGCATGACACCTTTCATCAAAATCTGGTTGCTGATAATCCTTAATAAAAGGATTAAATGTCTTTTTCTTGATATCTTCCTCAATATCATCATACGCATCGAGTAAATAAATAAACTTTCCTAAATAAAATCCCATTTCATAGAGATCATCATAGAAAATATCATCTTGATAAGTACATATCTCCCCCATGACTCTCCCAAAACAACCAGCTAAATCATCAATATGATCATAATTTTCTTTTTCATATGCATTGATTTTCTGTAAATTTTCCTCAATAACCTTTATTTTCTTTGGATATTCTTCCTTAATCTTTAAATAAGGAGATGAAATCATTTTCTTATAAATCTGTTTAACTGGCTTTCTTTCATCCATCCAATCATCCTGACATTTATAATAAGCCAAAACAATCGTCATCTTTGCCGCATAATCAATACAATCATTTAGCAATTTATCATGCTTCTTCATTGGATGAATCACACATCGCTCATGTACCTTTTTTGTGGGTACATCATAAAGCAAAGATAATAACATAGCTAAAAAAGTCATATCAAAGTTTAACGATACCTGTGCCTTAAGACCATATTGATTTCTTAATGTCTGACACAGACCACAATAATATGACTGATATATATCGAATTCTTTAAATTTTAATTCTGGTTTATTTACAACAATATATCCAAACATTTTTCTTCCTCTTTTATACGTTAACATCATCAGTATAGACAAAGGATGTTAACTATTCATGAACTTCTATTTGATTTGATGGGTTTCTTGATATTTTTTTATAGCTAATATTCTTTGTGATAAAGTTGGATGAGAATAACACATTTTAACAACAATAGGATGTGGTTGAATATTAGACAATCCATCTTTTGTCAGTTTCTTTAAAACATCAATCAATGCCTCACCATATCCTTCCTTTGCAGCAAAAGCATCTGCCTGATACTCATATAAACGTGAATAATGATTAATCATCATATCCAAAACAATCATCAGTGGTCCTAATACCCATCCTAAAACCGCAACAACCATATAATAATTCAATTGCTTAATATGAAAAGTTGCATATAAACTTGGATGAACAAAAATAAAAATAAAACATAGAAATAAAATCAAACCCATCAAAACATTAAGAAATCTTTGACGTTCAGCATGTTTTAACAGTGCATGTCCTTGTTCATGGGCAAAGACTGCAACAATTTCTTCTTCACTATACATTTCTAACATATTATCATCAATACAAATTTCTTTTTCCTTGCCCTGCCCACTGCAAAAAGCATTCGCTCGTTTTGTACGTTTTGAAGCATCCATGACATAAATACCCTTTAATTTTAAACCATGCTTATTTAATAAAGCAACGATTGTATCCTTAAGATGTCCTTCTGGTAATGGTGTAAACTGATTAAACAAACGCATTAAAAAGATCGGATGTTTTTGAATCCATCCAACAATAAGTCCTAAAATAACAAAGATAACAATAAAACCATAATAAGAAAACCATCTATAAACATAGTGAACAAAAACAAATAATAAACCAAACAATCCAAAATCCAATAACAAAGATATTATAAAATCTTTAATAAAAGTTTTCTTTGTGGTCGTATTCATTCCATACTTTTCTTCAATCACAAAAGTCTCATAATAATCAAAAATAACTTCAACTATTTCTTCAAAACCATTAAAAACCAATAACATTCCTAATGAACTAATTAAAATAGACGAAGAAAAAAGCATTGAAACTTGATAAAATATAGGCGTAAAAAAATAAAAAATAGCAATACCTATATCTACCAAATCCTGAATAATAGCAATCTTATCTGTTTCATTTTCATAGGCTTGCCATTTTTGATATGTGGTTGAATCATAAATATCTTTAACTTCATCACTTAAAGCACATTGACGTTGTTGTTGATTAAAATAAATCATTATCATTTTAAAAACAACACCCATAACAAAACACACAAAAAATATCCATCTCATTCATCCATCGCTCCATTCATTTTCTTATTATATCATGAAACAAGAAAAGATAAAAAAGAAACTATTTTTTTGCATTTTTATAAAAATTTATTTTTTGTTGTAATTTCGGGTCTTTGACAGTTAGATATGTGTATAATTCAAAAAGCATTGATAGATGCTTTATTTTTTTGTCAACTTTTTATTACTTTTATATCGTAA